>JABLTJ010000043.1 GCA_013166775.1 Promethearchaeati archaeon
CTTTCTATTGTTAGTTGAAAGTGATCTATACCTGCAGTTATCAAGGCATCAACAAGTTTCTTATCTTTCAATTTTCTTCCATTAGTAACCAATCCGGTGATTATACCCAAATCCTCCGCATATTCTACTAGCTCGGGTAAATCACCTCTTAATGTTGGTTCCCCTCCAGTAAATATTACATGAGGAATTCCTTTATCCCATAGCTTATCCAAAGCTGCTTTCCAATCTTCTGTAGATAATTCTTGTATTTCTCGAGGACTCTCAACATAGCATTTGGTGCACTTATTGTTACAATCATAAGTGAGAGCTAAATCCATCCTAAGAGGTGCAGAGAAAGGAGTTTCATGAAGCGGAAGAATATCTTGATCTAAATCTTGCACTGGATCAATATCTGGTTTAACCATTAATTCGTTAATGTTCTGTTTCAAAGCATTCAAATCAGATTCTAATTGATCACTTGAAACCCTATATTTCCTTTTCATTTCACGAATTATTACTTCATCATCTTTTCCTGCAATTATCTTTTCGATAAATTGAGTAGCAGTTTTGTTTAAGTGAAATATTCTTGTAGCATTTACTAATAATATACCTTTACCTTTTTTCTCTTTTCTTAGATGCATTCTAGCAAAAGAATCTATATTTCTCAAATGTTGCATTTTAGATTTAGACATTATCTACCGCCTCCTGCACAGGCACATGCACAAGCACATGCACAAGCACAACCTCCTCCACTATAGCTTCTACCTCCACTTCTAGAGGAACTTGCTGGTCGAGTTATCTTTTGAATTGATTTATGAAATGAACTTGGCTTTTGTATTAAACCTCTCGAAAAGCTTCGAATTGGTGCCATAGTTTTGATTTTTCCAGGAGACGTAATTCTTCTGAAAGCTCCAGCACTTGACCCTCTAGTATAAGGTCTTCCTATGAAAATAAAGTAATTTCTAGTATACCAGTGTGGGTAATAATAAGTATCATACTGTTTCTCGAGTCTTCCTTCATAATCTGCATCAACCATTATCCACAGAAAAGCATTTTGTAATTCAGGATTTGATTTCTGCATATCTAACCATGCTTTTTCAACAATTTTCTCATAATAATTTCTAGTCTTTCTTGCTGAAAATCCTTTCATCTGCAGTGTAACATCTTTAATTAAAGCTTCAATTGATTTCTTTAATTCAGTTTGATGAATAGGTTCTGGTTCAATAGCACCAGATTTTGATCCTCTTTTAAATTTCTCATCATCCGCATTTCTTCTTTTAATCCCTTTTATTGCTAATAGTTGGTATTTTGGAAGTGCTGTAATCTTGGTTTCATCGATTAAAACATCTAATCTTAAAGGAGCTCTTTGTTTTATTGCAACATGCCCTTTTTCCATCATTTCAAAAAGTAGCAAAGAAGCCACTTGAGTAAGAGGTCTTTCAAGAAGAATAGCCACTGCCGAAGGATTCAGATTTTCCCTTACTCCACCGCCTAATGAACTGATAGAAGGAGGAAGGTATTTTCTAGATATTCTTATTTTATTTATGAAAATTAATGCAATTATTGCAAATATGATTATAATAAAAACTGTTGTTCCCATATTTTCATAAATAGTACCAAAGACTTGTAATGTCCAGAAAGGATCATATACTTTAGCATATTCTTCTGGAAAAGCTACTCCAACTTTATAAGACGAAGAAGGTGATCCTGCGGGTTGATTAAATTCTACATAGGGTCCTTCAGAAGAGCTATCATAAGTCAAAGCTGAGCCAAAATCTATTCTTCTTTGAACAACAGAAGTATCATCTAGATCATCAGGAAAATAGAAACGCACAGTTCTATCTGTGCTACCAGAGGTAAACGGACCATAAAACCATGTCTGAAAGAAGACCACAGAAGCACGACCTTCAGTTTCATCTGGGTAAACCATTTTAGGATTCTTACATTCAACTTTTAGTGTGGCAGAGTCTCCTAGTAAAATATATCCCACATTGTCTAGATGTATCTCCACTCCAATTTCTACATATTCACTTCTTCTAATATCTGTTACTTCCTCATCATCTAACCAAGCTTTTACGGACTTCAGTTTATAATAAATATTAGGAAATCCGATGTCAATAATATCAATTGATCTTGAATGACCATTTACGAAATCAACTTCATAGTATATGTCTATTGAACCATCCTCATTAATTTTGATTTCAGTATACATCTTAGGAACTTCAAATTCATAATCCCATTGATCGAAATATTCGCCATCATTATTTGTTGTTTCTTTTGCAATACTCATCCCTGATAGTGATATAATAATACAGAAAATAATTCCAGAAAATAACATATTTTTCTTTGATTTCATTTATGTCTCCCCTTGCATAATATTCTTTATGCTCCCAATTATGACTTACCAAGTAATTAAATTTTCTCTAACCTATTTATAGATAACTAAACAAGTTTCATTTTTTCTTCTTGGGACTAGCTTTCTTAGTTGTTTTTTGTTTTACTGTTCTTTCTCCCTTAACTAGTTTTTTTCCATTTTTAGGAGTTGGAGTTTTTTTCATGATTTTATAAGTTATTCTTTGTTTTGCTTTATCGACTTCTATTTCGATTATTAGCTTATGTTTTTTTATTCTTTCTTTCCACTGATAAGCAATTAAATCCAAGTATTCTTTTTCAGTCATCTTATTCATTTCTGTGAGAGATTCTAGAGCTTCTAAATCTCGATAACCATCAAAAACTACTTCATAACTCTCATTCTTCTTCATGATTACACCATTCCATCCATAAACATTTGATCCAATGACAGCAATATAAGCAATTATTTTATACTGACCTTCTAGAAAACCAAACAAATTATCTAATTCCTCTTCAAATTCTCCTATATTTTTGAAAAATGCTTTGGCTTTTGTCTTTCCTTGATCTTCTTTTATTTTCATATAAATTCTGTTGATCAGTTTTACTTTCTCAATAGCTCGCATGTATCCTTTCCAGTTCTCATCTTGTCTTGGTATTTCAGTTCTTTCTCTTTGTGATTCTCCATAAAGTGGTACAGTCATTGAATTTATACTTTCGATAGCAAGCTTCTGAAACTCTCCTTTAGGGTGTTTAAGTGTCCAAGTTATATCTACGTTATCAGTGGGGGAGATTCTTGTCGAACTATGTATTCTGAATTTACCAGTTTCAAATTTCTTTACAAACCTAGGATAGACTCTGAATCTAGCAAGTTCTTTGTCAAAATTTGCCATAATCATACTTAGAAAAACTTGAATTGCCCCCTCTAATCCTTCTCCTTCAATTATTGTCTCAATTTCCCATTGTCTTTGTTCATTAATAATTGTTTCAAGGCTTACCAGAAATTGATTGACAAGTTCTAACTCATTCTCAGAAATATTAACACTTTGAGCCATTCAAATCATCACAGTCTATATTTTAGTTATTTGTTTGTATTTATTTGGTTTTTGTTTTTTTAAAGATTGATATTCAAATTATTAAAGAAAAGAATCTTATCAAATTAATTTGTTAATTTCACTTTATTATTAGAAATTCTAGAAATACAAGTATTCCTCATCTTTCTTCTTTTTCACTTTTTTTCGGCGTTTTCTTCTTTTCTTCTTTTCTGTTTCCTCTTCCTTTTCTTCTATAGGTTCTTCTACATCTAATTCAGTTTGCAAATTTGAAGCAATATTCATCATTGTCTGGTGAAGAAGCTGTTTCATCTTGAACTTCTCTTCTCTCTCAAAAATAAGTTTCAGTTTATCTAATTCTTCTTGTTTAGCATATGAAGATATTACACTTAGTGCTATTTGTTTTGGGAAAATTGCTCTATCATTTTGGATTACATCCAGTAAAAGATTCTTCATTTCTTTTTGATCTATCTTTGCTCTTTCATGGAGATGTTTTATTGCCATTGACCGAATAATATCATTGCTATCTTTTTTAGTAGCATTAATTAACACTTCTTCTATTTCTTCAGAAGATGCACTACCAAGTACTTCTATAAGTGCAAGACGAACACTGTTATCTCGCTCGAAAGAGAAAAATTCGCTTAGTTTTTGAACTATCTTTTTATCTTCAAACTCCTTCAGAGTTAGGATTGCTTTAATCCTGATTTTTTCATATTTCTCTACTTCAATTACTTTCAAAAGAAACTCTATATTTTCCTTACTTTTTTTCTGTTCTGAAATTGATACTAGGATTTCAAATTTTACTCTGTCAGGTGAGTTATTGAATTTCTTTATTCTTCCCTCTAAATCGTTTACCATTATAGTTGATATTCATTCTACTTTTTTATAAGTTGTGAAATAGAAATAATCTGAAAGATTTCGAAAAAGCACAGAATTTTCGGGGTTTTTATATTTATATTGAGTAGAAATAGTGAAGAAAATTGACTACTCTAGTTGACACTGATAATGCCCAAGAAGAAGGTTTCGCAATAGTATATTTTGGTGATAGTGGATTTGAATTGTTTGCATCTAGTATAACAGATATCAATCTTGAGACTATGCTGATAAATTATCCAACATTAATGGGTATGCTTCAAAATCAAAAAATCGAGGGATTAGCAACAACTAGAATTAACAGGAATCTTTTTCTCTTTGCGTTTGCAATTGATGTTAAAAATCTTGATGCAAGAGATATGAGATTGAAACGAAAGACAATCACTATTATTAATTTCGTTGTATCAAGGGAGAATTACAAAGAATTAATGATGTATTTTGATGAATTTGAGGAATTCTTGGAAGATTATTTTAAACCCATTGCTTTTATTTTTGATTTATACGCAATTGACTTTACAAGTATTGTACCGAAATTTCTAGAGAGACAAAAACAATTGGAAAAGATAAAGAGAAAGAATAAAGATCCTGAAGCTGAAAGTTCGATAGCTGTTGAGTTTAACAGATGGCTTTTTGATGCTAGATTCAATGAACCCGAAAAACAAAAACAAGAGTAAGGAAAATTTAAATAATTCGAGGTTAATATATTTTTAAATAAAACTGATAGTTTTATATAATAGACAATTTCAACTATTCTAACTATATTCATCAATCACAAAAATAGTGAAAATTCAATGCTCGAAATTAGGTTTCATGGAAGAGGTGGTACTGGTTCTGTGTTAGCTTCTAGAGCTCTAGCAAAAGCAGTTTTTTATGCAGGAAAACACGCAGTAACTTTTCCATCATTTGGAGCTGAAAGGAGAGGAGCACCAGTTGTACCTTTTGTTAGAATCAATGAAGAACCAATTTATCAACGAACACAGATTTATGAACCCGATATGATTGTAGTTTTAGATGAATCGCTACTTGAATTAATTGATGTAGCAAAAGGTCTTAAATCCGATGGAGTTGGGGTTCTTAATTCAACAAAAAAACCAGAGCAGATAAAACTATCAAAACCAGTAAATGCATGGGTTCTAGATGCGAATAAAATCGCTTGTGAAACTTTAGGACATTCAATTACTAATAGTGCAATGTTAGGTGCACTTATTCAAGGAACAAAAATTGTATCTCTTGAAAATCTTGAAAGGGGGATGCTTTCTGTTTTCAAAGCAAAGCTTGGAGAGAGTGTCGCACGTAAGAATGTTGAAGCTGCAAGGATAGCTTATGATAACACGATTTATGGTACAACAAAAGGAAGTCGAAATTATTCTGATATGCAACCATGGTTACCTGATATAAACGAATTACCCATTGGAACCATTATCCCTAGAACACAAGTTAATGGAGGGCAAGAAATAGGACCAGGTTCAGCAAAAACAAGAATTACAGGTAGTTGGAGTAATTATAAAGCAGAGATTAATCAGGATAAATGTATTCAATGTCTTCAATGTATGTTTCATTGTCCAGAAGGAACAATTCAACAAAACTCTGATTATCTTGTTGTCAACAGAAGATATTGTAAAGCGTGTAAAATCTGTGAGTATATTTGCCCTGAAAAAGCTATTTCAATGGTAAAAATCAATGGATTAGCAGAGATTATAAAATAATTACATGTTATTTATACTTATCAAGATCATCTTTGTTATTTCTGAAATTTCGATTAACATCACGAGACCTTGAGGAATATTGTTTACTATCTCTTGCTTGTTCATCATAATTCTCAAATCCCTCATCGAATTCCTCTTCAAATTCTTCATATTCTTCTTCTTCTTCTTCATCATAATAATCGAAATAGTTCTCGAGAAAAGATGAATCAAATTCTGTAAGATTTTCAGATTCAAGATTCAGATTTGTATGAATCTCAAGCTCCTTTAAAGCCATTAATCCAGCATCAGTATCAATATCATAAGTATTACAATAAGAGAGTACTGCTAAAACTGGAACCTTAAAAGCTGTTCCTTCAGTTAAGAGAAAACTTATTGGACCTTTGATTGAAAGATCATCTTTGAATGTACGTTTGGTTTTGAATTGTTTTGTATATTCAGCTGTTGGAATTAAAGTAATCCAAGAATCATTTGATGAATTCCTTACCTCTTCTCTCAATCCACCAATTATAATATAACGTTTAGCATTCCAAGAGAGAATCTCAGACGACAACCATCGCCAAAAGGCATCAGGTAATGCTTCATACCCTACCACAGGGATTGGTAATCGAGATGTAATTAGAACAAAATTCTCTTTTTCATCCTTGGACTTCATATGAAGTTTGTAGATTGTAATTGGAGCTTCCAAAATTCCTTTATGAAACCAGCTCATGTTTCCCCAATAACCTATTGAATCCACTTGGAGTTCTTCAACCATATGGTTTAAAACAGTAGTTCCAACTGATCCGTATCCTGAGAAACCTATTAAAACAGTTGTATTTGAATCTATAAGGTCTCTGTCAAGAGTAAGATTATTAAGAAAAAGCCATGGATTTTTCATCTTTAGCCAGCTTTTTTTTACTAGGTTAAAAGATTGATGGTAAGTCGATAATTTAGTTTTCTGTTTTTCTTCTTACCTTAACCTTTTCAAGAAATTCTCCTTCTTCTGGCCATAGAAAAGATGCAATAGTTGTTAATATTAACAACGCTATAATTGGAACTAACAATCCTATCATATTATATGCAAAATTTGTATCAGTTCCAAAAGTAATACTTACTACCATTAAAGCCAAACCACCAAGCACTATCCCAATAATCTCACTTACTGACATAATGGTTTGTTGAATACTCATTGTTGATCCATGTCTCTCTTCCTTCAATCCCATTGAGCTACTATCACCTAATCTACCACTTATTGCAGGAAAATATGCAGAGCCTATAAACAAAGCAAATATTATGAGAATTAAGAGCCAGATGTTTTCAAGAAAGCCAGATGTATTAAATTGGGAAGTAGAACTATACCATGGTTCCCCTCCAGTCAAGAAGTTTCCAAAGAAAGCTATAAGCAAAAATATTAGCATGAGTATTAGACCAGATACACCAATCCAGAGAGTTTTCCTTCTACCAATCTTATCAGCAACCCAACCCCATAGAGCCATAGGAACGCCCATTGCTAGAGTTATTGCGATAGTCGTTAAACCTGCAGTTCCAGGGGATGTTTCAATTGACAAGACAAGAAATGCCCAGTTGTTTAAAATACCTATAATGGATGCTACTCCAAGCAAAGGAAGAACTATTCCACGTCTATTTTTATTTGTCATCAATTGCCAAGAGGTAAGCAATTCTTGCTTCAAATTATAATCTTCATCTTTAATCATAGATTTTGTTTTATCTAGAAAGAAGTAAACTAATACGGCTGATATAACAATCGCAAAAGCGAATAACAAATATAGATAAACTAATCTCTGAGGATAAAGAGGTTCCCAAGTAGTCGCAGTTTCCTGTGGTTGGACAATGAGATCATATAGAGTTCCTGCAAGAACTACACCAACAGATCTTCCTCCTGTAACTGCAACATTGTAAAAACCGATTCTTCTTCCTCTGTTTTCATATACAGAAAATCGGGATAAATAACCATATGATGCATTTACTTTACATGATCCTGCAACACCATGTAGAAAATGAAAAAGACTCATTCCAAATATTAGCAAGCCATTAGCTAGTGGAATTATACCTATCCATCCTTGCCAATTTAAAGCACAAAATCCATATCCGGCAAGTATTAATCCCCCAGCAGCTGTACCGAATAAGATCCACTTACGAGCATCTGTTGCATCTGATTTAAAGCCAAAAAATCCTGAACTTATAATTACTGCAATTGCGTATGTTACTTCAACAATAATTATTGAGATATCTGCATTTGTTCCTTCCATTTGCAAATGATAGTAAATGAAAATAGGCATTAATACAGTTGTACTTCCAAAAGCTACTCGTAGAAAAAATGTTGAGATGAGAATACCCCACAAAGAACGAATAGGATGGGGTATTGAGAATAAATCTTCATCTCTTTCTTCAGGAATTTCAGAAAGATTGTGACTCATGAATATAATTCCCTAGGTTTGAAAATAAGAGTGTCTGAGAATTATTAAAAGTTATTGCTTATTTCGTAAGAATGCTGTTTTCTTTAAAATAGACAGATTAGAAGAGAAAATATTAATAAAAAAAGAAACTCTAGTTGATAAAACAAAATAGTAAAAAGTATACGAGAAGTAGCGTAAAGTATATAAGAAAGGCATAAAGTATTTAATACTGTAATTACATAAAATAATTAATAATAGAACAGATGGAGAAAAATAAAATGAGCAGTGATAAGCAATCAGTAACAATCGCAAAGATGGTGAAATTAGAGGCTGAAAAGCCAATCGAACTCCCTGAGGAATTTTTATCAGCTCTCAAACCAGATGGTAAAACATTCGCTGTTTTAATTCTTGCGCCAAATACTCGTATAATTAGGATCATTCCAACAAGCACAAACGAAGTTGCGAAAATCAATATTAACATAGGAAAACTATCACCTGATTTCCTTAGAAAAATGGGTTCTATCTTCATCAGACTTGGTATAAAGACACTTTACAGTACTGGTCTTTGTTTTACTCAGTCTGCCTGTGTATACGAGGGCTATATAGATTCTGACGAACTTAAGGAAGTTAGTATAGATCAAATTAAAGATGAGCTTGAGCGTATTGAAGGAGTATCGAGCGTAGAAGTAGATACACTTACCGTCTAAGAGGAGCGATCCTTTTTTGGCCCAGCGGAGAAGAAGAACAAAGGAAAAACGTCTCACTTTGCTTCTCCATCCATTGCGAAGAGAAATCTACCGTATTGTTTGTGAGACACCTGGGTTGTATTTTTTTGAATTATCTAGTGAATTGACGGCTCCTCATGGAACTGTCAACTGGCATTTAAGAAAATTAGAAGAAGCAAATTTAATTAAGTCTACTAAATTCGGAGGGAAAAGAGTCTATTTTTCCAGAACACTTCGTTCAGAGGATGTTGAGAAAGCTTTTGTTGTTTTAAAACATTCAACAGCAAGGAAGATTTTCATTCACATTATAAACAACGAAGAATGTCATCAAACACAAATTGCTAAAGCACTTCATGTCCATCATGACACGATACGACATCACACTCTCCGCATGGAAACAGCTGGTTTAGTTGAGAGCTTTAAAGATGGACGTAAAACTTGTTATAGGCTTGGGGAGGTAGGATTGAAAATTCAGGAAGAGAGTATTAACACTATTTCTAGTACTTATGTCGCAGCTCTAATGGACATTTTGGAAGAAAATTGTCTACATCCCGAAATAGAGGAAGTTACAAAAGATCATCTAACTCTGAGAATAGAATGTCCAGGAAAAGAAGATGCAACATTCAGCATTTCTCTTTCTCAATGGACATTTGATGAAGAATGGGAAGATGCAGCTATTACACAGGAAGAGAAAAAAGCTGTAGAAGAAACTTAGATTGTTGTCAATTTAATTTCAAGATTTTTTTTTTGTTATTCCGTTAGTTTTAATTTCTTTGATTCTGATACTTTTATAAGTATATAATTCTCTCTAATCCATGGAGTGTTGGATATGAGTTCTAAAAAGAAAACAACAACCAGTAAAAGTACAAAACCTATTAAAGGGGATTTAAAGTCAATTTCAAAAAAAATCAAAGATATAAAAGAAAACATTAGTAAAGTAATTGTTGGTCAAGAGGAAGTAGTTGAAGCATTAATTGCCGCAGTTCTAATCGATGGGCATGTTCTTCTTGAAGGTGTTCCTGGAATTGCAAAAACATTAATGGTCAGATCATTAGCCTGTGCAATTTCATCGGATTTCAAAAGAATACAATTTACTCCAGATTTAATGCCATCAGATGTTACAGGAGTTATGGCTTTCAAACCTGAAACTGGAGAATTTTACTTTAAACAGGGACCAGTTTTTACTAACATCTTACTAGCAGATGAAATTAACAGAGCCCCTCCAAAAACACAAGCAGCTATGCTGGAAAGCATGCAAGAAAAACAAGTTTCAGTTGAGAAAAGAACCTATGAACTTCCAAATCCTTTTCTTGTATTTGCAACACAAAATCCAATAGAGCAAGAGGGAACCTATCCTCTACCTGAAGCTCAAATTGATCGTTTTGCCTTCAAAGTTCTTGTCACTTATCCAGAGGAAGATGAAGAAGTAGAGATAGTTAACAGGTTTACAGGAGAGTATGATTCTTATGATAAACTAGGGGATATTGCTCCTATTCTTTCTGCAGAAGAAGTCATTACATTACAAAAGGCTGTCAGGAAAGAAGTAACTATCTCTGATGAACTTGCAAAATATATCGTGAGGATTGTTGGTCTTACTCGTGAGAGTGAAGAAGTAAGCATGGGTGCAAGTCCAAGAGCAAGTCTTTGGATGACTATTGCAGCCAAAGCATCTGCTGCTATGGAAGGTAGAACCTATGTGAATCCGATGGATATACAAAAAATCGCTAAGAATGTTCTACGCCATCGAGTTATCATAAAACCTGAGTATGAATTCGATGGAACAACATCTGAAATTATAATTGACAGAATTCTTAAACATACACCCGCCCCAAGCATTCAAACATAGAGCCTGAGAAACATGAAGATGAATAGAAGGGTAGTTTTCCTTTTAATCATAGGTATAGAAGTAGTTACTTTAATTGTAATTAGTGGTTTTGTTCTTAACTCTAAGACCAATCATGTTACATTCCAAGCTCAAGCACAAGTGGATGATTTAACTGTAGTTATCGATAGAGATCAATATTATTACATTGACAATACAATGAAAACAAACGGATATCTTTATTGGGCTGAGCTTTCAGGAAATACTTTGATACTCTATGGAAACACTTCTGATATGTTTGAAATTGCTTTCTGGGATCAGATGGGTAATCTTACAGAGACTAATGATTATACAATGTATGATGACCGTATTGAGATAAGAGTTCGGACTACAGAACTCTATTATGAAATCAGAAGTAATTATTACCCTGACTATTTTCTAGATACTAATTTCATAGTCATATTTGACACATTCTGGGCTCAATTCAGCTACCTTACACCTGAAAATGAGGAGAGATATGCTCCAATAAACTATCATAATAAACAGATAATTCCTGAAGGAGCAGGATTAGTTAGTTATGCTCCGACAGATGGTGCAATTATAGTAAAAGAGGGTGATTCTTTTGGCATTGTTTGGGAATATCAGGAGAAACCAATGGATCCTTTTCATGAGCCTTTGACTTATGAAATAACATATAATTTTGATCCTATTTATTTGCAATTTACTGAACAAATGTTTCAGAATCAACAGCAACAACAAGAAAGAGAACAAATAGACAATTTACTAGATTTACTCCAAGTCTATTTCCGAATAATTACTTTTTTCGCTATCATACTAAGTTTAGTTGCAGCTCTATATGGTTACTTAAGAGCTAAGAGGAAATTCAAATCCAAATTAAATGAAGCACGAAGTATGCCAAAAAAAATGTTGAAAGATATCGAAGCTGAAACTGAGTCTAGTAAAAGAGTTTCAGCAATGTTTAGTGCATTTATTTTAATTCTCATAATATCACCTATCTTTCACACAAACGCTAAAACCTCTATAGACTTCAGTGTTGCAACAAATGATAGAAAAGTTGTTTTGGAGGGTATTGATTTCCAGGCAGATCCTAGTCGAAATATACAGTATTCTGCAACAATGGATTTAGGAAGAGATGGAATTGCTGTTGAAGAGATTATTATGGACATGCCTTTTTCAGTTGATAATTTCAGTATTTGGGCAAATACGGCAGAAGTTCTGGACTTTCGAGCATACAATGATTTAGGAGCTCCTGTTTCTTTTCAAGAATACTCTGATCATTATCTCATTAGGAATGTCCAAGGCTATATTAGATATGAAGTCGTTAGACCCTATATTTATCATAATAATAGTAATATTCTAGTTTATCTTGATATGTTTTGGTTACTCTTCTTCGATCCAGAATTAGAAGAATATTCTAGAGCTGATATTAAGTATACCGTAATCATTCCTGATGGAGCAATTCTCTACAGTGCATCACCTGAAAATATTCTAACTCTATCAGAAACTCCTGAAGGAAGAAGGAAAGTAGTTTTTGAAGATTATAATAGAGAGATAGATCCATATCATGACTTATTTTCTACACAAGTAACGTTTTCTTATATCGATGTAATAGATGCAATAGAGAATCAATCTGCAAGATTTGAACATTTTAGAGTAGAAACTGAGATTTCAAAGGAACAACAAGCATCTCTTACTCGCAATTTAATCTTCATCAGTCTTTTAGGTTTAATAGCACCCCTCTTAGCTTTTCTCTTAACATATTTTATAGTCCGTAGAAGAATGCTTCGGAAAATTCAGGAAGAGGAACAAAAATATGAAATGTTGATTTCTGTTGAGGAAACTCAGATTCGAGCAATGAAAGAAGCGTTGAATATTGATTTAGCAAAGGAGCCTTGGAAAGCTATGATTGGAGAATACTGGGAATTACTTGCGTATCTTAGTCGTCTAACTCCAGTAAACTTACTAGCAATGAACGAGGATTTACATGATAATATAATTGGAAAATATGTTCCCTCATTCCTAATTACAGAAACCCTGGAGTTAATTTCTACAGGTAGAACTCTAGCACAGAGTTGGCTCAATAGTGAGCAAATATATTATAATCGACAACAGGCTCGAGATTATCTTGAATCTATTATAAAATTAATCGAGAAACTTGAAAAATGGAGGAAAGAACAACAATGAAACATCATAAAGGGGTAAAATTCGTCCTTCTAGTATCAGTTATAGTTATTGGCAACATTTTTGCTTTTGATATATTAGCACAAGACTCAGTGTATACATCTCCTAAATCCACTTTTGTTGTAGATAGTAACACGAATTTTACTGTACAATCTGCAGCTCCTCTAACATGGAATCTAAATCAAAGAGTAAACCTTACAATAGAGATTGAAGCAACAGGGTTGCCTGTGGGTGAGAATATATCTATTGCTACAATTTCAATTTATTATAATATACCAGATGATCCCCACAAGAAATATCAAGCTTCTATTGTTCCAAAAAATAATTTTACAGAGCTAGATCAGGTTCAGTTATTTAATTCTTCTTTGTTTGCTCCAGATGATACTAAGGAGTTTAATATTACTTTGGAGTTTGTAGTTTATAGCTCTTCAATCCCAGAAAATCAGTTCTTTGAAGCTGAATTTCCAGGAGATGTAGAGTATATTGAAGTAGAGGAAGATAGAACTCTTCCGATAATTAATCTACCAGGATTCCCAGATGCTCAGACTTTTTTGCGTTGGATATTCATATTTGCTATATCATTCATACTTATTGCTATGCCTTCAATCTTTGTTGTATCCTTTAAAATAAAAGATACTGTGCAAAATCGAAAGAAAAATCGAAAGAAAAATCGAAAGAAAAAAGGAGGGAAGAAACAATGAGTACGAAAGAAACTACAACACCATTGGAAAGATCCATGAAAAAAATGGATGTTCTTATGAGATCTTTTGGGATGCGAACCCGTATCTTCAAAGGATCAAATAGAGCAATCGTAAAAGGAACTAGAAAAGTTTATCCCTATGAATTAAATGCAACTCTTGTTGAAACAGCAAGAGGAGTAGGTATAAGAATAAGGTTGGAAAAAATTTGGTATAGTTTTCTTAAACTCATCCCCTTCTTCATAATCTTGTTATTCTCTGTATTGCAGTATGTGGTTCCTCAAGCTGGAGAAGCTATTGCAAGCGCAACAGGAATAAATCTATTTCTTGCACTTCTTGGTCCAAACCCTAAATTCATAGGTCTTTGGATAGTTTTACCAATTTTAGCAATTGTAGTTGTTGGTTCAGAAATACTGGAGAAAGTTATACGTGCTAGATACATACAAGATAGAATGCCACGTTTTCTTAGTGGAGCTGAATGGAATGTAGCAGAACCACCTTTAGCTCTAGATATAATCAGCATTTCCAATAACCTATTGTGGTTAATCTATACTGTACTGATTATAGTATTTGCACCTATGTCTTTTTCAGACTGGATTTTCGAAGGATTTCTAGAAGTTTACAATGTCGATTCCTCTGCATTGATCAACACTACAGCATTAATTTCAATTTTAGATATAGGAATCATTGCAGGAATGTTATTTGCTGTTCTTCTACAGAATTATGAAAAATTCAGAGGTAGTTTAGATCGACAACAAATTAGACATGATATAAAATTGGAAAGTCAAACAAGACAGATGGTTCAAGCTGCAATAGGAGCAACATTACTTGCTACAATGATGATCTCCATCTACTATTTCACATTTTGGTCAAGCATCTCTATTATATACATAATAATGTTTTATGGCGTAATAATCACTTCAACTGTCTTAGGAGTTTGGATTTTTTGGCAGAAGGAGAATTACATTTTCATCGCATTAGCTATATGGTTATTCCTTAGTGATGTTGTAATGATTTTCCTTAATTCGAATAATCCTTCTTATTCTTGGATGATTATATGTCATTTATTCCTAATACTTATTGTTATCGTTTTATCTTTGAATAAATATTTTGAGAGATATTTGGCTGAGAAAGGTGTTTATGAACCTAGCTGGATGTTCAATCTTCTCCCATTGTTCTCATATATTGCTGTCTTCTGGAAGAAGAAAGTGAGGATAACAAGAGGTGTTGAACGAGAGCTAGAAGAGATTCTAGATGAGGAAATGAAAGACAAAGTCAAAGAAAAACAACCTCTTTTCATTGATATAAAGAAAATTAAAAAGAAAGGAAAAGAAGCAGAAAAAATAATTCAAAATTACCAGAAAGTTGTCGCAAGAATAGTTAAAGGTGAACTCAATATTCTTTCTTTGGTCAATATCAATATGCAAATTTTGGACATTATTAAAGAAAATGAGAAACTTCACAAAGAAGCTTCAAAATTCTTACAAACTGTAGATAGTTTGCTTTGGGATGATGAATACAAGTTAAAAGAAGGTAAGGATATTCTAGAAATTTCAGAAAGAGTATATGATGAAATCGTAAAAATGGGTTGAGTAGATGACTGTAGCAGATGAGCCAAAAGTAGTTCGTGAGGAAAAAGAAAGAATCAGAATTCCTGTGAAGAAGTTAAAACAACTTGAAATAATAGCAAAGGAGAAATCAACGAGCTTTCTTCAAGGACATCGAAGATCAATCTTTAGAGGCCCAGGAACAGAATTTGCAGATTTAAGAGAATATATTGAAGGAGATGATCTTAGATTCGTGGATTGGAATGCTTCTTCACGAGTTCCATTTAAGCTCATTGTAAGAGATTATGAACAAGAAAGAAACACAAACGTCATTTTGATGATGGATACTAGTTATTCGATGCTTCTAGGGGATCCTGTTCCTAGAATCAAAATGTCAGTTGAAGCTATTGCTACACTTGCTTATACTGTTATGAATAATAGAGACAATTTTGGTTGGGTGTCTTTTTCAGATAAAATCCACAAATACATCCGTCCTCGGGGAGGAAAATTGCACTTGTATCATATATTCGATGAGATGCTCAAAACATCACCTATTGGAAGAACAAATATAGGAGAAACAGTTAAAGAGATAGCACTGGCTCAAAAAAGAAGATCAATCATTATAATCCTAACAGACTTACATGGAGATCTAGAAGGTGCGATGGATGGGTTTAAGGTTGCTAACATAAAAAGACATGAAATTAAACTAATTCATATTCATGATCCTGAAGAATTTCTCTTCCCAAAGCAACCAAGACAAGTTAAATATCAAGATCCTGATACAGGTGAAATAAAAGCAGTCAATTTCAGCAATCTTCTAGAGAGAGGAAGATTCATGTTTGAATTAGGTTTACAAATTAGGGAGATAAACAATTTCAAACGAAATATTAGAGGATTAAACATAGATGTAATAGATGCCCCCACTACAGTTCTTACAGAGAAACTGTTGTTAGCATATTTTGGAACAAAAAGAAGGGGGTTTATGCGTTAATGGTCAATAAGGTAAAATCATTCGTAATTATCTTACTCTTAGCAGCGAGTTCATTTAATCTCATAGTTACAATCTCAACGAATTATGTTTATGGAGGAAGTTCAAGTTCAGGAGATATTCCTCCTCCAGGAGGTAATGGAGATGATACAAGTGGTGGAAGTTCTGCGGGAGGATTGTATCTTAATTATCGAATTCCTTTGATTTTTATAGATGGACCATATGGACCAACACTCATCTCAATAACTACAGTTCAAAATAATACTTACATTATATTCGATTTTGAATCCATTCTATTTCCAGATAATTCAACATATTTGAATGTTGGAGAGACTTTAATCTTAGATCCAACAATAGAAATTAATCTTAAGAATGGCTCTCTAATTCAAGCTTTTACTCCACTTCAGATTGATGTTTATAACCAACCTTCTGAATCAAGTAATGATGTCACTTATTCATATTCAGTTTTAGTTATGTCAATGTGGGGAAAAACTCATCAAGCGCCTTTTGATAATCTCAGAGCAATAATAGTTGCTGGCTTCAATCAAACTGAAATCGACATTTATACTCCAGGTGAGGAAACCCAATATTTAGAGATTAATGAAGTTGGCAATACTATAGTTGTAGAGCTGAAAAAAGGATCTATTATTGAAGCTAATGGTCCTATAGGAGTAGTATTCTTTTCACTTTCGTTAGAAGGATCATTTGCATTCACAGGTATTCCGGAATATCTTTGGGGAACAGAATATTTTGTTCATCCAACACCTTCGACCAGCGGAATATCATTTCTCGAAGATTATACTGAAATTGTTCTCTCAACAATCAATTTAGGAGAGAATATTCATGCAGATACTGATTTTGATAATAGTTTTCTGGTGAATTTACCAAACAATGGAACTGTTGAATTACCAACTCATCTTCTACAAGCGGAAGAGGATTTTGATCACATTTACAGTTTATACACAGAATTTTCCCTAAATATCATGTTTAATTATACAATAAATAGTACTCAGCACAAAGCAGCTATTTCATACATTGCTTTAGACAAGATGAGATGGGCAGAATTATTTTTAACAACAACAGATTATCAGAACCAGAAACTTGAAAGCGTAGTTTATGAAAATAACGCACACATCCTACCGCTTCTGATATATGATCTTCAAATATATGTAGATCTAGGAAATTATACAATTAAAAACAAAGGGGAATTCTTCGATTATTATGCGAATACATCATACGGTTTTCTTGGGAATGGTTCGTACTTTAGTTATCTTACAACTTCTCCTCCAGAACAGGGAATATGGAACAGTTCAGTAAATATTCTTTATCCCTTAAATTTGTATTCATATTTTGATAATACTTCTACAATTTTCCCATCATGGTACAGGTTTCCTAATATCAACGTAAAGGAAATCATCGTTAGTCCAACACAACCAACTGAATTAAGGAGATTACAATTGGATATAATTGTTCAGAATAATGGATCAATACCTTCAGCTCCTTTTTGGGTTGCAGTAACTGTTAATGATACAATTAAAATACACAAGAAATTAGAAGGATTAGATATAAATGAGACTCTACCTGTAGTTTATGAAGAGTTTCAAGGATTTGGAAAAAAAATTCTTAATATATCTGTATTTACGGATTCATTAAGCCAGATTTTTGAACTGTACGAATTTGATAATTCTTACGAATTTTTCGTAGAAATTACCCGTAATTGGAATATAATATATATTTCAGTTGCAATAGGTGTAATGATAATAGGATTTGTAATTTATAGTATTTCCAGGAGAATAATTAAGAAGAGAAAGAAAAGCAAAACGCAATTTGATGTCATACTCAGTGATATAGAGGTTTAAAGAATGTCTCAATCAAAAGAAGATTCAATAATCAAAATAACTAATGGAGAGGAAGAATACACTCCTTTTAGTGTAATCTTAGGTAGAGATTTAATCTTCATGGATTGGACAGTTCAATTTGGAGGGCAATTATTAGGAATAATTGTTGGAGGGTTGCTAGGATTTCTATTTGGTGTAAATGTGTTTAAATCATTATTCAGTTCGACTGAAGCAATGCCTGCAAAAGCTTACATAGTTTTCCAAATTGGCATTGGTTTGGCAGTATTAGGGTTATCGTTGTTCTTTATCTACCGAATGGGAGTAAAAATCAATGCGCCAAGAAAGATTTCTGGTAACAAAATAAATGTAATCAAGATAGCATTTTTTGGTCTTTCTTTTATTTTTGGAATGTCTTATCTATATAATAATCATCTTTCCCCTGCAGTGAATAGAATAGCAGGAATTCAAACACCAATAGACAATGGAGGAACTAATGGTGAAAATGGAGGAACTGATGAAGCAGGAACTGTTGATTTTCGAACCACTAATGAATATATAATTCTT
The DNA here is from genome assembly GCA_013166775.1 of Promethearchaeati archaeon. Classification (GTDB taxonomy): domain Archaea; phylum Asgardarchaeota; class Heimdallarchaeia; order Heimdallarchaeales; family Heimdallarchaeaceae; genus UBA460. The sequence goes on from JABLTJ010000043.1 coordinate 18,740, forward strand.
CTAATGATCATCTTTTTGTCTGCTGCCATTTTTGCTTTGCTTTATGCAGGCATAATTTATTCAGTCAATAATAAAGTTAAAACTATGCCAGGAGTAGCTATAGGTTCCGCTACTATCTTGTTAATGTTTTATCTCTTATCACAGTTTTCCTTTGGTCAATATTTACTAGGAGCCTTTCAAGATGGGAATTATTCTTTGATACTAGTTTTTCTTACAGATTTGTTTTATTATTTAATGGTTTCATTAGTCACGATTTTGGTTTACCATACTAGCAGAAGAATCGAATTATCTATTCTAGTTCTTTTCTTTGGTTTCATGTTTGGTTTTGGAGAATCTTACAATATTGTTATTCAGATTATAACTTTAAAATGGGGATTTCCCAATCTTTCAGATAATATTACAACAAATTCTGATATTGTAGCTCGAACTCTACAAGGTTTAGAATTTGCAGGATTGTTTGGAATGATAATTTATCCTATTCTCTTCTATAAAGATACAGTGAAATTTGCTAAAGGATTTTGGAGAACAGCAAAAAAACAAGGATTAGCATTATTGCTCTTCACATTAGTGGTATTTATTATTGAACTATTAGTTCAGTGGGTAAGTCAGCTCTTAGGTATCTTCTTATTCTTGATAATTTTTATCGTACTTATTGGATTGATAAATAAAATCATTTCATCACGTTATGGAAAACAAAGCTATACTGCACTCTTGACTGCAATGACTCAAGCAACATTACAGATGAGTGAAGCTATTATTCCAGGAGTAGATAAACAAATTAGATTTTTACAGGAGAATCAAAAACGAAAACAAAGACTACTGATAGCTCTTGGAACTTGGATTCCTTTAATTATTTATTTCTTGGTAATGTATATAACAACTGCAATCACAGCTCAAACTACTACAGGAACGATAGTCTTTCTAGTTACTGCTCTTCCTTTATCAATTGGTTTTATATCATTTGCAGTTTCTTTCTATTGGGTAAAAGATCCACTAATAAAAAATCATTTCAATTATCCAATAAAAGCTGTAGGCTTTATTGGGGGGATAGTATATTTCTTCTATTCATTTTATGGTTTGGTTTATAATGAATCCGGATATTATCCTCTAATTGCCATACTCTTTACACCACTAATTGTATTGCCTTTAATCACAAAAAGAAAAATGGGGACGCTCCTTCTTACAATTTCAGGAGAGAACAAACCCAAAGCTTTAAGGGAATTTATACAAAGAAAGGATTTGGATTTTAAGAAGTTGGAAGATAATTTCTACCAATCGCCTGCATTGCTCAGGATATGGCTTACGCTCATACTAACAAAAAGAGGAGAGAAGGTAACAACTGTTCAGAATTTAATGTCTATGCTTACTAGTGGATTTCCTTTAGAGAGAGCTACTGGAGCACTCTGCTTACTTTATTTGAATAATGAAGAAACTATGGAAAGAATAGTTAGAATTCTGGAAAATGATAATGATCCTAGAGTAAGGGATGCAATTGCTTATGGAGTAAGATTCTATCAGGATATCACTGAAGAAACTTACAAACGGATAATTGATTCGCAACATTATGAAGATGATGCTAAGGTTCTGGAAACCTTAAAACAAACAATTTCAATTCTGGATTTAAGATTTTCTGGATCAGAAGAAGAAGTTGGGGAAGAAGAGGTTGGTTTGGAAGAAATCTAACTCTTACAAATGTGTCTTTGATTTAATCATTTGAGTATTATTCTGGCATCTACAGGAAAGATCCCTTCTTCATTCGCAATTATGGGATTAATATCCATTTCAGCTATATATTTTCGATGTTCCCAAGCTAGATTTGAAATTTTTACAATAAATTCTGCTAATTCATCCTTGTTAACTATAGGAAATCCTCTATATCCGTCTAGAAGAACCTTAGCTTTTATCTCACCTATGGCAGACAGAGCTTGTTCTTTAGTTGTCGGACACATTCTAAAAACTACATCTTTCAAAGCTTCTACTAACACTCCACCAACTCCAAAGAGTATAACAGGACCGAAGGTAGAATCTATGTTTGTTCCTATTATCAATTCTAAACCGCTTTGGACCATTTTTTCTACCAATATACCATGAATATCTACATTATCGAATTTTTTCATAAAATCTAGGAATGTTTTTTCTACATCTTGTTTATCTTTCAAACCGATAACTACTGCTCCGAAATCTGTTTTGTGTAGTACTTGAGGAGACATTAATTTCATTACAACAGGAAAACCAATTTCATTTCCTGCATGAATGGCTTCATCCAATGTTTTAACTATCCTTAATGGGGGTATTTCGACACCTATACTTTTCAAAATCTGTTTAGCTTCATGTTCCAACAAAGCAGTTCTATTTTCTTTTTTCACGTTTTCAAAAACACTTACTATATCCATGACTATAAACTCCGATATTTCAAGTAATAATTTTAGTTCTCTTCACAAAGTTGGAATATTTAACCTTAAAAACACTTTGCAATTATACAACTTCTCCGAGTTTAAATAGCAAACTGTGGATTATTTTAATGAGACTTAGGTTTCTTACTGAGTTAAGCCATTGACTTAAGTAAAAGGAAACTTGCTGAAAGATCTAGAAGACAGAAAGAATTGGATAAACGGAAATCAATGGTTCAAAACAAGGTTTAGTTATAGATCTTCGCTAAACAATAGAACTTGTTTGTTTCTTTACCTCCTGAAATGAACATGAATTCTGTTAGAATGGATCTTTCAGCACTTTCTTCATTATAATTTAAGAGTAACTTTGATATCAAATTTGGGATAGAATGATAGGAGAAGCAATACCCCATTAAAAAACAAAAGTTAAGTTAGAATTGAAAACTATCTTAAATCTAGACTAAAGAAACTATTCAATTCCTTCATTCAGAAATAGATTTATCATCTGTTTAAACATTTTTCCATGATTGGGATAACGGAAATGCAGGAGTTCATGAACAATTGATTTATCCTGAAAGTTTCTATCCTTTTCTAAAATTTCTGGATCAAAGGTTAATCTCCCTCTAGTTGAACAAGATGCCCACTTTCTTTTCATGTGTCTAAAATGGATTTCTTTGTAATTAACACCTATTTTGGTGCTCCATTTTTCAACTCTTTCAATGAATTCTTCTTTAGTAGTCATCTTATTCCTCTTTTAATACTTTCATGATTTGTTTAACTACATCCATCATTTTATCTTTACTATCAATTAATGTCTTGTAAAGTGCTTTCCTCATCTCAGCTTCATGTTGTTTACTCGTTTTCCAATGTTTATAGACATCCATAACTTTACTTACTTCCACAGCTTTATCTTCAGGTTTTTCTATTCCATTCTGTTTCATAATCCAATAGATAGTAAAAGCTTCTTTGGGAATACCTTTGCTTTCTTCATCAGTTCTTGCTTCATTCATTTC
>JABLTJ010000110.1 GCA_013166775.1 Promethearchaeati archaeon
TGTATAGTTGCTCAGACAATCGTTTCCCTTCGGTCATTCGATGACCAGAAATTTTTACTAAATCAGTTTCTTCTAGTTTCTCAAGATAGCGATAAATTGTTTTAATGGTATAAGTAGGCTTACTCGTTTCTTCATCAATATACAAATCATGAATTTCTTTCGCGGTCATGTGTTTGTTGATTCTAAGGGCTTTTATGATCTTCAGATGTTCCTCTGCAAGTTTTGTTTGTTCACCATTTAGAAACTTGATAACAGGTGGTTCATAATCAATATAGTCCTTGAATTTCTTGTCTACCTTTTTTGCCATAGGAAACACTACTACTAGTTTTTATTCACTTCTAATTAAATCTACTTGCTCTCTACCTAGACTAGAGGGAAAACTAATATATAATGTTGTCCATTGATGTCATTTAGGGACACTCAATGTCATTAATAGACATTTTTGGTCATTGTTAGTCAAGACAAACAAGAAACTGAAGGGAAGGCTATGGAAATTGTAACTTACAGAAATCACAATCTAAAAGCTGCCCTAGAGGCAAAACCAATCGATATTGTAAAACAAGCCTTTCTAGGGGTCAATCTTGTTATTGGATTTGTTAATGAAATTAACACAAAATTAGGTGATGATTATTTAACAGCTTTTAAGAAAAATCTAGAACACGAAACTAAGAATATTGAAGTGGATTTCGCTATTTATGATTTGGAAGAATTAACAAAGGAATTAACCTTTGTGAAAAAAAATCAGAGATTACAGAAATTAATTGTTAAATTAATTCACAAGTATATGAAACCTGCAAGAGATGATCATAATGAACAAGGTGAATATGAACTTCTTCTCTTGGAGTGGTTGAAAGCCTATTTATTATGGCGTTATTATCGAACTAAATCCATTATCGATATTCTAGGTCGAGAAAAAGGAATTAAATTTTGGAAAGAGGAAATTGCAGTTCGATTAGCAGATTATACATTGGAAACCTCAGAAGAACGTCCACCTATAAAAGAAGTTGCTGAAGGATGGATGAAGGCAGGAGTTAAAAATAAAGAAAATTCTTTGATGAATTTTACAGTTGTTGTTTTTGATGATTATCGAACTCTAGTGAAATTCGACATATGTGGTGTTCATGAAGCACTAAAGTACCTAAACGATCCTGAATTAACTTATCTCTCTTATTGTTTTGTAGGTGATGTTGAGGATGAAAGAACGACTAAAGTGAGAAGAAGGAGAAGAACACATTCCTTACATCTCAATGGTTTTTGTGATGAATTCTTTTGGGATAATGAAGTCTATCCTGATGCAAAACAACCACCTTTAGATTTTATGAGGAAACTTGGGAAGGAAGATGCAGGAAAAATCATAAAGGAATATCAAGGGAAAGTGTGATTAAATGAAAATTGAAAAATTAGGAAAATTAGTCATTGATAGAGAAATTGAACACAACGTCAGCAAATCATTAGAAAATTGTCTTGTTTATACAGATAAATTTCTTACATATTTGACTAAGAACAAACCAGATGTTGTTGATCAATACATTACTAAACTAAAAATAAAGATAGAGACATTAGTAGCTGATAGGTTCAAATACATTAGTGATTTTAATTTTAAACCCTCAAAAGAACCATTAGCTATTTTACACAAGCATCAAGATCTTATTGATGGAATTACGAATTTACATCTCTCACTTTGTAAGATACCTGAAGATTGCAATTGGGAGGATCAGACTCTTACATTATTGCATTTTA
>JABLTJ010000066.1 GCA_013166775.1 Promethearchaeati archaeon
ATAATTGAAAAGCATCCTTGAAGAAACCTCAAGAATAATAACAAGAAATAATTTACTGTTAAAGTCATTAAGTAGAAAAATAAAGCTGCACCAATACTACCAATAACAATGAAGATTTTTCTTTTAGCAAGTTTGCTAGATAAAACACTAATTACGATTCCAGTTAAGAAATAAGCAGCATATACAGTAGAATCAAATAACGAAAACTCAAATTTACTGATCCCAACAAATCGATCTAAAATAAATTCTTGTTGATTTGAATGTAATAGTGCTACGGCAGTAATAGTTAGCAGTGTTAAAAATCCAACAAAAATTATCGAAAAAATGGTTTTCCCTTTACTTTCACCCAATTCTTCAATTCTCTTTTCATTATTTATTCCAGCATTATTTTCTAGCCTTGTTTGTTCCAAATATTGCACCAATTTTATGTTTTTCAGCAGATTCACGTATTAGTTATGCAATTACATTCTCAATTATTCAAAGTAACTCTTTAGTAAATTTCACTGTTTAAAGATTTTTTTAGAACAAGCTCATTTCATGGATTCATTTTGACTGTGGTGTTGAAGAAATTGTGATAAAAGAAGAAGTGTGAGTCCTGAGTATCTATTTTTTGATTTTTTTAAATAAGAAATATTAAGATTCAATTTCTGCAAGAACTAGTTATTTTTGCTATATGTTCATGACCAAATTTTCAATAGAAAATCCTAGAGGGTTTAGTTGGTTGTATTCTCTCTACTAAATGATATAATTTTGAAAAAAAGAAGAAGGATATAACTATTATTGAGTAAATTAAGGTGTATATTTTACTGCAATCGCTTCCTGTCCATAAAAAAACTATCTCTTCTTCTTCTTCTTCTGTTTGTAATACTTTAGAATAACAAATGTAATTATCATAACTAGTATTAGTGATACTGAAATGAAAACTGAAAGATTTCTTATAATTGGTGACGTTGGCTTTACAATTAATTCATAGTATTTAATACCATCATAATCATTAGCTACAAATAAATGATTGTCTGCTGTTATTAGAATTGAGCGACATATTAACCCAATTTTTAATCTATTTAACTCATAGATATCATTGAAATTGCTGGTATTATAAAAAATAACCTCTTCATAATGATATGTAACTGCAAGCAAATCCTGGTTTACTGCTAAATATACAATTTGATTTTGCAAATAAGGATCACTTACAATAATTTCACATTCTATATTTGGATTTTCTGGATTAGTGATATCTATAATTGGTATAATGTTTTGTGCTAATGTTAAATAAACCAAGTTGTTCTCCAGATATAAATCTCGAATCCAATTTGTTGTAATTGATATTTTACTTATGAATTCAGGATTTCCGGAATTACTAATATTGTATATTTTTATTCCTTCATCAGAGACAACTAACAAATCCTCTTTTATAGCTAAACCATAATCCAAAAAATCATCTAACTTCGTTTTTGATAACATCGTTATGTTTGAACTATCTGTTGCATTTAAAGCAAGAAGATAACCAGTTAAGACATGATTTGTTTTATTCTCAAAACTGCAACGAATATAGATTATTTTATTCTGTACTATTAAATTATTCACTCTGAAATCAGTGTTGTTATCATATGAATATTCATCCAGATAAATTGGATGAAAAGGATTAGAAATATTAACTATTTGAAATATATAATTGAATTCGCCTATTTTTTTGTATGCTACATATAGTAAATCTTTTTCAACGTAAAAAATACTTTTACTGCAGTTAAAAGTAACATCATTAATGTGATGGAGTTGTTCGTTTTCATCAATTCTTATAATCTCAATTCCTCTATCAAAATGAGAACAATACAAATATGAATCATCAATGAAGAAAGAAGAAGCATAAGAACCTATTTGACAAAAACTTATGATGGGTAAATTGATTATATCTGTGAGATTGGCAATTGTTAATCTATTGTTCTCACATACAGCAAACAAATAATCATTTATGACTTGTAAGTCGTAGCATGAATGATATCTTCGTAGAATTTCCTTCATATCATTTAGATTTGAGCAGTTAATAATACTAAAAGAGCCATAACTATCATACATTATGACATATTCATTGTGAATAATTAAATTTGTATTATAAATGTAAGAATCTTCTGGGGATGAATATACACTTAGTAAAATTGGAAATATAATCTCAGTTATATCTATGACAATAAATACTCCATAATAAAATGTGATAAATAGTTTGTTTTGAGAAAATTCCATCAAGTATGTTTGGCTAAACTCCTGAGGTAAATAGAGGCTCTTAATTTGTTCGACGGAATAAATATTTGACACATTTAGAAAATTCAATCTATTGTTTGCTGTATAAATATAAAGATCTTCTTCGAAGACAGTAGTTACAAAATCCTTTTCACCCATAAATTTTGTAACCGATGCTTTCTTGATATCCAAAGGATTAGTCACATCAAGAAAGATTATTTTTGGAAATATGTTTAGTTTACAATAGCTAATGCTATTTTTACTCATAGCAAAATGCGAAGCTTTACTTCTTATCTTATAGATACTCGAAAACTGTGGATTATTTGGACTCGTTATGTTGACTATTTCTATTCCTTCATCATTATAACATAAATATACAAAGTTATTTTCTACGAAAAGGCTGGAACAATATTGATAATTATTTCTTAAAGTGTAATTAGCAATAATTGTTGGTTTCAAGATATTCGTGATATTAACCATTATTAGTTCATTATATGTTAGGACAACTCCTAGATTCTTATCAATTCTAACCTTTGTAGGGATGTAGAAATTTGAATCATACTCAGCAAGCAGATTGGATTTCAGATCAAAATTCTTAGATTTCGGAAGTGAAACAGTTATTGCATTATCTTTATGTTCGTCTGTTACCTCTTGTGAAATACACGCAGAGTCAAATATAAGACTAGATTGTAAGAGACTAATTAAAATAATAATGATTTCAAAAATAGAACTTAACCAAGACTTGGTTAGCTTTCTCATATTAACCATCTCTTTTAGTATAAGATATCTAACCTCTTCAATTTAAATTCAATTACTTATTCATCTTAATTAATAAGGAACTAAGTCTGTTTCTTAATCACTTCTTTAAATTTAAATACTTAATTTTCTTCTATCTTACTTAAAATATTTTTTTCTCTAACTAATAATATTTCAATATGCGAAGCTAATATAAAATTTTAATTTGACTTTCCATTCAATTACTGAACCTTCCAGAAGAAGTGTGGGTCCGAAGCATCATTGATGTTCAATAGTTTTTTATTAAAAAAGGTGTATTATATAATAATAAGTGTGTGTCATTCACATCAATTATGTTTGAAAAACAAGGGGGAAAAACTTGTTTGACTACTGAGAGTGTACAACAAGAGTTGGAGTTTAAACATACTCGAATTTTAGAAATTAATTATGGATTTCTTTTGCTAATTTTGTTTTCAATTTTTTCAGCTGTTTCTGCTTTATTGTTTATCTTGCATTTATGGTCTTCAGATGAGACTCAATTATATAAAGCAGTTTTTGCCATTGAGCTTGTTAAATTAGTTGTCATTACTATTGCTGTATTCTTGCTTTTTTATGGCTTGACCAAAGTTGAAGATTATTTCGAAGACAAGTCACGACTCTTAATCAGATCTACAAAATTTCTTGTTTTAGTTTATTTCGTAGTACACTTTATTCTCTCTTTAATCTATCTCCTTTATTCCTTTGACCACATGTCAAGTGAGGATGTTGCTGGTATTTTAGCAAATGATTTTGTCTCCATGCTAGTCTTAATGATACCTTTCCTGTTACTTAGTTTATCTCTTCAAAGAGAATTTAGAACTGCAAAAACTCGCACCTTACTATCTTTTCAATCTATTTTCACCATCCTATCTGTTCCTTCTTCCTTCTTTTGTTTCTTCCTCTTTGTTTACGCTGATCATAGTATAAGGTTTCATGGTGAGTGGCAATTATACTTTCTTTCTGAAGTAAAAGTTAGTTTAGCTTTCTTTCTTTTGTATTCTCTTTTCGTTATTCTATCTTCTGTTTTCTTCATTCTCTTCATTAATCGTTTGTCAAAGGATGCTCTACCTTCCTTTAAGTTGCGTTCGAATAAGAATGACAATAACTACCGTGAAGTATCTAATCTTGAAGGAGAAGTGTGAGTCCTGTCGCATCAATTATGAATTTATAAAAGGGGAGTATTGTGTTGATTGAAATTATTTTTGATTTTCTTTTTATAATCAATAATATCCAACTGACTTGGCAAGCTATTGATGTTTTCCAGATTTTCTTTCTTATAATCTCGATTGTTTTTCTTGGTCTATTAATATGGACAATTATTCTTTTTGTTCGTGAAAAAAAGAAGGATCCTCTTAGTCGAAGATATCTCCCTCGTCTTCTTGGTTTTCTTTTTGCTTTGCTTCTCTCAGTTATTGGTATGACTTTTAGTCTCCAATGGCATATTTGGTTTTAGCGTGTCCTTCCCGCCCCGGACTGCTAGCCCTGCAAGAAGAAGTGGGTGCAGTGATTCTACTTTTCTTTTTGTCATAATCCTTAAGACTCGTGAGGTGAGTATAAAAAAGCAAAACCACAAGCTAAAAAACGATTAGAATTTATTGGATTCAAATTAAGATAGAGAATTATTCATTTAATGTAACGACAAAAACCTTACAGAGACGTTAACAATACCGTTGTTCCTCTTTGCTTAAATCATAGATAGTACTTTTAATCAATTAATAATAACACGAAAAACAAGCTGGTATGAAAAACCGAATAACGAAATTAGCATTAATAACAACTACATGCGGTATCAATTATGGTTTTCGAGAAACTGAGTCAACTATTTAACAATAATCCTACATTATATTCTACACTTTATTGGATAGCTTATATTTTTGTCATGTTATCTGTTTTGAGTGTAATTATAGCACTTTTTTGGTATTCAACAATAAGAAATAAATTTTCATCTCCAATAGCACAAAAGAAAATATCTGCTGTTGGGCTTGTAATGATAATAATAGCTATTTTAATTATCATTCAATTATTATTATTAGTTTTTCGAGAAAACATATTGTATATAGTAACCTTTGTCATATTAATGATTTCATTAACTATTCTAGGATTTAAGACAGGCACAAATATTATCCTCTCATTACTATATAGAAGCAAACGTAAAAGAACTGATTATAGGCCTTTAGTTTCTATGATAGTACCTGCTTATAATGAAGCTAAGGTGATTGAAAAAACCATTAATTCTCTACTAGAGCTTTCCTATAGTACAAAAGAAATAATTATTGTTGATGATGGTTCTACAGATAATACCCTTAAACTAGTAAAAAAAATTGCTAGAAAAGCACCCATAAACGTTATATCAAAGCCTAATGGTGGCAAATGGAGTGCTCTAAACAAAGGTGTTGAAGAAGCGAAAGGAGAGATAATAGTTTGTATAGATGCTGATACCATTCTAGTAAAAAATGCTATCGAACAATTGATCCCATACTTTACTGACAAAGCAATCGCCGCCGTAGCAGGAAACATCAAAGTGGGTAATAGACGAAAGATCATCACAAAATTGCAAGCAATAGAGTACGTCTTGGATATCAATCTACTAAGGAGAAGCGAATCCACTTTTAGCAAAATAACTGTTGTTCCAGGACCTTTAGGAGCGTTTCGAAAGTCTGTTTTAGAAGAAGTAGGAATGTATTCCGCCGATACTTTTGCAGAAGATGCGGATCTAACACTGACTATTTTGCGTGCAGGATATAAGATAAAATATGAGAAGAAAGCGTTAGGATATACCGAGGCACCAACCACGTTACTAGATTTAGGAAAACAGCGCTATCGTTGGTATCGAGGTCAGATCCAAGTATTGAAAAAACATAGAAAAGCAATAGTATTAATGCCCAGGATTTTTTTCAATGAAGTTATTCTACCCTGGTTTTCTCTCTTTATGTTTTTGTGGTTATTTGTTTTAATGCTAAATCCTCTATCCTTGTTTGCTTTATATCGGGCCACAGAAGTGCTACCCGTTCAAACTGATTCACTTCTACCACAACCGTTGGCAGATGAATATCTGATTCAAGGAATGCTGATCATATGCATAATTTGTTTTTTTGCTATCTTTGTTTTAGAATTATTTGTTACAATGTATACTATACTAGTAGATGTAAAAGAAAAACCAAGATTAGCATTAAATCTTCTTCTCTATAAATTCTTCTTTTTGAATCTTATCAACATCATTAGAGTGCTTAGCCAAATAGAAGAATTGTTAAACTATCCTATGAAATGGGAAATTGCTCAGAGGAAAGGTTCAATTTCGAGGTCATAATTAAAAGTGGAAAACCTTACACATACCACTTATGCACCAACTACTCGAACAGATACCTTGAATCTATATTAAGAACTCTCCAAGAATCTAGGTATCCAAATCGGTTTGAAAGGAATGGAATCGAGATTTCGGGTGAGATGTTC
>JABLTJ010000111.1 GCA_013166775.1 Promethearchaeati archaeon
TGGTGTTCCTCAGAAAGGAAAATTAGCTCAACCATTGGAGTTCTTCAAAGTCAAAAGAAAATATCGATCCATAATTAAAGGTCAATCCGATCTCACAATTGAAGACATTAAAGTTAATGAGCCAAAGAATCCTTACAGGAAAATTGCTAGAAGTCTCGTTGAGAAGCTAGAAAGCTCTTTTCTAACCTTCAATATGTATCAAGAAGCTTTTGTTAATGATTGGCCAACAATGAATCAAGCACTTCTTTCTATGATCTCTAGAGGAGCAAATAAGATTACAATATTGAATCTCTTCTTGGCTGAGAGCTTTGAATATGAAATGGCTTTGGATGAAATGAAGCGAATTGATTATTCAGAGATTGGTATCACAATTTCACAAACTGAATTCTTATCAAAGTCTGATATTATTCAAGATATATTAGCAAAGAAGATTAAAGCCGCAGTACAAACAAAGCAGGATCTGTCATCTGTTGGTATAGTTCTTGTCGCTGAGGGGCAACCCGAAGAATGGGATGCTCTCTATCCAATAACTGAACAAGAAGATGTTTTCAGAAAAGGCATTGTAAAGAAATTAGCTAAACTGGGATTTAGCGAAGAGAAAATAAAACTCGCATGGATACAAGAACGAACACCAAGAATTGAAGATAGTTATCAAGATTTGATAAAGAATGGTTGCAGAACTATTGTTCATGTAGCAACTACTACTCCAATTGATTGTGTTGATTCATTGTATGACATTCCTAAGGCTCTTGAGAATCAAGCAAAAGCAGACGATATAGAATTGATTCCAATTAACGCATGGAATGATGATTCTGAGATTATTAACTCCTATCTAAACCTAATAACCGATGCAAAGAAAATGCCTTTAGCAGAATTAGGTGAAAATGCGGAAATTGTTCTACAATCCACTAAAGTCGGAGCTACATTAGCAAGTCAAGAAGACGATGACTTAGACGAAGAAACAGACGAAGAGGCAAGCGAAGAAACAGAATAGTAGAATTAAACGATATTTTGTGCCTCTCGGCACAATTTTCATTTTTCTTAATAAGACTTAAATTATGAAATGATATTCTAATTTTGACTATAATTGGTTATGATGATATGAAAAAATACGCAATAATAGATGGACATACTGATGTTCTATATTCACTCCCTATACAGCAAAGGAAATTCCATCAAGAATCTGAGACTGGTCATGTTGACTTACCTAGAATAAGAAAAGGTAATGTTAGTGCAATGTTTTTTGCAATATTCCCAGGGATTAATCAGTATTATGTTCTAAAAGGAGCAAGAAATCTTCTAGATTTAGTTAAAGAGCCTAAAAATGAACTAATGTTTATCAAGGAATCTTCTGATTTAGAGAAAGCTGAAAAAGAAAACAAAGTAGGTGTTATTTTTCATATTGAGGGAATAGGTGGTTTTGATACAGAGTTCCACCTATTGAATTTACTGTATCATTTAGGATTAAGGTCGTTTGGTATTACTTGGGCTGACTCAAACATATTTGGATCCGGTTCCTTATTTGCGCCTGGTGCTCCAACTGACACTCGAGGAATAACTGCTGAAGGAAGGGAATTAATTCTAGAAGCAAATAAATTAGGGGTTATTGTGGATGTCTCTCATTTATCAGATAAAAGCTTCTGGGATGTCCTTGAGGTATCAAAGAAACCAATA
>JABLTJ010000067.1 GCA_013166775.1 Promethearchaeati archaeon
TCGTTTTCCTCTTTGTACATAAAACTGCCAGAGAAAGCTCTAACATTAATAATACTGGCTAATAGTGATGGCTTAAGTAAGGATTTCAATCTACATGAAGGGAATTTGTACAAATCACCATTCGCAAAAGCGTTTCTGACAAATTTCTGAGAATGAAAAAAGATTTATATAATAAATAAATCTCAACTCACTACAATAATGGGCCGTTAGCTCAGCTTGGTAGAGCATCAGGCTCATAAGGCTTGCACTTGTGAGTTCTTGTCAAACGAAGGTTTTTCCTTCTTTCTTTTCTTGTATTCTTTCTCCAACTGTTTTCTTTTCCTTAAGCGTTCCTTGTTGAAGCATTGCTTACTTGTTTTTCCTTTATTTTTTGTTTTCTTCTGCTTCTTTTTCCTTTCTTCTTCAACCCTTCAACCGACTCTCTGTTGAACCGTTGAAGCATTTTTTCTCTTTCACCCTTTTCTTATTTATTTCGAAGTCTTTGTTCTCTCCTTCTTTTTTCCTTCTCATTTGCAGTTGGTTTTCTTACAAGTCAATTGGATTTTCTACTGGATACAAGTCTTCGTTATTTCCTCCATCAATTTCATAAACAACTCCTGGGAACCATATTAATTCTGACCAGAAATTCCCTTGACTTAAAGTAACATTGTACCATATATTTGGTCCGTACTCACTTGTTGGACTACTGTCATCATTCACTTGCGATCTATTCTGCTGTATTCCTGAATAATAGTTATTGAAGAAGTTGTTCTGGTAAATTACTATGTTTGTACACCCATCAGCGTTTATCGCTACCCCTGTATTATTGCTGAAGTTATTGCCTTTAATCGTCGAATTGCTGAAATACTCAATGTTCAATCCTATTCCATTGAACCCGAAGTAATTATTCATAAATGTACTATTCTGCCCTCCCCCGCCATAACCTGATCGATTATTCCTACTGCAATTATTTCCACTAATAACCGCATTCTCTGCCCATGAAACAAACATTCCTCTTTCACTATTATCGCTACATGTGTTATTTGCAATTATTATTGAATGACTTCTAATGAGTCTGCCATCCAAAAGGTAAGTATCTTCATGCATGAAAAAAATGCCATACATATTATTGTTGCAAGTATTGCTTCTCACTATGAGATAATCACTCAATCCTCGCAAATATAATCCATATTTTAGATTGTTACACACATTATGCGAGATGATGGAATCATAACAACCTGTTGTAGCTATTCCATAGCAATAAGTTGCTGAACCAACTATCGTGTTGTTACTGACAATTGATCCTGGGCAATAAATCAGTTCAATTCCCGGATGGTAGTTTCCATATATACTATTATTTTCGATTCTTACCGTACCGTGTGAAGTGTTCACCAATACAATAGGATACTCAGCAGTTATCTGACAATTCCTAATAATGAAATGACTACTTGTTCTACTAATCTTGATTCCATACAGAGATTTTGGTGTAATGACTAAATTCTCAATTCTGTAAGGGTTCTCTTTCGTTCCATTCCCTGGGAAATTATAGTAATCAGTAAAATCCTCATCTCGATAAATAACGATTCCCCCAACAAAATAGGCGCGGTTTTTATTATGCCAAGTTAATAACCCAATACTCCCACTTAATGCTCCAATTAATAGTACTATTAAGAGTATCACCATGACTCTGGTGCTTCTGCTACCTTGCTCACTCAATTCTTTGCCCCATCCCCTGCATTTTTTCCTACTGATTTCATTGTTGGCATTATTCTTTTTCGTCGCACCAAAAACCAGATCAAGTTACCAATGAACATCGCCCCTAAAAGACAGGGTCCTCCAAGAAAAATCACTTGAGTTCCTATGAATAAGCCGTACCCAAGAATAACTCCCGGTATATCTGAACTGATTCTACTCACGTCATCAAAAATAATGAGCACTGCAAAAATTATAATGAAATAGATTAAGTAAACTGCCCCAATAGTCATCAAAGAAAATGACACTCTCAGCAATTTATCCGTTCTTAATGCTTGCAGCTTCTGCGATAAAAAGATCAATAGTAAAGCCACTATTGGTGCGAGTACTACTAAACCACAAAGAAACCCGACGAATGTTATATCAATCCAAATAGGCAGCTCAAGAAACCTTACCCCGTTCGGGGCAATATCTCCAATTACTAACTTAATTCTACGCACCTCTCAATTTTACTAATTTAATCATATGTTATTCCCTATTTAATTTTTTTAGTAAAACGTACAACTTGTTCCCACTGTGTTTCAATTAGCTTTTTCTTCGGTGTTTATTAGTCCTATCCCCTACTATTTTTTGATTAATTAATTTCGTAAGGTGACCTCTTTGCTTTTCCGCTACCAAGAAGCTCTGACTCAGTGGGGTTCTTACTCCCGTCCCAATATTAATGATCTTAACAAGTACTATTTGACTACCACTCTCCTGCAATTCATCATTTGGCTTATGCCTAATCCTATTGGTTCCCGTCAACCGTTATTTCCTCCTCTTGTTATTGCTGATAAAATGAAGGAGCTTTGGCCGAATCTCCTCTCCTCCATTAGTTCTCGAAGCATTGCAGCTAATTTCTACTCGGGAAAGAAGTATGCTGAGCGAGAGTATTTTTCTGTTGACGGTCGTTTCCTTGGTCACCTCCACTTGTTTAGCACTGGTCTTCTCCGGTCTTACCCTATGCCCCGGAAAGGAGGATTCAAACTCTACTACGGGTATCCGCGAGAACGATACCAATTAGTTCCTGCTAATTTTCGCTCTCGTTTCCCTCCTCACGATGTTTTCGCTGCTTGGTGCTTTCAGCAACTCACTGAAGGGATTAGTCCCTTCACCCTCCAGAAACTGTCAGACAAACACTTAACGATCCCTCACAACTTGGATGGGGAATCCACTACTTGGTGGATTGAGGTGCATACTGGGAGTGAGGGATACGATGAACGAGTCTTCATTCGGAGATTACTCACCATGGAGCACCAATTAAACAACAACAAGCGTTTCGCGGTCATTGTTCCTTTCGGACGGGATGTGGACAAAGCACGAATAGCGATCAAGAAATACAATGGACAAGCAGCAATCAACGGGGAAAAACCGCTCCTCACTTTACAACAAAGCGAGATCTTACACTACGGAGAAATCACTCAATTACGGGAGAAAATGGGTTTCTACAAGCATAAAACAAAGTAGAGAACAACAACCGAGAAACAAAACGCAAGAATTAATGGTTATGATTCGAGAAGAATACTAATCAAAAGCTCACGCTTCGAGGCGTGCCCACGTCGTCGCTGCTCATCACTTACAGTGATTCACAACGCTCCAGCGTGAAGGATTTTTGAGCCCCTATTAGCTCACTTCTCAATCTTTCGACAAACAAAACGATTATCATCAAGAGAGATTGCAATGGTGTCTCCTTTCTTTATTCCTAAATGCTCTGCTATCTCGACTGGGATATTTACTTGTAAACTACCATGATTATCTATTACTTTTCGTTTGAATTCTATCGGCACGTTCTTCCACCGTATAATACTATGGAAACCATAATATTTAAATAGTTTCTTACCATAGTATTTACATAGTAAAACCATAGTATTTGATGCTTATGAGCAACCAAAGAAAAATAATATACAGAAATCAAAAACGCAAAGTTGGAATAGAATACACAATTTATTCTGATGAAACAATAATTGGAGAAACAGTATCAATAACAAGTAGTGGGATAAGAATTCCACAAGAAATTGGTAAATATTTCCACTTACCAACAGAACAAGATGAACGAATAGAAATCATTGTGGATATCAAAGTTTGTTCATCTATTGAAGATTCAGTTTTTGAGAACATAGCATCAGAAATTTATTTACAGAAAATTGCTTATCCTGATAGAAAGAAAAGAAAAGTTCTAAGGGATGTTGTTTTTCTCAAACCAAAAGAACCATCTATTCTAAAATCAATTAGATTTTTAGCAAAGCATCAATCCAGAATTCGATATATTATACACAAGCAACTTGATCCATCTGCTTATTTCTTAAATGTCAAATCCCTTAGAGATTTAACACCTATAGACTTTGATATCACAAGTTTAGAATTAATTGTAACTGGAGGATTACAAAGTGCTCGATTTGAAATCTATCGTGACTACACAAATCAACTCTTTATCAGAATGGACACCAGTATTAGAGGGTATGGAAAAGTAACTTTGTCTTCAGAATTAGATTACCATCTTGCATCTTTTTTTGATTATGATTTTTTTGTTTGTAAAAAAGAAAGTGAACAACCAATGGTTATCCCAACCTTACCTCGCGAAATAGACCAAAGAAAAGTCATGGAGATTAGTTTTCCTCATATGGCTAAGAAGAAAAAGGACACTACTATAATTTTTACTCATCCAAATCTAACATTAAGACCTTCAACAATTACAGATTATCAAAAGAAGTGTTTACTCAAAGAAATGGGTTTCCCCATAAAATCCTACCACTCAAACTATATTACTGGGCAACACAAAGAACCCGAAGTAGAAGAAGCAATGAGAAAATTAATTCAAAAAACATTCTCAACTTCAAAGCAACTAAGAAATTCAGAAGTTCAACTTGTAATAGATTCTCCGCATGAAAACGAAGTTGGAAACAAACACACATTTGATGAAATTATCATAGATGAGAGAGATAATTCATTACTCATTATAGAGTACAAAACCTCTTTCACTCAAAATAAGTATGGAGAGGTTGACAAAGCGATAGCTGAATTAGAGCATTTCCGTAGAAAACTTGGCGGTAAAGTTTTCCTCGTTCTCCTCATGGATGATGATTTATTCAACAGTAAAAGAGAGATTATAACACAACAATTTGGAGAAAGAAATAACATTCTTTTAATTGGAAAACACGACCTTGAGGTGTTCTATTTACATCCTGAATTATTACTTGAACGAATTAACTCTTTCAAACAAAGAAAAGAAACTATCAAAAAAATACCTTTTAAAAAAGAAACCCAACTTTACAAATCTCTTCTAAAACTTTCAGAATCACAAGTTATTAACAAACATACAGACTTTCTTCTAAAGAAACTACCTCTTAATTATCGTGTAATTTCAATTTTAAATGGTTTACATTCAGGTGCAGATTTCGAACAACAAGTTCAAGCATTACTCATGAATGAAGGGTTTGCAGTTCTTTCAAATGTGTTAATAGGATATTATAGTAGAAAAATGGAGATTGACCACTTTGGTTTCAAAAACGATACACTTACAATCATTAGTTGCAGAGACGCTTCTAATGTTTCTTGCCTTATGAGTTTGAAATTGGATATAAAACAAAAAGCTTGCTTACTTGAACACCGAAAGTTTCTATTGAACGCAGATTATGCACGATTATATCTTAAAGTATCTCAAAAAGTCTACAATAAAGTAAAGCATTTTGAAAGCACTTGGATTGATTCAGTTGAAATCGTTTTTGTAGTGGATTAACGTACAATTCTCTTACTTGTTCTGAAATCAAGAAAAAACTTTAAAAGAACAATTTGAAAAGACTTACTCACGGGCTCGTAGCTCAGTTTGGTAGAGCGTCAGGCTCATAACCTGATGGTTCGCGTGTTCAAATCGCGCCGAGCCCACCACTCTATTTAAGATAGATTTACCTTAACTATTTATTTATTTAAGTAACAAAATAGTTTAACATGCCCAAGATTTATATATACTACTCAACTATTGTATGTGTGGGAGAAGAGATAACGCAAAAATTTACACTTTTTTTGCAGAACGAGGTGATTATTTGACAAAAGATAGTGTTATTAAAAACAAAGAGAAAACTGAAAAAAAGAAGAAAGAAACTTTGGTAGGATCAAGAAAAACAGAAGCAGATAAAACCATTCCTACGGTTTATTTCGATGAAATAGATCGGTTACTGGAAAAATTCAGAGAAGAATTATTTTCCTCAGGATGGTCAAGCTTCAGAAATTATATGCTACCCAAAGATATTCGAACTCCAGAAATTGATAGATTCGTTCGAAATCCATTAACAAATGTAACATCTGATGATAAGAATTTCTATGTTAGAACAGAAGTTCCTGGTTTAGATAAAAACGATCTGAAAATAAGTATAAGCAATAGGGTGTTACGAATCGAGGGAGAAGCAAAAGAAGATATCAAGAAAGATGAAGAGGATTTCTTACGCAGAGAATACCATTCTTCAAAATATTATCGCTCATATACTCTTCCAGAAGAAGTGAACGAAGATAAAATTGATGCTTCTCTTGAGAACGGAGTTTTGATAATAATAATACCAAAAATAGAAATTGGTAAATCAGAAGAGAAAAAAATTGAGATTAATTAGATCTCTTTAGCTGGATTCACTTTTGAATCCTTTTTTCTGTCAAAAATTAACTTAACAAAGGAGTGATTATATGAGTTATGTTTTAACTGTTGATAAAAGACAGGCATTTATTGTTCGATTGCCTGGTAAATTTGCAAAAGAAAAGAAATGGGCGCTTAATCATAAAATCCTAAATATGGGTTGGGAAGATGCTATAGGTTTGACATATGAAAATCTTTCATATGAAGATTTCAGAGATATTATGCATACACACTATTTCCCAGGGGATGATAATTATCGACGCGCTGGAAGAATAGCAATTAATGCTTGGCGGTTCATAAAAGAAATGGCTATTGGTAATTACATCCTACTCCCAAATGAGGACGGATATTATATAGCTATTATTACAAGTCATGCATATTTCGAAGATGATTTCACAGAAGCAAAAAAGGGCTACAAGAGAACTATAAAATTTCTTAATGATGGGAAACCAATTTCCGGTGAAAACATTCCAAAGAAGTTACAAGATAAATTGAATACTTCTCAGAGTGTAACAGATGTAAGTGACCTAATACAGGAAGTAGAATACTCATTGAGAGTTACATAGTTCAACTTGATACTTGGAGTGAAATGAAAGATGAAATATAATGTAAAATTATTTGAAAGAACAAAAAAAGATGGAGAATATGTCTTTCCAATAAGAATGGATCGTTTTGATTTAGTTGTTGTAGGATTTCTCAATTTCTTATTAGCAGTCATTTTAGCTATTGTATACGCTTTTAATAGGAATATTTTATTTGTCTACATATCTTTGCCACTATTCTTCCTGGCCTTTATTGGTAGTCTTACACCATTTTATGGCTATATTATTGGATCAAGATTGATTGTAGGAGAAGATGGTTTATACATTAAGAAATTCTTTGGAAAAGAAGTAGAATTTGCCTGGAAGGATGTAGAAGATGTAGCAATTGGAAAATCGTTTACATCCGTACCAGTTATTGCAACTCCCGAATCCGTAACTTACCAGAGATACCCATTAATTACAAAATATTCAGTCTATTTCAAATTAAAATCCGGTGAGACAATCAAAATAAATCCGAATAAATATTCTTGGAGAGAATTTTCATGGGATGAATTAGAAAAAGTATACCCAAGGAAATTACTGAAAGCCATTTATTTACAAGAATATTGCAAAAAAATGAAGGAGGAACAATACAAATGTCAAAAAACAATGATAAAATTGAAAAAATAACATTGGAAATTGAAACCTGCAGTAAATGGCATAGTTCAACGGATGATCCAATTGAGCTATATATTGGAGATCATGAATGGATATTGGATAAACCACAAACAAACGAATTTGAACGCGGACAAAAAGATACTTTCAATTTAGAAGTACCTTCAGGTATTGATCCTTCTTGGTTCAACTATCTGTGCCTAAGAAAACATGTAGGAGCTATTCGAGGGGATGATTGGTGTCTAAAAGCAATTAAATTAGAAATAAATGATAAAATTGTATATGAAAAAGATAACATCAATGTTTGGTTAAAAGGAAACAAGAAACATTGGTGTGCTCCTGGTTTTACCTATGGACAAGCAGGTCGGAAAAAACCTAAAAAGGTGTTGAAGGAATGAGATCTTCTCGAAAGATTTCCTTTCAATACTTGAAAATGCATCAAATAAAACCAATATTGATTTTTCAATATTATTTATTTAGAAACATAATAAAATAAAGAATAATTAAAACCACTAATTAATAATTTATTAATTGTATAATTATTCTCCATTCTATTTAGGGATTGAGGGAAACACAAACAATGAGTCAATAAGGAGGGACAAAATACAAATGACTAAACAAGAAGAACTAATAAAGAAACGAGTTATAGATCAACTATTTTGGGATGAGCGTGTAGATGCTTCAGACATACAAGTCAAAGTAAACGGTCGTGAAGTTACCTTAGAAGGTTCAGTCCCAGATCATAGTACTCGGCAAGCAGCAGTTATGGATGCTTGGCAATCGGACGGAGTAGGTAAAGTAACTAACAAATTAAAAATTAGGTTTGCACCCGAGTATAAAATACCCTCAGATAAGGATGTTAAGAAAATAATAAATAATCTGTTAGCTTGGAATCGATACATCGATGAAAAAAATATCACTGTAAAAGTTTTCCAAGGTGATATTGAGCTAAAAGGTTCAGTAGATGCTTATTGGAAAAAATTAAGTGCAGAACAAATTGCATCTACAGTTCTTGGTATAAAAGAAATTCGAAATGAATTAACAGTTGTACCAACTGATGATTATTTTGATAAGAAGATTGCAGAGAGCATTACTTCTGCTTTAGATAGATCTTATGCAATTAAACCAGATGAAATCAACATTAGGGTTACAAATGGTATTGTTACTTTATCTGGAAATGTAACAAATTGGTCAGCATATCGTGCAGCTATGTTTGCTATTGAGAATACTGCTGGAGTTACTGATATTATAGATGAAATTAAGATTGACGCTTTAGAGATATAGTAAATTGGAAAAAGACCATCACAGAAAAAAAATCTGTGGTTTGTCTTCTTTTATTTCTGCTTTTTTTATGGTGAAATTTCTTCTATAATAGGATCAATTATTGGATTAACCCACCATCCATTATTTTCTTCTTTGAATTTCTTTAAAGCTTCGAAAACTCTCTTGTTATTATCTACAATTTTTCCTAAAGACAATATGACGTTTTT
>JABLTJ010000068.1 GCA_013166775.1 Promethearchaeati archaeon
GGATGGCTGCTTGATTTTGTTTGACAATAATCTGAGAACCCCAACCAATTCGGTCATCAGGGTGTCTGTAGACAATGTCTCCGGGCCTGGCGCCCATCCATTCGTAAACTTCTGGCACGTTTTTTTCACCTAAAGTTATAATTTTCGCAAAATTACGTAATTTTAGTTACCAATTTTGGTAATACTGTGATACTTCAAACACATTAAGTATAAAAATCATTGCAAAGGGAAAAACAAAAACAAGTTATTAAATAATGAAGATATCTATGTACTGGTAAATGTAGAAGTTTCATTAAAACATAACAATCAAGTGGAAGAGGGAAGGAATGAATCAACCGATTGCTACTGTGAAACGTAATATTTCGTTTAAGAAATTGTTTTCAATTTATGTGAAAACAAGCAGAAAGCGGATTCTAATAACAATTCTTATTGGAGCAATCATTTTCCTTGCTTTAACGAGTTTCTTCATGATTTGGTATAGCCACCGGTATAATTCCTTTTTCAGTTACATTGATCAAAATCATGATTGGTTAGATGATAATAAAACAAGTATCTATAGCGAAGAATATCTTTATGGTAGGTATTCAATTGATACCAATTATCTTTTCAAAGCGATCACAGAAGTTTCCTCAAAATTGGAGGAAATAATGCCCAATGTTCAAAGGAGTTCATGTGGTAGATTAACGTTAAGTTTGTACAATAACATTTCTGTTTTAGAACATGATGAATATCATTTACGAACATTTGATGAAAATATAACTAATCTAATTATAGAGAATTTAATTGTAGGACGGATACCTGAAAATTACACCGAATTAATCTACTATAAAGCAACCACTGATTCAAAGTATAATATTAGTGATATCATAGAATTGTCTTGTATAAAATCAGACCTTCAAAGTAATTATAATCCTATTAATTATACCGTAGTAGGGATAGTAGATGTTTTAGACGCAAAGCTTTACAATAAAGGTCTCTCAACTGATTTACTAAAGGAATCCATTAGTGAAATGAACGGTGGACCAAAAGCACAATTCTTTACAGCTAACACTTTATTCTATAATCTTATTAATTCATTAGAAAATTTTTCTTCAACATTTAATGCAGCAATCGATATTAATTATCAATTTACTATTGACCATATATTGAATAAAAATAAATATTTAGCTGTTCTTCAAGATTTTTGGAAACAAATTCCAACCTTTGATCATATGCCCGGTTATCAAGTTTCATTCTGTCAAGATTTAATAGAGGCTCTCGGTGCTTTTGAAAGAGATTGGCAAACAAAAACAATTAGCTTAATAGGTGCAAGCGTTCCAATGGTTTTTCTTTTCGGTGTTATAAGCATTGAAACTTTTACTATAGGTAGTCATGAGCAAGAATCGAAATATCGGTTATTAAAAACTCAAGGATTAGAGAACAAAGTATTAGCAAAAATGGTCTTTTACGAAAATGTAATGATTGTTGGTTCAAGTTTTCTAATTGGTTTTACAACAGGATTGATTACTGGGCTATTCATTTTTATGGGATTAAGTATGCCAGTAGAAGTTTCTTATTTCGCAGCATTGAGACAAGCAATAATTATGGTGAGCTTAATTATTCTCTTTGTAATTTTAACTCTATTGAAATTTGTTTATGATTTAATTCAAACGAGAAAAGCATTGACAACTACCGCAACTCAATATAAAAGTAAAAGAAGGAAAATTATTCGAGAAATATTCTCTATTCCTGAAGTCATCAGCTTATTACCTGGGGTACTATTAACAACGATGGGGATTGTATTTTTAAACGCCTTCTCTTATTATGATTATAGCACTGGATCTGATTTGGTACAATTTACGTTTTTATTTTTCTTTATGTCAGCGTTTGGCATCCTTTTACTACTTATCTCGGTATTCCTATTACTCGGGAGATTAATTGAGTTAATTTGGAGAGTAATTGGTCAATCCTCTTGGAAAAATAGCAAAAGCTACTTTACATTAGCACTAAAGCACTTATCAATTTCTGGAAAGAGCTATAAAAGAACGATGATGGCTGTTTTTGTCTTTGGTTTAGGAGTTATTCCAGGATTAATCGTAACAAAATCCATAGCACTACATACCCCACTTGAAGCTAATTTAACAACAGGTTGTTCAGATATTTTACTTGATGATTGGGTAATTGGTAATCAATTGAAAAGTAATATTTCAAATATTGATGGAGTGGTAGGTTCTGCGGAGGTTAATATTCTTGAATTAACAATTATCAGTCCAAGATGGCAAAATGAGATTTATGGAATCAGATTCTTAGTTTTACCAAATATAACTGAGTATCTAAGTGTTGTTGATTTTACATTACTTGCTGATGATGGTTATACAGATGAAGATATCAGTGAATTAAGCACTAATTTAACATATTTAATGGGAAGAAAATACGCTCAGAGAAATGATTTTGATAAAGGAGTTATTTTCAATACCAGAGAAATTACTGATGAAATCTATCAGCCTTTAGATTTGATTTATGTTAATGACTTTAGTTATTATCCACTTTTATCAAGACCTGATTTGAGAACAAATCCTGATGATTCCTTTTTCTTCAGTCACCCTACAAAAATTGATTTAGTTGTAAGTAAAACAACAGCAGGATTAATTTTTAATACTACTTCGTTAATACCAGAGAGCTCTGGGTATCTATTAATTAAAACAGACACAACAGCGAACAAAACCAGAATTCAAGAAGAATTGTCAAATCAATTTGGACATAAATCAATTACACCAGAACAAATACAACAAATACTAACTGAACGAATAAACAAATTCGCAAATGTCTTTCTTATACTAACATCTATTCTAACGTTATTAGCTATCATTCTCTTTGGAACTGTAAATGCTATTAGCATTTATAAACAAAGATTACGTATTATAGAACCAGAAATACGAATTGGTGCAAAACGCCGACTGATTTGGGGGAATTTTACTATTGAGCTCATACTAATTGTTCTAATACCAATGTTAATTTCTATTGGTGTGGCAATTCCGATTATAAATGCATTTAGCGGTTATCTACTGAATATAACTGAAGTCTATATCAAATTCACGCCGTGGCAACCATGGTGGGTATTATTAGTAGTAGCTATAGGTGGGTTAGTTTTATTGGCAATTGGATGGTTTGTAGGATTAATTCCACTCATAAATAATTACAAACCAATAAAGCAGGAGTGAAGGAAATGATAAGCTGTAGAGATTTAATAAAAATTTACGAAGATGAAGAACACGGAATCCGAATTCCTGCATTAAGAGGATGTGACGTGCTTATAGATCAAGGTGAGATAGTAGCTGTCATCGGACCAAGCGGTTCAGGTAAAACAACACTAATTAACATACTCGCAGGTTTAATAAAACTCTCAAGTGGTGAATGTGTTGCTAATGGTCAAGAACTTGGTGATCTTAATCAAAACGCTTTGAACAGATTTAGGTTATTTAATATTGGTTTAGTAGATCAATTTCCTGAAAGAACACTGTTCTTAGATGCAACAGTAGAAGAAAATATGGCTTTTTCAACAAGTCTTGTAATTGGTGATTCAGATGAATACATGGATAGAAATTACACCATACGAAAGAAACTTGGAATTGACCATTTGACTAAACGTAGGGTTAGATTCCTATCGGGCGGCGAGATGATTAGAACCGCAATTGCATGCGCATTAGCAAAGAATGCACCGATTCTATTATGTGATGAACCTACTGGGCAACTGGATAGTATGAACACTGAAAAAGTGAAAGCCTTATTGAGAGAGGTTGCACGCTCATTTGGAACTACTATTTTAGTCGTTACACATGACCAACGTTTTTTTGATGGTGTAGATAAAAGCTGTGAAATACGAGATGGTAGAGTAGCGACAATGATTTCATCAGAAGAGCAGAAATTATTAGATAAGAAGTCTGGTTTTCCATTAAAATTCAGAGCACAAATTGACACAACAAATAACATTCGAATACCTGATTTGGTGATGCAATCACTAAAAGTGAAAAAAGAAATTGACTTCTATCTCGAAGAAAATGGAAAAATAAGCTTAACGAATCCTAAAGGATTAAAACCAGAAAAAGTGGTACTTGGGAAAATTGAAGTAAAAAGAAAAATTCTTGAATTAAAACCTTTAACAAAGAACTATTCCAAAGGTAAAAAGCAACTCATTGAGATAACCAATTTATCCAAAATTTATCAAGGTAAAGGCGCGGAAGTGCAAGCATTATCTGATATTAATTTGAAGATATACAAAAATGAATTATTATTCATCGTTGGACCAAGTGGTTCCGGTAAAACTACTTTAATAAAATTAATAGCGGGTCTTGAGAATTCAACTACTGGTACAATTATTCTTGATGGAATAGAGTTCAGTCATCTTACTACTGCCAAAAAAGCTGATTTAAGGCAGAGAAAAATGGGTTTAGTATCACAACAAGGAAATCTTCATCCGTTTCTAACGATTGATGACAATTTTCTCCTAAAAGAAATTTTCTCATTAAAGAAAATAAAAGCAAAGGAAATTGTAAGCCTTAATGATGAGTTTTTGAAAAAATTCAATATTGAGCATCGAAGAAATCATTTCCCATTAGAAATATCTGGAGGGGAGTTACAGCGAGCAACATTAGCTATTGCGAATTATAACTACCCACCCATTGTAATATTAGATGAACCCACAGCAAACTTGGACTCAGAATTAGCATTACAAGCAATTGATGAAATCTATAAAACACACAAAAAAACTGGTGCAACAACAATTATTGCTACACATGATATTTCATTAATAAGAGATGGTTTTAGAGCGGTTGAACTTGAAGACGGGCGAATAGCAAGAGATGGGATTGCTTTCACAAAATAAGTAATTCTTTTTTTATTATTTGCCGTCAAAAAAATTACCAGTAATAACACTAATAAATATTGGAAATGGGAAAGCATGGATCAACAAGATGGTTCAAAAGAACATCAAATTCCAATGCGGAAAATTCTTGCTATATACTTCAAAGCAAGTAGAAAACGAGTACTCTCGATGCTAATAATAAGTTCCATTTTCTTCTTACTCCTAACAAGTATTGTAATTGTATCATATAGTACTTATCAAGATTCATTTTACAGCTATATCGAAACAAATCATAATTGGTTGAATGATAATAAAATAAGCGTAGAAAGTAAGAGAGGGATAACAGATTCAGTGACTTTAGCTTCAAATTATCTCATGAAAGGAATCGAAGAGGTTACAACAAAACTGGAAAACATCATACCAAGTATTGTGAAAAAAAGTGCGGGTGTAATAGAAGTTTCTTTCTTTAATTTCATATCATATAATAATTACTCTGGAATTTTCTTAAGTACATATGATAATACTGCTCTAAATTTAATTACAAATAATTTACATTCTGGAAGATTACCTGAAAATTCAACTGAAATTTTATATTATAATTCAATAAATCAATTTTCCTTTGAAATCAGTGATATACTTAATCTTACTGTAGAGAGAGTTTACAATGATTATCCGGAAATAACTGAATGTCAAATCGTTGGTATTGTGAACAATTTAGATTCTATATTTTATAACAATAATATTTCAACAGATATCTTAAGAGAAACCAGTAATTATTTTATAACAACTAATGACTATTTTTCTAATTTAGTAAATGATATTAATAATAAGGACAATAGTTTGGGTGTTTATATTGACTTTGAGTATACCTTTTCAGTAAAGCATCTCAAGACTAATAAATATATTAAAGCCTTAAATGAATATCAGTGGGAAGATAAATTATTTGTGTATTTACCAAACCCGGATCCCTTCCATTTCTGTGAGGATTTAATGTATGCCTTGAATAATTTTAAAATGAATTGGTACTTAACAATCTATAATCAATTATTAATTTGTTCTCCGTTTATGCTTCTAATCGGATTTATTAGTGTTGAAATTTATAGAACGGGTAATTTTGAGAAAAGAGCAAAATACCGCCTCTTAAAAACACATGGGATGGATAATCAATCACTCGCTAAATTTCTATTTTATGAAAACCTGATTCTATTTGGTTCAAGCTTATTGATTGGATTATGCGTAAGTTTGATTGTTGATTATTTTGTTGTTCGTTCGTTGAATTTATCGCCGAATGTCTCTTATATTGCTGGATTTTCAAATGTCTCTTCTATCTTTATGATTCTGGGCATCTTCTTAGGATTCTTCTTAATTAACTA
>JABLTJ010000018.1 GCA_013166775.1 Promethearchaeati archaeon
GTCTTTGGTTGTGGGCCTTAACTTCCTGGCGGATGGGCTGCGCGAGGAGATGAACCGTTATCAGTAGTCACATAAGCTTTTTTTTGAAGAATATGAATAATTAGTAATCTTTATTTAATTCATTCAGACTTTTGAGATGAGTAATATGAAAATTGTTGTATTCATTCAGCAAATAGTTAGTACTCAAGTAAAACTCCAAGGCATCGATTATTTTGATACTTCAAGAGTAACTGAAGATGATCTTGTAATCAATCCTTCTGGTAAAAATGCTATAGAAGGAGCATTAAAACTGAAAGATGGACATGGAGCTGAAGTTACTGCTGTTTGTGTTAGAGGATTGAAACCTGAGAAAGCTTTGCGAGAAGCGATAGCTATGGGATGTGACAAAGCAATTGGTGTCAAAGATGATTCATTCTATACTGATGATCCTCTACTTCTCGCTGAGATTTATGTTAAAATTTTGGAGAAAATAGGAGAATATGATCTTATTTTCTTAGGAGTTGAAGAGCAGTCTACTAGCTCATATGCTGTAGCTGCAATGTTAGCTGAAAAACTGGACATGCCAAGTGTTCTTTATGCAGAGGAAATTGAAGTAAAAGATGATATCTTGAGAGTAGGTCATGTTTTGGAAGGTGGTAGAAAGATTGTTGATATGCCAAAGAAAGGTCTTATCAGCTGCAGTGATAGTCAATATTTCACACCTAGATATACTTCGATGAGAGGTATTCTGACAGCTAAAAGAGCCGAAATTCCAACATGGACTGCAACTGATCTTGGACTAGCTGCAAATATTGTTGGAAAGGAAGCAGCATCACTGATACAAGTTTCTCTTTCTAATATCGTTATTGAAAAGGAATCATATATTATCAAAGAAGGAGAACCAGAGGAAATGGTAGACAAACTTCTTGCTAAAATGAAAGAAGACGAAGTAAAATTAGGAGTGTGATAAGATGAAGAAAATATTAGTTTTTACCCAAATCCGAGAAGAAAAAGTAGAAGAAAATACTCTTAGTTTGTTAAACAAATTACAAGAAGTATTCAAAGATGTTGAAATCACTGCCGCACTCTTTGGTAAGCAAATAAAAGAAGACTGGATACAAGAACTTGGAAAGCATGGAGTAAAGAAAGTTTATGCTATCAATGCCCTTGAATTAGAAGTTTATTTGAGCCGACCCTATGTCAAAACTATGTTAGAAATAATAAAAGAAACACAGCCAATGATGGTTATTGCTTCTGGTATGGTTTATGGTGAGGATCTCATCCCAAGACTTGCAGTTCATCATGGAGTTTCCTGTGCTCAACGAGTTGTTGACTTCACCTTAGATGGGGAGGACATCTTATTTCACACCCCTGTTAGAGATGATCAGGCAATCATGATAACAAAATTAAAAGGTGAAATTAAATTCGCTACAACAAGAACAGGAGCCTTCTTTATTAACGAAAATCCAACAGGAGGTTCTCCTGAAATTGCATCGATTGATGTTTCTTTTGAACCTAAAGATATGATTGTAAGTCATGTTGAAATTAAGAAAGCAGAAAGAACAGTCAATCTCAAAGATGCTAAAGTTATTGTTGCAGCAGGTAGAGGTGTTGGTGGAAAAGACAACTTCCAAATAATCCGTGAATTGGCTGAATTACTTGGTGGTGAGATAGGAGCAACAAGAGCTTGCACTGATGTCCACTGGATAGAAGAAACATATGAGATAGGGCAAACAGGACAATCAGTTTCACCTGATCTGTATATTGGTGCAGGAATTAGTGGGGCTCCACAACATATGAGTGGAATCAAAGCTAAAACAATAATTGCAATCAACACCGATGAAGGTGCACCCATTTTTAACTATGCGGACTACGGAATTGTAGGAGATATGCATTCAATCCTTCCAATTCTCAAGAAAAAATTAGAAGGTTAATTTAAATCTTCTTTTTATTCTTCTTTTATTTCTGAAGAAAACAAGACTTAAATAAATCCTAAAGTAGGTGATGCTTGTGAAGAGGCTATTCATAAATGAGAGAGTAAAGGAGATTGCCAATAATAGAACTCCAGTAAAAATCTTCGATACTGCGAAAATTATTTTACATATTATGCCAGAAAGTTCGATAAATTCAGATATAAAACATGATATAGAAATTGTTACAAGAAATCCTGCTAGATTGGAACCTATTAAGTCGATTGGTGTAGAATCGAGTCATACTTATGATGGATTTGTTACTTATACTTCTGATTTAACTGGTTTAGCAAGAACATATGTTCACCTTTACAAAAACGGTAGAATTGAAGCTGTTGAGTGTAGTTTATTAAAGCCCATAGTAGACCGTAAAGAGATACCAAGTGTTGATTTTGAGAAAGAAATAATCGAAGTCATTCCTAAATATGTTCAAATTCTGCAATTACTGAACATTAAACCTCCATTCTTCATGTTTTTATCTTTAGCAGGAGTAAAAGATTATACAATGAAACTGAACCAAAATATTCTTGGAGCAAATCCAGTTCCCATTGAAGAAGATGAGATTAAAACGGAGGAAATTTATGTGAAAGAATATTGGTGGTTTGATGATGTTCCTCGCTTGTTTAGACCAGCTTTTGATGAGATATGGAATGCTTGTGGTATGTTCAAATCCTTTAATTTTGATGAAGATGGGAATTGGGGAAATGGTTTAAACATGAAATGAGGCTTCCCTATAATTGTTAAGCATATAAATTTATAAACATCATTTAATCAAGAGATTTAATGAGTTCTGATTACGATTTTGATGTTGCTATCATAGGAGCTGGACCTGCAGGTTTAGCAGCAGCTCTTACTCTAGCTAAAGCAGGAGTGGACACAGTAGTTTTGGAAAGAGGCCAACATCCTGGTGCAAAAAATGTTAGTGGGGCTGCATTGTATGGACCTGTCCTTAACAATCTTATTCCAAACTACTGGGAGGATCAAGAATCTTTTGAGAGATTTCTAACTACTAAAAAAATAACTATGCTCTCTGGTAATAAATGCATGACAATTGATATTGATATTCAAGATTTCAAAGAACCACCATATAATGGAATTACTGTATTAAGACCAAAATTTGATAGATGGTTAGCTAAGAAAGCAGAAGAGGCGGGAGCAATGATTTTACCTGATTCTGTAGTAGATGATTTTGTATGGGATGACAAACAAATTTGTGGAGTAAAATCAGGAGAAGAAGAGCTAAGAACTAAAATTGTTATTATAGCTGAAGGTTCAAATCATCTTCTAGTTGAGAAAGCTAATCTTGGACATGTACCTAAGTCTAGACATCATGCTGTAGGAATGAAAGAAACATATGAACTGTCAGATGAACAGATGGAACAGAGATTTAGCTTAATTGGAAACGAAGGATGTAGCAATGAAATACTCGGATATACAAAAGGAATTCCAGGTGGAGGATTCTTCTATACAAACAAAAACACCTTATCTTTTGGTTTGATTCTCAATCTCAAATCACTTACAAAGAAAAAACTGAAAGCTCCGGAAGTTTTGGAGCATTTCAAAACTCACCCTTATGTTCAGAAACTTCTTCAAGATGCAGAGATGGTAGAATATTCAGCACACACAATACCTGAAGGAGGATTTAAGGATATGTCCAAGCTTTATGGAAACGGTGTTCTAGTTGTTGGTGATGCTGCAGGATTGGTTCTGAATGCTGGTCTCTATATTGAAGGAATGAACTTTGCTCTAGAATCTGGAAGATTAGCAGGGGAAGCAACTAAACTTATACTAGAAAGTGGAGATTTTTCATCCGAGAGCACTAAAATTTATCTGGACAATCTTAAGAAAAATTTTGTTTATCAAGATATGAAAATTTTCAAGAGAGCAGCAAAGTTTCTTGAAAACGAAAGAATATTCACACAGTACCCTGATTTGATTACGAGTCTAATGGATAAATTATTACGCAATTCTGGTAAACCAAGAAAGAGAATTGTTACAACTGCAATCAAACATCTTTTGAAAGAAGGAAAACTTCTGAAACTATTTAAGGATGCAATAGGAGGATTGAGATCAATATGAGCGAAACAAAAAAACAATTAACAATTGAGGAAAAACTTGCATTAACCAAATTCACAACAGATCAGAATTATGCACATATAACAATTAAACCTGAAGTATGTAAAGCTAAATGTAAAACATATGATTGTGTATATGGATGCCCAGCTGATTGTTATAAATTTGCAGAAGGGGAGGATATTGAAGGTCCTGTAATTTTCGATTACATTGCATGTCTTGAGTGTGGTACTTGTAGAATAGTCTGTCCTCATGATAATATTGAAT
This sequence comes from Promethearchaeati archaeon, assembly GCA_013166775.1. Taxonomy (GTDB): domain Archaea; phylum Asgardarchaeota; class Heimdallarchaeia; order Heimdallarchaeales; family Heimdallarchaeaceae; genus UBA460. The sequence continues at coordinate 4,290 of JABLTJ010000018.1, forward strand.
GGCATTATCCCAAAGGTGGATTTGGAGTAGAGTACAAATTGAGTTAGTACAAAAAAATAGGAAAATCAGCATTATATATTCAATTGCTGATTCTAATTTAACTTTCGAACTAAATGTTTCTTGACAATCCTTTTCTTACCTGATCAATAGCCTCTTCTGGTTGGTTTAATATTAAGATAAATTCGCTTGTTGATGACTGATATGGTTCTGTTTCCATGAATGCTACAAGGATATTAATCAACATAACTTGGCTGTCAAATATCGTACTGGAGCCATAATATCCTACAGGTGATAAGAAAGAAAGAGACACATCATCTTTGGTTATTCTTACCCAAGGTTCATCGATATTAGTTTGATTTATGAATGGTTTCTGAATTCTATTTCTTATCCAATTTCCCTTTCCACCGGGTACTTCTACTACATTACCTGCAGCCTCACCTTTAAGTGCAATATCAGCAATCATTGCTACTATCGTTGTAACTTTTCTAGGTGTTTCGTTGGTATTGTTAAATTTAATTCGGATAAGATCTGATCCTGGCAATGTTAGATAGGATATTGAGTATTTCTGCCCTTTCAACCATTCAGATTTTTCATTAATCCAATAAGTTTTAACTCCTTTCCAATCCCCATCTGAGATCTCTTCTGCATCAGTTGTTTCTAGTTCTGCAAAAGGATTACCTTCCACTGGATGAAATACTGCTGGTTGAATTCCTCCCAGATAATGATCTATAAAGAACTTGGGACCAATTTCTGGAAAACTATCCATCAGGAATACATTTCCTTCATTGTCCTTTAGGTGAATTAAATTCCCACCAATTTTCTTTGGAACTTTGAAACTTAGTGCACCATTTTCAACAGCAAGAACATCATTTTCATCAATTTTCTCATTTTGAACATTAATAACTGAAGTATCTTTGAGTAGAACAGGGATATCGAAATCGAGCTCAAATTCACCACTGAAATGTATTCTAATCATAGCACTTGATTTCGAAGTTTCTCTTGGTATTGTTAATTCGATATCAATAGGTACTAAAGAATGTGGTACTAGTCGCGGCATCTGAATTGCAGGTTCTTTTCCATCTTTAGTTACAAATGAACCTTTCCAACCTTCTGGTATTAAGAATGTTAAGGTACCTGGTAAGGGATAAGGCGTTAATGAGAATAATTCGATTGTAGCGCTTATTGTTTCACCTTTAGTCAGGACATTTGTATCTTTTAGATTTACAGTTATAGGAGGAGTTGTTTGAACACCATAAGTTAATTCCTCAAATCCCATTTCTTTTTGACCTATCAGCTGATTCCATCTAGTTCTAACATCTCTGATAGAATTGAAGGAGTGGGAATACCAAAAATGAACAACTTTTACTTTTTCTCCAGAATTTAGAGTTGTTTGATTACTATCCAATGTGTAGAGAAATCCTTTATTAATCTTAATTTTCTCTATATTAACAGGATTCCAGATTATTGCTGACACATTAGATTCACCAATTAATTCTCCTGCAGTCCAAGTTTCCTGCCAATCCTCTGGTTTATCTGAAACTAGTGTTTGGGTCATTACTGGAAAGGTTGGATCACATTTTACATATTTGTTATATACTGGAGTATAGACATGAGCAAAATTACCGATTGGATTAACGTTGAGTCCTCCACCACTTGAAGTTGTAACTCTTCCACCTGCTGTAATTGTACCATTAGAAGCTATATTTTCTAATTCAATCCAATGCTCAGCTTCTTTTACTCCTGGAGCTACACGCAGATATTTGTTTACCCTCAATCCTTGTACTTGAATACTGTCTCCCTTAAGAATCAGAGTTAATTCATTCCCATTTCGTTGAACCTCGTAATCGAATTTTAAAGTTCTGTCTAAATCCAAACCAAATGGAGGTCCTATCTCAAAAAGAGATCTTACTGAGAAATCTTCAATAAATCTTCTTCTGAAGTAAATGTTAGCACGTTCTAAATCAATCCTTATTCCCCAGAAATCAGTTATAAGGTAGATTCTTTCTTCATTTGGACTCATCACAACTTCAGCAACATTAGAAATACTTGCTACTAAAGGAATCTTTAATTCTGGCATCTGGAAATCGGTATCATTGATCTTTACGATTGGAGTTGCATTTAGGATAAAAACTGATTTTGTTGATTCCATTGGGATTTGTAATGGTATTTCAATACCTGTTATTTCATCAGGTTGGAGAGAATATTCTATCTCTTTTTCTTTTTCTGAAATCCCTTCAGCTTGATAGATAAGTTTACCTGATAGTGCCTTATTTGTATAGTTCTTTAAATCTAGATGAATCTTCTTTTCAATACCCAAAGGTGTATCGATATATTCTGAATCGGTCATTATATCAACTGCTGGATGTATTTTTCCTCCTGTTGAAAGCTTCAAATTATACGATCCAAACGAGAAAAGGGATTCAATTACTTCAGAAGATCTCTGAACACTATTATATTTTCTAGATGTATGATCTATGATGAAACTATTACTTACAGTTGTTGTCTTACCTTTTCCTATTCTAATTGTTGATGGAAATTCTCCTCCCCATTGTAATCCTTTAAAAGGAGTTACAGCCAGATTAATCTCTAAATCATCATCAGATTCATTTATTATAGTAAAACTAAGTTTATTTTCTATTCCCATAAATATTTTATGAGATTGTAATCTACTCTTTATTGAAATCTTCTGTCCATCTAGTACTCTTTCTATACCCGTAAATCCCCAACCATATCTATCTACCTCCAAAGAGAGATTATCTTCATCAACTTCGAAGTTATATTTGAATACCAGCATACCATCTACTTCTTCTTTATCAGGTGCTTGAGTTAAATCACGCTTAAAGCAACCATACCAATCAGGATGTTTGTCAAACCATTCATTTGCTAAAGGATTCTGTAAAACTCCAGGAATGAAATCTTGCATATAAACACTGGTATCAGGAACCCAAAATAGTCCAACTTTCTTATAAAGAGGAACTGCTTCCATATTACCCGACCAAGTATGGAGATCAACTCTAAAAATTCCTTTCTCTTTAGCAACTGCTAAAGCTTTCAAGAGTAATCTTTTTCCAAATTTCTTTCCAAGAACTTCAGGATGAACACCCAGTATGCTTATGTATGCAGCATTTTTATCTCGCCAATGCGGATAAAGTCCACAATATCCTACAGGTTTTTCCTCGACATTTAAAGCTATAAGATCAACAATAGCTGAGGTTTTGTCCAGCATATCATGAACACGTTGTTCATCAAAGGGTATTCCTCCAGTAAAACCTCCTGGCCATATCTCATTGAAGGCATTGAACATTTCAACACACTTCTTAGCCATCGAGGAATCATAAACAGTAATTTTTCCACTTTCTGACATTTTATTTCTACTACGATAGTTGTCTAATATTACTAAGTGGTCACAGTTTTTAGATATGTTGAGCACAAATGACCACTTATTGATATTGATAAAAAATCTCATTTCACTGATGTATTTATATCTGTCCAAAACCAACTGGTTTAAACCTTATTAAGAATGGTTTAAGCTGGAATTCGATAAGATATAGTGGATTACAGGAAATCAGCTTATGTACATTAATCTTGATTCTTTAAGAGAATGTTCCCAACTGCAGAGTCTCTATTTGGGAAGGAATAGATTTACTTCTCTTGAACTAGAATCTTTAAGAAAGTGTGAAAATCTCAATACATTAGACTTATCTATTAATCAGTTTACTTCTCTTGATCTTACACCATTGAGTAAATACTCATAGATGCAAATTCTCTGGTTATCTGACAATAAATTAACATCCATTGACCCTACACCATTCAGTAAGTGCAAGCAACTTGGAAGAATTGAGATAGATAAAAATCCGATTAAATTTCTTGATATTTCTCCAATTGCAATAAACTCATCGTTAAATGCATTTACACATGAAAAGCAAATTACTACTCTTGTATGTTCGAAGAAATTAAAAGAAAATATACAGTCATCTGCGATAAAAAGGATTAAAGATGAGATAAAAACCAATTAATAAACAATTACGTTCATTATTTCCTTTTATACCGAAAAATAGCAGTTAGATTAAATGTCATCATGATGTGGAAAAAGTGATAATTCAGTCTGTGACAGCTAAATCATTAATTCGAACTAGTTCTCAGAGTCCAGCTCAAGTTCACTTTAATCCATATCAAGGTTGTTACCATGATTGTCGTTATTGTGATGGAAAATCTGAAAGATATTATATGCATTATGACTTTACTAAGCGTGTAATCGTAAAAATCAATGCTCCTGAGCTATTAGAGAGATATCTCAAAAAGAAAGGATTCTTCCCTTATAACAGAGAATCTACTTCAACTATGATTGATTATGTTCCATCAATGAAAAACGGAGAATGTCTTAATCTTCCCCCTAAATTTCTGATTAGTATGTTTGGGAACATTTGTGATGTTTACCAACCTGCTGAATCAAAATTTCAAATAACTCGAAAGCTTCTCAATGTTGCTTATGATTACGGTTTTCCTATACGATTACTCACTAAAAGTAAACTAGTATTGAGAGATATAGATTTACTCAAAGATATTCAAAAAGACAGTTTCGCTCGAGTTGCATTTACTATCACACTTGCTGATGAAAAAACACAGAAAATATTCGAACCTCATGCAAGTTCAACACTGGAACGATTGGAAGCACTTAGAATATTGAGAAAAGAAGGAATTTCAGCAGGTGTTTATATTACTCCAGTAATTCCATTTATTGGAGATTCAGAAGAAAATCTCCATAGAATATTTCAAGGAGCAAAAGAAGCTGATGCTGAATTCATAATCACAGGAGGATTAACTCTCAGACCAGGAAGAAATAAAAAAGAGTTTTTTGAAACATTAAAGAATTACAACCCGAGTATTCATTCACAATTCAAGAAATTATATGGTAATAATCACAGGGGAGGTCAACCAGATCCCAAGGTAGCCAAAGAATACGATTTAATCGATATTATTAAAACAGGATATTTGTTAAGCAAGGAATATGGCATCACATTCTATGAACCAAGATACATTCCTCAAGGGCAAAAATGGAAAAATCTTCAGATTTCAACTGCTCTAGCAAGAATAGCTTTTCTCAAAGAACGAATAATGCATGAACAGGAAGGAATTGGAGAAATTCGAAAAGCAGCAGCTTATATCGAGAGAATGCATGATAACCTAGAACAGATGAATGAGAATGATTTGCATAATCTCCCCTTTAACCATCAGATTTTCGAAATTATCAAAGAGATTATTACTTCCAACTCATGTAAATATCTGGAATCTCGAAATGAATGGTCTAATTTGATTTACAATTGATAAATTTGTATGGTTTTTTATTACTATTTTTAAAAATAGGCGATAACTTTTAAAAAACGTCAGAGAATTATGTATTGAGTTCAATGAGTGAGATTGAAAAAATCAAAGACATATTTCCTAATGTAATTATTGGTGGAGTGAAATTCTCATCTTTTGATTCAATTCCTGATCAAAGCCTTCTGAAAAGCATTGATACACTTCTTTCAGTTGTTAAGAGGTCAAGAGAAGCTGGTGCGGAAGGTTGTTTGTTTTATCTATATAATGATGAAATGATACAGTTTTTGAATCTTCTTCATACAGAAATCCCAGATTTTCCTATTATGATTTTAATCAAGTCAGAAGATATTAATTTCATTACTTCTCAATTAAACATACTAAATTTCAAACCTTTAGCTGTTTTTCTGGATTTCTCACTTTCAGATCAACGTGACAATGATATTATCAATAAATATTCCAATGCTTTATCTAAATTCACCGAGTATATAGGTATTTATTCATTAGAACCGATTGGTTCAGTTTCATTTTTTATAACCTCTAATCCAGACATCAAACTCTTCATGTTCCCATTCAATATGCTTGGAATTGGGCTTCAAAATAGAAGCTTGATGGAAATGATAGTTAATTCTTCAGAAAACATCTATATTTCATCGAATCCATTAGCGGACAGAAAAATCAAACCTCGACAAGCATTTGAATATATTACAACTCATAGAATTCATAGTACTCTGATAGAATTAGGAGATTTGGAAGTAATTCTTGAATCAATAAAATATGCTAAATATTTCTTTGAAACACATGACTTCTTACAGATAGCCTTGGAATTCGAAGATCATTCAGAAGTATGTGATAATTGTGGATTGGGAATGTCAAGATACTATCCACCCACTGGTGGAAGTTGGTGGTATTGTCCTCAATGTCAAGAGAAGAAAGAAGTTTCTCTGTAAAGTAGGTGAGCTAGCTGAGACCATGTCAATTCTGTTCAAAAGATATACCTGAAGTAAGTGTTTTTTGTCCATATTGTGGAAAACAAGTGCATGATGAGCAAGAAGTAATAGAGGAAGTCGAAGAGGAAATGGAAGAGAAAGCAACAATTTCTGATAAAATCGGAAACGGTTTGCAAAGAACAATTAAGAATTTCCGAAAGCAATTTACATCATTTTTAGGTAATTTAGAAGAACAAGTTCAGAATTCAAACTCTCTCTCTTATGTTAATAAAGATAAAGTAGCAAATGCACTAAATAAATTCAAAGGGAAAATAAGTGTAAAAACAAACGAGAGTAAAGTTAACGAAATTCAAGAATGGGCTAAATTTGTTGATGAAGCTATTTCCGGTGATAAATGTATTATCTGTTTGCAGCCATTTGAAATAGAAAAGAAAGAAAAAATTGATGTAATCCTATGTCCAAATTGCAGCTATGCTGGACATCCAGATCATTTTATAAAATGGCTAAAAAAGAAATCTTCATGCCCAATGTGTAGAGAAAAATTAAGCAAATCGACTCTTGAACATGGCTTTTTAGAAAACAAGAATAACGAATTAGTTTTTAGCTCTTCTTTGCATTAAGCTGCAAATTTTCTAAGGCTATACGATATCTTTTTTAACTACACAAATAAATCTTGTTTAAAACTTTGATTTATTATGAGACCAAAACATTTGTTCTCTGTAAGAGATATATCCAAAGAAGATATGGAAGGGATTTTTCATTTAGCATTATCTATCGAAAACAATCCAAAGGATTTTGCGAAGATTTGTGAGGGCAAAATACTAGCTACACTTTTCTTTGAACCAAGTACAAGAACTAAGTTATCATTTGAAAGTGCAATGTTACGATTAGGAGGTCAAATTTTAGGTTTTTCTAGTGCTAAGGTTAGTAGTGCAGCTAAAGATGAAAGTATAGCAGATACTATCAGAATGATCAATTCTTATGCACACATAGCTGTTATTCGTCATTTCATAGAAGGTATCGGAGAGATAGCTCAGAAATTTGCAACTATTCCCATTTTGTCAGGAGGAACAGGAACCCAAGAACATCCCACTCAAGCATTACTTGATATGTACACAATTCAAAAAGAATTTAAGAAAATTGAGAATCTAAATATTGGAGTGATGGGTGATTTGTTATATGGACGAACAATTCCTTCATTATTGTATTCTTTAACCAAATATGACAATGTTAATGTACATTTAATATCCCCACCTGCATTAAGAATCAGAAAGAATGTCGAATTACGACTTCAAGACGCAGGTTTTAATTATCAAATGACTGAGAATCTTAAAGATGTTATAGATGAGTTAGATGTTTTATATGTTACCAGGATCCAGAAAGAAAGATTTCCTGATCCCACTGATTATGAACGATTAAAGGGTGCATATCATATAAAACCTGAAGATATGCATAATGCTAAGGATAATCTCATTATTCTACACCCTCTTCCTAGAGTTGGAGAAATTGACTATAAAATCGATGAGCACAAATCATCAAGATATTTCCAACAAGCTCAAAATGGAGTTTGGGTAAGAATGGCTTTAATTCTAAAATTTTTGGATTTGGGTTAAAATGAAAGACGAAAATGATAAGTTAATCGTAAGAAAAATTCAAGAAGGAACAGTTATTGATAGAATTCCTCCAGGTAAAGCTTTGAAAGTTCTGGAAGTTTTAGGCGTTGATGCCAATTATCCTTATGCAGTTGCACTTGCTATGAGAGTACCCTCAAGAAAAATATCTTTGAAAGATTTTGTAAAAATCAAAGGTAAAGCTTTAACTGAACAAGAGATTCAGAAACTTTCTTTTATTGCTCCAACAGCTACTGTAAACATAATCGAAGATTTCAATGTGAAGGAAAAAGTTTTACTCCAGATTCCTAACCATGTTGAAGAGTTCATTGATTGCTTGAATCCAAATTGTGTTTCAAACACACGCGAACCTATTGTCTCATCTTTTGACATTGTATCAAAAGATCCTCTCATTCTAAGATGTACATACTGCGATAGGATTATTGAACAACAATATCTTACAAGGAAATTGTAAGATCATTTTTTCATTAATGGTTTTTTATTTCAAAGCAAAGAACCGATATCCTTACGATAGAATAAATTCCCTTTTATCTTTGAAATATTTTCAGCTATTTTCTCTCTAGCATCTTCAAGCTCATCCCCAGTTCCCACTAGTGCAATTGAACGACTTTTTGTAGTTCTGATCGATTTTTTCAATCTATATACAGAAGCGAAATAGAGATCGATATCTTCTGATTCCTCAATCTGTATTTCCTCAGCTGAAGCTGGTGATTCTGGATATCCATTGGGAACTAAATAAGTACAAACAGTTGCTAATTTACTGAATTCAGCGGTTTTAAGATTTCCATCTGTAATTTGCATCGATAGTTTATTGAAATCAGTATCAAGTAATTTTAGGACATTCAGTGCCTCAGGATCACCAAATCTAACATTGAATTCTATGAGATAAATGCTATCATCTGTTTTCATAAATTGCCCATAAAGAATACCTCGATATTTAGTTCCTGTCTGTTTTTCCAGGGCAAACATAGTTTTTCTCAGAATATCTAGAGCATATTCCTTATCGGAATTAGTTAAGTATGGTAATGTATGCTTTGATAAGCTATATGAACCCATACTCCCAGTATTTGGTCCCTCTTCATTTTCATACGCTCGTTTGTAATCTCTAACTAATGGCATTGGTACTATTGAGTTTCCATCAGCAAAAATTTGCATAGAAAATTCCTTACCTACTTTCTTTTCTTCAACCAGAAATTCATTATTCTTAGTTAGTAATTCTCGAGCATAGTCTTTTGCTTCTCTGAAAGTAGTAAAATGATCACCAAATACTCTAACTCCTTTCCCTCCAGTTAAACCATCAGGTTTGATAGCAATCTCCATACCAAATTCCTTTATTGCATTTGCTAAATCATCAATTGAGCTACAAATTGTATAAGGTATATTTCCAGGGATATCATAAGCATCCATAAGACATCGAGTGAAAATCTTACTTGATTCAATTCTTGCGACTTCTTTTCGAGGACCACATGTAGGTACATTCAATTTATCTTCAAGATAATTAGATATTCCATTTGCTAGTGGATTTTCAGGACCAATTATAGCATAATCTACTTTCTTGAAGACATCTAGTTTTGAAAAATCTGATAAATCACCCAAAACAAATTTCTTTGAGATATCAGCTATTCCAGGATTTTCTCTTTCCATATAAGAATAGAGTTTACCATCATTTTCCACTATCTTTTTTGCAATTGCGTGCTCTCTAGCACCATTTCCAACTAAAAGAACCTTATACGACATTAATTTAACTCCTCATAATGACTTCTACCATTTAGTTCACCATTTAGATATTTTATCCGGATTTCTTGAGCAAAAGGAGTTGGATAACTTCCTGAAAGGCAAGCAGTGCAAATATCTGATAAACCAATTGACTTCTTTAATGAATCAATACTCTGATAATAGATTTGATCAACATCAAGAATTTCTTTAATCTCCTCAACAGTATTCCCAGATGCAATTAGCTCTTCATCTGTGGGGAAATCAATTCCGTAATAGCATGCGAATCGGATAGCAGGACAAGTTAAAGCAAAATAAATCTTGTTCGCTCCCAATTCTCTTAAATCCTGAACAATTTTCTTACTAGTTAATCCTCTAACTATAGAATCATCAACAACGAGAATATTTTTTCCTTTGATATATTTTGTAGTATACAGATATTTTCTTTTTGCAACTCTTGTTCTCTCTTCCTCACTTTTCATGATGAAAGTTCTCTGCAAATATCTGTTTTTTATAATTGCTTCCCTCACTGGTATATTGAGAATTTCAGATAATCCTTGAGACGCTGGTCTTGAAGTATCAGGTACTGGAATAATAAAATCGATGTTCATGTTATCATTCTTTATTCGGTTTCCTAACTCTTGTCCGAGTTGCAACCGAACATCATAAACCAGCTTATTTTCAATTATTGAACATGGATTTGCAAAATAAACATACTCAAACATACAATGTGCATGATCATGTTTTAGCAACTCTTCTCTTTTCCATTTATTGTTGGAAAAAAATATAATCTCACCTGGTTTTATTGTATCGATTTCCTTGATATGCATGTTTTGTAGAACTACACTTTCTGATGCAACAACAGTTACCTTACTATTGCTTCCAATAACTAGAGGTCGTATTCCTCTAGGATCTCGGAAGGAGAATATTTCGTCCTTCAACATTCCTATAATCGAATAACTACCATCAACTTTCTCCATAAATTCAAGAACAGCTGTTTTAATATATCCTTGGAATTCATTGATTAAATTCCCAAGGAATTCAACAATAAAATCTGAATCACTTTCAAAATTTTTATCTGATAAGTTTGATGTGTTTGTAATATTGCCATTATGAACTATAACTAATTTTCCATACGCTGTTGAATAAACAAATGGTTGTGCAAAGATTTCAATGTTTGAGCTATCAGTTCTTGTTCCAAAAGTAGGATATCTCGTTGCCCCTAGAACATATTCTACTTCTTTTTCTTCATCCAATTCTAGCAAATCAGGATAACTGTCTTTCTTCGAAATTCCAATCTCTTTATTGCTTTCAAGCCATGCAAGACCACTAGCATCTTGGCCTCTATGAGTCAACATTTGGAGCAAGATTTTTCCTTGTCTAAGTGTTGATTGGCCTTTTAAGGCGAGCACTCCACACATTATTTCACTATCCTAACTTTGTTATGTTCAATTTTCACTTTATCTTCCGAAATCATTTTGATAGAAAGAGGAAGAAGTCTATGTTCTTCTTTTAGAATCTTTTCCGAAAGGGAAAATTCTGAATCATCCTCTGCAATATCAACAGCTTCCTGTAGAATTATTGGTCCTGCATCAATTTGTTCATTGACGAAATGAACTGTACAACCAGAGATTCGAGCACCAAAATCAAGAGCTTGTTTCTGTGCTTTCAAACCAGGAAATGAAGGAAGAAGTGAAGGGTGGATATTAATTATTTTATTTTTGAATTTGTTTATGAAATTTGGAGATAAAATTCTCATAAATCCCGCTAAAACTATTAAATCAATACCATGATTCTGAATGATTCCTTCTAATTCCTTCTCATATGCTTCTTTTGTTTTGAAGTTATTTGCTTCCAAGCTAATTGTCTTTTTACCATAGGATTTAGCAATTTCAATGCCTTTTGCTTTTGAATTATTGGAAACTACAATAATCACTTTTGCTTGACCTAATAGATGTGTTTTTTCAGCATCTAATATAGCCTTTAGATTTGATCCTCTTCCTGAAATTAGAACTGCAACCTTCATATTTTCACCTTGAAAAAACGATATCATATTGTGGAATGGAGATAATCGGATCATTGACAATTTTTCCAATTATCTGAGTTTCATAATATCGATTTAATAATCCGAGAGCTTTTTCTGTTTCTTTCTTAGGGATTACGATAACAAAACCAATTCCCATGTTGAATACTGAATACATCTCGTGATAAGATATGTTTCCAAGTTTTCTAATCTCCTCGAAAATTTCATGGGGTTGTGGTACTTGTCTTAATTCAAATCCATAATTAGTTATCCTAAATAATTTCTTAAGACCACTACCGGTTATATGAGCAAGACCATGAACCTCACATTTACTCAGAAGTTCTTCTATAGCATCGGTGTATATTCTTGTAGGTGTTAGAAGTTCATCTTGAAGAGTCTTCCCCCAAGGCAGCTCTTCTGATAATTCATATTTTACTCCTAAAACCTTTCTTGCAATCGTAAAACCATTTGAATGAATTCCACTACTAGATATACCTAAAACTATATCTCCAACCTGAATTCCTGAACCATCAATGACCTTATCTAAGGATATTATTCCTAAAGCCGTACCTGCTAAATCAAATGTGTCATTTCTTTTTGCTAGCATTTCAGGAACAGTTGCTAATTCTCCTCCCAATAAAGGTATCCTAGCTATTTCACACCCCTTATAGACACCTTTTATTATTTCTTCGATTACTTCCTCATCTAGACTTGAAACTGCTAAATAATCCACGAAAGCTTTGGGTAGAATTCCCATTGAAAGAAGATCATTTACATTCATAGCAACACAATCAATTCCAACAGTATCATATTTTTTAGCAGCTAATGCAATTAGAATTTTAGTTCCTACTCCATCAGAAGCCATAGCTAAACCATAATCACCTAATTTTATCATATTGGCATAATGATTTTCTTTAGATACGACTTCTCCAAATGAATAGGTTTTTTTAACATACTCATTAATTTTCTTCAGAACTCTAGCTTCTACTGATAAGTCAATACCAGCTTCTGCGTAAGTGGAAGGTATATTATTTTCATCTATCATTTTATTCAACCTTTTTTACACCTAGAATTCTAAGAGCCAAATACGCTGCATTTTGACCATTATCTATACCAACTGTGGCAACAGGCACTCCCTTTGGCATTTGTACTATAGATAATAATGCATCTAATCCATCTAGAGCAGTTGAAACTGGTACTCCTATAACTGGTTTTTCTGTAAGTGAAGCAACAACTCCAGGTAGAGCAGCAGATAAACCTGCTATACAAATAAAAATCTCTGAAACCGATGATTTTACTTTCTCTACTAATTTATCATGATCTCTGTGAGCTGAGAGATATTCAATTGTGAAAGGAGTTTTATGCTTTTGTAGAACTGTTGTTACCTTATTCACTATTTTCTCGTCACTCTTACTTCCACCGATAATTTCAATCATTTTTACCATCCATTTTATTCGAGATAGCTCTCTCCCATATTTTTCTTAACTCATCAATTTTAAACAAAACAGTTTTTTCAATTTCTATTGAGGGTTCTTTCTGTGTTCTTCCTAATACACTGTAGAAAACATTATTTTTCCGTAAAATTTGTTCTACTTCTTCAAGATTGTTTGGAATGACTTCAATAAGATATCTAGAAGGTGATTCTGAGAACAGACTTTCTTCATTCATTAGTTTCTTTGTATTTGAAAGCTTATCCAGTGTCACTGATACCCCTATGTTTCTTTCGAAAGTCATCTCTGCTAATGCTATAATCAAACCTCCATTAGAAAGATCATGACAGCTTTCAAGATACGAAGCTTCATTAAGCAGTTGGATAGCTTTCATAGATGTTTCTTCTCTCTCTTTGTTATAAAGAGGAATAGATCCTTTTAGGATACCATGATTATACCGAAGATATTCTGAACCGCCAAGATTCCCATCAGTTTCACCTATTATAATTATGTGATTATCTTGATTCTGAAAATGATTTTTCAAAAGAAGTTTAGGATCTTCAATTAATCCCAACATTCCGATAGTTGGAGAGGGATTTATTCTTTCTTCCTTTCCATCAATTTGACTCTCATTATAGAAGGAAACATTTCCACCTACTATTGGTAAATTAAAGTCATGAGAAAATTGACCAAGACCTTTCACAGATTCAACAAATTGCCAATAAGATTCTGGTTTTTCTGGATTACCAAAATTCAAGCAATCTACAAATGCTAGAGGTTTTGCTCCAACTGATGTGATGTTTCGCATAGTTTCAGATGCACTATTGGCAGTTCCATGATAAGGATCTAAATAGACCATAAAAGAATTGCAATCTAAAGAGAGAGCGATATATTTTCCATTATCTAATCTAAGAACTGCAGCATCATTCCCAGCAGAGAATACAGTTTGGATTTGAACATGCTGATCATACTGTTGGTAAATCCATGATTTGTTTCCAATGTTGGGAGAAGAAAACAACTTCAAAATATCTTTTCTTAGGTCAGAAGTTAAAGGAAAGCCTATTTCTAGTAGGTTGGAAGTATATGCTGGTTTTTCTATTTTTCTTTCTGGTTCGGGAAATCCATCTACGATGAGATCAACAGGTAGATCAATAACTTTGTTTCCTTTATAGTAAACGATACAATGGCTATTGTCTGTTACTTCCCCTATCACACTAAATGTCAAATCATATCTACTCAGAACTTCTTTTACCAGTTCCAATTTTTGTGGTTCTACAACTGCTAGCATCCTCTCTTGTGATTCAGAAACTAAAATCTCCCAGACTTCCATATTTTTCTCTCTTAATGGAACATCCTCCAGTCGAATCAAAGCACCTGTACTCCCTTTATGAGTCATTTCAGAGACTGCACAACTTAATCCTCCACCCCCTAAATCCTGCAATCCATTTAGCAGTTCTTTCTCGACTAATTCTAAGGTTGCATCAATCAATATTTTTTCCATTAAGGGATCTCCAATCTGAACAGCAGGTCTTTCCTCTTCGCTTTTTTCACTCAAATCCTTTGAAGCAAAAGAAACACCATGAATACCATCTCTACCAGTTCTAGCGCCATATAAAACTAGAAAACTACCCGGTTTAGAAGCGCTACTCCTGACAATTTTATCTTTTGCTATAGTTCCGACACACATTGCATTAACTAAGCAATTGTTTTCAAATGGTTCAGCAAATTCAACTTCTCCTCCCACTGTAGGTATTCCACAGCAATTGCCATAAAACGAAATCCCTCTAACAACATTTTCTAGTAAATGCTGCGAGTGTTGAGATTCCAATTCTCCAAACCTTAATGAATCAAGAATTGCAATTGGACGACAACCTTGAGATAAGATATCTCTAATTATTCCCCCAACACCAGTTGCAGCACCATCATATGGAGATATAGCTGATGGGTGATTATGACTCTCTAAACCTAGTCCAATAAGCAGGTCATCTCCTAAATTAACTAAACCAGCTCCTTCACCAATCCCAAGTTCAACATATGATGCATCATCTTTGAATAGATGAAACCATCTTCTGGAGGATTTATAAGAGCAATGTTCTGACCACATAGCTTCAAAAACAGCCAATTCTCCTTTATTGGGTTCTCTTTCTAATACAGATTCAATCTTACCAAGTTCTTCAATTGTCAGCATTTTAATTCCTCGATAAGATTCTCAAAAATAATTCTTCCATCTTCAGATCCTAAATACTGAAAACTTGCACGTTCTGGATGTGGCATCATCCCCAAAACATTACCTTTCGCATTAATAATTCCAGCTATGTTCTCAATTGAACCATTTGGGTTGTCTTCTAGAGAGATTTCCCCATCATCTTTACAATATTTAAAAGCAATTTGATTCTTATTTGCGAGTTTTGTTATTTCCTCGTTTGCATCATAATACCTTCCTTCAAAGTGAGCTATAGGAATTCTCAAAATCCTGTTAGCCATCCCTTTAAGAAGAGGAGAACTAGTTACTCTGGTTTTAATACTAACCCATTTACTGATGAATTTGGTTGAAGTATTTGTAGAGAGTACACCTGGAAGCAGAGAAGTTTCACAAAGCATCTGAAAACCATTACAGATTCCAATAACGAATCTCTCAGAATTAGCGTAATCATGAAGATTTTCTATTATAGGAGTTTGAACGGCTATAATTCCAGGACGAAGATAATCACCATACGAGAATCCACCAGCCAAAATCAGAGCGTCCATATCATCCATTTTTTTAACATCATTTGGATAAATCAGTTCATTTTTTATCCCTAAACTCTTCAAAACTCTTTTTACATCCAATTCGTTGTTTGTTCCTGGGAATTTGGTTATGCCTACTTGCATATTATTCACCAGAAGAAAAATCGAAGGTATAATTCTCTATGAGAGGATTAGACAGAATTGAATCACTTATTTCTTTTATAATTTCTTGAAGATTTGGTGATGGCGTAAGAGAAAAGGATATTTTTGCACTCTTACCTAATCTTACTTCTTCAACACCTTGATATCCCTTTCTTTTAAGAGATCTTAGCGTCACCTCTCCTGCAGGATCAAGAACTGATTTCTTTAATTCAATTGTTATTTCCGCTGTAGATTTGATAGAAATCTCAGGATATGATTCAATCTCTTCCAATCTTTGGAGAACATCTTTGTAATGATCGATTACTCCACCTAAGTCTTTGCGATATCGATCCTTATCTTTAATTTCACCTGTATCTATCTCCCATAATCTCATAGTATCTGCAGATATTTCATCTGCGATTATCAATACTCCCTCATCTGTACTCCCAAATTCGAGTTTGAAATCAACGAGTTTCAGAGAGATTCTCTCAAAAATTGCTGAAAGAACTTGGTTGACAGCTCTGGTTGTAGATTCCATCAAAGTAGATTCTGCTTTTGTTATCCAACCTAACTGAATAGCAATTTCCTTTGCTACTAATGGATCATGTAGGTCATCATCTTTCAAAAAAAACTCAATAATTGGAGTCTCAAATTCTATTCCGTTATCAACTCCATATCTCTTACAAAAACTTCCAGCAGTAACATTTCTACACACTACTTCAACTGGTTTAATTTCAACATTTTTACAAATCATTTCTATATCATTTAATTGTGATAGATAATGAGTAGCAAATCCATACCTATTCAACAGCTCAAACAAGATTACAGAAGTTTTACAATTTATTCTTCCTTTCTCATTTAATTCTTCCTTTTTTACTCCATCAAAAGCTGAAATTGAATCTCGAAAAGTTATCCTCACATTATTATCCTCTAAAAGAGTCACATCTTTTGCTTTACCAGAATACACAACCAAGATTAGCACCTTTTACAGCAATTTGCAAACTGTAAGCGTCCTTTTTCTGCGTGGGATTAAAACTAGCTTTAATAAATCTTACTACTTTAGATTTTATAGAATACAAAAATCAGTGCAAAAGATTGTTTTACAAAGTGATTTAACGATTTTTGGAAACATATGTGAATTTGCATTATATTGCAAATTTCAGGTAATTCATTTTTCATTTGTCTTACAGTAACAACCAAAAAAATTAAACTATGTAACAGAAATGCATCATTAATGAGTTCAGCTGAGAGCTATAATGATGCACAAGAAAAATTAATGACACTTAATCTCCTTAAGATGGGTTTCAAAAATTTCGAAACTTTAGAAGCAATGAAGAATCACTTATCTGAAAGAGGAGTTGAGATTTCGATAGCAAATTTATCTCGATATATAAATGGTAAAGCGTTACCGAAATCTAAACTTAAGAATCAACTATTAGAGGTTTTAGTAAATAACCAAGAACTAGGTCTAACAGTAGAACAATTAATCGACAGTCATATAGATGTGTGGACTGATGATGTGGGAGATATTGGTGTAAATAACACATACTTACTGAATGATTCCAAAACACTCAAAGCTATTTTATTCATAACAATTCAAAATGGTATTATTCCTCAAGATGTAGATAAAGTGATAACAGCTGAAGTTGATGGGATACCGATTGCTATGTCTGTAGCTCATCTTCTGAACATAGATTGTGTTTATGCAAGGAGAAAGAAACCTTTTGGAACATCAAATTTTATTGCAGAAGACATTCAATCTACCGGATCAGGAAGAATTGAAACTATCTTCTTCCCTGAGAAATTTATACGAAATAAAGAGAGAGTTCTGATTGTTGATGACATAATCAGAACAGGTAACACTCAGAAAGCGTTAGTTAATCTAGTAAGGAAATCAGGAGGAATCCCTACAAAGGTTATTATTTTAACAGGAATAGGTTCTCATTGGGAACGGATAACCGAATTAAATACAATACCTTTCAAGGTTTTAAAAACACTTCAACAAAAATAGCAGAGATGATAATACGTGATAAAAAGCATACTTGATAGTTATGATCTAGAAGAAGTATCTATAGGAGTATTAGCTTCCCATTCCGCTTTGGATGTTTTAGACGGTGCAAAACGAACTGGGTTCAAGACGATTGCGATTTGTGAAAAGGGAAGAGAAGAACCTTATAATCGTTTTTCACGAATTATTGATGATTTAATTGTATTGGATAAATATTCAGATATTTTTTCTATTCAGGAAGAATTAAGAGAGAACAATTGTATTTTTGTTCCAAATAGATCATTTGTTGTTTACTGTGGTTTTAATCGCATTGAGAAGGATTTTCATGTTCCAATGTTTGGTAGTAGAACATTGTTAAAGGCTGAAGAAAGAACAGGACCTCATACTTATTACAAAATACTGGATGAAGCTAAAATAAGATATCCAAGAGTCTTTGATTCGCCAGAAAAAATCGATTGTCCTGTAATTTGTAAAATTCCACATGCCATTCAGAAAGTTGAAAGAGGATTCTTCTTAGCTAAAGATAAAGAAGATTTTCATCTAGAATTTGAAAAGAGAGTAGAGAGTGGAGTTGTTAATGAGGAGGACTTATATGAAGCTTCAATTGAGGAATTTGTATCAGGTGTTCCATTCAATTTCAACATGTTTTACTCACCTTTACATAACAGAGTGGAGTTATTAGGGATTGATCGTAGATTTGTAACAGATTTAGATGGGATTACGAGGTTACCTGCCAATCAACAACTTAAACTTGAATTAGAAGAGGAAATGAAAGAGATTGGAAATTATGCAGTAACTCTCAGGGAATCAATGCTACGACATGTTTATCCATTGAGCGATAGATTTATCGAAGCTACAAAACTTCTTTATCCTCCAGGAATCTTAGGTCCGTTTGCATTACAAACAATGATAACTAAGAATTATGAATTCATTGTTTTTGATGTTTCAATGAGGATGGGTGGAGGGACTAACAGTTTCATGGGTATTGGAAGCCAGTATTCAGCTGTATATTGGGGAGAACCAGTATCTGCAGGGAAGCGGGTAGGTATGGAAATAAAATTCGCAATAGAGCAAAAAAGATTGCAGTACATTGTAACGTAGATATAGAACCTATACTTATGAATAAACTACACCAGAAAGTGTTAAGCTTAAGATTTAATCATTATACTTATACTTCCTAACCTAAAGAAATAAAAAACAGTCATTACGGCGTTGTCTTGAGGTACATTGATAATTTCCACAGTTGGTAGCCACTCAGCACTGCAGATTCTTCATGGAGCTAAACAAGAAGGTCTTAGAACCAAAGTTTACTGTTTAAAAGGAAAAGAATCTCTCTATAAGAGATATCGTGTCACAAAAAATATTGTTAGTATGGATTCCTATGAAGATCTATTGGGAATTAAACCAGAATCTGATGAGATTTTCATACCACATGGAACTATCATTGCAACTTTGGATGAAAAAGCATTAGAAATCCCAATTCCCATTTTTGGAAATAGACAAGGTATGCTATGGGAAATGAAAAGAGAAAAGAATCTCCAATTACTACAAGATGCAGTTATAAGAACACCAAAATCAATAGATGCAGAAAATATCGAACAACCTTCAATAGTTAAATTTCCAGGAGCTAAAGGTGGTGATGGTTACTTTCTTTGTACTACATCAGAGGAATTTGAGAGTAAAATTTCAAGCTTGCTAGAGGGGGGAAAAATAACAAAAAAAGATGTTCAAGAAATTCAAATACAGGAATATATTGTTGGAGTTACTATGTATCCTCATTATTTTTATTCCATAATTTACGATCGTGTGGAAATGTTAGGAATAGACAGAAGATATGAAACAAACGTTGATGCTCTTGGTAGGATTTCACAAGAACAAATGAACATAACACCATCCTACAAAGTAGTAGGAAATCAACCCTTAATTATTAGAGAATCACTATTACCTGATATTCTTGACTATGGAGATAGGTTACTTGAATCATCTAAAAGGTTGTTCCACCCAGGAATAATAGGACCTTTCTGCATTGAATTAGCTCTAACCACTGATGAGTTAATAGCATTTGAATTCACCAGCAGAATTGTAGCAGGAACTAGTTTGTACATAGCTGGATCACCTTATTCTAAAATACTCTTCAATGAAGAGATGAGCATGTCAAGACGTATTGCAAGAGAGATAAAAATGGCAATGGAGCAAAGAAGATTAGAGGAGTTATTGAGTTAGCAAGAAGTGATAAAATGGATAAGATAGGAATCTTCGATTTTGGTGGTCAATATTGCCATCTTATTGCAAGGAGGATTCGTGATCTTGGTGTCTATGCTGACATAATTTACGAACCAAGTGATGAGTATAAGGGTTTCATCTTATCAGGGGGACCTGGTGACGTATATACTGATCAAGCTCCTAAGCTTCCAGAAAATTTCTTTCTAGATGTCGAAGTTCCAGTTCTAGGAATCTGCTATGGCCATCAAATGATAGCACAAGCTCATGGAGGGGAAGTTAAGAAAGGGGAAGAGAGAGAATATGGGAAGAAGATTGCTGAGCTAGACTCTAGTTCACCACTCTTTTTCAATTTAAGCAAAAGAGAACAAGTATGGATGTCTCATTTTGATCAAGTAGCTAAACTTCCAGACAATTTTGAAACAATTGGCAAAACAAATATCTGCCCAATAGCTGCTTATCAAAATTTGGAAAAAAACGTTTTTGGTGTTCAATTCCATCCTGAAGTTATTCACACTCCTAGTGGAGACAGAATCCTAGAAAATTTCATAGAAATAACTGAAAGCAAAAAAGAATGGAAATTAGAGGGGTGGGTAGAATCTAAAATAGATCAGCTACGAAGTGAAATTAAGGATAAGAGAGTAATAATGGGTACAAGTGGAGGAGTTGATAGTAGTGTTGCTGCTGTTCTTTTGTCAAAAGCTGATATTAATGCTCATTTTATCTATGTTGACACAGGTCTAATGAGATCGAAGGAAACTGAGGAAGTATCCAATATTTTCAAGAATCTAGGGATAGAAAATTTCCATGTTGTGGAAGCAGAAGATGAATTCTTGGATAATTTAATTGGCATTATCAATCCTGAAGAAAAGAGGAAAATAATTGGTAGAAAGTTTATAGAAATTTTCGAAAGAGAAGCTAAAAAAATAGGAAATTTCGATTATTTGGGGCAAGGAACAATATATCCAGATAGAATCGAGAGTGCTCAACCAAGTAAACATGCAAGTATCATAAAAACGCACCATAATGTAGGAGGATTACCAGAAAAAATGTCTCTTAATCTGGTTGAGCCATTGAAAGAGCTCTACAAAGATGAAGTTAGAAGAATAGGTAAGATGCTGGGATTACCTGAAAAATTCATAAACAGACATCCCTTTCCAGGTCCTGCGCTTGCAATCAGAATACTTGGTGAAGTAACAAAAGATAGAGTGAAAATTCTTCGTAATGCGGATGCTATAGTTACTGAAATAATAGAAGCAAGTGGTCTATACAATCAGCTATGGCAGATTTTTCCAGCATTAATTACTGTGAAATCAGTAGGAGTAATGGGTGATAAACGCACTTATGATTATATGATCACAATTAGAGCTGTTGAATCAATTGATGCAATGACTGCAGACTGGAGTAAACTTCCGTATAGCGTTTTAGAAGAAATATCAAATCAAATTATCAACAAAGTAAGTGGAATTAATAGGGTTCTATATGACATTACAAGCAAACCTCCAGGAACCATTGAATATGAATAAAGAAAGAGGAAAAGTCATGGATCAAAGTAAAACTAAACTAGTTGAATTATTAGTTGAGAATAAGATTCTCAAATTCGGGGAGTTTTCTTTAAAATCAGGAAAGAAATCCTGGTTTTATATTGATTTAAGATTAATTAGTTCATTCCCAGATACTTTTGATTATGTAATCAAATGTTATTTGCAGATTCTGGACACCATAGAAAAAACAGATGCTCTAGCTGGAGTAGCAGTTGCAGGAGTTCCTTTCTCATCAGTCTTGGGATATGTTAGGAAGTTGCCCTCAATAATTGTTAGATCACAGCCAAAAGAACATGGTTTGAAAAAAATTGTGGAAGGAGATATCCCTAAAGATTCAGATGTTATTCTTGTTGATGATTTGATAACAACTGGAGCAAGTAAAATTCCAGGTATTCTAGCGTTGAGAGAACAAGGATACAGAGTAAGAGATATGATAGTTCTAGTTGACAGAAGTCAAAAACAGTTGACAGAACTGGAAGAATTAGGAATAGAGCTACACTCGTTCATTAAAATAGAGGAGATTTTTGAGGAATGTTTACATTTAGAATCCGAAAAAATTCCTGAAGAAATAAAAGAACTGATTAAACAGAACTTGTAGTCAAACTCTCTTTTACTGCTTTAACTTCCTTAAGCTGATTATTTAGCTTGTCTTGAAATTCTTTTGCTCTAGCTTCTGGAAAATCTGAATATATAATCGATCTCCCAACATTTACTAATGTTTTTTCACCAAAATGATAAAGAATTTTCTTAGCGTTTCCACCTTGAGCACCAATACCAGGAACTAATGCATATGCTTCATGTTTTAGGATATTTCTAATCTCTGAAACATCCTTTGAAACTATATTATCTGTAGCACCAATAACAACGGCATCAGATTCTGCTTCATTACAGAGCGATGTAATATGGTGAAATAGAGGTTTTTCATTAAAGATTGCTGTTTTTTGAAAATGAGCTTCAGGGTTGGACATTAATGTTAAGACTATAATCCCTAATTCTTTACTGTGGGCTGCTTTTGTTGCTTCTAAAACGTTACCACTAAAGGGATTGTATGTGAAAGCATCAAACCCTTCTTCCTTGAACCAGAAAACTGCAGAGGAATTAGATGACCCTATGTCTCCAAGTTTATGATCTATTATGGAAAGCATATTATTTTGATGCACAAGGATATTTAATTGTCTAATCTCATCTATTGTTAATCCGATTACATATTGTCTATTCATTTTGATAGCAGAAGTATATGGAGCTACATAGAGGATAATTCTCCTCATAAATTCCAATCTATCATCACTTGACATTACATTCTTGCTGCGTTGAGCTGGTAATGCGGGATCTAATCCTACGCATAGAAGAGTTTCCTTTTCTTTAGTTATCTTCCCTAATTTCTCAAGGAATGAATTTCTTAATGAAGCCATTAAATGGTGATTCTTTAAAGGCTATTTAATCATTTTTTTAGTGTATCAGGAAATTTGTAAGGCTGATTTAGGAAAAGAGAATGATCTCTCCAGATTTAATCACATATTTTACTTGTCCATAAAACATTTTACCTTCAAAAGGAGACCATTTTGACTTTGATTTGATCCAACTTTTATTTACTTCAAATGGATTTGACACATCTAAAATCATACAGTTTTCAGAAATATCTTTTGGTTCAATATTGAGTAATTTGGATGGAAAGACATGAAAAGCTTCTACAGCTCTCTCCCACTCTATTTCATTTGCTTGAATTAGTGTTATTAGAGATGGTATCAACTCTTGAACTCCAGGCATCCCACTAGGACATGATGTTTTTTTCTCTTCCAATGTATGTGGAGAATGATCAGAACTTATCATATCGATAACACCCTTAGATAAGGCTTCGATTAAATTATTCCTATCACTAGCTGTTCTAAGGGGAGGATTAACTTTCTTAAGCGAAGGGGATAAATCAGAATTCTGATCAAAGAAAAGATATCTTGGACATGTATCTGTAGATAAGTTATCTAAAGCAGTTAATTCAAGTAATCTGAGGGATAAAGTACAACTAACATGGGTTATATGGAATCTCAAAGAAGGAAAGTCGTGAGCCCATCTTAGAACAGATTGTACTGCAACGGCTTCAGCTTCAGGAGGACGTTGTTTTGCATGTTCCTTTTCATCAACTTTTGATTTAAGTATGAGAGAGTCTTCTGCATGGAAGAAAATTGGTTTAGAACTCTCTATTTGTTCAAGTTGATTGAGAGCTTCCTCAATATTCTCCTCTTTAACTGCAAGATTACCAAATGATTCAGACATAAAGATTTTGTAAGCATCACAGTGTTCATCAATCTTCATTAGATTTAGATAGTTCCTATCTGTAATAGCTGCTGCGATTCGAACATCAACAAAATCATGTTTTTCTGCAATACTCCTCTTCAGTAGAATTTGATCTAAAGTATCAGTTATGGGATTTGTATTGGGCATATCCAAAACTGTAGATATTCCGCTATAGAGAGCAGCATCTGTGCCTGATTTCATATCTTCTTTGTGAGTATAGCCAGGCTCTCGAAAATGTACATGTATATCAATACCTGTTGGAAGACAAATCAAATTTGAACCATCTATTTCTTTCTCACCCAAATTAGTGATACGTTTGTTGATTCTAAAGCTTAAATCACTAGTGATGAAATCTTTTCTTTCGTGATTCCAGACCTTTAGATTTGTGATATTCATCATACTTTATATCCTCTGTTTCTCTCCAGTTTCAATTCTTCTATAATTACCAAAATCTTCTATTTGTTCTATTTGTTTTGCATTGAAAATGGGACCATCAACACATATTCTCCAACCTGTTGGATCAACTGCACAATAACTACACAAACCAAAACCACACCTCATATATCTATCTGCAAAACTCATTTGCATATCTATGACTTTCTGATATTTCTTCCCAATATCAAAAATAACTTTCATCATCCTTTCAGGACCAGCAGCATAGATTACAGAGGGAGTTTCAGATTTTTGCAGAAAATCTTCTAAATCCACTGTAGGAAAACCTTTGTAACCATAAGATCCATCATCAGTGCTGACATGGAATACTAGTTTCTTCTGATCATGTAGATTTTGAAACCAATCAAGATACATTAATCTGTTTTTACTCCTTGCACCCTCAAAAATGTGAATTTCTTCTTTTTCTTCTCTAAGCAGTAGATATGTTGTTAAAAGTTTCAATGGTGTCATTCCAAATCCTCCCCCAATAATCAAATGATTCACTTTATTTGGAGGTTGGAAAGGTTTTCCATAGAAACCTCTTATTCCTACTAAATCTCCTATATTTTTATTTATCATAGCTTCAGTTCCCACTCCCATCTTTGATACTCCTATCTCGAGAACATTATTTTCAAAATCTGCTATTCCAATTGGGTATTCATCAACACCTGGAATCCATAACATAATGAATTGACCAGGTTTAGCTCCCTTTACTTTTACAGGAATATCAATTAGAAAACCAAATGTATCCTCACATTCTTCCCATTTCTTAATTATTCTTCCCATAATTGGTTTTGTATTTGGTAAGGTCTGTTTTGTCATTTATGAGCACCTCCAACTAATTCCGAAATTTTTTCTATAGTATGTTCTTTCATGTATTTCTTAATTCTCATTTGAAAGAACTTAATCATATTTTCTGGATATGCAACTCCTAGTGCAGTTCCAATTTGAACTGCATTTGCTCCAGCAAGTAAATATTCGATAATATCCTCTCCTCTCGATATTCCCCCCACTCCAACAATAGGGATTTTTTCACCAAAATTTTCAAATAAATCATATACATACCGAATACCTATTGGTTTGATTGCTGCACCAGATAAACCGCCCCTCTTGTAACCTAAGATAGGTATTTGTGCATCAATATCTATTACCATAGCTTTCAATGTATTTATCGCTACTAAAGCATCACATCCTCCTTTAACAGCAGCTTCAGCTATATCAATTATATTGTTCACGTTGGGAGTAAGCTTAACCCAAATTGGAGAGGATGTTATGCTTCTTATTTTTTTAACAATGTTAAACACTGTTTCGGGATTAGTACCTATTTGCGTTCCTCCTTTTTCTATATTAGGGCAACTTAAATTTAATTCAAATGCTAGAATGTGAAGATCTTTTAATCCCTCTAATACTTCTACGAATTCTGTTTCATTTTCTCCAAAAACTGAAGCTATTGTAGGTATTTTATTTTCAATTAACTTTTCTATATCTTCTCTAAATACTTTATACCCAGGATTTGCTAGTCCAACAGAGTTAATAACGCTCTTAATCTCTTGCAAGGCAAAAATACTTGGATTAGGATTACCTTTCCGTGCTCTTGGACCAATACTTTTTGTTACAACTGCTCCCATACCTGCTTCATATATTCTTTGAAGAGTTGAGTATGATGTTCCAAGAATACCAGATGAGAGAATGAGAGGGTTGCGAAGTTTTATACTTCCTACAGTAGTTTCCAATTCCATAAGAGACGAAATTATGCAAACTTGAAAAGTTTTACTAATTAATTGAGTAAATTGAATAAAATTTTTAATGAGATATAGATTTGTTTAGTAAAAAATGCTTTACCTATAGTAAATTTGATAAAGACAAAAAATACATTTTGTAAAAGTACAATCAAGCAAAATCTACATTTGGTGAACTGAGTTTGGCAAAAATCGCTGTAATATCTGACATTCACTCAAACATTTTTGCACTAGAAGTTGTTCTCAAAGATATTAAGAAAAAGAAAAATATTAAAGAGATTATCTGTCTAGGTGATGTTGTAGGATACTATCCTTATCCAAATGAATGTATTGAGTTAATAAGAGATAATTGTTCAGTCACTATGTTGGGAAATCATGATGCGGGAGTTATTGGTCAAGAATCAGCGTTCTTTTTCAATCCCACAGCATATGAAATGGTAGTATGGACTAAAGAGAACTTGAAGCAAGAGAATTATAACTGGTTGACTTCATTACCGAGGAAAAAAACAATTGAAAGAGGAAGTAAAACTATCTATCTTGTTCATGGATCTCCCTTAAGAACTTTTGATTACTTTGATGCGTTTTCAGAGGAATCATGGTACTCCATGTTAGAGAAATCCTTTGAAACAACAAAAACAGATATTCTGATGGTTGGGCATACACATATTCCATTTAAACTTAAATTCGAGAAGAAACACTTCTTGAATCCTGGATCTGTAGGACAACCAAGAAACGGAGTTCCAGGAGCATATTATGCTATTCTAAATACAAATCCAGTTTCAATTTCTATGGAACATCTAAACTACGATTATTCACCACTGCAAAAAAGAATGAAAGAGTTAGGTTTACCTGAATCATTAAGTGAAAGATTGAATCATGGCTTCTAAAGAAAACTTCAGTCATAATTATATGAAAAACCGTTTTCTTCTTCGATTTCATGCAGTTCTTCTTCGAGTTTATCATTATAAAGATCGTATAATATGACAAGAGCTACTCCTTTATGTACCCCCGCTTTTACAGAGAGCTTCTTATAACTAATTCCTGGATCTTCAGTAAGGATCTTATCTCTAATAAAACTCTTAATATTCTGATAATTTGGTATGGTTCTAATACCATCAACTAATTCGCTTAATCTGCCATCAAAACCTGCGAAATTAACGTCAACCTTCTTCTGTTTTTTGATCTTTTCAAGAAGTTTTTCGTTAAGCTCCTTCTCTTTTTTCTTATCTTCTTTGATTTTCTTTTGACTGCTGTCCAGATAATCAAACATCGTACTCATGAATTTACCCCAATCTCGACTAACCTTTGCTTATGCTAGTTAGTATCCTAAAAAAAGGTTTTGTATTCACTTAATTCAAATAAAAATTTGTTGTAATAAAGGAAACTTTTTTTTGTAGTAAAAATTATTTACTTAAGTTAACAATCCTTTCGTTTACATGAAAACGATTTTGGTCGTTGAATCATTTATTTCTACATTTCATAAACAAGTTACTAGAATAGAAAAACAATCTTTAGTATAGAAAATGAGAAGATTCAACTGAATTTTGATTACATTTTTAATGGAAAATCCCGACAAAATATTGAATGGGATATTGTTCTTGTGGTTTACATTACTTAGCACATGATTCCAACAACTAGATATTAGTTAGAGTCAAAATTAACAACGTTTAATCAATAAATCCTTTAAGGAAATTACACTAGATTTGTCTTCAAAACAATAATGAAATGTGCATTTAATTAGACAGCATATTAACATATTTTATCAAAAGAAAATTGAATTTATGTTCAGAGTAACATATATCATTTCTTTAATAATTTATTAAAAATTTTAGAAAAAACAATTACCTGTTAAACAATTTTTTGAGCATATAATTTATAGTTCTAATAAGATTATGTTTAAAGGATTAATTTCTGCTGTGATAAATTCATTATTCTTTTAAATGAATCAATCTCATTTCTTGTTTTTTTGAAAGGATAGAAAGCAGGAACAAAAGCTCATCTGAAAGGTATTGAGTTTGTGGAGTGTTCAATAGAATCATTTACCTTTTATAGTCTTTGCAGATATTTATTATAGAGAAAGTCAAATAGGATTGAGTTAAATTGAATTATCGAGAGCTTTTTGACTTTTACAATCAGCTTCAAACAGCAGATCAAGATAAGAAAGAAAATGCTATTCTTAAAATCTTAAGAAATGAACATTTTTTTTCAGTTCTTTCCGATATCAAATTACGAAGAGGAAGTGTGGGGAGTGAAGAAGAATTAAAAAAATTAATTTCCGATATATTTCAAATCATAGCTCAAAATGATTTAGTAGCCTTTCTGATTGAAGTTGCAAAATCAAAACATGAAAATATTGATGATGAAATCTTAAGTTTTAATGCTATTCAGCTTCTTGGATATACAAATAACGTTGATATTATCCAACATTTAATTGATTTGCTCAATTTTCCAAAGGAATGGGATATAGGAATGGATTATGATGAAGTTATTTTAACTGCTATTGCTAGAATCGGTGGCAAAGAAGCTCTAAAATTTCTTAAAAGTGCTCTCAACAACAGTAAAATTGAGAGAAACAATCTAATTTCAGCTTTAAACGCATTTACTGCTTATCATATTCCAACAATAATTTCTAAATCCTCGAGACTTGATAACTTAACTCCTGAATTATTTGAAATTGTTGAGGAATTACTCCTTAGTAAGAAAAGTAGTTATTTAGATAGAAAGAATTCTTTACATTTTGTTAATGTTCTAGAAAACTGTAGAATAATCGATATGGAGAAAAAATTAGACATTATACTAAAAGCACTGATGTTAGCAGAGAATATTGAAATGAATCTACACAGTCTGAAATGGCAGGATTTTGATGGAAGACTCAGTTCTCCTGTAGATATATTACACAGTGGAGAATGGTTAGAAGCAAAGATACAATTAGGAAAGAATAGTGAATCTATTCCTCTTCTTTTGAGAGAACTCTCTAAAATAAACATTGAAAGAGATCAAAATTACAATATAATAAGATTTGTGAGAACTTTAATTGATATTTTAGGGTTTGTCGAGTTTAACAATGATAAAACATTGAAAAGTACTGTCTATCAGGAATTAAGTAGATTGATAAGAATTCAAGTTTATAGAGAGAGAGCTTTAACAGCTTTATTGATAAGGTGGAAAATTTGGGATTATCCTAAACCAATTATTGATGATTTTGTAGATATAACATTGGATGGAGCTTTTAGAAATTTAAATGAAGAAACCAAGAAAACAGCTTTGAAATTTTGTGAGCAAGTCCTATTTAAGTGGGGAAAACGCTATGAACTAATCGGAAGTAAAGAGATTACTGAAGTCGTAGAGTATTATCAAGATCAAAATTTAAAGGATAGAAGAAGAATTATTAATTTTTTGTTCTGGATTGGTGGAGTATATTCTCTAGCCACTCTTAATATTATTAGAAAAACAGAAGAAAAAGAATTAAGCGATTTTATTTATTCAGAATTTAAACAAATGCTTAACAGAGGACAATTTAAACTCTGTCGAATTCATACTATCAGAAAAATAGAGACGTTAGATTTCTGTTCCGATTGCCTACAATCAATCCAATGGTATCCCTTTCTAAAGGAAGAAAATGCTAAAAAGCATAAAATTTCATAGAAACCTTCATTTTTTCATGTTTTTCTTAGGATATTATGTGTTTTTTAATGATTTTTTAGTAGTAAATTGGATTACATTGTTTTCTTTTATCAAAAAGTTGTAAAGCGATAATAAAATAAACAAAGATTAATAAAAACATAAAAAACTTAACAGGAGAAGAAAAATGAGAGTAAGAATTGCTTACATTAAAAGCGGTTATATGAAATATTTTAGTAAAAAGGTGAACACAAAGGTACTAAATCTAGATTTTAGCTATTCCAAACTGTTCTTCGTTGATTTACAAAATTTAGAAAAATGTACTAGATTAGAAGAACTGAATCTTAGCAATAATCTGCTCTCATCTATTAAATTACAACCTTTAGCAGAATGTTCGAACTTAAAGAAAATTAATCTAAAAAATAACCAACTAAAGTCTGTTAATCTGCAGCCTTTAGCAGAATGTACAAATTTAGAAAGACTGGATCTTAGCCATAACAGTCAGTATAGTGTTGATTTACATCCATTGTCAAAATGCAAAAGTCTAAGGGAGCTGGATCTTAGCGATAATCCGCTGACTAGTGTTTATTTGTGGCCATTAACAAAATGTAATAATCTAAATGAGCTTTTTCTTAGCAATAACATGCTCTCTTCTGTTGATATGCAACCTTTGGCAAAATGTTACTCTTTGGAATGGATTGCACTTAGTAAGAATAAACTTACATCTGTTGATTTGCAACCATTAGAGGGATGCTCAAATATAGAAGTTCTTTTTCTTCATGATAACAAGCTACCATCTATTGAATTGGAACCATTAGCAAAATGTACTAAGCTGAGAGGACTAAGTCTTAATACTAATATGCTGACATCTATTGATTTACAACCACTAGTAGAATGCACAAACTTAGAATGGCTTTATCTTGGTGAAAACAAACTATCCTCTATCGATTTGCAACCTTTAGCAAATTGTATTAAGCTAAATGAGCTTGATCTTAACAATAACAAACTGACTAACATTGATTTACAACCATTAGCAGAATGTACTAAACTTAGAGGACTTAGTCTTAATTGTAATATGCTGACATCTATTGATTTGCAACCTTTAGCAGAATGCACCGATTTAATATGGCTTTATCTTGGTGAAAACAAACTATCTTCTGTCGACTTACAACCTTTAGCAAATCACACAAGCTTAAAGAGGCTTAATCTTAGCAATAACAAACTGGCTAACATTGACTTACAACCATTAAAAGAAAGTAGAAATTTAGAAAAGATTTCTCTTGATAATAATAAGCTTATTACTCTTGATCTTAATTCTCTCTATGGTTTTTCAAAATTAAGGGATTTCAAATTAGATGATAATGTAAAAATCGAATGGAGAGAAAAAAGATACAATAGAAGAAAGATACCAGAAGGATTAACGAAATATGAAGAGAAAATAAGAGAGACTATTAAGAAAAGAAGGATTCAAAATGCACCAGTGTAAGAGAGGAACTTCAAGGAGTTCCAAATCCTTTTTAATTATCTGAATCAAGAATATTATCAGAAAGTCAAATAAGTGAAATTTTAAAAAAGATTCATTTTTCCACCCATGCTTTAGCTCTTTCAATTGCTCTCTTCCATAGATCTTTCAAATCATCTCTTTTTTCTGATGTCATTGTTGACTCAAAAGTCTGTTCTATAAGAAAATTCTGACGTATATCTTCAAGGTCTTCCCAATAATTTACTGCTAATCCTGCAAAATATGCTGCACCTAAAGCAGTGGTTTCATTAACTCTCGATTTTTGAACAATAACATTAGAAATATCAGCTTGAAATTGAAGAAGAGGTAAGCAGTTTGTTACTCCTCCATCGACTCTAAGTACGGTAATAGGAGTTCCAGAGTCTTTACTCATAGCTTGAAAAACATCTTCTGATTGGAAACAGATAGATTCTATAGTTGCTCTGATAATGTGATCCCTTGTGGTTCCTCTTGTTAACCCTACCATTGTTCCTCTTGCATAGCTGTCCCAGTAAGGCGCACCGAGACCAACAAAAGCAGGCACAAAAAACACTCCTTGAGTATCGGGAGTTTCTTGCATAATTTTCGTTAGTTCTTCTTTGTTCTCTAAAATTTCTATTCCTTTTTCTAACCACTGGATAGCAGCTCCAGTGATGAATACACTTCCCTCTAATGCATAAGTAAGTTTGTTATCTATTTTCCACGCAATTGTAGTCAATAACCCAGTTTCTGATTTAATCGCTTGATTCCCTGAGTTCATCAACATGAAATTACCAGTCCCATAAGTGTTTTTTACATCTCCTTCATCAAAACAAGTTTGTCCAAATAGTGCAGCTTGTTGATCTCCAGCACATCCTGCGACAGGGATTTCAGAACCAAGAATCTTATTTTTTGTCAAACCATAGAAATTCTTATCACTACTTGGACGAACCTCAGGAAGGATAGATTGAGGAACCTTCATAATTTCAAGAAGCTCATTATCCCATTCACCAGAGTGAATATTAAACAGCAGTGTTCTGGAAGCATTGGAATAATCAGTTACATGTTTTCCAGTTAAATTCCAGATTAGCCAGCTATCTATCGTCCCAACTGCGAGATTATTTTGTTTCAATTGATCTTGCACTTTGTTTGAATTAGCTAACAACCATTTGATTTTAGTCCCTGAAAAATAAGGATCTAAAACTAATCCAGTTTTATTATTGAAAATATCGAAAAAACCATCATATTTTAGAGTATCACATATTTCAGCTGTTCTTCTACACTGCCAAACTATTGCATTATGCAGGGGTTTCTTGGTCTCTTTATTCCATGCAACTATGCTTTCTCTTTGATTTGTTACTCCAATGGAGCAAATTTGATTAGAGTCAAGGTCTGCAGAT
The DNA here is from genome assembly GCA_013166775.1 of Promethearchaeati archaeon. Classification (GTDB taxonomy): domain Archaea; phylum Asgardarchaeota; class Heimdallarchaeia; order Heimdallarchaeales; family Heimdallarchaeaceae; genus UBA460. The sequence goes on from JABLTJ010000018.1 coordinate 36,960, forward strand.
GAGATAGCTTCTTTAATCACAGTTAGACTGTTTCCCCAGATTTCCTCAGGATTATGCTCCACCCAACCTGGTTTAGGAAAAATCTGTTTGTGTTTAATATAGCTTTTCGATACTTCCTCCCCGCTATGATTGAAAATCATTGCTCTTGTTCCAGTTGTACCTTGATCAATACTTAGAACAAATTTCATGAGTGAAGTAGAAAAAACTATATAATAAATCTGTTTAGGTTTTTTGTTTTAGGGGTTTTTTACTTTAATTGCTTTTTTTTCTTCCACTTTTGATGAGGAAGTATCTCCTTTAACAAGATCTGTTTGTTTGGTATCATAATACCTTCCCCTCCAGGAGACTCTGCCACCTTTTATACCATAAAGAATTGAAACGATTATAATCACTATATTGACAATCATTGGAATTGGGTAAATTATATAGTAAAGCCAGAAGCCCATTCCTCTTTTTCTCCAGTATAACCAAATAGATATTGAATAAGCAAAGTAAGCTGCACAATTGATTAAAATTCCAAATGTATAATCCCAAACAAACCATTCTTCCTGGTTGATAAAAGCATTAACCATAAAATAAGGTGCTAAAAGGAAGTAGATTATCCAGAAAACAACAAATAAAACTCTCCACCAAGGTAGAGTCACTATACCTCCCCAAATCATCCTGCGAAAAGCTCTAAAGAAATCTGAAAATCTATCAGGATACATTCGAGTACTAACTAAATCTGTACCATCTATAAAATTCAATCTCAATTCATTTTCTTTAATCAGTTTAGATAATGCTACATCTTCAACCAATGAACCACTTACAGCTAAGTGTCCCCCAATCGCTTCATAGCCTTCTCTTGTAAACATCATGTACTGTCCGCTTGCGATATACGAATCTTTATTGTAAGGATTGTTGATATCCTTTCTTGGACCTCCAGCGAGATAGCTTAAGAAGTAGAAGTAACTTATCAGATATTCATACCATTTTTCACAAACTTGATAGGGAAATAAAGAAAATAACGCAGCATTTGTTCCTTTAAGATGAGCTACTGTTGCTTTAAGAGAATAAGATTTATGTTTGGTATCTGCATCAGTAAAAAGCAATATGTCTCCTTTGGCTGCTAAATATCCTACATGACACCCATAGGATTTTCCTACCCATCCATCAGGAAGATTACGATCAACAATAACTCTTACTGGAAATTTCTCTACTAATTCAATGGTTTTATCATGTGAGCCCCCGTCAACCACAATTATCTCTTTGTTAGGGTAATCAAGATTTATAATTGTGCTTAAACAATTTTCGATATTAATTTCCTCATTCAGTGTAGGAACGATAATACTTACAAAAGGAAGTTCCTTTTCTTTCAATTCTAAGAGTTGCCAACCATTCGTGCTGTTGTAAATTAGAATGATAAGATATGTTATACATGTTATTACTAACACTATGTAAAGAGAGTCTAGTATCATCCCCACACTAAGTAGCTCCTTTATGATTAAATTAGAGAACAGTGAGCTTATTTATATAGTTTTTTTAGAAACACTAAAATATATGCCGAATTAAATCAGTAAATAGCTAATAGAATATACGTGTTGTTATCTCATCTAAAAATGAAAAATGGAAGAAATGATTAAGAAAATTGGAAAGATTATGTTGTTTTAATAGGTCCTTCTGGTGTCATATAGACTGTGTGTTCATGCTGTGACACATATGCATCCGATACATCTGCTAGCACATGATATTGATAAATAGCACCTACTTGTACGAGCTCTCTAATGCCCATTTTTGCTTTAGCTGTCCCTAGTTCTTTATAGATCCATCTAGTTGCAACAGGTAATCGATGATATTCCCTATCTAAGAGTCTTCGTACTTGTTTTGCAGCATCAGTTCTAAGAGGAAATCTACCTTCAGCTAATCTAACTATATATAGTTTGGTTCTATCAGAATGAGATTCACCTGAACCTGTTGAAGCAAAAGTTTCTATCGCATATGCTTCATCTTGGAGGATCAAATTTCCTTTCCTTCCAGAAACATTTGGGATGGTTTTTGGTCCATGAACTCTATAAGGTAAAAGCAAATGACCTGAAAGATCTCTTATTGTGGTAAAACCATATCCTTCAATAATATTCTCAATTAAATCACCGATTTTACCTGTATAACCACCAACACGGATAACCTTGACAGCTGTTTCAGTAGCTTCTTGACTTGCTTTGATTAGGTCATTATGAACATCATTAAAAGCTACAGTAAGAGCAGTATCTGCAATAAAGCCATCGTATTGGACTCCAACATCAATTTTGACTACGTCTTGTTTATCTAATACAAGCTCATCTTCCCAGGGACAGGTATAATGAGCACAATGATTGTTTATTGATACATTCAATGGAAAAGCAGGTTTCATTCCTGCTTCTGCAATCATTTTATCAGCAGTTTCACAAAGATCCAAAGCTTTTACTCCAGGTTTAGCCATTTCCCTTAAATGCTCTCGAATTTTACTTGCAACTTCTCCAGCTTTTTTGTATTTATCTAAGGGAGTTTCTTCTTTTTCTTCTTCGGCTTCTTCTTCAGCTTCTTCTTCTTCTACTTCTTCTACTACTTCTTCCTTTTCTTTGGCTTCCTTTTTAGTTTCTTCTTTTTTACTAGCCATCGATTTCACCAGAATGAATTTTACTCGAATTGAGGATATTTAACTTTGATGTTTAAACACCTTGTTGCTTTTTATTATTTTCTTTCTATCAAATTACTTGAAAAGAAAAATAAGAAAAAAAGGAAAAAAGATTTAATCTAAATTGGAATTCCCATAAATACACAAACTATAGCAGCTATAACAAGCAAACCTACCAAAATCCAGCTTGCTATATCCTTATTTGATCTGAATGTTTGTGTTCTGCTCTCTAATCTCTTTATCATTACGAGTGGTCTAGGAGTTCTTCTGTACCAGCCAATAATATCAACCTGATTACCAACTAATTTCTCAATTCTGAAGAGCGCAGTTATCCATCTCATAAATCCAAAAACAGGATTATAATCAAGTGTTATAATTCCTGAAGGATCTTGTAGCACAACGTCTTCGCTGAAGTAATACCCAGGCGTACCTCTACCGATGATTGTTCCTTGAAGTCTTATTGGTTTTCCTCGCAACGGTGAAGCTTCTGCATATCCATCATCAGACACATCTGTAACTGCACCCATTATAGAAATCAAAGGTAAATCAGGATCTAATCTTGGATATTGAACTCTAATCCTCCAAATCCAGATCAGAGCAGCAAGACCAAAGCCTCCTGCTATTCCAAGCCAAGACTGCAACGTATTTCCATATAGGAAGGTTAATGCTCCTACTCCAGGTAGAATGAAGATTAATGCTGGTGCGACATACTTTAAGAAAAGATCAACTAAAAATTCATCCCATAGAGTTTCCTTTATCATATCTTGACCGAGTAATGGAAACGCTCTTTTCTTCCCCATCTCTTCTGACAAATCATCCAAAGCTAGCAACCTCTTAGCTGCTAGAGGGTGAGTAGATTGAAGTTCCAGAAATCCAGCCCAAGGACTTTCCAAATCCCAAGCTGCTGCTTTTACAACCATCTCTGAATCAACTTCACCAACGGTTGTTTGAGCATATGCTGACATAACTAAATTGCTGGCAGCTTTAATGTCAAAGATGTTTAATGATCGAGTTGCATTTGTAAATCCAAGTCTTCTATATTCTCTGGTTCGTGCTCTTCTATCAACAGTTTTATCATTTACTGTAATTGCTTGTGCTGCTTGAGTTTGAACCATTCCATAAGCAATCTTAACTAGAGCTGTAGATAATCCCTTTGGATTCTTGGTCTCTTCTCCAGCAAATCTATCCGCATAATACTCCCTTATTCTACTTAAAAAGAGAACAAGGAATTGACTAATAATATAGAAAAGATATGAAAGCACCATTGTTGCAATAGCAGCAGCTGCTATGTATCCAGCACCTTTGCTATCTCCACTGCTCCTTCCTGCTCCACGTAGAAAACCACGAGAGAAGATATAGAAGGTATACAAAATCATAGGCACTGCTGCTGCAAGTGTCATAAATAAGAAATCGCGATGAGCTATGTGCCCCAATTCATGACCTACGACACCAGTCTGTTCTTCAGGTGTTAATAGGTTAAGTATTCCATCTGAAATAACTAATCTAGCATTTTTCTTAAATCGACCATAAGTTAATGCTGTTGGCATCTGATCATGTATCATCCCAACTTTCTTAATTGAAATCCCATGTAGTTGGCTCTGATCCGATACAAATTGAGCAAGATGAGGTGGTAGTTGCATTGGATCTATCCAAGTCATTTTGTAAAGCCACCTGAAGTTTAGGTCTAATAACCAAGGTGAGATTAGGAATTGCAGAATTACAATTCCAACTGTTATTACAATTGGTAGAAGCACAAATGCTGACATTCCTAGTGCTTCAGTAAAGTCTCCGACATAATACGCAATAGCAATTACACCCATGACGACCGCATAAACTAAGCCCCATAAAAATGCTAGAGTTAATACTCCTCTAAACATTATCCTTAATTTCATAAGTATCAAGATAAAAGAGATTCAACTAGTATATATTGCTTTGTTTTTAATGGAAAAAAAAGGAAGAAAAGGGAGATTAATTTCTTTTCTTTCTTAATCTGTTAATTGTTGGCAAGCCAAGGAAAGCAATCAATAAAGGTATTATTGCTGTTATTGATTCAGTTGGCTCTTCATCCTCTACTGGATAACTGAAGTCTGTACTTCGGGTTCCATAGATGTTTGTAAGGATAGAACCTTCAGAAGAGAATCCGCTTTCAATGTCAAGCAAGTCTAGGATAGTTGGTGCAATATCGATTATATCCATCCCAGGCACACTGATATTTTGTTTAATCCCAGGTCCAGCTGCAAGAAATATTCCATACATATCTGTATTATTATTCAAGTATCCATGCATGCCTTCATAACTTCCACCAAAGTTTCTCGATCTTCCTGGATCTAAAAATACAGATATATTTACACCTCTATCCATATGATTCATTCCAATTGCAGAATTAGCTTCATTTACATAAACAGCTTGAATACCATCTCCACCTCGCAAGTAATCTGCAAATTTTTCTACTTTAGTAACGTTTGTTTCACCTATGAAGTATAGTAGTTCTAATGCAGCGTCATGAGCAATGTACGGGCTTATTCCAGTTTCTGTTTCTGCATTGATAAAGAATGATTTATCCTCTAAGAAATATTCGTCATCTGAAACATCTGCCATACCATGATCTGATGCTAGCACAACTATTGTTTCTTTTAATAAATCTGCTTTTTCCATTTCCTCCAAGAAGTATTGTAATGAACTATCAACACTCTCAATACTATTTTCAACTTGATAGGCATCAGTTCCAAAAGAATGTGCACTAGAATCTGTTCCTGGCATCCATGCAAATACTAAACCTATTTCAGGATGACTTTTAATCACGTCTACTGTTTTTTTTGCAACTCCTTTATTAGTTCTAATGTTATTTGCTCCTAAGTAATCATAGTCAAAAACAAATTCTGGTTCTTTACCTTCGTAAAAAGTTCCTGAATCCACATATGGCCAACCAATAGCCATTGAATCTATACCTTCATCCTCAGCATGGATAATTGCAGGTTCAGTTGTTAGAAGATGTAATCCTGTATTAGTATCTCGATAAGGATCAGTAGCATCAGAAAATAACGAATATGCTTTATTATCTTCCCAATCATAAAAAGTGTTCCCTAATACACCATGAATATCAGGATGATTTCCTGTAATCATTGATACATGATTTACAGCTGTAACCGAAGGATTAGATGGGACACAATATTCAGCTTTTATTCCCTGCTCTAAAAACCAATCCAAAGTAGGAGTATCACCTCTTCCAATATAATTATGTCGAAAGGCATCTATGCTAAAAACAACTACTCGTGAAATAGTGTTTGCCTGAGCAATAGATGGCTCATGATAGTTTTCAATATAGCTCAGAATTGTAGAAGGACAATAAATCACTAAAACCAAGACAAATATCATCAAAATTCCTTTGTATTTCTTATTTTTCATAGAATTCACATTAAGTTTGTCTTACAAGTAATAAAATTTTTCGTGAAATTGAATCCTCTGATATCTTTTGAAAAGTACAGTATATACAAATAACTAAACTATAGCAAATATATCTTCTATCTTCTCAATAACATAAGTTGCTTTTATTTTCTTTCTTCTTGTTCCAGGAGCTCCTTCAGTTCCTAGATAAGCAAAATCCATTTTTGCATTAATAGCAGTTTCAGCATCTACCCATGAGTCTCCAATAAATATTGTATTCTCTCTTTTTTGATTAAATCTCTTCATGATAAAGAATAAACCTTCTGGATTAGGTTTACAATTTTCAACTTCATCTCTAGTAAGTACAAAATCTACATAATTTTCGAGCTCAAATTTCTCTAATGCGAAATCAGTCAGTTTCCTCGAATTATTAGTGTAAATCACTATTACATGGTTTAGTTCCCTTAGCTTCATTAGAGTCTCATGAGTGTTCTGAGTAAGAAATGCTTTTTCATACCCTTTCATTTCATATTCTTCTACTAGAGACCATGCTTTCCTAAAGAGATTACCAGATACATCGTTTTTTTCTATTATTTCTACAAGTTCTAAAATAGTGTGGACTGTATTTTGAATCCTACTGAATTTGTCTTCTTCAACTAGATTCTTTAAAATTAGTCTTAACTCATCTCTAATGCCTACATAATCTATATCTGACTGGATAAGCGTTCCATCGAGATCAAAAACTATCAGTTGTTTTTTTAACATAATATGGTCAAAAGAGGTTAAAATTACATTCTTAATAATTTATTGAATGGTCTTTTAGATCATTAATATTATAGGTAATTTTTTATTGGTTTCTTTAATATTTTATATGGTGCTTGTTTGACTGTTAAGATACCAGAGTTTCAATTCATTCATTATGAACCAATTTACACAAACCCAAACGAGATTTATGAGGAATTTTCCACAATTCTACAACAGTTCAAAGAAGTTAGCGATGATGATGTAAATTCAAAGGTTCTAGCTTACTTCTACGAGGGGATGCTTTATCTAATCAATGCAGATGTTTATTTCAAGAATAAAGATTATTCACAATCAATCCAAAACTTTGAGGAAGCTAACAAGCTTATTGTTCGTTCTAGAGCATCTAGGGGGAGAGAAGGAGATAGAATCTTTGATGAAATGATCAAGTGGATTAATTACACAGAAGGAATGAAACGAATCTGTGGTAGTTTTGTTGAGCAAGATTTAGATAATCAGTTATCACTTCTGAAGGAAAGCCTGGCATTTCTTGATGAATTTTATCAAATAAGAAAGAAAGAGGAGAATTTTATTGATGAGAGAATTGCTCTTTCCAGAACAAATTATTCTAAATATCTTTTCAATAAAAGCTATTCAAGTAAATATGCAGATAACACTAAGATATACAAAAAGTATCTTCTCAAAGCAAGAACTGAATTGATGAAAGCGAATTTCTTTTATCAGTCATTAGAAGAAGAACTTGAAGAATTACAGAATTTAATAGATGAGATAACAAAACAACATATTGTAGTAAGAGCTGAATGGTTCTGGGATAGGGGTACAGAAAATATTGCACTTAGTCAATTTACAGAAGCGTTAAGATTCTTTGCCATTGCTTCAAAATATTATGCAAGAGCTAGCGAAATATGTGAAAACTTCATGGAACAGAGGTTGTATCTTGCTTTATCAAAGATTACTTTAGCAAGTCGCTTCGAAGCTGAAGCTAATGAATTATACAAACGGCAAGATAATCCCGAACAAGCAAGTAAACACTTTCTCAAAGCTGTTGAGATTGTAGATATTGCGTTAGGTTTTCTAGCAACAATAAAAAATGAGATGCTAATCAATAACATGACAGCACAACGATCATTCTATGAAGGTCTTGCTCTTGAAACTGAAGGTATCTTCTTTTTTGATCAAGAGAATTTCGAGGAAGCTCTCTCTAAATTTGAGTCATCAATGAAAAAATTTGAAGAAACACAGAAGAATGCTTCTGAAGGCGGTTTAGAGCAACTCTTAGAATTTATTAGACTAGCAAGAAGCGAAGTAGACGGCTATATTTCCATGGCAAAAACAATGGTTTGATCAGTAAAACATAGAAAACCTTAAACTTGTGGTTCAAGATATTTCATTGAAGGATTCGCCCGTGACGAAACAACGGTCTCCGATTCTTCTGAATATGAATTGCGATGGGCGAACGACAGAGGCGAATTCTTCATTTTAATTTTAACATACAAACAGTCTTGATAAAAAAACGTAAGAATTAAAAGAGTTGAGATTTGAGCACTCGATGAGTTATTCTTAGTGAACCTTCTCAATAATTTCTTTTAATTTATAGAACGCTAATCGTTTGTAACCTGTTTGTGCAACAAGACCATATGTATTAATCCCTCCAGTGCTATCCTGAAGAGAAACGTAAACAAAACCTTGAACTCTCTCATCATTTACACATATTTCCAAAATTCTTTCAAGAGCACCAGCTTGTATTCTTTCACCGTACATAACAGGAGAGAGTCCAAACTCTGTTATCCAGAATTCTTTAGTTGAGTTTGTTTGTTGATCTAAATAAAAATTAATCTCATCCAATTCTCTTCCATGAATGATGAAATAATCAAAACCTACGAAATCAAGAGTACTATTTTCCCATAAAGGTGCAAAGATATTATTTTGCGGATTAAAATCATTAAATGATAGCTTGATTCCAATTTTAGTATCATTAGTGAGTGAATGAAGATAGTTTGAAGTATCATTGATAACTGAGACCCAGGTTTCAACAGTCTGAAGATCTGTAATAAAAGAAGAAGAATAACCAAAAGGTTGTGGGTAAATCAGCAAAAAGTCTGGATTGCATTCTTGGATTAGAGCAACTGATTGATTTTCCAAAGTTTCTGTAAACTCTGAAAAACTGACATTTTGATAAGTCCATCTGTTCAAACTATAACCATAGGTGGTAAGAAGCACTTTGAAACCATTTACTTTTAATTCATCAATAACTTCTTTAAACTCATCCAGACTTGAATCTAATAATTCTTGCCGAACATCAATTTTCACAGTAGAAACTTGTAGTTCTTTTAGATAAATAAGTTCCTTCTGAAATTCTTCTTGAAACAGTTCATGGTAATCTTTTGATATATTAGTCACAGAATAGGATATTGAATCCAAAGCTGTTCCTATTTCAAAATCTGTCATTAATGGAAAATTAGGTTGATATTTAGATGAAGTATAATCACTATAAGAGTTCATTACTCCTATACCTTGAAAATTATAAACCAAGAGAAGAATGATTAGAAGTACAAAAATCCCTTTTGTTCCTCGTTCTGCAAATTTTATGAAGGATGAGAAAGCAGATTTCTTAGCTGCATCAGCTTCCCTTTCAACATCGTCTAGAAATGCACTTCCTCTTCTTGGTTTCTCTTCCTTCTTTTCCTTAGATTCTTCCTTAATTTTCTTTTGTTTTTCAATTTTCATTGGAATACAGAGAGGTATTAAAATGAGAGCAGGATAAGCATAATTTAATTGTCCACTAAATAAAAATGCTTGAAATATTGCATAACCAATAGAAGGTATTGCAATTATCCATTCAAGAGATTTAGGGAAGAGAATTGCTGTTTCTGAAGCAATTTTGTTGAAGAATAGACAAGAAGTAAAGAAAGCGGTAATAGTTAGTAGAATGTTCATAATTTTTCTTGACAATTGTGAGTTTCCTATTCCAGCAAAAGAAAGGATAGTTACTGCTAAATTATGGACCAAAATAAGAAGACACCCAACATAGCCTAGAACTGAAAGATCTCCAAATCCAAAAAAGAAAATTAAGAAACTTCCTACAAAAATTAGAATTCCGGAGATGACATATAGATACATTTTCTCGTATTCTTCATTCTTTAGAGAAAATTTTACAAATCCTTCATCTTTCTTGAATAAATTAATCGTATTTTGATATAAGAAATTGAAAAGCTCGGTTAAAAAAATAGTTAGTGGTCGAATACTAACAATAAAGTTGAATGCTACACTCATGATTGCTAGAACAAAAGCTCCTCCAAAACCTAATACTGACATGTTCTTCAATGTATAGCTTTTGAAGTGTTTAAATGTCTTACCATTTAATTATATTCTCTCTTGGATAAGAAGGCTATGGAAATCCTTCAATGTACCTTTGAAATCCGGTTTAGTATCTAGGGTAATTAAATCTTCATTCTCTAATGCGTTTTCAACAAGAAAAGTCTTGAAACCATGTTTTTTTGCGCCCATATCTCTAAGACCATCGTTTCCGATTACTACAGAGGATGAAGGATTGACATTAATTTTTTCTAGAATCTCAAACCAATATTTACTATTTAATTTACAGAAACAACTATTTTCTGCATGAGTGATCAAATCAAAAAACTTTTGTGGAATCATTCCCCATTCCATACGTTTTTCTATTGCAATGGAGGGATAAACAGGATTAGTTGCTAGTACTACTTTAATATCTGGATATATTCTCTTTATATCCAGTAAGAGAGGGATTGCTCCATCCATTTGTGTTATTAGTGGTTTGATAGCATTGAAACCAGTTTGATAGAATTGCAGAAATCTATTTGTTATTTCATCACAGTTCACTTCAAATTTAGGGCAGAAATCAAGAAGAAAATCATCCAAAGCAGTTGTGTCAGGATTATTGGCTTTTTCCATTACATCAGTTGAGCTGAGCAATTCCTTGAAGAAAATCTCAGGATTCGGAATCAAATCGATAAAAAATTGTGATGCTGCGCCTAGGTAGGTTTTGATGAATATCTGAAAATCAAAGTTTATCAAAGTGCCATCTAAATCAAAAAGAAAAGCTTTATATTTCATTTTACCACGTCATGATTGATCTAAGAACTTATACTCAGTATCTAAACAGATTCCAATACAGCCAGGCCCAGCATGAGTAACTATTGTCATTCCCACAGGACTAATAGAGATGTTACATTCGATAGGTCTAATTTCTTCTTCAATATATTTCTTCAAAAGAAGCGCAGAATCGGGATTTTGAGCATGCATAATATAAGCATTAAATTTCTCAGGTTTACCTTTTTTCTCATAGACAGAAAGAAAAGATTCAATGACAGCCTTTTCATGTCCTTTTGCCGTTTTAATAACCTCCATCTTACCATCAATGAAGTTGATTACAGGTTTCATATCAATTAATTTTGCAATCCAATATTTTGAACGATTTAATCTTCCTCCTCGATGAAGATACTTCAAATCAGCAACAGTAAAACCAACCTCCAGTGTATCTCTATACTTATCTAATTGGGGGATTATTGTTTCAGCTGATTTTTCCTGTTTAGCTAGTTCTGCAGCTTTTAATGCTATCATACCTAGTGCAAAAGTGGCAAATTTCGAGTCATATATATGGATTTTTGCAGGATTACCATTTTTCTTTTCATACATTCTCTTAGCATTAATTGCTGTATTGTAAGAACCTGAAATGCCTGACGAAATTACTATATTCATTATTTCATCAGCTTCTTTTCCTAATTTTTCAAACATTTCATATTGGTGTTGTAGTGTTGGATTTGCTGTCTGTGGATAAATCTCAGAAGAGTGAAATTTCTCATAGTATTCTTCCAGATTCAAATCAACATGTTCATAAAAGATTTCATCACCAAATCTAATAACTGTAGGAACAATTGATAGATCGTATTTTCTGATGAAATCTTCTGAAATATCTGCAGCACTATCTGTCATTATCTTAACTGCCATGATAGAAACCAAATGTAACTTTATCTTAAATATTTGCTGTTTATATTATGAAAAATATCAGTTAAATTCTTTATATTTTGAAATTCTTCAATCACATAAATATCCCCAAAAGTAATTAAGAAGAGAAAAATACATAAGAGCAAAATATTTAAGTTAGGTGTTTGAAGCATGTTTAGAAGCTACAAGGAAAAGAATCTTATGACCAAAAAAATCTTCACTACACTAGCAGTTTTCCTTACAATACTGTTGTTTGTAGGATTACCTATAGCTCAAGCATATAATCAGACTACTGTTGTTACAAGCATTAACAGACGCAGTGATACAATAGACAATATAGGATTCAGTGTAAATGATACACTTCCAGCTCGTCCATTATTATCAATTATTAAAACAATAAACGGTTCAATTTTAAGATCAAATGTCATTCAAGTTCAACCTAATATAACAATTAGAGTTGATGTAAGTATAAAGAATATCGGAAATAGAACTGCTTATAATCTAACCACTACTGACCCAAATTTCGAAGATTGGGCTCTTACAAGCTTAAATCTAACTACTCAGAAATTTGTTAAAGTTGGAATAAACTCAACTATTTACTACTTCTATTACTTCACATCAATCATTGAAGGCAATTTTTCAATAGCAGCAACAACAATAGACTATTTTGGAAAAAATGGAACCGAAATAACTGAATACAATGCTAGAACTCAAAGATTCTATATTTTCTCAATTAAAGAGGAAAATGTAGTTATAATTGAAGGAAGTCTTTGGATTAAGATTCTTTATTATTGTTTGGGAATCAGCTTTGCTTTAGGAGCAATTGTCGCTGTTGATGCAATTATTCTTCGTAGAAAAGCTGGTAAAACAAAGAAATCAGTCAGAAGAGGACTTGAGTCAACAATAAAAAGCAAAAAGCAGCAAAAACGAAAAGTACAGAAAAGAAGATAAAATCTCTTTTTTACTCTTTGTTCATAAAAGTTCTACAAATCTCACATTTTATATATCATAATTGAGACAAGATTTTGATGGCTATCAATGAAATCTTAGAAATGGAATTAAAATTCCTTCTAGTAGGTGGTAAAGGTGGAGTTGGCAAAACAAGTGTAGCTTCAGCATTAGCTATTGCTCTTGCTGAATCTGGGAAACGAGTTTTGATTATCTCTACAGATCCAGCACATAGTGTTTCAGATTCTTTTGACTTGGATTTTTCTTCTGGAGAAATAACAAAAGTCGAAGGAGTGAAGGGAGAATTATTTGCACTTGAAATAAATCCTGAAGCTGCTGGAGAAGAAATATCAAAAGCTATTGGACAACAAGTAGATTCTGATCAATTTGCAAATATATCAGCTATGCCAGGATTATCTGAGTTACAAGGATTTGGTGAGGACATGCAGTCAATACCACCACCTGGTATGGATGAAGCACTTAGTTTCGCAAAAATCTTAGAATACGCTGACGATGAATCATATGATACAGTAGTATTAGATACAGCGCCTACTGGTCATACCTTACGATTATTGAACATACCTGAATTTCTAGATTCTTTTCTAGGAAGGATGCTAAAGATGAAAGCTTTCCTTTCGAATGCAATGAAGATGGTAAAATCTTTGTTTGGGGGAAATCAAGAGAAAGACAGAACCATTGAAACTCTTGAAGCAATGAAAGAAAAAGTCCTAATTGCTAGAGACCAATTAATGGATCCTGAAAAGACACAATTTGTGAAAGTCATGATCCCAACAATGATGAGTATTTTCGAAACAGAGAGACTTGTTGAAGAATTAAATCAACATATGATACCACACAGATATGTTGTTGTAAATATGGTTAATCCTGATAACAAGGAATGTCAGTATTGCACTCATAGAAGACAAGAGCACCTAAGAAATATAAATTATATCAATTCAGCTTTCAGCAACGATGACATAATTTCAATTGAAGCATTCGATCGTGAAATTAGAGGGCTGGATATGTTATTTGAATTTGGTAAAGTTCTTCTATAATTCAAGAAAAGAGTGAATACATGTCAATGAAAACAGGAACTACATCAAGAAGCAGAGAACATTCTGGGTATGAATATGCTGATACCCATTGCCATTTAGTTCCAGACTGGTTCACATTAGAAGAAATCTCTAAAATTGCTATAAAAGCTCAGCAATCAGGAATTAAAACAATCATAAATAGTGTACTAAAATCAGAAAACTACTCTTTTGGACTTAAAACAATTAAGAATAAGGGAATCCATCTTACAATAGGCACTGAAATAACAGATAATTCGCAAGAAAGTATTCAGATGCTAAAGGAGTTTTATACTTCGAATCAAGAGAGCATCGTTGCAATTGGAGAAATTGGCTTAGATTTTTATTGGGTCAAAGAAGAAGAGAAAAGATCAGACCAAGAAAAATACTTCAAACAATTGATACAATTTTCAATTGCTCATGATATACCCATTGTAGTTCACTCAAGAGGAGCAGAGAGTAAAGCTATTGAAATACTCAAGGCTACTGGGGCTGAAAATGTCTTAATGCATTGTTTTGAAGGTACCGCAGAGCAAATAAATGATGTTATGAGAAGAGCTTGGTATATCTCAGTTCCAACTAGTACAGTATATAGAAAGAATTTCCAAAAAGTTCTTCAACTTGTTTCTTTAGATAATTTAATGTTTGAAACAGATAGTCCATTTCACTCGCTTGAAAAAGAGGAGAATAATACTCCATTGAGTATTCCAACACTATGCAGGAATGGAGCTAGAATATTGGAAGTAGAAGAAAAGGAATTAGCTTACATAACTACGAAGAATGTGAAAGATTTTTACAGGTTGTAGTCACAAAATCATTAAATAAAAGCAATTTCGAAATAATTGTTTCCTATAAGGTAGTATTTGGGAAGAGAATCAGTTGCTTTTCTTACATTTGGAATGGTAAAAGACTCCAAAATATTTTCTATTTCTTTTTCGAATTTAGGATTGGTTGCATAGTATATACTCTTTATTTCCTTAGCTTGATAAATAAGTTCTATTCCAGTTTTGATGTCTTTGAAAAGTGTTTTGAAGTTTCTATTTATTCTGTTAATTTCCCAGTGTCCATGAAAGTAAAGATGAATAACATACGGATCAAGAGAAGATTTCAAACTAGCTTGAGATTGTATTTTTTTTTCACCGTCTGAAATTAAATTCAAATTTCTAGATAAAACATAGGAATTGATATATTTATTCAGAGTAATAGCTTCTTTTCGAATGGTATTTATTGTTCTTGCTCCACTGACAATTTTTGCTAATTCTTCAATAAATAAACCAGAAGAGGAACCAAAAGTAGGAGTATCTATGATATCAATGCTTATATCTGAAACCATTTTTTTTGCAACGAGAGCATTTTCAAATACTACAGGAGTGAAGAAGGAGGAATGAACACTAATCAGAGTGTCGAAATCTTCTGCTAAATAAGTGTATAATTCAACGAAATCCTTTATACTCGGTGAATAAATATTTGCTTTCTTATCCTTGCTTGCTTTTGATATCAGTTCTCTTGTTTGGAATTCATGTATATGTAATTGTTCTTTATGTTTGATACCTTTTGAGTCTACGATGAAATAACCTATTGGAAAGATATTATAAACATCATAAAATTCTCTTGGTATTTCTCGAGAAGTATCGATAACAATTGCAGGTTTCATTTGAGTTGAAACAAAATCAGAACTCAATTAGATAAAGTTTACCATAGATTGATTTTACTTTGTTTCTTTTTGTTTCTCCATGAACTCTCTGTAATCATCTTTGAAGACTTCAATAGCAAGTGATCCAATCCAACCACATTTCTCATTTGTACAAGCGAACTCTTTTGAAAATATATTTGCATTCGCTATTTTGGTTGGCGAAAAACAGAGAGGACACACCGTTAAAAAATCTCTTACAGAATTACGTCGTATTTTAATATCAGGGATATCTTCATCAAAATCATCTTCACTAGAGGAATTAATTTAGGTCACCTAGTTAAAATTGTACCTCGATATTTGACGACGGAAATCCAGATTCCTCGAGGATGGCTTTAATCTTATATCTATGATCTCCTTGCAATTCAATTCTTCCTTCTTTTGCTGTTCCACCACAAGCAAGTCTTGATTTAAGTTTCTTTGCAAGGGCACTTAGATCTACTTCATGAGGGTCAATACCAGTTACAAGAGTATAATTTTTACCATATCTTCTCTTTTCAAGGAAAACTCTGATGATTTGTTCTTCTTTAGCTATTTCTTCACAAACACATAAATCTTGCGGTAAGCCGCATACGCCACAAAGCTCTTCTGACACATCATTAAGAATGTAAAATATTATTTATACTTTTGCATTTCTACTGCTTTTTCTTTTAGTTTCTGGGGAATCAATTTGACTATTTTATCGTTTGGAATCACTTAAATAAATTGAAAAAAACTTTGATTGTGAATATCTTAATTGTGGATGCACTTGCTGCAAATGAAGGTAGAAGAAAATTTTCTCGAGATGCCATAGGAGTTGGTCCTCGGTTGTTAGCAGGTATTTGCGTTAAGAATAATAGTTATTCAAGAATTACACGTGTTGAAGATCTTTTAGAACAAGAGAATGTAGTTTCAATAGAAACTTCAGAGGTTTTTTTCATAAGTGCAATGACTGTTGATGAAATTGCTGTTAGTAGAATAGTTAGGAAAATAAAAGAAGAGAATAAATCAGCTTTCATTGTATTAGGTGGTCCAATCTCAACAGATCCTAAAATAATTCAAAAACTTGAAGTCAATTTAGCAGTCTATGGTGAGGGTGAGTTTATTGTAGATGAACTAATTAGAAATGATTTTTCAATTGAATCATTATCTAAAGCTGATAATAATATTCAACAGATAAATGGAAAATACTACATTAAAAGAAAGATTACATCAAAGATTAATCCTTTTGATCTTTTTGCACCTTCTACCAGTCATATAAAGGATTATCCTGATTACTGGTTTTCGAAAGTTTATGTAGAAACTGTAAGAGGTTGTTCAAACTTCTATAGAGGAGAACTAGTAAAACAATCTGGAGGATGTAGTGATTGTGGGAATTGTGAAGATATAGATGAGATAATTACAGGAAATTGCCCAGAAGAAATACCTCCGGGTTGCGGTTTTTGTTCTGTTCCATCCATTTTTGGTCCTTCAAGGAGTCGTTCCATCGAATCAATTGAAACTGAAGTTGCGGATCTATTCAATAATGGAGTAAGAAGAATTATGTTATCTGCTCCAGGTTTTCTAGATTTCCAGAGGGAAAGAAAAGAAGATCACTTATTTTCACCTACCTCCCCGAAAGTTAACTTAGAGAGAATAGAGGAGCTTTTATCCAAATTAGCTGAGATTAGAGATTCTCAAACAAAACTTTGTAACATATCTATAGAAAACGTAAAGCCTTCATTAGTTAATAGCGAAGCAACCAAAATAATAGGAAAATATTTGCCAGATACTTCAATTAGCATTGGATGTGAAACTTTCGATGTTATTCACAGTGATCAAATTGGAAGGCCTTCATCTCCAACCCAGGCTCTAAACGCTGCGAAATATTTCAAGGAAGCGGGAATAAATCCACAGATATATCTCATCCATTCTTTACCTGGAGAAACTATAAAATCTTTAGATAAAACCATCGAAATAGTTGAAGGAGGATTAACTGATATTGCTGAAAAAATAACAGTCTACAAATATCTACCTCTTCCAAATTCACCTTTCACCAAAACAGACGTTTCATTACCTTTAGACAGACATCTATTGAATATCAAGCGTGATAGGTTAAAGGAAGCAATTATCGATTTTAATTTTAGAAAGAAAGAAGAAATCTTAGATTCTGAAATTATTGCTATTGTTGCTGAAAAAGATAGAATTCGAAAAGACACGTATATATGTTATCCTCTAAACAGTGGCCCTGCTGTAAGTGTAAAATCGCAAGAAAATATAATAGGAGAAACTCTAAAAATCAAGATAAATAAGGTAGTAAGTGATAAACTAGTTGCTGGACAAGTAGTTGAGATTCTCGAAAACGAAAAATAACAATAGTTTATCTCTCTCTGATTTATTTTGAACAGAAAAAAAGAGTAATAAAGGTGATACCATTCTGCATTATGTCGTAAACCAATAAAAAAGAGAGATTCTATGAAAGAATATGCTACTAAAAACATGGATACATTCTTCTCTAAAATGCCATTAAAGTATCAAGGACCTAAATTTGATGCTCATGTTCATCTTGGAAAAGAAAAAGATATCAAAGTCATGCTCAAATATACAGAAAAATTCAATGTTAAAAGATTAATGGGGATTGTACGAACTACAGAAAGTCGAGATGCAATCGCAAAAAAATTCCCTGATATTTTCAATTTTGCTTTATTCGTTTCCATAAGAGAAGCTTTAGAAGGGGATGTTAAGAAATCTGTCCAACTAATAGATCAAGCTTATGAAGATGGATTTAAGATTGGTAAGCTCTGGTTCTCTCCTCGATGGATAGATTATGCAGATGAGACTTGGAAAATAGACTTTCATCCAAATGATCTCCACCTTAATGATCCAAATTTAGAACCTATTTTTTCGAAACTTGAAGACTATGGTTTTATTCTATTACTTCATGTTGGTGATCCAGATTTGATGTATCAGAGAAGATACCACCCATCTAGCAAATATGGAACAAAAGAAAGCCATCTAATGGCTCTAGAAAATTTGCTTTCAACTTATCCAAAGCTTCGAGTAATAGGAGCACATATGGCTGGGCAACCTGAAAATCTTGATAACTTAAGTGATTGGATGAATAGATTCCCAAATCTAATAGTAGATACAGCTTCTGCTAGATGGATGGCTCGAGAGTTTGGTCATCAGATAGAAAAAACCAGAGATTTCTTTGAGAGATTCTCTAAAAGAATTCTATTCGGGTCTGATTTTGTTACCGGTAGAACTGATAGAGAACCATTGCCAGATTATTATATACATAGATATCTAAGCTATCAAGCACTGTGGGAGACAAATGTTAGAAATCAGCTACTTCCTCTAAATGACCCAGATAATGAAAACGGAACAATGATAAACGGATTAGATCTATCCGAAAAAATTCTAAAGAGATTATACTGGGAAAATAGCTACAAATTGTTTAATTCAAACTAATTAATCTAGTAACAATGGATCTACATTTTTCCATTCAGGATTTAATTTTTCAAAATCTTTTCTTTCTTTCTCTGTGGTTTCAACTGAGGTTATCTGACAATAATCGTCACCACACAAAACACATTTTGTATGAATTGCTTTTGTTTCAGGATTTGTTGTCATTGAATTCGATGCATCAATATAACAATAAAGCTTCCCTAAATCTTCTTCATTATATTCCTTGAATATCTTAGCTAAAATGCAACCATGAATCTCCAATTTAGAATAATCAAAATCATCCTCGTCAATTAAAGATATTATATCACGTGCATCAATGTATTCTTTTTCTTTGTATACGTATTTGCTATGAACTCCATAGTGAGAGAGATCGTGGTGTCCTTCTAAAGCTCTTTTTCCTACTCTTCTTCCATATTCCATTATACTCTTTAGTATGAACTCTTTTCCTTTTTCTTCACCAAACTCCTGAACTAAAATCTTAGAATAAGATAAATGCATTAAAGCAAGTCTAATCATCGCTAATTCTACTTGCTCCTTTGCTTCTTCAAAGGGTATTTTTTCCATAAATTAGATTCAGTTTTTTCACATATAAATCTGTGTTGGGAAAAAAATCTAATTATACTGTGGATTTCTTTTCAATAAACCAACTCTCTCTCTTATCTGACCAAAATGGCTTATTGCATGAAAAAGATTCTGTTTTAAAGCATCTTTTATTGTAGTCCTATCTCCCCATTGAAAAGTAAATTCTTCTTCCAATTTCTTTTCATCAAAATTCTGAATAGCACTTATCATACGTCCTATTGAAAGATTAAGATTATTCTTTTGGTTACTGGTTGGAGAAAATTTCTTGGAATCTTTTAGAAACCAACTACCTGCATCCTCAAAAATAGCTTGATTTGTATGATTAAAAGTTTGAATTATTGAGAACTCAGTTTGTGAAATCTTATAGTTCCAAGCATCTTCTGATTCAACAATCTCTATGGTTTTCAATCCAAAAGAACGAAGATATTCCCAAAACTCAATGTAAACAGAGATTTCTTTCATACTAGTATATGAAATATAGCTATTAAATAGAGTTTGTCTATATAAAAAGAAGAATGAGTGTAAATTCTCTTAAGAAATAATAGAAAAAAAATTATCGAGCTTTTACTGGTTTAGCAATCAATGATCGTTGTTTCATGAGAATTCTATTAGAACATCTGGGACATTTTACTCCTGGTAGTAATCTTAATTCACTTGGAGTTATCTCATTCTTACATCTTTGGCAAACGTATTTTGTCATCGTTTCTTACTCCTATCTTTTATTCTTAATCTTTTCTATTTGGATGATTTTAGCTCTTTATCAGATAATCTTCAAATTCACTAAATTCAGCTTCTCCATCCATTAATTCCCCTAGAACTACTTCTAAATCCTCAATTGGTATTCTTATCTGTTGCATTGAATCTCTGTCCCTAATTGTTACTGTTAGCTCTTCTTTTGTCTCATAATCAATAGTAACACAGAATGGTATACCTATCTCATCAGCTCTTGCATATCTTTTGCCAATCTTTCCACTTACATCATAAAATGAGAGATAACCTGCATCTTTCAGTTCGTCATGAATATCGTAAGCTAATTCTGCTAATCCATCTTTTTTCATGAGAGGAAACACAGCAACTTCTAAGGGAGCAATTGCTGCTGGAAACTGGAACCAAACCCATCCCCTATCATCTTCCCTATAACATTTTTCTAAAATTGTATAGAGAATTCTATCAACACCCATGGAAGGTTCTGCTACATGAGGAACGATTTTTCTACCTTCATCAGCTATTTCAAATGATGTGTTTGATGCCTTAGCATGTTTCTGAAGATCATAATCTGTTCTCAAAGCATTTCCTATTATTTCCATATGTCCTAAAGAGAGATTAACTTCCAAATCGAAGTTACCTGCTGAATAATGAGGAGCCTCATGATCTTGCATATGTCTAAACCAAAATTCAGTTTCAGGTATTCCCATTGCTTTTAGCATTTCTGTTTCCATTGCTAAGTAATAAGCAAGATATTGATTCGGAATCAAACCTTCAACTATCGCTCCTTCAACAGTTACTCTGAGAGGCTCTTCCCAACCTTTTTCTTGCATTTCTCGTGTAACCAAGTTAATCTCGATTTCTGCTACTTCATCAAATCTTGGATGTTCGTTCTCTTTTTCTGGATCGTAAAACATTTCGATTTCCATCTGTTCAAATTGTCTGACTCTTAAGATGAAGTTTCTAGGTGAGATTTCGTTTCTAAAAGAATGACCAACTTGAGCGATACCAAAGGGTAGTTTGTTTCGCATAAATCCTGCTAATCTCTTGAAATTAATGAAAATATTTTGAGCTGTCTCAGGACGAAGGTAGCCTTTCATTCCACCTGTTGACCCTATTTCAGTTCCAAACATTAGATTAAACTGTCTAGCTTTGCTCAATTCTCCTTTACAACTGGGGCAGTTTATAGAATTATCTTGAATTAACTTATCCAACGCTTCTAAGGTTAATCCTTCTGCTTTTTGTTTTGTTATTTGTTCAATTAGTTCATCTGCTCTAAACATAGATTTACATTTATCACATTGAACTAATGGGTCAGAAAAAGAATCTAAATGACCTGAAGCTTGGAAAACAGGTTCAGGTAACAATAATGAACCTGTGATTTCGAATACTTTATCTTCATCCAAAACAAAGCTTTGTCTCCAAAGATCTATTATCTTTTGACGCATTAGAGTACCAAGAGGTCCATAATCGTAAAATCCTCCTGCACCTCCATAAATCTCAGCTGTGGGACTGATAAATCCTCTACGAAGAGAGACATCAATTATCTTGTCCATCAATCTTTCTTCAGTCAATTGTATCCAAAGGCATCAAAAGAAAGCTGCTTATTAAATCCTTTGAAAAAAGTTAAAAAAAATGAAGTGAGGAAATCATCTTCTAATATCAAGTTCTCTAACGATATTCATGTAACGATTTCTAATTGTGGATTCAGGTATTGAAGCTACTTTTGCTATTTGTTTTTGTGTTCTTCTATCATCTTCTATAATTCCTGAAATATAGATTAAAGCAGCAGCTGAACCTTCAAGCTTCGTTCCAGAAAGAAGATTTTTCTCCTCTGCTCGCTTTGAGATTTCCAATGCCCTTAGAATGGTGTCTTCTTCTAGTTCCAGAGAAGATCCATACATTTTCACTAAACCTTGAATTTTCTTTGTACTCATAAGTATCAAAAGCTGAAAATCTCATAATCTTCTTAAAGGTACTGTAAAAATTGGCGAAAAAATAAGAAAAAGTGAAGAGGAGATTAGATTGTTACTTCTATCTGAAGTTTTCTAACTAACTCTTTGTATCGATTACGTACTGTAACTTCTGTAACAGTGGCTGTTTCCGCTATTTCTCGTTGAGTACGTCTTTCTCCTTCTGTTATCCCTGCGATATAAATTGCAGCAGCTGCTAATCCTGTTGGATCTTTACCTGCTGTAAGATTGTGCTCTTTTGCTCTGTTGAGTAACTCAACTGCTTTTCGAGCTGTTCTTCCGCTCAAACGTAATTCCGCTGCGAAACGAACAATATAATCTGTTGGATTAGCTAGTGGAATTTTAATATCAAGCTCACGAACAATTAATCTATAACATCGACCAAGCTCTTTTTTGGATATACGGGAATGTCTTGCGATTTCATCCAGTGTTCTTGGAACACGTCGAATCCTCGCACCTGCGTAAGCTGTTGCACCTATCATTGCCTCAATAGAACGACCCCTTATGAGACGTTTTTCAATCGCTTTTCTATAGATATTAGCTGCAGTCTCATTCACACTTCGTGGAATGCCTAATTGAGAAGACAAACGATCTAACTCTGACATTGCATATGCTAAATTTCTGTCTATTGAACTGTGCACTCGAGTACGGATTTGCCATTTTCTCAAACGATAAATCTGTGCTCTGCGTTTTGGAGAAAGCTTCTTACCATAAACATCTCTATCCTCCCAACCAATCTGGGTTGAGAGTCCTTTATCATGAATGGTTATAGTGGTAGGAGAACCAACTCTGCTTCTTTTGGACCGTTCTTCTGCTGTAAAAGCTCTCCATTCAGGTCCATCGTCAATGAGTTTTTCTTCAACGACTGTTCCACAGTTTCTGCAAATGTGTTCGCCTCTAGTTTCATCAAGAATAACATCTTCGCTTCCACATTCAGGACACTCAATATCCTCTTCTTCTCTGTATGTTGAAGTATCTTTTTCATCACTCATTCTTTTACCTACCTACTTATTTGGCTAAATATTTCTTTTATTTTCCATTATTTGATCTAAACCATTTGAAGTACTGTTATTTGTTTTAATGCATTACTTGGTAATTCAGTAAAGCATTACATAAAGGTTAATTCATGATTAACGTTGTATCTGTGAGTGAGATTCTCCACTCTGTTTTATGCTAGCCAACATAAAATGAGTATGAAACCCACCAAATTCTTGAAGATCCCTATTTAAATATTTCTGCTGAACGGATTGTACCTATTCTTTTTTGAGGTTGAATACCATATATAAACTTTTGTATCACTTTAGTATTTTCAATTTCCTATGCAGATAGGCCAAAATCCCAAAATTTTCCAGTTCAAAGATGTTTTAACCTCTTAATCATATATAAATTTTACGAAAAATTATAAAAAACCCCTTAAATTTTCTCTCTAGCGCTTTTATTTCCAGAGATTCAAATCATTTTAGTTATAGCTTCTACCTATATTTGAGTAACATTAAATTTACCTTCTTGTATCTTAAAGCTTTTAAATTTTCAATATATATATTTATTAACCAATTTAGAAATCTC
>JABLTJ010000069.1 GCA_013166775.1 Promethearchaeati archaeon
GGAATTAGCATTACAAGCAATTGATGAAATCTATAAAACACACAAGAAAACGGGCGCAACAATAGTTATTGCTACACATGATATTTCATTAATAAGAGATGGTTTTAGAGCGGTTGAACTTAAAGACGGGCGAATAGCAAGAGATGGGATTGCTTTCACAAAATAAGTAATTCTTTTTTATTATTTGCCATCATAAATAGGAAATTGGAAAGAATGGATCAACAAGATGGTTCAACAGAACCTCAAATTCCAATTCGGAAAATTCTTGCTATTTACTTCAAAGCAAGTAGAAAACGAGTACTCTCGATGCTTATAATAAGTTCCATTTTCTTCTTACTCTTAACAAGCATTGTAATTGTATCATATAGTATTTATCAAGATTCATTTTACAGCTATATCGAAACAAATCATAATTGGTTGAATGATAATGAAATAAGCGTAGAAAGTCACAGAAGTTTAGAAGATCCAGTGACTTTAGCTACCAATCATCTCATGAATAGAATCGAAGAGGTTACAACACAGCTGGAAAATATGATACCAAACATTCTGAAAAAAAGTGCTGGTGTAATAGAAATCTCTTTACATAATTTCATATCATATAATAATTACTTTGGAATTTTCTTAAGTACATATGATAATACTGCTCTAAATTTACTTACAAATAATTTGCATTCTGGAAGATTACCAGAAAATTCAACTGAGATTTTATATTATAATGCATTAAATCAATTTTCCTTTGAAATTGGGGATGTACTTAATCTTACTGGACAGATAGTTTACAATGATTATCCAGAAATAACTAAATGTCAAATCGTTGGTATTGTGAACAATTTAGATTCTATATTTTATAACAATAATATTTCAACAGATATCTTAAGAGAAACCAGTAATTATTTTATAACAACCAGTAACTATTTTTCTAATTTAGTAAATGAAATTGATAATAAGGTCCATGGTGTAGATGTTTATATTGACTTTGAGTATACGTTTTCTGTAAAGCATCTCAAGACTAATAAATATATTAAAGCCTTAAATGAATATAATTGGGAATCTATGCTTTTCTGTGAGGATTTAATGTATGCCTTAAATAATTTCAAAATGAATTGGTACTTAACAATCTATAATCAATTATTAATTTGCTCTCCGTTTATGCTTCTAATCGGATTTATTAGTGTTGAAATTTATAGAACAGGTAATTTCGAGAAAAGAGCAAAATACCGACTCTTAAAAACACATGGGATGGATAATCAATCACTCGCTAAATTTCTATTTTATGAAAACCTGATTCTATTTGGTTCAAGCTTATTGATTGGATTATGCTTAAGTTTGATTGTTGATTATTTTGTTGTTCGTTCGTTGAATTTATCGCCGAATGTCTCTTATATTGCTGGATTTTCAAATGTCTCTTCTATCTTTATGATTCTGGGCATCTTCTTAGGATTCTTCTTAATTAACTACTTGATTGATTTACTACAACTAAGAAAAACTAAAGTCACAATAATGGAAGAATATGAAACAAAGAAAAAAAGATTCTTAAGTAAAATCTTTTCTTTGCCTGAATTGAATTTCTTGGTTCCAGGAATCATTTTAACAATATTTGGATTATTGATATCATATCTTGCATACGCTGGTGGGAATTATTTTGAAAGCATCATCAATGTTAACTTTTTTATTGGTTTCAGCATATTAGCTGTTCTTGGAATATTGTTTTTACTACTTGCAGTTTTGTTATTTTTAAGACGAGGAATGACGTATCTTTGGTATAGAATAGGTGATTCCGCGTGGAAGAATACAAAAAGCTACTTTTCTCTTGCTTTGAAACACTTATCTGTTTACATAAGGAATTACAAAAATACCATTATGGTTTTTTTCTTGATTGGTTTGTGTGTAACACCTGGTTTAATAATAGCTAAATCTACAGAGGAACATAATACACTTGAAGCAAATCTTTCAGTAGGTTGTTCAGATATCCTTGTGGAAAATTGGAATATAGATGAAGGTTTGGAATCAAATATTTCCAGAATCGAGGGTGTTGAATTATCAACTGTTCTAAGTAACATCAATTTAGTTGTGGAAGATTCCAGTGTGTTTGATGATTCACAATATATCATTAACTTTTATGTTATATCAAATATTACGGAATATGTTGAAATTGTTAATTTCACATTACTAACACAAGATGGTTATTCAAAAAATGACATTACTACGTTAGAAACTGATCTTACCTACCTTATGAATAGAAAATATGCTCGAAAAAATGATTACCATAAAGACGAAATATTTTCAAATATGAAAATTTTTCCAACTATTTTCCATCCAAAAGAACTAACCTATATAAGTGATTTTAGCTATTTTCCATTAATTCCAATAAGGAAATTTGAGGGAGACTTTTTTTATGACCTTTTTAATCAACCAATCTATATTGATTTAGTTGTTAGTGAGAATACAGTGGATCTAATTCTGGAACATACTGTACGTGAAAGATTCCAAAAAGACTACTTGCTTATTAAAACAGTTGAAGGGGCTAATATTACTGCGGTACAAGAAGCATTGTCGTCAAAATATCATTTAACTGCCTACACATATGAAGATTATCTCACATCCATAGATAGTACTTTGAATTCATTGGGTTTGAATTTATTTAAAATTATAACAATACTCTCAATAGTATTGACAGTTGTATATGGATGTTTTAAAGCAGCAAATATCTACAAGGAAAGACTACGTTTACTGGAGATTTTTGTTCGAAATGGCGCAGGAAGAGGGCTAATTGTAGTTAATTTTTCAGTAGAGTTTATCCTTGTGATACTCGTTCCAATAATCGTATCAATTGGAATTACCATTCCTTATCTAAACAATGTTAGTAGTTTTATGCTGAATTTAGTTACAGAATACACAACTTTTACTCTTTGGTTTCCGTGGTGGGTTGCTATTTTAATAGGATTACTTGCTTTGTTTTTTGTTTTAATTGGGTGGTGCACAAGTCTCTATCTTTTCGTTAAAACTTACAGAACACATAAGAGTGAGTAGTTTGCTCTCAAGATTTTGACTGATAAGTAACTAATTATCAAATTGAACTAAAATACACACAGATGATTACTTTTACGTACATATGGATGAGTACCCATTGAGTAATGAAATACTTCACGTATGGGATTGGAGTGATCCATACGATCTCAAAATTAAAGCTTTACTGGGTTTGACCAACAATATCACCAAGAAAAAATTCACACTGGACTTACAAGAAAATAGTCGTTCCAATAATAATGGGAGACGCACTCTTAACCACACTTAGAATTATCTTGTTAAGATGCCTAAAAGTAAAGAAAGAAGAATAGACTTAATTTTGTTTCAAGTAAACCTACTTTACAACCAAGACAAAGAAATGCTTAAAAAAACTTAAAGAACCATAATTGATTCTTCTTGAGCTTATAACAAGTTTGTTATTGCATTATAGGATTATATCGTGCCTGGTTTCCTTAGTCTATTTACGAGGAAAAGATTAAGAAAACGTGGATTTGTTCCATTAAGTAAATTCAGTAGAGAATTAAACTGGGCAACGCATAGCAAAAAAAATAAGAAGTTTAGAATGAAGCTATTGTGTCATTCATAAACTTCGGGCGAGAAAAGGTAGTAACCCGTTGAAGGTCGAAACGATTGTAAGTTATATACATCAGTCCACTGAGAATACGACCATTTATAGAAGAAATTCTTGTAATCAAGAGGTTGCAATTCGTTGTTCCAAAAAACTTCTTTGATTATTGGTATGAATGAAATCAAAAGGATAAGAAAAAATACCCCAATACAACTTAGAACAATTGATACAATGAACCTCTTGAAGTCATTGTTATTCTCCCCAATATTTTTATGCCTATCAGTATCATCCAAGACAACTTTTCCCCCAACAATAATCCAATTGAATTATTTTTAATTAATTATTTATCCGATTATCAGATTCAATTCATAATAATTCTTATGAATCATAGTATTATTAAATAAATTGGACTTGTAAAGGTTGTTTAACATTTTCTCAATTATTTCCATACAAAATATGCTGCCAGTTCATTGGAATGCTTATGTACCATTCATTATTGGTATCACAAGTTTTGTTGTTTTATTTTCGATCATTGTTTTACTTATTTCCTGGATGAAAAAAAGAAAAGTAGTTGAAAAAAATGAGGGAGAGAAAAAACAAACGAAAATCCTTACCTGATAAGAAACAAAAAAGTACTGCATACTTGCCTTTTTTGATTTTAACTTTTTTGTTGGGAAGTTTATTACTTATCAATTCTTCACAAATCTCATCTATTCACAATGAATACAAGAGTGCCTATTACAATAAAAAATACACAGAAAATGGTCAGGTGCATACAGAGGTATTCATTGAATGGCCTTTCTCAGAGAATCTTGTTTCATCTTATACGCTCGCTAAAGGATCTATTTTCCGTATCAATTACACTGTGCTACCCATTTCTTTTTCGAATGTTTCTTTCGAATATTTGCCTGAATTAGCACATGAGAATCATACAATCTTTTCCCCAAACCCACCGGACTTTATCCTCGTTCCGGGGGAATCCTATGCTGAGACTTTTACTGTGGTACATGGTACAGCTGAAGATTATTCCTTACTACTCTACAAAGCTCGTCCGCTTAAAGAGGATTCAAATGCTACGATTCACTGGTGGTTTGAAGTCCTGAAGTATGGAGAAGCTTCTGTCCCTGGTGTTTTGTTCTCTTTCGGAATATTGACTTTTCTTGCAGTTGTTATTGTACTTAGAAGAAAAAGGAGGAAGCAATACTAAACAAGTTTTTGTTAAATGGGGAAACTAATATGAGGATGAGAAAAGGAGCTCTATCACTAATCGTGCTCAGTATAATTGGACTAATTATTTTTACAACTACACCAATGATTTCTGCAAAAGAGAGAGTGCAAGGGTCTGATGCAAGCGGTAGTTGGGATATTTTAATCACGCTTAAAGTTTCTTTCTTAGGCTTTAGTAAGTTAGTTGAGGAGGGGGAACAATATGAGAGTGATTATTATTATGAAGAAAATTGGTCACCAGCAACATGGATTTTTTATGGAAAAAACTTCCCAATAAGGATCATTATTTTAACACTCGTAAGTTTGGTTTTTTCACTAATCGCGGGATTATTTTCTTTATTCGGGTATAATACTCAGAGAAGACTCATTGGTAGTATAACAGGGCTAATAAGTGGTGGGTTAATTATAACAGGAGAATTGCTTTTCATGGATTGGGGCGGATATTTCATTGATATGTTTTCACTAACATTTACCTATAGAAACTATAGCTTTGGGTTTATTGTGCCTGTAATTGTGGGAAGTTTAACGATAATCATATCAATCATATTTCTGATAGTAAAACCAAAAACAGTGGAAAAAACTCTGCTTAAAACACAAGAAACGAGTAAGAAGAGAACCAGAAAAACAACCGAAAAAGAACCAAAAAACAACACTGCTTAAGCAGGAGAAACAACGCTTAAAGAAAAGAAGGGACAAGAAGAGCGGAAAAAAGAAAAGAGAACCCCAAAGAGAATAAATCATACTTCGGGCATGTTGTGCACCTATTTTTACATAAAATTACATGTAATTTTATTACCATTTTTGGTAATGCTGAGTTATTTCAAACACATTAAGTATAAAAATCATTGCAAAGGGAAACAACCAAAAGAATTTTTTATATACATATGTTATATCGAAAAAGTTAATTGCGTTAATATTAAAAACAGCTTTAGTATGAATCAAGAATTGAGTGTAGAGAGAAATGTCTAGATACGACCGACAAATGCGCATTGAAGGCTGGGACCAAGAAAAGGTTAGGAAAGCCACTGTTTTAGTTGCAGGAGTTGGTGCACTCGGTTCTTTTATTGCTACAAATATGACACTCAGTGGTGTGGGACAACTCATTCTTGTTGATATGGATACTATTGAAACTTCTAATCTTAATCGTCAACTTCTCTTCCGTAAAAGAGATGTCCGGAAATATAAATCTGAAGTTGCTGCTCGAAGACTTCGCAGACTCAATCCCGATATAGACATTGTTTCTCTTCCTGAGAAATTAGAAACCATTAAACGAAAGCATTATGA
>JABLTJ010000112.1 GCA_013166775.1 Promethearchaeati archaeon
AAACTGTTTCGAAAGAAGCTAACCATTAGTATTCTTGTAGCACTTGTTTTAGTTAGTATAACTGTTCCAGCTGTTTATGTTCCGCTTGCTCGCAGAGCACAATTTCCTGGAGAAATCAAATTAATTGCTACAACAACTTACACCGGGGATCCTGAGTATGATCATCTTACTTTGATAATGGAAGCAGTTAACGGAATTGTTAGTGTTGATAAAATACATCTGCATTCATATGATCAAGAAATACGTTATCAATCCATGATGGTAAAACAAGAGTATGGAACTGGGCAATATATTCTGAAAACATTTATGCTGCACAAAGGTCAACTTGAGGATATGAATCATGGTTTCTCTCTTCTCATCGATTTTCGCTATGGTAAGCAATGGTTAAATTATCACTTTGAATGGAACCAATAATTCCATGGAAATGATGGGGTTCAATTGAAAATGAATAATAAAATTTTCTTTATTTGTTCAGTGTCTAAAAAGACCATTTTGTTTCTAACATTTCTACTCATTTTTTCAGTATTTAGCATAAGACCCAAAATCGTGTTATCCCCTACTGAAACTACTCTTCATGAAGAAACAATCGAAATTTATTGGGATCAAGGTGTTGTTTTAAACACTTCTATGGTTTATAATCGGGGGGAAGTTTTTCTTGGTTTTTCAGTTGCTTCTTATTCAAATTCAAGCGTATTATTTTCTTTTGTTCCCGCAACAGCTTCCTGTTATAGTGTTAATTGGACCCCTGTTATAGAAAATGAAATACAACTGAATCCTGGAGAGTCATATTCCAATAATCATTCGCTTAAGATTTCAGATAGAGGTGTTGGGATGTTTATTAGGTATTTTTGTACTATTCCCACAGTAGATTCAAATGCTACAGTTACATTTGCAACTGCAGTGCTAAATTTCGGAAATAAATTGTCATCTATTGGTTTTGGCTTAATTCTTCTCACAAGTATAATAACCTCTATTGTATACAAATACTCTCAGAAGAAAAGACCTTTTAAAAATCTATAAAATCATCATCTTAGTGTTTTCTTTCTTATTAATGGAGTATTTAGGATTGACGGAGACTTAGATTGCTGTAGGTTCATTAAGTTGTTATTTTAGTTTACGTAAAAAGAAATCCACGAGCAGTTTATTCTCTTCTATTGCCTTACTAACCTCTCTTCCTCCATGCCCAACATCTCCGAATTCGTGATACTCGAAATCTGTTCCTTCTTGTTTACCTAAGTCAAGCAATTTCTGTTTGAATAATCGGGATTGACTGATTGTGCATCGTGGGTCATTTACTCCTTGAATCATGAGGATTGGTGCTTTTACTTTGTTCACATGATTTAACGGACTTCGATCCTCCCAGAGTTCTTTGTGTTCTTCATATTTCCCAAGTAATCCTTCAAAGAATAGCTTATAATCTAAAGGAAACTCGTCGTAGACTGTTTTCCAATGAGTGATACCATACATAGCTGCTCCAGCTGCCCAATTATATTCAGCATATTTTGTCATGAGGATATAAGTCATATATCCTCCATAGGATCCACCAAAAACGCCAATT
>JABLTJ010000019.1 GCA_013166775.1 Promethearchaeati archaeon
CGAAATCAAATATTTCAGTATCTAGAAACCGTTTATTATCGTAACTGTCTTTACTTGTGAGAATTGTCGGTGATTCTTGATCTAATGTAAAAACAAACGTATAAATGTGTTCTTCATCAAAAGTGTCAAAAGTTATTATTGTCAGTGTATGAATACCTATTGGTGAATCAGGAAGAACATTACTTTCATTAAGTGTGAGTATTGAATTAAAGTAATAAGCATCAATTGTTCCATTCTTTTCAGGTTCAGCATTCCAATAGAATATTATTGTACCATTAATACTGATAATAGTTACTTCAATAGTATTATTACCTTGGTAAAAGGAATCATCATTCACGTTTCTTAGCTCAACGAAATGAGAACTTATATCCGTAGTAAAGTTAAATTTTGAACTTATTGAGTTACCGATTGTATCGTTAACAGATACGTATAGCCAGTGCTCTCCAGCTGATTCAGGTAGGTAGGTACGATAAATACTTCCTAGAAAGGGGGTCCAAGATAAATTATCTCTAGTATCCCATTTATAGTATACTTGATCCACTCCTGCATAATCTGTTATATTCACATCTATACTTTTTCCAGCAGGTTGAGAAGTATCATTTACAACATTTTGAAGAACAACCAGCGGAGGATTATTATCAAATTCGAAAACATAGAAAAATGTATCCATCCCAAAATAGTCATAGGTTATTATAGTAAGATTATGGACTCCTGAATAAGCAGGTGCAATAAGCTCATAATTTAAAACTGTTAAATTCTGAGCACCACTACTATCCCACTCGTACATTGCATAATCTATAGAATAGGGAGTGAAATAGAGTGTATACCCTATTCTAATTAGTGAGTTATTTGAAGGGGAATTTAAAACAATATTAGTTCCTGATGTATCGCAACCGATTTCATAAATCTCTGTTTTGTTGTTATTAAATTCATCTAAAGCTTGAATTTCTAAAGTATGCCACCCATATGTAAATGGTAAATCTGTTGTCGTTGATGTATCAAAATCAATCAAGGAACCTCCATCCCACCTATAAGAGCTACTGTTAGCTCCTGATACATCAATATTAATGGTCTTATCTTCTCGATAAACAGTATTATTATTAATCCCTGAAACAGTTATTTCAGGATAACTTGAGTCATACATTTTAAATTGAACACCAAGCATATATTCTGTCTTGTCAATTGAATAAGTATTTGAATATTCACCATCATTAATATTCCATGTTAAAGAGCCACTAGCTTTTTCTCCTGCGTGTAAAGACAGTCTACCTGTTCTACTCAATGTAGATAGTTTTGCTTCATAAACTGTTTTCAGTCTAAATCCTGCTGGTATAATTACTGGAGAACCTAGTGTGTAATTATAGGTCCTTTTTTGCGTGGCCAATTGTTCAGGAAGTGTATCTTCTATAGACAATATTTCACTTGTAGTTGAATCAGTAGAATTGAAAAGTAAAAGTTTTATTCTGAAAGTCACTATTTGTGTTCCTTCTCCAGAAGTAAAATCGGTGCTCAGAAAAGTCATGAAATGGACTTTTCCATCTATATATGTTTCATCTTCAAAAACAGGACTAAACATTGCAGATACTGGATAATGAGGTAATTTATATTTCAAATAATAATAAGTATCAATTTGATCAGGCCAAAGGTCTGGGACAGCTTGATAATTACTATCGATTTTGCATTCAAACGATAAAGAACTATCCCATCCTTCAACATATACATCCTCGTAAGCTCTCCATTCTACAACGTCTCCATCAGAATCTATATCAATAAAATTATCTTGCGAAAAGAATCCTCTGAGCTGATAATCTCCAGGAGTTTCTATAGTTTTAACTCTAAAAGAAGAATCAGGTTTTTCATGATTAGTTCTCTCAGAAATGTCTGAAGGATTAATGGAATTATCAATCTCGGAAGGATTAAATAATTCATTCTCATCAAATAGATCTGGATTAAGATAGAGTGTTGAACTAAAGAATAATGTGACAAAAAATACCGTTCTCAAAAAGTCCACAAAGTTTACCATAATAATCCTCTTAAAATAAAAATTATTTTCAAAACTAATAAATATTAATATACTGACAATAGAATTAGGTTTAAAAGTGTCTTGTAGATTATTGTTCTTCCCATATTTCTTGAATTATATCAATTAGTCCTTCATCAAATATCGTAGTAGCGTAAACCTTTGCCCTAGATATTTTATCTAATTCGAATAATTCAGAAAACTTCTCAATTAACCGTGATGCTTCTTTTTTGGAAACTAAATCTACCTTATGAGCAAAAACAATTATTTGAGTATTTTCATTAAAATCTAGTGCATTTTGACAAACCTGTTTGAGATAATAATTTGCTTTCTCAAAAAGATCAGGATTTGCTACATCTACAACAAAGAAAAGTGTTCGTAAATGGGAAAAAACACTCTCTTTATAAGTGTTGAGTGATTCTTCTAAAAATTGTATCTGCCCTCCTACTTCTATGATGCTTACGATTTGCCCTGATAATTCAATTTTCTTCTTTCGGAAACGTAAAGTAGCTTGGTTGTCCAGTGTAGATTCAGGATTCATGCCTTCAAATGCTACCTGGATAATAGAGGTCTTGCCTGATTGAGATAAACCAACAAATAATATTCTATCTGTTATATCTTCAGAATCTAGATATGCCATATTACGCACTAAGTAGAATATGCACGACCAATAAGAAAAACATTGTTATAAAGTCAATTCAGTATAGATTTCTATTTCAAGTATGTCAAGGGTAAATATTCCAGATAAATTTTAATAGTGAAAACTGGAAAATCAATCTATGTTGTTAAGAGATAAAGATAGACCAGTTCTGATTACTGGAGCTTTGTACTGGTATAGGAAGAAAAACTACAGAGTTGCTAATAGAAAAGGGAAAGAGAGTATATGCTTGTGCTAGAAAGGCAAAGCATATTGCTGAACTAGATAAATTCCCAAATACAACCACATTTCGATTAGATGTAACTAAAACAGATCAAATTTCAAAAGCAGTTCAACAGATAAAAGAGATGGATGAGGGTTTGTATGGTCTTGTTAATAACGCAGGTATTGTAAATTTTGATCCAATTTTTACTCATGTTGAGGAAGCAGTTATGGAGGTGTTTGAGATAAATGTGTTTGGAGTTCAAAGAGTTATAGATTCGATGTTATCCTTCTTATTTGAGTCAAAAGGAAGAATTGTTAACATTGGTTCAATTAGTGGTGTATTAACAGGTCCTTTTAATGGATTATATAGTATGAGTAAACATGCTTTAGAAGCTTATTCTGATGCACTTTACCCCAATTTAACAGAAGCTGGTATTAAGATTAGTATTATTGAACCAGGAAATTTCAAATCAGAGATTGAAAAAACTATGTTTGAGAAAAGAAAAATAGAGAAAAAAGAATTAAGAATTTTCATGACTGATAAGCAAAAGCAAATGCAATTAAGGGAATTTGAAAAGAATCTTTCTAGACCTAATTCTTATCCTGAACCCATTACAGTTGCAAAAGCATTATTTGATGCACTATATTCAGATAATCCAAAACTTAAGTATATAGTGACTAGTGAGTAAAAAGAAGCAGAATGGGATGTCAAAAAAATGTTTCAAGAATTGACTCAAATGAACTTTAATCATGCTCATAGCTACAAAAGTGAAGAGCTGATTCAGATGTTAGACGATACTCTCAAAGCGGGATTAGAAGAAGGGAAAGTTTAAAGAACAGCTATTTGAGGTTAGGAATAATCTCTTTTGCTGATTCTTTAAACATTTATTATATTGATTTCAAAAATAAAAGAATAGAAATAAGAAGATAGAGTACTTTAATTCAGAGATTATGTTTGTTTTTGACTCTTCTTTTTTTAAATTCAATAAAAGATACTATTGTTGTTATAATGATTATTCCTGATTTAAATGGGAAAGGAGTTTCTGATGTAATTATAGTGATTTGTAGAATTTCTAATCCATCGGATTTATCTGCGACAAATAGGATATCTTCATGTTTAAACAAACCTATAGCATCTCCTCCATCAACATAATTGAATAATTCTATTGGTTCTGTAATATTAGTTATATCATATACTCTTACTCCTGTAAAATAACTTGATTCCCAAAGAAGATTTTCTCCTGTGATAATGTTAACTGTATGCCCAATGCTGTTGTATGAAAATATGGGAAAAGGCTCATGAATATTTGATATATTAAATACTTCAAAACCGTAATCCCATGTCGAGAAGTAAAGTAAATCATCTTCTACAAATATATCCGTAACTTCACCTGAAGTATCATATCGAGCAATTTGAGTGGGAACAGATGTGTTAGTAACATTCAATATTCTTAAAGATGAGGTAGTATCGCTGATTTTGGCTCCAACAAAACAAAATTGTTCTTCTAAGAAAAGAGTTCTAACATCTCCTATATCAGTGAAATTTCCCAATTCAAATGGATCCTGGGGATCACTTACATCGATTATTTCTAATCCATCATATCCATTAGCTAAGAAGACTAAGTTGTTTAAATATGAGACTTGAGAAGATCTTCCTCTATCATCAGTATACCCACCTAATTCAAAAGGATTCATTGGATCGGATATATCGTATATGAATAAACCATCATAAAGACTGGAAGCATAAGCATACTGATCAAATACTACAACTGAATAAGAATGAGCTACTTCTACAAAGGCTAATTCTTTTGGATTCGATGGATTTGTTACATTAATAATATGCAAACCAGAAAAATCATCAGCAACGTAAGCTATATTTTTAACAATTTGAACAGTACATGCACTCCCACCTGTTTCAATTTGACCAAGTTCTGTTAATTCAACTGACTCATAAGAGATTTGAGCAGTATTAAATTTCAAACAAATAAGAAAATTTAGAATGAAAAATATAGTAAATAGAAAAATTATTTTTCTTTTAAGAATCATGATTTCACCAGTTTGATTCAAGCAATCGAACATTTTTTCTATACAAGAAGCACTTATAAGAATTTAGAGAGAATATAAGCAGATCTTGATATAATTTAGTGTGTGAGGTTAAAATTGAACACTTAAACGAACTTGTAGTTCTAGATTGAATTTTAAGATTTATAGTTATAAGATTAATTAGTTGTTTCTTTAGATAAAATTTAAGAATATTTGAATATAGAGCTCATTATGAAAACAAAATACGAAAGATTGCTTAGCTTATACAAAGAAGCACTTATTGTAGAAGAAGTATTGATGTTTCTCTATTGGGATAGAGATGTTACTATGCCCAAAGGAGGAGTCAAACAGAAAGCTGAACAAGTAGCTTATTTATCACAGCTAGAACATGAGAAAAGAATTAAGCCTGAGATTGGTATTTTGCTTAAAGAAATTCAAAATCATTCAGATTATAATAGTTTTACAGAACTTGAGAAACGTAATGTCTTTCTTATTAATAGGCAATATTACAAAATAATCAATATCCCCCCTGAATTCGTTGGAGAGTTTAATAAACAGTGTGTAATTGCAAATGATGCTTGGGAGAAAGCTAAAGATGAATCTGATTTTTCCCTTTTTCTTCCAGAATTGGAAAAGATGATAGACTTCAATAAAAAATATGCTCACTTCCTTAATCCTGATATTGATCCCTACGATGCACTAATCGATTATAGTGAACCAGGAATGACACAAGAGAAATTTGAGAAAATTGTCAATCCACTCAAAGAAGCGACTGTACAATTATTGAAGAAGTGCATAGAAGCTGAAAAACAACCTAATCTTACTATTTTATCGCGTAAAGTTCCTATAAAGCTTCAGAAAAAACTGAATAATGATGTTCTCAAACTTGTTGAGTATGACTTAAATAGGGGGAGATTGGATGAGACAGTTCATCCTTTTACTACTGGTAATTATGATGATGTCAGAATAACTACAAAATATTATGAAGATAATATGATAAGTGCTTTAATGAGCACAATGCATGAAGCAGGGCATGGCACCTACGAACAGAACGTAGGAAAAAACGGTAGATATCAACCCATCGGGATGTGGTGTTCTGATGGTATTCATGAGGGATGTGCTAGATTCTATGAAAATATTATCGGTCTTAGCAATCCTTTCTGGAAATTCTATTTTCCTAAATTAAAGGAAGTAACAGGAGAAATCTATTCAGAAGTATCATTAGAAGATTTTGTTTTTGCAATTAATAGAACTAAACCTACAGCGATAAGAACTGATGCTGATGAATTAACCTATAATTTACATATAATCCTTAGGTTTGAAATAGAAAGAGATTTGTTAAATGGAAGAATAAAAGTTGAGGACCTGCCTATAATCTGGAGCAAAAAAATGAAAGATCTTTTGGATTATGAAGTTCAAAATGATGCTGAAGGTGTTCTGCAAGACATCCACTGGTCAGATGGTTTGATGGGATATTTTCCTACCTATACACTTGGCAATATTTTCGGAGCTCAAATATTCTCCCAATTGAAGAAAGAGATTCCAAATTGGGAAACTCAAATTGAAAGTGGAAATCTCAAAGTAGTTTTAGATTGGTTTAAGGTGAATGTTCATGAGAGAGGAAATATAAAAGATTCTCATGAAATGGTAAAAGAGATAACTGGTGAAGAAGTAACCTCTGAATACCTGATAAACTATCTTCAAGAGAAATATACATATCTATACGACCTTGATTAATCTGATTTAAATTTACTAAGAGTAGAATGAGAGAAGTGATAAAATGAAAGATAGAACAGTAATTATTACAGGTGCAAATGCGGGAATAGGAAAAGCAACTGCTTTCAAAATAGCAGAGATGGAAGCGAATGTGATTTTAGTCTGTAGAAACATAAAGAAAGGAGAGCAAACTCTGAAGGAAATTCAAGAAAGCACTAATAACAACAATCTTGATCTAATGATTTGTGATTTCTCATCATTGAAATCAATAAAGAGCTTTGTTTCTAATTTCAAAGAAAAATATGATAAGCTTGATGTACTCATCAATAACCATGGAGCTTTCTTTCTTAGAAAACAACTAACTGAAGATGGTGTAGAGTCTACTTTTGCCGTTAATCATTTAGGATACTTCAGCTTAACTCTTCAAATGCTTGAATCACTCAAAGCAGGCACAAAACCTAGAATTGTAAATGTTTCATCAAGTTCCAACTACAGAATAAAAGAATGGGAATTAGATGATTATAATTGGGATAATAGAAAATACAATATGATGAAAGCCTATGCAGAATCCAAACTCTATAATATTCTTTTTACCTTCCTTTTAGCCAAAAAACTAAAGGAAACAAACATAACAGCTAATTGTCTTCATCCAGGATATATTAAAACCAATATTGGTTTAAACAGTCCTTTTCTAAGACTTCTAAGACCATTAGTGAAGATAAAAGCAATGCCACTTGAAGAAGGAGCAAAGACTTCGGTTTATCTAGCTACGTCTAAGAAAGCAGAAGGAGCAACTGGAAAATTCTACAGCAAGATGGAAGAAAAAGAACCAAATAAGATAGCTTTTAACAAAGAAAAGCAAATGGAATTGTGGGATTTAAGTTTGAAATTAACAGGTTTAAACCGCATAGATACTTGATTGAAAAATACACAAGACTTTTTTAATTTAAAAAAAGAAAAAAAAGGAGAAAGCTAGTAAATTGCTATGTTTCGTGTTGACCAATAGTCATAAGCATAGTACCAATGATTCTCAAATCCACAGTTTTCCAAATGCATCGAGGACATGATGTCATAATAATCTACTGGATTATAGATTTCACTTCCTCTTCCTCTAGTTGTTATTTTTAAGACGCCTATTGAATGACCAGCTTCATGCATTGTAACAACAAGTAAAGCTCCATCATGAGGGAGACCATAAGTTGATTCGAAATTGCTTATCATATCGCAACAAATCATAATATAGTTACCTCTTTGATTAGCTGTGTCAACATAGGTATAACCGCCAGTATTGGAATTTGAGTCTGATGAACCAAAGAGCATCCATTTTTCTTGACTGTCAAATACAGAAGAGCCTACAATAGATCTTCTATCATCAGTGGTTCCTTCAGCTTGAAATTCCCAGTCATTGTAAATAGCTTCATAAGCGAAAAGATCTGAGACTACAGCTTCATATGGTACTTCATCATCTAAAACATAGTGCAAGTTTATAGCTCTATCGTGCCAATAGTCTACCCAATAATTTAGCAAAGCTTGAGAAGGTTCTAAACCAGTCATGTAATCAATCTCATAGTAAAGATCAGCTACATAGTCTGCAACGATTACGAAAGTTGCTATATCAAAATCTACTTCTATCCCATTGTTTTCAGTCCAAGCTCTTACAGTATGAGAGCCTAAAACGA
This sequence comes from Promethearchaeati archaeon, assembly GCA_013166775.1. Lineage (GTDB taxonomy): Archaea > Asgardarchaeota > Heimdallarchaeia > Heimdallarchaeales > Heimdallarchaeaceae > UBA460. The sequence continues at coordinate 8,321 of JABLTJ010000019.1, forward strand.
GATTTAAACCAAAAGCAGCAAAATATCGATCAGTGGACAAATATTGAGATAAAGCAAGAGGTTGCCCATTATCAATTGAATAGAAAACATCTGTAAAAGCTCCATCAGCTCTTACTATAATTTCTGTTGTTCTACCTTGTAGGAATATATCATCCTGAGTATCATAACCAATATTTCGAATATCAACTGGATCAAGTTCATCTACGGGATCTTGCCAAGGTCTAGCATAGAAAGGTTGCATATTACTTGAGCTTTCAATAAAAATTATTGGAGCGATAGCTACAATAAAAATCAAACCTATAGAAATTTCTTTCTTCATGTTTCACACCAAAGTGTAGGCAATATTTCGGAGTTAAATATATAAGTTTTTCCGAGAAATTTCTTTTTTTATAAATAGAATAAATTCATGTAATGCAAAAATAGTTAAAGAAAGGGGAAAAAAGCACTGTAATTGATAATGTAATTTTTCGGAATTTCTGCGATATATTTATATGTAAATTATCATTTAGTTTTATGATGAAAAACAAATATTTCACACTTTTATTAGTTTCAATTACTTGTTTACTTCTCACTTTGGGAAGCATTTCTGCATTCCCACCTAGGACAGATTCAGCAGAAGTACATTCTGTGGAAGTTCTTGATGCCTATTACGTTGGAGCAGATATTTATACATCTATAGCAATTTGTGTACAAACGCAATCATCTACAGAAAATTACTACCTGCAGTTATCTCTGATAAATCCTTTAAGAGAAATCGAGAATCTGATTTTACATATAATTACATCTTATGATAGTATTATCTTAGATATTGTTTTCTATGGTTATGCTACTGTTGCAGGAGATTATACAATCGAAGCTACAATTATCTCAAATGACAATGGATGGTTTGCTTTAACTGACATAATTATTTTTGATCCTCCTAGTGGCGGAAGTGAAGGAGATCCATATATTGGAATATCTATTAGATGATCAAGGAATTTAGATGATTATTAATGAACCCAAACTTCAAACTTCTTCAGTTTTTGCAAAAAAAACCAACAGCAAATTTTACGCAAATAGCTGAAGCTCTTGAAGTTACTGATAAAACAGCTAAAGCGCATTATGATTTTCTTCTTAATGAAGAGTATATTGGAGGAGTAAGGGCAAAATATATTCCAGAAAGTATAGGTCTTGAAACAAATACCTACCTTTTATCTCTACCAGATTTGAAGAGAGTAGAGCTTATAGAAGATTTAGCAGAGTTTCACAACTTTACAACTTTTCGAAACAGAATTATGGGGAATATCCAAGGATTATTAATACAGTTTGATGTTCCGGTCTATTCTGAGAAATTTCTAGAGGAACTATTTATCAAATTAGAAGAAATGAGTATTGTAGAATCTTATGAAAAAATCCCTTCTCTTGGGATTAGACTAAGCACTAGTCCTGAATTTGAATATTTTAATGATAAAACAAGTGAATGGACTTGGGATTTCAAAGGATGGAGCAAGAGATATAGAAATACTCCTTCAGAATTACCTTCAAAACTACCAAAAATCGTAGATGTAAAGAAAAAACTGAAATTGTTAGATATCAAACTTCTTACTGAAATAACTAAGGGTTCCAAATATCATCATAAGCAAATTGATTTTGCAAGAAGATTCAATGTTACACCTGTGCAAGTGACTAGACGGTTGAATTTTCTTAATATGTATGTTGTCAATTATAGGGTTTTATATGCTCGAGCAAAGATTCAAACAGTTGATTTAGTTTTATTCAGAGGAAAATGTTCTGAGGAGAGAAAAAATAAACTGTATAATCTAATTAAAAAATACCCAATTCCTTTTGATACAGGTTTTGAACTCCTTCGAGATGGTTTCTTATGGAGAATGAATATTCCTCCAGCATTTACGTCTTTGTTTAGTAATTTTCTGTGGGAAATTTGTTCCCGGGTAAACTTCTACAGATTTGATCATGCAAAGAGTAAATTATACTATTTTTACGACCAAAATTTTGATTATGTATCTAGAGAGTGGAGAGCTACAAGAAAGGAAATGTATGAAGAACCATTAGACTGGATAAAAGGAGAAAAAATTTAGGCTATCTTGCCAATATACAAACCCATTGATTATTACACTGCTATCAGTAAATATTGGGATAGAATGTATAAAAAAATATTTCTTCAAATTAACGGCTTGATACTTTAAGTGATCGTTATACAATTTTACCTTAGAGTAAAAAAATAAGTTCTCTTTACGATTTCACAGGAAATGTTCTGAGTTTGTAAATAGTCTCATCTCCCTTAGCCCAATTCTTCAAATTCGCTAACCTTTCACCATTATCACCATGTTCAGGGTGATCAAATGCTTGTTGGAGTTCAGTACAGGGGAGATCCGAGCAGAAACCGCAATGAAGAAATCTTTTATCTATACAGCATTTTGCTACCCCGCATTCTCCATAGAACATTTCACTTTTGCTTAATTGACATCCAGGACAGTTTGTTTTCTCCTTCCATTCGCATATCCCGCAGTACGCACCGCACATACCTATTAGATCTTTGTCCATTAATCTCATCCATTCTAGATTTTTCATCTATTAAATATGCTTAAAATCTTTATTTCGTGATAAAAAAATAAACAGGGATAATATAAGGATATTCATTTTCATTCGTGCCAGCGATAATCTCAAAATCCTTCGCAATCCCTTTTTGAACTGCTTCATAAAAATGCATAGGTAACACATCACCATCAACATAGGGGGGATAATGTTCTGCCAATGAGAATCCTCATTTTGATTTTTCGAATGTTTCAACAAGATCCCTTGAATGAATTTTACGAGTAGCATCCATATTACCATATTCAATCCCAACGGCTGAAAAAATTTTTATTGAATTCTTCCCCATTATCTGGCTTATGATCATAAAGTGTCGCAACATTGCTTTCAAAAATACCTTTCTTGAATAAATCTTTGGCGGTAGGCATAATCATTAAACATGAAACGGACAACCTTCTGGCACTCTGACTGAAAACTGTTATGTTCTCATAATCACCACCAAAATATTCTATTTGTATAGGTTTGATTATTAAGAGACGCAGTGAAAAGGAAATTACAGATATTGACGAATTATCTGCATTATTGGTGAGTGAAAAAGTATGTAGAATCACTATAAATGATGAAAAATATATTTTTTTTACTTTGCAATTGGTCACCCATCCAGTTTTTCTTTTACTACATCATATGTCCTTCTGATGGATGATTTTACCAATTCATCAAAACCTTCAATGTCCATTGATTTTAGTACAGGAAAATCTTTTCTAGTATCAAGTTCCTCCTTTAGATAACCATTTTCAATGTACTTCTTCATCCAATTTATACATCTCTCAAAATAGTTGATTTGATTTAGAATCTCACCTTTATCAGTAATTTCACCATGTCCTGGTATAATCTTTTTTGGGGATAAATCCAACATATTCTGATAAACTTCCAACCACGTAAAGATATCCGCGTTTGGATCTCCAAAAAAAGGTGTCATTCCACTGAAGAGCAGATCACCTGTAATGAGAATTTTCTCTTCGGGAATAAAGATGTAACTGTTACCAGCAGAATGACCATCACCTTGATAAATTTCTATGGTTATTTTTTCATCAGTAATCTGGTATTCCCTCTCGAAGGTTATGTTCGGAAAAACAATTCTAAAATCAGCGAAAGTTTCCGGTTCTTCTTCCTTCATTTTAGCAATGTTTTCATCTGTCCAGTAAGTTGTCATGTAACTTTTCATATCTTCAAGAGTTGCTTTGGAAGATATAATTTCACAGTCTTTAAATGCTTGATTTCCAAAGACATGATCCCAATGCTGATGCGTCAGAATCAACTGTTTAGCTGGAAGTTTAAACTGTTTCTCTGCTTCTAACCTCACATTTTTAGCTGTTATGGGTTCTCTTCCTGAATCTATAAACACGAGTTTATTTTTCAGTTTGATAATTGAAATATGTCCTTCGTAAATAGGAGTACAATAATCCCAAACAGAATCTGAAATCTGATCTAGCTTAATCATTTTAACGTTTTTAATTAGGATTTTAATCTTTTAAAAGTATCTCACTAGAGATTGAAATTTCTCATTATTTGGAATAATGATTGAATAAGAACTCCAAAGCTGTAGGAATCTGCCAATCAATTGCAGGTTCATAAGGATAATCTGGGACTTCAACTTCTTCAGGTTTCTTTCCTTCAGAAATTGCTTTCAGAACTGTTTTCTTTAGCTCCTTCATGAACTCTAATTGTTCCTTTACATACTCCTTACTAACTATAGGACCATGACCAGGGATTATTTTTTCAACATCAAGTTTTAGTATTTCTTCAAATGATTCTATCCATTTATCAGGATTACCAGTGGGGTCGCTCATGAATATCCAGTATCCTGCACCTATCTCATCTCCAATGAAGAGAGTTTTATCTTTTGGAAAGTAAGCATAGGTAGAACAGGAAGAGTGTCCGCCTGAATTTACAAACTCAATGTATAAATCACCATCTTCAAGTAGATACTCATTTTCAAATTCTTTTTGTGGAATAGTAATTTCAATCTCTTCAATAAAATCAGCTAATTCAGGTTGTTCTTTCTTCCAATCATCAAATGCTTCTTTCTCCCATGAATCCGCTAACTTTCCTTTCATGTTTTCAACAAGTGCTTTAGAACCTATAACTTCTAAATCTTTGAAAGCAGACATACCGAAAACATGATCTCCATGCATATGGGTTAGAAAGAGATATTTAATCGGTAACTCGTATTTTTCCTCTATTCTTTTTCGAAAATCCATTGCTTGTCTTGGATAAGAAAGAGAATCGATTATTACTATGTAATTATTCAGAATGATAGCACCAGCATTAAGATTATAATAATCTTTCCAGGTTGTATAAACAGTGTTGGGTGCTAATTCCTTTATTTCGAATGGAATACCTATCTTAGATTCATTCATATTAATCGTCTTAAAAGAAGTAAACACACTAAATAATTTTCTCCTTATAGTTGTAAAGAAAAAAAGAGTGAAGAAGTTAAAGATATTATATGTTCAGATTATTTATTCTGAAAACTCCTCATCATTAATCCGAAGGATTTCAATATGAGTACTTATTATTGTTTATTGAATAGTCTTAAATACGATCTTAATCCCAATCTTGATATCAGATATTGGTGAAAAAATGAGTAAAACATTGATTGTATATGGAACAAGATTCGGAGCTACTGAAAAATCCTCTGAAGTAATTGCTAGTGTTCTAAGAGAAAAATTCAATCATGAAGTTGATGTAATTAAACTCTCCAGCCAATCAGGAGATATTGATTACACAGATTATGATAATGTTATAATAGGCTCAAGTTTAGCAATGTTTAGCTGGACAAAGAGACCCAAGAAATTTCTAAAAAACGATTTTGGTGAAAAGAAAATTTTTGTTTTCATTTCATCAGCAGCTCTTACTTACCAAGCAAAATTAGATGGTAACATGGAGAAATATGAAAAATGGAAAAATAGATTCCTAGATAATGTAGTTAAGAAAAGAATGAAAGTCAAACCCGTTTCTACTATGGTTCTTGGTGGTTGGATTAAGAATAATAAGGGAGGATATGACTTAAATAATTGGAATGAAGAAGATGCTATAAATTGGGCCGAAGAAATAGGTCAAAATACATAACTAAAAACTAATATTTAACTATATTATGGAGCAGTTCATGCTTCTTTCATTAGTAAGTGGAATTTATTCATTAATTATAGGTGTAGGAATAATTGGTCTTTGGTTGATGTTAATTTTAACTAAACAAGTTCCAGAAATTAAAAGTGAACCTATAGCAATTGGTTTTCATATTGTTGTTGAAAATATCATGGGAATTCTGTCTGTACTAAGTGGAATAATGTTTCTTCTAAATATAACAGGGGGATCTTTAATGTTTATTTTAACATCAGGATTAGTGATTTATGCAGTAATTAATTCGGCAGGTTATTATGGACAAAAGAAACAATGGTCTTTCGTTTGTATGTTTGGAGCAATACTAGTCACATCAATTACCTTAGTGATTTTTCATATCTTAGATTTCTTCATAGCTTAGAAAATTGTTTTTTCTCACAAGATTTTAAAATATTAAATGAGATAATCATATTTAGGTGAAAAATCTGAAAAAAGAGAAAGTTGGAGAAGTTTTCACATTTTTTGTTAAGCTTAGTGCTGCGGCTTTAAATATAACTGGAAAGATCAGCGTAGGAGATAAATAATTAATTCAGAAGCTATTACAAATTTTAAGACTGTTGTGAAATCTATGCAAATTGAAGGAGAGAAAATGGAATCTGTAAAGAAAGGACAACAGGTAGGAATCAAAGTTACTGATAGGATTAGACAAAATGATAAAATTTTCAAAATAATTGAGTAAGTAAGATACTCACTCTTCCGATAACTTCTCAAAAACCACATCGAATGTTCTATTTTTGGATCTGTTAAATAGCATCTCAAAATTATCATAAGGTTCGAAGTCAAGAATTGGAAAATCTTTCATTTCTTCTAGATTTTCTTTTTTTCCTCCTTCTTCGATGTAAGATTCCATCCATGAAACTACTTTTTCCATGTAATCTAATTGTAATTTCATTTCTTCAATCTTAGAAATAGGGCCATGACCTGGAATAATTACTTTGGGAGATAGAGAAATCATTTCTTTATATGCTTCAATCCATTTATATGGATCTGTAGTATCATCTCCAAAATAAGGAATTTCTTCTGCAAATAACAAATCTCCAGCGATTAGAATTTCTTCTTCAGGTATGTAGATATAACTACTTCCTTGTGTGTGTCCATCAGTTTGAATAATGTTTAATGTTAAATTTTCATTATAAATTACATACTCTCCCTCAAATGTCTTGTTTGGAAAAACGAATTTAAGATCTCCAAAATCTTCTGGTTCTTTGTTTCTTAAACTATCAATGTTCTCATCTCTCCAATATGATTTTAAAATTTCTAGAATTGGTTGAGAACAGATAATTTCACAATCATCAAAAAACTGGTTACCAAGAACATGATCCCCATGATGATGAGTTATAATAAGTTGCTTAACGGGTAATCCAGTTATCTTTTCTGCTTGTTCTCTAGCTTTTTTAATCACTTTGGGAAAGTAACCGGAATCAATGAATACAATACTATCTTTTAATTTTACAAAAGCTACATGACCGAAAGTTTCTCTTTCAACATGAGCCCAAACTGAATTTGATACTTGTTCAAATTTAACCATACTAATCACAGATAATTCTCTAAAGAACTTATATAGATTTGGAGGAGATAAGAGATATTAAGATATACTCTCTTTTTCTTCTTTTCTCCTTCTTGCGAGGAATATATCGGCTATGATAAGAGAAGTAATTACAACAGGAATTGCAATTCCTATTGTTATGTACAATGCTATGTAATTGATTGGACTTCTTACATAGAAACCAGAAAATATAATCATGTATGTACTAAGTCCAATTGCTAGAAGATAGAGAATTCTCACAAACATTGTTATTGCAAAATCATCTTTCTTTTTTGTTAATTGCATAAAACCGAATCCAATTATTGCTACATTAAGAAAACCACAAGCAATAGCAATAATACCAGCTGAAAGAAGAGGAGTATCTGCAAAGAATAAAGATACAATAAAAGCTAAGACACCAACTAAAATCATTCCAACAGAAACATAGAAATATAGTTTCAATTCTTCTGGAACGTGAATAGAAGTCATTAATCTCTATGAAACTCTTATTCCTTTTAAATTCTTTTAGATATTCAGATTGATTTTTTCAACTTAAAAGAATACACTATTTACTTGCTTCTAACTGGTACACCAACCATGTAAAAGCTTCTACCACTCCCTTCCCAGTTAGGGCACTACAATCAAAAACAGCGAAGGTTCTATCTACCATATCCAGATGAAGATTCAGAAGCTGTATCATCATTGGTGCCTGAATAGCTGCTGGAAGATCTTGTTTATTTGCTAGAATTAATGCTGGAACTTTCTCTAAAAGTACATTGTTCACCACATGAACTCTAAGAATATCACGTGCTTCAGGTAATCTTTCGATATCTGCAGCGTCTATCACAAAAATCACAGCTGAACAACCAGGATAATGAATATCCCATAAAAATCTGAATTGATGTTGACCTGCTACATCAACAGTTGTAATGTCCCAGCCCTCGAAATTTATTGTATCAATATTTTGTCCAATTGTTGGTGTTAACCCTGCTTGAAAAGTGCCAGTATTAACAAATTTTGTTAGAGTTGTTTTTCCAGCTGCGTCTAGTCCCAGAATGAGTATTTTGGCTTTCTTCTCTGCGCGTAATTTTCTTATTAACCACCGAGAGAAATTAGACATAAGGCTCATTTGAGTACTCCTGTAATTGTTGTTTCTTCCACTGGATAAATCAGTCTTCTGAATTTGTTTATATACTTTAAGCTATTGGCTTCTTTTAAGAATAGTGATACTCTAAATGCATCTAATTGGAATCCTATTTGATGTATTCAATTCGAAATTATATTTATAAGTTCTCAAGCATAGATTTTAGTATCAAAGTGATTCACAGTTGAAAGAAAAAGAGAAAGAAGAAGTAGAAAGCTAAAGCGATGAAGAGGAATCGCTTAATTCAACATATTTAGGAGTTATAAAAATTCCACTTCCTCTTTTAGTAAGGAATTGTCCTTCTTCGTAAACAATTTCTCCTCTAATAATTGTCTTTTCTATTTTTCCCTGTAGTTTCCACCCATCAAAAATTGTGATTTTTTGTTTTGTGAACATGTTTTCATTTTCTAAAGTATGTTCTCTTTTCATATCTATAATGATAAAATCAGCATCCGAATTCAGGGATAGAGTTCCCTTATTCGGATATATTCCAAATCTCTTCGCAGGATTTACTGAAGTTACTTCTACATATCTCTGCAGGGAAAGTTTCTCCTTGTTAACTGCATCTAACAATAACGGAATCATCGTCTCTAAACCAGGAGTACCCGATCCTACTCCAAAAATCCCATTCTCTTTTTTACTAGTATCCTTTTCTTCGTAGCTATATGGTGAATGATCTGAAGCTATTATGTCTATAGTGCCGTCATTTAATGCTTTCCAAGCAGCTTCCATATGTTCTTTCGACCTTATTGGAGGATCAGATTTAGCCCAAGCACCTATCTTTTCTGCATCATCTGAAGTTAAGAATAAATGATGAGGAGTAATTTCACACGTTATATCCCATCCTTTCTGTTTAGCTATTTTGATAGAATCGAAAGCATTCTTTGAACTCATATGCACTAGATTCAATTTCGCTTTGGCACGATTAGCTAGTTGCATTGCACGGATGCAAGCTTCATCTTCAGCAATTGCAGGTCGAGAATCGGTATGTGCTTGGAAATCATACTTACCAATTGAAGAAAGTCTATTAATTTCATTATTTATGATAACATCATTTTCTGCATGAATACAGCTAACGGAGTCTACTTCAGCAATTTTCGAAAAGATCTTTAGTAGAAAAGAATCGTTTTTTGCAGAAAGATCCTTGAGTTCGTACATTTCTTCTGGAGCATCTATCATGAAAGTTTTAAAAGCTATAGCACCTCTTGAAACTAATTCGTTAATTGATCTGATATTAGTATAACCTGCAGAACCAATAAGTCCATAATCAACCAAACTTCTTTCTTTCATAGCATTTAGTTGCATATCAAATGATTCAGTTACTGATTTACCTCTGATTCCCATAGGCATTTCCAAAATAGTAGTTATCCCTCCAGAAGAAGCTGCCTGTGTTCCTGTATAGAAATCTTCTCTATAAGAAAACTCCAGATCTAAAATGTGAGTATGAACATCTATTCCACCAGGTAAAATTAATTGATTTTCAGCATTAATTGTTTTATCAGCCTTTGGAAGAGTTTTTGTCTGACCGATTGCAACAATTTTCCCGTTATCTATACTTAATCCTGTTTCAATCAGTTCATTTTCTACAAACACTTTTCCGTTAATGATATTCAGATCAATCATATACCTTCTATCCGATTATTTTTTGCAGTACTTTTATTTTATAGTAGAATAATATATCTTTAAATCTTCGTGAGTAGTGAACAAAATATGCTAAAGAAAGATAATACACTCATTTTTTCTGGTGCATCTCCAGCCAAAGTTATGAAGGATTTACAACCACTAGTTGATTTCCAAGATGAGGGGATTTCAACTGAAGAGCTCAATCAGATGTTAGAAGAGAAATTACTTCCTCATTTGATGAAATATAACCATCCAGGATTTCTTTCTATGTTTAATGATTTTCCTGAAAAAGGGGCAAAAATGGGTGCAAAACTTTCTCTAGAATATAATCAAGGAGTAACAGATTGGTATGTGTCACCTGGTGGAGCAATGCTTGAAGAACTCTGTATTAAAGCACTTTGTTCTCTTTTCAAACTAGATGCGGGTTCAGATGGAACATTTATGTATTCAGGAACTTATGCAAATCAAGAAGCTTTATATCTAGCACTCCATTGGAAAGCTGAACAAGAAGGGTTTGATTTTTCACAAGAAGGATTCAGAGGTTTTAAAAATCCAGAACGATTAGTAGTTTTAACCTCTGTTGATGCACATTTTTCACTTAAGCATGCAGTAAGAATTTTGGGATTAGGAGACAAGAATCTTCTGACCCTTGAAGTTGATAAAAATAGAAGAATAGATATATCTCTAATGCAAGAAGCTATAGAAAAATTACAAGAAAATCACGATATCTTCTGTGTTGTCGCAACTACAGGAACAACTTCTACAGGATCAATCGATAATGTGCAACAAATCTTCGAGGTTTGTCAGAGAATAGATGCTTGGCTACATGTAGATGGTGCTTATGGTTTAGCCTATTCATTGGTTCCTGAATATAGAGAAAGATTCAGTGGCATTGAATTTGCAGATTCTGTTTCATGGGATCCACATAAGCAATTTGGAATCCCTATTCCAAACTCCATTCTTTTTGTTCGTCGCAAAGAAGATTTTAATCGAATGGCATTGCGTAGTGACTATATTTATCGAGAAGGAGAAAGCGTTCCAAGTCCTGGATTGAAATCACCTCCATCTACACGACCATTTTCAGCATTACCTCTAGTTACTTCAATTAGACATCAAGGAATCACCAAGATTCATGAAAGACTTAGATCACCACTTCAAGCTATTGAATCAATTTACAATACACTCAAAACTGATTCAGAAATAGAACTATGTAACGAACCTGAAACTGGTATAATTTGCTTCCGCATCAAAAATGAGCAAATTTCTGAAAATCAGATGAATCGGTTTCTAAAACTAGTTTATGAGGATGTTATATCAGAAGGAAAACATTCTATATCTTTCACGAAACTAGGAAATAAAGCGGTTCTTAGATTAGTAGCAATAACACCAACTACAGCAGAAATTTTAATGAAAACTATTTCATATGTGAAAAAGAAAGCTAGTATCGTTGCTAATAGAGGTGTACAATCATGAGAATATTGATTATTAATCCAAATAGTGATTTGGAAATGACTAAAGCAATTCAAAAAACTGCAGATACTTTTGTTGATAATGATATCCAGATTGTTTGTAAACACACAATTGGTGCACCTAAATTCATAGAAACCTACGAAGACCAAATCAAAGCTGCTCCTGGAATGATAAAATTAGTTAGAGAAAATGAGAATGAATTTGATGGTTTCGTTATTGCATGTCATTGTGATCCCAATTTAGATGTAATCAAAGAAATAACTAGCAAACCTGTTGTAGGAATAGGAGAAGCTTCTATGAAATTAGCTTCAATGATTGGACATAGTTTTTCCGTTATTTCAATGACTGAACAGTCCATCCCTAATAAGGAAGTTTTAATTGGAAAATATCATCTTCAAGATGTTTTAGCTTCTGTTAGAGCGCCAAATGAACAGCATAAAAGCCTGAGTGATGAAGAAAAATACTTGGAAACAGCTAAACTTGCAATAAAAGAGGATAAAGCTGAAGTAATTGTTTTGGGGTGCGCAGGAATGACTGGAATGGATAAAAGACTAGAAAAAAAACTTGGTGTTCCAGTTCTAGATGGTGTTGTTTGTGCGCTTATTATTCTAATTGGTTTAATAAAAAATAAAATCTCAACAAGCAAAATCAGAAGATATAAATCTTCGTAACCTTTAATCATACTATATCAGATTCGATCTTTTCTATTGATTCAATGCAGATTTCAATTCCGATTTCAGCTAATTTTCTGGTTATAACCAGAGGAGGAAGGAATCGTAGCACATTATTGTAGTGTCCACCTATCTCTATAATCACACCTCTTTGAAACATCTCATCCCGTATTTTTGAACATAGCTCTGGAGATGGTTTCTTAGTTTCTTTGTTTGCAACAATTTCGATTCCAATCATCAATCCTTTTCCTCTAACTTCACCAACAATTGCTGAATTTCTTTCACATTTTTCCAGTTTCATCATCAAATGATTCCCAAGCTCTTCTGCATAATTTGCTAGATTATTCTCTAGCATAAAATCAATAGAAGCAGAACCAGCAGCCATAGCAGTAACATTACCTCTGAAAGTGCCGATATGAGCCGCTTTTGACCAAACATCTAAATCCTTTCTATAGGCAATAGCTGAAAGAGGGTATCCTCCGCCTAAAGCTTTTGACAATGTAACAATATCTGGTGATGCTCCTGAGTGTTCAGAAGAGAAGAATTTTCCTGTTCTACAAAATCCTGCCTGAATTTCATCAAAGACTATTGGGATTTCATACATGTTATTTATATCTGTTATTCTTTCGATAAAACTATTATGAGGAACTATAGTTCCACCTTCACCTTGAATTGGTTCAATTATTGTCATAGCAGGATCAACGACACCGGAATGAGGATCTTCTAAAATATGCTCATAGAAATTAGCAGAAGCTTTGGCACATTCTTCTGCTGTTTCGGTTTTGAATGGACACCTGTAAGAATACGCATACGGAACAAAATGAACTTCAGGTATTAAAGGTAAATAATTTTTTTTCCAAAATTTGCCAGAAGTTAAAGCTAGAGCTCCTGATGACATCCCATGATAAGCACCTTCAAATGCAATTAATCCATGTCTTTTTGTTATTATCTTAGACAATTTGATTGCGCTTTCCACTGCATCAGAACCCGTTGGGCCACCAAAAATAATTTTAGAGTTATTCTTTAAATCACCAGGAAGAACGCTCTGAATTTTTTCGATAATCTCTAATCGTATTTCTGTGGGAAAATCTAGAGTGTGAGTTATATTCTTCTGAATCTCTATTACTTTTTTTTCGATATAGGGATTACAATGACCCAGAGCTAAAACACCTGCACCACCGAAAAAATCAATGAAAATATTATCATCAACGTCTTTTATTGTTGCTCCAAATCCTTGAGCGAAAGCTATAGGAGAACCTTTGGGATAAGACACAGGTTTACCTTCTAGTTTCTCCTGTTGACTTAAGATTTTCCTTGAATTGGTTCCAGGAATTTTACCTTGTATTTTCGGAGCTTCTTCAAAACTTAGTTCCTCAAATTTCATATGCGTAATATAAAATTGTTAAGTATTAAAATATTAGTGGAGTTACATTACGGAAATTAATGTACTATTCTTGAAAGCTTAGCCCCACATCTTGGACAAGAGTAGGTTTTTGGAGATATTTCCAAATTACAGTTTGGACAAAATTTAATTTTCTGAGTATCTACACTTGTTTCACTTCCTAAAGGTTGGAGGAATATTCCTTTTTCTTTGACTTTCCATGTATATAGAAACGCTCCTGAAACTTCCTCTACTGCATTCTCTGGAAGTGTTATTCTATTCTGATTATCCATAACGAGTAATCTGGAACTGTCAAGATCCATAAGATTAATACCCAAGCCATGTTCTCCGATTATTATACCATCATTTATTTCCAAAGATCGATCTGAATATTCAGCTACAATTGGATCATGAGAACAAATCAGATAAGAAGTTCCCATTTCATCTGATAAATTCTTAAACAACTCAAGAATCTGTGATGATTTTTCTGCATCTAGATTTCCTGTAGGTTCATCTGCAAGTATTAATTGTGGTTCATTTGCTAAAGCTCTTGCTATTGAAACTCGCTGCAGTTCTCCACCTGACAATCTGTTGGGAGTATGAGTCTTTCTGTGATAAATTTCCAGTTTCTTCATAAGTTCAGTAGACCTCTCTCTTCTCTCACTTAGAGGAGTAGAATTTAGTTTCATAGGCATTTCTATGTTTTTCTCAGCTGTAAGATGATAGATTAAATTGTGTTCTTGAAAAACATAACCAATATTGTTTCTCCTGAATGAATGCATTTGTTCCTCAGGAAGTTTAGTTATGTCTGTACCATCTGGATAGATTATCTTACCTGCAGTCGGTTTTAACATTCCCCCAAGTGATAGAAGAAGAGTTGATTTTCCACTTCCACTGGGTCCAATTATTCCTAAGATCTCACCTTTCTTGATATCGAATGATATTCCTTTCAATGCAACTACTTTGTTTTGGAGCTTCATACCATAAACATGGTATAAATCTATAACTTGGTTGGAAAGATCATCTGGAAGTGGGTGAGGTTTTGCATTATTTTTATTCATACTTCTAGCCATTTGATCACCTAATATGTTCTCATTTCCTCTACTACGTTTATTCTAGATGCTGAAATTGCAGGAATTAAAGTGGCAAGTATTATAGCTATGAAAGAACAAATTACCGTTAAGACGAGGGAGATATCAGGTATTTGAAGCTGTCTGTTAAATGTAGCAAGGTCAAATACTTCAAAGAAACTGTTGAATTGGTAAGCTGATAAGAAACCTATCACAAATCCAAAAATTGTAGAGAATAATGCTATAGATATAATTTCACACAACACTAATTTTATTATTTGTTTCTTAGAAGTACCTTCTGCGATTAGAATTGCAAACTCTCTTTTTCTTTTATTTATAATCATAAACATGAATATTGAAATACCAATCAAAATTGAAGAAATGGAAATAATATAATCAACAGATAAGAGTCCTGGTATCCCATAGAATCTTCCTTGAGCATCTTCTATTTCTTGAAGTATAGCATCGAATGTATAAACCTCATTAATCCATTCAAATTCTCTTGCCAATTCCAAATGAATATTGCTGGGGTTTAAGTCAATTCCAGGCTTAAGGTTAACTATTGCACGAATTAAGCGTGTATCATTCTTGAAGTTAGCAAAGAGGAATTCAGTATCCACTAACACAGTAACATCACTGGAATATGTAGCTGAATTCTCTATTGCAGGAATATGATCAAATATTACTTCTGCCTCTGCAAAAGCTGTTGGTAAGTAATCTGTTCTACTAGCAAACTGCATTGTGGAATTTTGTGCTAATTCAATTACTTCTTGAGCTTTTCGATCAGCTGCTATTACTTCAGTCGGGTTATTCTCTAATGCAGATAATCCTGCTTTCCAATCTTTATAATTTACGAGAGAATCTTGATGCCAAATGGCATTTTCTTTATACTGTGATATATTTGTTCCAAAACAATGAGCTGTAAGATAGTAACTTGTCGTTATAGAGAATTTCAAATTTGCATAATAAATAGGAGTGACTGATTCTATTTGATCTTCAAAACCTGTAAAATTTGTTTTTGTAAGAGAAAGAGATGAAGTAAAAATTTCTACCTTTAAATCTCCACCTGTCAGATATTCAGCTTGTCTATCAAGCGATTGATCTCCAGTATATCCTTGTATTGCTGCCAATACACTCAAAGAAATGGAAAGACATAACAGAACCGTTATTTGCGGAAATTGTTGATTTCTTCTACTAAGACTTCCTTTTATCAACATCCCTATATCTTTGAAAAATCTAATGATGAATCTGTCTAAAATTTCAGGGATTTTTGTTGCTACACGACTTGCTATAAAAGCTGCTCCAAACCATAGCAAAATTGGAGACATAAATTGCACTAGGATTACTGAAAAACCAAAAGAAGCTTCAGGATTCATATCTTGAATGAAGTTTAGAATAACACCAACTAAACCAATTATGAAAATAAAGTAATCTCCATAAATACGTTTGAAAAAACCAGATTTCTTCTTCTCGATGGTAGTCCCTTCTACAACATCTTGAGCAATGAAATTTTTGGTTTTAATGGTAGCAGTAAGTAAAGAGATACCCATTGAGATTAAAATCGTGCCTAGGATTGAAAATGGAGTCACATTTATTGAACGAAACGCTTCACTGAAAGAAGAAAAATCCACTGTCATAAAACGTGAAATAGATAACACAATTGCAGATATTATTGATCCTATTAGAATGCCGATTAATGAAGCAATTATACCAATAATTATCACTTCAGTGTAGATCATTTGTTTAATCTGTTTTGGACTTGCTCCTTGCGATTTTAGAGAAGATACTTCATATTTTCTTTCTTGTAATGATAATTCAGTTCCAGATGTAGATAGAATTAGTGAGAGGAAAATCGCTGGAATGTAAAGAACTGTATCAATAAGCTGCATAACGATAATCCTCATTTGTTCTCCCCCAAGCAGATTAGAGATTTTATTGTATCCTAAAATCATCCCCTCATTTTGTATCTCAACTCTCTGAATCACACTATCTATTTTTTTAATCAACTTCTGTAAATCATTAACAGGTAATTTGGAATAATCCAGTTTAGCATGAATATTATAGAGCTTATATTCAGTTAATCTATTCATTAAATCTGAATCCAAATCTTCGTCGGAAAATATCACAGAACTATCATCAAAGAGTTCTGATTGGAATATACCCGTTACTGTTAGGTTTATGAGGGAATAATAGAAAATTGTGACAGTATAACCATTAGGATGAACAAAAACCCCGCCGATTGTCATATTAAATCTAAGAGATTCATTTATTGAAATTCCCATAGTTCGACTTACTTTGTCAGATACTAAACACCCCCCGTTTGAAAAACTATAATCTCCTATAACTAATTTTATCTTCTTAATTATGTCGCCCTCTTGATCAGCAGAATCAAATATATTAGCTCTAAATTTATCACTCCCTGAGAAATATGTAGTTCCAGCGGTTTCGTTTTCTAGTAAGTTTAAGCTCGTTAGATAAAACATTTCACCTGTTGGATTATCCCCCCCATAGAATGTTGTAGTATCCAAAAACTCTTCATTTGTTATTATCGATTCTTCAAATTCAGAGGGAGTGTTTGTTTCATTTATTTCTTCATTGGGATAGAAAACTACTTCCGCTTCAATGTCATTGATAATATCTTGAACAGCTATTGTATTTACTAAAGAACCATAAAAGAAAATACTGGAAAATATAGCAGCTCCTAAAAATATACCAGCACCTAAAGATAGATTCCTTTTTTTGTATGAAAGTATAGACTGAAATGCATCTCCAATATATGAAAAGGGTTTGATCTTCTTCATTCAATTACCTCTTTTTAGACGATCTTTTCATAGATTTCTTAGATTTCTCTTCTCTCATTTTTCCCTCTTGAAGAATATAGATTCTATCTGTTTCACTAGCAGCATTATGATCATGTGTAACAATAATTACGGTGATACCCATATTATGACTAATATCCTTGAAAAGTTGAATAATTTTCATTCCAGTAACAACATCCAAGTTTCCTGTAGGTTCATCAGCGTAGATAATTTTAGGTTCATGAGCTAAAGCCCTTGCAATTGCAACTCTTTGCTGTTCTCCTCCACTCAATTCTTCTGGTAAATGATCTTTACGAGCGTAAAGGTTAACTGTTTCCAAAAACTCAGTTGCTTTTACATCTGCTTCTTGGTGAGAGATACCTCTCACAATCATTGGAAGCTTAACATTCTCAAAAGCTGTTAGATAATCGATTAATGCGAAATTCTGGAAAATAATAGCAGAATGTGATCTCCTTAATGTTAGAAGTTCTTCTGTTGTCAAATCTTTCAATAGAACACCATTAATATTTACTTTACCTGAAGTAATAGTTTCCAATGTGGAAAGAATGTTGACGAGAGTTGATTTTCCACTTCCGCTTGGCCCCATGATAGCAACAAATTCCCCTCTCTTTATCTCTAGATTCATACCTGTAAGAACATGGACGCTATCACTACCTTGAACTTCAAAATTTTTGACTAAATTTTCAGTTTTAATAGCTAATTCTGTTTTGCTTTTGACCATCAGATATGAATTGTAATAGGCATTTATATTACTAGCTAAATCTAATTAAATCTAATTTGCTTAGCTTTATAAGAATTCAAGGTAAAAAAACTGTGAATGATGAGTGTTAAGAGCAAATTAACTAACAAAATTTGTATGATTACAGTTGTTAGTGTTTTTCTATTCTCTTCTTTAATTTCTACTTCTTCTACTGTAATCAGTGACGTTTCTATAGACAATAATTTTCGAATGAATAATTATAAAAATGTGAAACACGATTTATCCTCTCCAGCCGAACTAGAGGTTTTCTTAGATACTATTATTCCAGAATATTTGGAAGATTATTCAGTAGCAGGTGCAACTTTCTCCATGGTGAAAGATGGTTCAGTTTTCCTTGAAAAAGGATATGGGTACGCTGATTCTGTTTCCACTACCCCTATCGTTTCAAATGAAACTATATTTAGAATTGGATCAATTTCTAAATTATTTACTGCAACAGCAATTATGCAATTAGTGGAAGACGGATTACTTGACTTAGATGTTGATGTCAACAACTATCTCACTGCATTTAAGATTCCAGATACATATGATGAACCTATTACATTAAGACATTTACTTACACATACTGCTGGTTTTGAAATTGCAGATATTCAATCTCTTCATTCAAGTTCTCAGACAGTTTTACCTTTAGAAGATTTATTAGCAGAACGAATCCCAGATAGAGTACGACCTCCAGGAATTATCTGCTCATATTCGAACTATGGGGTTGCATTATTAGGTTACATTATACAAGAAGTTTCAGAAAAAGCTTTTGAACAATATATAGCTGATGAGATATTCATTCCATTAAAGATGAATTCTAGTACTTTCTTACAACCTCTACCAAGTAACTTAATATCACGTTTGTCTTCTGGGCATAATGAGAATGGTTATCCTGGTTATTTTGAATATGTAAGTGTTTATCCTGCAGGAGCAGCAAGTGCTACAGCTTCTGACATGTCAAACTTCATGCTCGCATTTTTGAACAATGGAAGTTATGATGGTAATAGAATTCTTGAAGAAGAATCTGTAGAAATGATGTTAAGCGATCAATTTCTTCCCAATGAACATCTATGTGGGATGGGATTGGGTTTTTATCAATTTGATCTCTGTGATGAAAGGTTAGTGGGGCATGGTGGAGATACTTTATTTTTCCACAGTCGTATGATATTAATACCAGAACTTGATATTGGAGTTTTCGCATCTTTTAATAGCATTGGAGGTTCATTAGCTAGAACATTACTTTTTGATGAGTTCATAGAAGAATATCTCACAAAACCGGAAGTTAATTTAGAACCTGTCCAAGGATATAAAAGAAGAGCGAAAAGGTTTAATGGGCTATACGTTTCATCTAGAAGAGTATATTCCGATAAAAACTTGATCAAAGAGATGTATTTTATCAAGGAAAGTTTTTCTGTAAAAGCTAAAAATGGTCATCTCATTGTAAGCAGTATTAATGGACTAGAATTTGTAGAAGTTGAACCAAATTATTTCGTGGAATCTACTGGAGAGTATTATCTTGAGTTAGCATTTTTTGAGAATGATAGAGGAGAGATAATTCATTTCACAACAAGTTTTATAGGACCTTTCTATGCTTATCAGAAAACGAATCCCATTTATTATGGTCCTGAAATAACATCTGGAATTGTAATTGGAATTACTGTAATTATGTTAATATCACTATCATACTGGGGGATAAGATGGATTATAGATCATACCAAAAAGAAGGATAAAATTCCAAGAATTCAAAGATTACCAAGATGGGGAATCTTAATCAATTTCATCCTAGCATTGATTATAGAAATAATAGCAACTGTAAGGATAAATAACGATATTCTACTTGTTATAGAAACAACTAAAACTCTTGGTGGATTGTTAATCTTTCCTTTTCTATTCCTTGTATCTGTAATCTCTCTTATTGTGTTCGCATGGTTTGCGTGGACAGGAACTAGAAGTCTATTAAAAGACCCTTACTGGAAATTATCAGGAAGAATTCATTATTCAATTCTTGTCATTCTTTCCATTGTGATGGTAGGAATATTTGCTTCATGGCAATTCTATATAATATAAGACAAAACAACTAGGAAAAATGTGATTTGAGGGAAGGAGATTTCCCTTTAGTTCTTTTTCAAACTTTCTATTAATTTTAAGGTTTTTTCAGCATTAACAACCAAATCAATCATACTAAGTGTTTGAAGAACAGCTCCAATCTCATCTAAAGAGAGATTTTCAACCATTTGAACAAACTCTTCAGATTTTTCTTTGAAAAGAATTGATGTGATTGTTTTAGAACTTTGCTTCATCAAGCTTACAAATTTCTCTATTTCAGCATTATCAGGTTTTGATGTCTCGAATACTAGACCTAGCAGCTGAGATAAGCTTTCTATACAATTCTGATTATCACAAATTGTTTTATTATAATACGAATCAACAAAGAAGAATTTAGCAGTTCTAGCAAATAACTTTTCTGTCATTGATTTCTCCATCGTTACTCGCTTTCCAACAAGTGCAACGAAATCTGCATCTATAAGATGTTGGACATATCTATAGAGAGATTTGTCTGAACGTTTTTTCTTATCAACAATTTCTTTGATTTTTTTCTCATCTGTGATGCCTTGTTTCTTGAGATCTTTCAGAATATATTTTGTAAAATCCTCTTCAATCTCTTTAACAGTTTTGTATCCTTCTCTTAATGACATCAAAATTGGATAGTAGTTAGAATTACTCATAATTAGAAGCTTCTCTTCTTCTTTGATCAATACAACAGGTTTTTGTATGAAACTTGGATCTATTATATCTTGGATTTTCATCTTAGACCACATTCTTGTTTTTTACTAACTATATTTAAGTATTCCCACACACTAATAAAACATTCTCAGCAGATAAGAAGACTTATAAGTGTTTTTGAGAGCCTTTCTCAACGGCTGAGAAAGCCTAAAGAAAATTCTAGAGTGAGTGTTAAAAATGGAATTTAAAACATATGAAGAATCAAGGTTAGAAGACCTTGGAAAATTAGTTAAAGATGTAGTAAATGATTGGCCAGTTGATCCCTGGTATCCAACTATGGAGCAACTAAAGGAAGCTTATGATACAAATGAGAACTTCACTCCTGAGACTCGCCATTTCTTGTATGATGGAGATAAGCTTGTAGCTTTTCTAAGCAGTGCACTGGAAGATGAAGTTGAAGGAGTGCAATGGGGATCCATTCATATGCCATTTATTAGAAAAGGATATGAAAAAGTAGAACAGGAATTATTTGATAAAACCATTGAATTGCTAAAATCTAAAGGAGCACAAAAAATTCGTGTAAACGCTAGGCCAGAATATGGATATATTCCAGAATTATTGGAAAAATGGGGTTTCGAGAAAAAAGAAGAAACTGGGAAGAGAATCATTCTCTCTGCAAGTAAATTCGCAGATTCAAAATATACCAAACCTGATTATTTCCATGAGCTTGACCTTAATACTGATGAAGGTTTAGCTAAGTTTAAGAAATTTTATCTCAAAGCAAGAACTGAGGTTACTGAGGAAAACTTTGATGAAACAATGAATACTTTCAGAGAGAGAGATTTAACAATTTCTTGTGTTGTAGCGAAAAAGGATGAAATTTTATCATACGGTTTACTCTATAAAGCTAACCAACCCAAGAGATCATTCATGTCTTCCATACCTGTTTTCAGTAAGGATCACGAATATATATTGAAAGAAATGGTAGATTTCATGGCAAATAAAGCAATAAAAGAGGGCTATGAAGAGATTTATCATCAGTTAGTAAATCAAGAGAATGAAGAACTCTATAAAAAGATAGGAATAGAATTTACTCCATCCTTCAGATATGAACTAGAACTTGAGTAGGTAAGAAAGAGTTTTTTTTTTCTTTTTTTCTATATATTTACATCAATTATACAAAAATTGCTCATTATATAATGTTAGATGATAGAGATTAATCTTTAAACACTATGAATACACTATTATACAAATTATATTTTTATCACCTTCTTTTCGTTTTATTTATTACAAGATAATCAATAGATTGAATTTTTAAAACAGAACTTCAATCCAAGATAAAATTAATAACTGCTCCAATTCTCAAAAGGAACATGCAGTATGAAGAAGTCGCAAATTCAGTTATTCTAAATAAAGCTAGTTCAGGTTCTAATATTGTTTGTATCGCTTTAAAAGATGAATTAGTATTTGTTGATACAGGATTATTCACAGAAACTGCAGCAGAATTCAGAAGAGAAATGGAATCAAAATTTAAAAGAAAAACTAGCACTTTGTTAATAACACATGGGCATATTGATCATTTCTTTGCTATGAACGTCTTTTCCGACTGTAAGATAGTGGCTGCTGCATCAGGAAAACAAAGATTTGAAAGATTCGTAAGTTTGGAATTTACTGAAGAAATTCTCGAAAATTTTAGTAGAGTTTTTCTAGGTTTTAAGAAGGCAGCACAAACTGCAAAACTACGTATGCCAGATTTATGGATTAAAGATTCCATATTGTTAGGAAATAACAAAGAATTAGAGTTTAAAGTAATTGGGGGACATTCCAATTGTTCATCCAGCATTTACTTTTCTCCAGAAAAAATCTTACTGGTTGGAGATTTGATTCAAGCTGATGTTTATCCTTATTTTGGTGAACCAGACACAGACATGAGCATTTGGATAGATAATTTGAAAGAATGGGAAAGGATGAACATCAATTTCATTCTTCCAGGTCATGGAGGAATCTTGGAAAAAAATTATGCTCTTAAAGTAAGGAAATTCTTCGAAATAATAGTTGAAGAACTCAAACAAATGAAACAAAATGGATTGAAGGAAGAAGATATGATTAAGAAACCAATTTTCGATCAGGGTTACTGGCCAGAAGACGCAATAAGAAAACCAGCATATGATTTCAGTTTAGTTAACTTATTTAGAAAATCGTAATCATTCAATTACAATTTCGTTGATTCAAAGAATTACCAGAATTTTGAAAAACCAATTGATTAGGATCAACTGTTAGAATATATTCATATCTAACTCCTCCTGAACCTCTAATATTGGTAATAAGACCTTGTAGTTGTTTTTTCAATGTTACTAGTATTAGAAAACCACAATTAATACTTGCAGATGAACCTACTGGAAATTTAGATGCATCGGAAAGCTACCTAATAATAAGAACATCTACCAAGTTGTCATTGAGAGAGGATTGATAAAAATCACAATTAATGAGGAAGATATAGATTCTGTAGATTTCCTAAAAACAATAGAAGCTTTTTCGATGTAGATTATCAATTCTGTTAAAAAATTAAATAAGACAGATAGCAATTAATTGATTTTACTTATCTGTTTAGTTTCTTTTTTTTAAAGATCCTTGTGCTTGCATTCTTGCTATGAATTTCTTGTTAGGTCCGAGTTGCCATTTTAAGAACACTAGAAGGAAGATAATGATTATTATTGCTAATATCCAAGCTTTCCAATATGCACCCCAAAATTCACTCCAAGTCCATGCTATTGACCATGCTTGTGCAGCAGGCATCTTTAGTAAAACTAGATTATTAAAGAAGGGAACGAATCCAGAGAGGGGGACAACAATCATTGTATCTACTAAAAGTCCCCAAATCCAAAATTTCCATGATTTTTTTGAGAATATTAGTTCTCTTGAACTTGATGCTCTGAAATCTGCTCTAAAATCATATTGAACCATACTCATTGTTAAAGGTCCTATTATGAAGACAAAGAAGAACCATGCAATGATAAATGAGACTAAAAATCCCCAACCTAGATATTTGAAGTATAATCCAATAGAGTTTGGTACAGCCCAAATTCCTCTTATTGCAAAAACTATTGCTGTAACAATCGCAGTCATGAATAGTGCAAACCAGAATACCAGCCATTCAGCAAAATAGGTATTAGCCATAAACTTACCTTTTGCACCATTTGCAAAGATGAATCCTCGACCTTTGGTTTGAAAATGTAAATAGTCCCAAGGCCATTTAAATCCTTTTTTTTCGTGATCAGTCATTTAAATTACTTCCATTTTGTCGTCAGAAAATCCGTTTATATATGAGATAAATGTTATAGAGAAAGTTTCTCACATTGAGTTTTTGTGTAAACAAATTTCATTAGGACGACTAAAAAATCAGATTTTGGCACATTTATAAAAGATTTATCACAGCTTAATTTTCACATTATGATTATATATTTTCATAAAAGTGGATGTTCAATTTTATTGTGGACTAAAAAGAAATTCCTAATCTCTGTAGATGAAAATGACAATTTTATAACAAAAGAGAAAAAGAATATGGAAGTGAAATCCTAAAGTTGAATTTCAATCCAGTATGCAGGATGGTCTGATTGTCCTCTCTCAATATATACAGCATCGAGAACAGTTATTCCTGAACTCAAGAAAATGTGATCAATTCTATCTTCTGCTGGTGTTGACCACTTCTGTACCCAAGAATCTTCTAAGGTTCCTACTGTTATATTATATGATTCGGAGTAAGCTCTAAAATTGAAATCTCCGCAGAGCAGAACATTTTCCAGACCTGTAGTTTGACTTAGTATTTCTTCTATTTGGTACTTTTTCGCATCATCACCTCTAGCTGCAGGATGGTTTGAGAAAACGTTGAAAGTTAATGTGGGATTTATTACAATCTGTGCTTGTGTCGTACTTATTTGTTGATGGGTACTATACATGAAATATGCAGCAAAGCTAGAGATTGGATATTTAGACAAGATTGCAGTACCATAGGTATTTGTAACTGTTTTTGCTCCTCTGTACGAATGCATATCTAATTTATCTGCAAAATATCTAACAACATCTGAATTTCCACCACCGATTCTAGCAGTATCGCTTTCCTGTAAACAAAGAATATCAGGGTCAACACTTCTAATCAGTTCCAGTTGTCCATCATAATTTTTTTCACCAGTGAGGTTTACACCTAGTCGGATATTGTAGGTCATAATGATTAGAGAAGTTTTTCCTTCATCTGGTGCTTCTGGGTGTGGTGCTGTAACAAATGCACCTGCAACTGTTCCTATAAATATCAATCCTAAGATTGTAAGAATTATAGATTTTGATTTAAATTCTCTAGCTGTTTTTTCAAAACTCAATGTACTCTTCTTGAATAGAAAAATAGGGATTGTAATAAATATCCCTGGAATTAGAAAAGCTAACCAATACATATCTCTGAACACATTACTGATTGGTGGTAAATATCCCCAGACGTTAGGTAATACTTGCATAAAGATCATTATTATTCCATACAAACCTGCCCCTAAAGCAAAACTTCCACCTATTTTTGCTGGCTTTGGTTTAATCTTTAGTAATTCTCTTGATAAAAGAGTAAAGTCAATGTAAATTATCGGTGAGAGAATAATCATTAAAACCAAAGGAATATGATAAACCCAAGTTGTAGGTGCTGCTATAATCGGATACGCAGCAACATCATCTGGGAAGAAAATTCCATATAATGGTATTTTTTGATGTACCAATACGGTTAAAGTTAGAGCAAGTGCAAAAATCCCATTCCATCCCCAAAGCATCCACGATTTCATCATATTCATTAAATCAGGTTTAACTACCATTCCAACAATGAATAAAAATGTCATAATTGAAACACCTATAACAATTCCAATGTAATTACCTTCTGTCCATCTCGAAATAGAAGTTGGACTCATAAATGTAAACCAGATTATTACAAAAACGCTTGACAAACCAAGAGTTAAAAGAAGAATTCGACCAAAGCTTGCAGGATTTTTTTCTTCAGATGATTCTTTCTGAACAGTCACCTCACCTTTTAGTAACATTCCTACTAACATAAGTGAAGCTAGTATTCCTAGTACCCAACCAATTAATTGATACCAGCTATATATTGAAACATCTAATGTTGAGTTAACTGTTCTGAGAAGTATAGATACAGCTACTGCTACAGCTAAGGATATCCCAAGTGTCACTCCAGTTTGTTGCTCCTTGCTTTTAGTTCTTGTGAAATATGCAGGAAAGAAAATAAGGAAACTACTAACAGATATTCCTGCTAATATGAGTATTCCTTTTCCTTTGAGTAAGGGTTCTATTAATCTAGTAACAATGATTAGTTCTCCTACTATAAACAAAGTTTTATCTGATATAGGCTTTCTGAAGAAGAATAGCCCTATAGAGGATAACAAGAAGACTAATGCAAGAATATCCAATGTAGGTTTCAATCCTAGTATTGCATAATCAAAAATTCTTTCAGCTAGATCTGAAAGCATTTGCATAAAAAACAAAAAGATTATGCTAAACAAGATAAGTTCTGAATAATTGTTCTTGATAAGATTCTTAAAATCTATCATAACTATGGTTATTTTTCTAGTTATATAAAAATAATTTGAGAAATCGGGTTTCGGTAAAAACACTATGATGAGATACTCATACAACTTGCTCTTTTATTGGAATCTCTTCTCTGATATTTCTATACTCAATCCACTCTATTTCATCTCCTAGCAAATCAGATACAATTTTTGTAGATTTGACTCCTTTGAAAAGATTCTGAAACTTAACTATCAACCATTCAAAAGAACCTTTCATTCTAAATCGAACAAAAAGTCTGACTACTAGCTCATAGAAGAGCAGAACATAGATTATTGCTAGGAACAGCCACAGTTCTTGCCCTCTACCGATTATTCCTTCTTCCATGAAATTATATCCGGGTTGCTTTTGCAAAATGAGAGAAAGAATCCATCTGGGGAGAAGTTCCAAAACATGTAAAGAGTAGATTGTCAGGGAAAGGATTGACCATCTTCTAAAATACTTGACAATTCGTCGATTAGAGAAAGCCTTACCTTTCCCTCTAGATTCTATCAAAGCTAGCATGGCCATCAATAAGCAAATTTGCCCGCCTAATCTCAACAAGTAGGTTGTAATTGCTGGAGGTTGTTCAAGGAAAGTGAAGGGTAAACCCTCTACAATCAAAATAACTCCTGAAGCAATCATTAGTACACCTACAAGACTAAACAAAAGAAGCATTCGTTTTGGAGGTTTTGGAGCTGCAAGAAGCATTCCGATAAGGGATCCCATGAATGATGAAGCTAAATATGGGAAAAGAGGTTGTTTAGGACCATTAATAATTGTCAAAAACCAAGTTCTAACAGATCTATTATGATAAACAAAAGTAATATCTGGCCAACCAAGCTCTTCAGGTGGATAGAGCCAATTTGAATTTGCAATCCAATTAGAAATAAATGGAGTAAAGATAAGAACCAGTAAAATAAGACAAGCAAAAATCGAGATATTTCTGATCACTTTCTTATAACCATCATTACGTAATAAGAAAAAAAGAAGTAAACCATTAATAATTAAACAGAGACCAATAATCTGTAGAGTTTGAATCCAGAGAAGTTCAACTTTAAAATAAGCGAAATTCGTCCATTCTAGTTTTTTAATGGAATAGCCAATATCTCCATAGTAGCCTAATATTCCTTCTATGAAGTAAGCTAGAACAATAAGTATCGCACCTGAAGAAATCTGTTTTATCAAAAGTTTTGAAGGATCAACATTAGCTTTTGTTTTTCTTGTAAAAACATAAGAATTCACAACTGAAGAGATCAACAAAAAGAAACCATACCAAGAGCCAAAATATGCAAATACTCCCATAATGATCAGTAGGATAATTGGAAAATTGAGTATCTCTTCTTGGTTTGCCATGAATCCTTCTACATCATACATTTTGAAGAGGATGTGAAAAAGAGTCATACCAAAAATTGCTACTCCTCTAAGAAAGTCTAGAGTAACTAATCTTCTTGGTACTTTTAGTGTTTCTTCTGATACAGAAGGTGATTGGAGGTTCAAGTTTATCTCTCAATGCTGGATTTTATTATTTAATTTGTGATTTAAGCGTATTAAGTGTTTTCTAAAAGAAGAAAAAGAGATTTTACTTCTTGTTAATTTTCTGTGATTAATAATATCAAATAATTTTAAAAAAAAATGCTTTAAAAAATGTTTTATTAATTTTAATTTAATCCAAAATCGTTCAATATATGTAAAATGAGCTCAAAATATGTTCAACATATGTTTTCTGTTAATTTATAAATAGAAGAATGTTGTTGCTTCGAAAGTTGTTTATAGATGAAGAGTATTATCAAACAAGTAGATATAGGAGAATATACCTCTATAATATTGTCCAGGAGTTCTACCAAAAAAAGTAGTGTCGAAAGAACTGTGAATAAATAATTGGTATGACTCCCCAGAAAATACAGAAATTATTTACCTACGATTTAAGAGCTCTAACACAAAATTACTCATTGTTGAAGGAACATAATTTGCCCTTCATTTATCTGAAGTAATAAACTAAGATGGTTGCTGAGATTTATATACCAAAGAAGAATAAAGTAAAATTCAGTTTACTGTTACCATTCAAGAAAGCAGAATGTTTAATTTAGAAACTGAACGGTATATTGTTCGTAATTTTTAGCAGTATCTCTATTACTTTATGAATATTGTTTTTATGTTAACAAATTCTTTTATTCCGTAGCTAGATAATTCTCTTTATCAACTACAACAATTGCAGGTTTCATATATTGACGCTTTCACTTGATTTACTACTTAGGTTTTGAAAAGCAGGTAGCTAATTCTTCATTCCAGCCTGGTTCAGTTAAGAGTGCAAAAAGACCTACTGTATCAATGATGTACTGTACTTCTTTATAAGTTAATGAAGTGATTATCGACATGTTTTCTTCACTTAGATTATCAAGAAAAGTCTCAATGAATTCTGTCCTTTTCTTGATTAATTTCTTATGTAACTCCCAAAGACTTTTGTTATCTCCTTTACGATTATTAAAAAGCTGACCCACTAAAAGAGATACTTGATTCATTATTTTATTTTGATGTTTAGTAGTTTTTTTATCTTTAATCCATTGATCAATCTCTTCCATAATTAATCCATCATAGAAAACCTTTGCAGATCGCGTGTAAAGAGTCTGACCACTGAATTTGTTTTTTTCATTCTTGAATACTCTTCTTCCAGCTTGAACAACAAGTCCTGCATTCTCAAGTTCATTTAAATAACGATAGACAGTTTTATCTGATTTTTTCAATTCATTCTTTAATTCGCTCAAGGTCATAGGATTATCTGTTAGAAGAGTTAAAATGCGAAAACGTATTTTTCGATCCCTAAGACATTTTACAGCTTCTGGTGTATTAACAACCAGAAAAGCTTTCTGCTGATATGCAATTGTATCTTGAATTATGTTTTCTTCCTTATTTAACATTTAAACACCATGCAATCCATGAGATATCTATAAAATCATTTGAATTCCTTTATAATTACAGAATTGGAGAAAGGTTTATAAGTTTTTTTGCGAAGAAATTCTCATAAAAAATGAGAAACACAAGACACAATAAATGAGAATTTCAAAAAGTGAAAAATAGATGGGATCAGTAAGGGACAAAATATCGAAAAGAAGGATTGAGAGAAGTTCAATTTTAGGAATGAGTATTATATTTTTACTTCTATTCTCAACAGTAGTATCGTCAGATTTAGGAAACGTTGTAATAAAAGAACAAAAAGATGAAAAAAATGTGTATCTAAATAACGCAGAAGACAAGTTGAAGAGTGCTTTAACACCTTTTAGTAAGAATTTCGCCAATCTAACAGGTCACGCATGGGATGTTAGAAGGGTGGAATTTTCTCCTAATGGAGAATTGTTAGCTTCAAGTAGTAGTGATGGAAGTATCAGATTATGGGATATTGAAACAGGAGACACAATTCGTATTTTGCAAAACCACTACTATGATGTAGCTTCAATAGCATTTTCTCCTGATAGCAAATTGCTAGCATCTGGAGGATGGGGAAAAAAAATCAACTTATGGGATGTCTCAACTGGGAATTTGCTTAAAACTTGGTCAATTCATCCCCATGTTGCATTAGATTTAGCTTTTTCTCCTGATGGAAATTCACTTGCAGTTGGAAGTGCAGATTATCAAGGGTATTGGACAATACTACAAGAACTTCCCTTAGAAAATAGCTACCTTAGAATTATAAATATAACAAATGGAGAAATTTTGCATAATTTTGAAGGTCATACAAATCCTGTAACATCTGTAAAATTTAGTTCAGATGGTTTAGATTTATACTCCAGCAGTTGGGATAAGACGATAAAGAAGTGGAATGTTTTAACAGGTTCAGAAGTATATTCCTTTTCAAATCATTCTGAAGTAATAACTTCAATAGATATATCACCAGATGGAACTAAATTAGTCTCGGGGAGTTTTGATAAAACAATACAAATATGGGATATCGTTTCGGAATCTCTTCTAGACATTCTTGAAGGTCCGGATATGGAAGTTTGGTCAGTTGTCTTTACAGGCGGTAATGATTTAGTTGCTGCAGCAGTAGGAAATAAGTCATCCGTACAAAAACCAAAAGAATTCTGGCAAGATGCTGGAGGAAAAGTAGATTCTTCTATTCAGATATGGAATATTCAGAATGGAGAGCTGGAAGAAGTTTTAGTAGGGCATGATCATTTAATTGAATCAATCTCTGTTTCAAGTGATGGAACGATGCTCGCATCAGGAAGCTGGGATTGGACAATTAAGCTTTGGGGAGATTACCCTATAATTATGCCTGATCAACCCATTGATCAGTGGGAGGTTTCTTCTCCTGAAGAACAAGGACTGAATTCCACAATGCTAAAAGAAATAGGTGAATCACCAGGGAGCGGAATTCATAGTATTCTAGTAGTAAGAAATAAGAAACTAGTTTTTGAAAAATATTATAATGACCCAACTCATAATTATATAGCAGAAAATAAACATGTACTTTTTTCAGCAACAAAAAGTTTTACTTCAGCTTTAGTAGGAATCGCAATCGATAAAGGATTTATTCAAAGTGTTGATCAGAAAGTGCTTGATTTCTTTCCAGAGTATGATTTTGATAATGTTGACTCTAGAAAAGAAGAAATGACATTAAAACATCTCTTAACTATGACATCAGGGTTAACTTGGTCAGAAACGCCTTATTTAGATTATATTTCAGAAATGTATTTCAGTAATGATAGTGTGCAATATGTTCTTGATAAAACAATGTTCTCAAATCCAGGTACTTACTACTTCTATAACTCAGGTGGATCACACTTGTTGTCCGCTATAATTCATCAGACTACTGGTCAGTCAACTCTAGAGTTCGCTATTGAAAATCTATTTGAACCAATTGGAATAGAAAGAAATGATGTTATTTGGATGTCAGATACACAAGGAAGTGCATTTGGAGGAATAGGACTGTTTTTAACACCACGAAATATGGCAAAATTTGGTCAGTTATATTTGAATGAGGGAAAATGGAATGAAGAACAAATTATTCCTAAAGATTGGATTAATGAGTCCACTACAAATCAGATTGGACATATTGGATATTTTAGAGGAACTCATTCTATGGATGGATATGGTTACCAATGGTGGACATCTAGCTCTCTTAATGGATTTACAGCATTAGGATACATGGGAAAATTTATCTTTGTTTTACCAGAAGAGGAGATAGTTGTGGTATTTACTTCTTTTGTAGATCCTTCTGTAATTTTTAACGTAGTAGACAAAATTATCAATACTATTCTTCCTGAAACTAATAGAACTGATTTCTTTCACTTATCTCTGATTTTCCCCTTTATACTTATAATTACAATTTTACAAAAGAGAGTCGGGAAAAAAGAAAAGTGGAAGGAGGAATTTTATAGTTGAATCTCAATCCAGTTTGCTCGATGATCTGATTGACCTCATTCGATAGCATTCTCTAAGGAGAATAACTCTAAATTTCTTATTAAGGAGCAGGAGTTTCTATTGGTTCTTTTTGGTCACTTTTTTTGATTGAGGGTGGGATTTCATCCTTCTGAGGAGCATAATCTGAAGGTTCTAGAGATATAGCTTCAAGTTGCTTAATCTTTGAAAAGAGGAATATTAATGTAATAATAAATATTGCAAGCGATGCACTAGAAATAAATAAAGGTACAATACCAATCAATTCAGCTAATGGACCTACAACCAGGTACCCTACCATCATAGATAGTGAATTAAAAACCATAAAGAATCCAACAAAACGCCCCATTTTTTGTACAGGTACAGACATTTGGGTTATAGTTGCTCTAAGGGTTCTGAAGATTGGAAGCAGAAATGTAATAGAAATTCCACCAATGTAAATCCAGTAAAAACTCCCATTTGGAGCTAGCCCAAAAAAGATGATCCCAAAGAATAAGGAAATTATGCTTATGAACATCGCTCTTGTTTTATGAACCCATTTACGCTTTAAACTAACAAGAATGGAACCCGTAATGATTCCGACTTGAAGACAGCCTGAAAGAATAGCCATTTCAATTTCACTCCCACCATGTGAAACATTTACAAAATAAGTAATCAATGCATTAAATGGAGTCAGCATTAAATTAGCAATAATAACAACAGAAATAATTGCTCCAAGTCCAGGAATTTCTTTGAAGAGTTCCAATCCATCAGTAATTCTCTGAAATCTACGTTTCTTACTTTGAGTTTCTTTAATTTGATTTTGGTTTCTAAAAGGTTGATTTTGCTTTGGTATAGTTGCTGGAATCAAAAAGCAAAAAGCAATGAGAAATGTCACAACATCTACCCATAGTATTATAGAAATTGGAAAAAAAACCATTAGAAATGCTGCGATTGCAGGAGTAAGCAAATCGAGAACAGAAAGAAATAATTGGTTCAATCCATTAATATTAGAAAATTTCTTCTTTGGTACCATAAGTGGAACTAATGTAGCAGATACAGGATTGTGAAATGTTTGAAAAATAGCTCGCAATGTGTTGAACATCAATACAAGACCAACCATAAATCCTCTGAAATATATAGCAGCAATTAAAATGAAAGTCGTAAAAGCTTGAAGAGAGTCTGCTATGATGAGCAACTTCTTTCGATCATATTTATCTGCGAATCTTCCAGCTAAGGGGCTTAATAAGACTCTAGGGACAAAAGTAAGGAAAAAACTGAGTGATAAGAAGCTTGCACTCTGAGTAACCTCGGTAATCCACCAAATTAAAGCGAATTGAACAATTGCAGAACCTAAATACGAAAACTTCTGCCCAATCCAAATTACTAAGAAATTCTTGAATTTTCTTCTTTCTTCATGTGTCAATTTAGATGTTACTTCAGGATTCTGCATATATACCATCCATGCGAACAGATATATTCCATTTCGGCACTCATGCCATTTTGAAATTTATATTCATTTCACTTCATTGACAGACATTTTTAAATATTTCGTATTGGCAGATACACCACATTGGCAGAAAATTTATAAGAAACGTTGTATTCTGTAATAATGATGAATAGTACTCCCACAGATATAATAGGTTTACTTGAAGATGAAACCGAATTTTCGATAATTATAGCTCTATTTACTTTTAAATCACAAAATCTAAAACACCTTTCAAGATTGTTGGACATTCCTGAATCAACTCTTCTTAGAAAACTAAAAAATATGATCAAAAACCAAATCATTATGTTAGATCAAGAAACAACTATCAACAGAAGGGGAAAATTCTATACACTCACTCCAAAAGTTAAAAGGATTTTAGATACGCCTCCATCAAAGCCTAACGATACTGCAGAGGACAATCGTATTTTCAAAATTCGAAAATCCCGCTTATATATTGCAATTTCAAGTATAAATCTTCAACTGGCTAAAATGTTAGCTCGGTACATTCAAATTGATCCAGAAATAATGACTAGGAAAGAAAAACAAGGAGCTACTTCATCGCAACATACAATTCTCAATTTTCAAACTTTAGAAGAAATTTACGATTTTAGAAAGATTTTACAGGATTTTTATAGGAAAATTGAGAAATATGAGAAAACTGAAGAAGGGGAACCGCGATTTAAGTATTCTTTCCATCATCTTGCATGCCCTATAGGACTATTGTCTTCCCAAGAAACGATTGATAAAATCTTCTCATTTATTACCAATGAAGAGGAAATGTGAAAGTATAATTACATTCAACATGAAGGTGATATCAACTCTGAACATAAAACGAATTACCATACATTAATTCAATAAAAAGTTACATTCACTTGGTTTCTTTTTTTAACTAATCCATATACAAAAACACATACAGATAGACTGAGAATTACAAACAGGATTGAAGTTTCAGTACTTTCAGTTTCAGTATTTTCGCTTGTTTCAAATTGGATATCTATCTTCTCAGTCTTTACTAATACTCCTCCATCAATTCCAGTAACTCCAAAGAATTCATTTTTTTGTTCATAAGATTCAGATTCAGCAAGTTTTTCCAACAGATTGATTTTTGTACTTACTGAGAATTCATCACCTGAGTTAAAGTAAAACTCTAAATTGACAGGATCACAAATGTTACTATATTTTGTAGCATACATTCCCTCTTGATGGACTGCATAAAGTATGTTTGCACATTTAGAAACAGTAAGATCTTCTTCAGCATTAATTTCTCCAAACATTTGAGTAGCAGTATCATATCGCCAACAAGGGTGTTCACCATGGTTAACATCAGCTAAATTAAAATTAGTAGAAACTAAAAATGCGGAATCAATTCTTGTAAAAATCCATTGACCAGTAGAATTAACACTTACTACAACTGCATCACCCGTAGTATCAGCATAATGTATTTGTCCACCAAAAGTACCACTCCATTTATGATTCTGATACCAATTAATTACTTCTGAGACATTCTTACAATCCCATAACACTTGAGCTAAGGCATTTGGAGTATAAGGATACAATGAACTTGGATTTAGATTCAACTGAACATCAGGGAGACCATTACCATCAAAACATAAGCCAAATTCATTCATCCCTCCTTGTTCCCATGTATCAACATCAGTGTTATTATTGTTATCAAAACCAAAGAATACAGCACCATAAATCTCTTTATAACCAAAATAGGTTGTTGAAACATTCTGTGCAGGAACATACCATCGATAAGCGTTATTCAGTTTGTAATCCTCATTATTGCCAAATAATACTGTATCACCAATAACTGCGGTGAATATGGTACAAGAAGAAGTTATATGGCTATATTCTTGGTTAGCTTTCATATTCTGACAGTATAAAGGTTGGAGAAGTATAAAACAAGAAATCAATAGGAAAGATAAATAGATTTTTTTTGTAGCTGACATTCCAATCAAGAATTAACAAAGGAATTTATAATTTTATAGAAATATACTTTAGTTATTAAGGAAATTGCTAAATAAGAAGGGCTAGTAGAGATAAAACAGAAGACACTACTAAAGGAATTAGTCTTTAAAACACTGCAATAGCCGCTCTAGGTATTTCTCTGCATTTCGTAAAAGGTAGAGATAGAAATACCATCTTCAGAATTTGTCTGTATCTTTGAAACCCATATCTTTTGTCATTTCAGCTATTTCTTCGCTGTGAGAAGTTAAAAATTCAGCAGTATTCTGTAATGCTTCATCTTCTAATTTTTTACAAACTTCTCAATGCATTTAAGATCAGGATTCTCTTTTGCTAATGTAAGACCATACATATGGGAAAGAACTTCCGTGAATCTTTTTTGCATAGGGAGTTTCCCATCTTTCATCAGATAGGAGTAGAGGTATGAAGGTTTGTGCTGTTAAAGAAAATAGAGTTTTGGTTGCCCGACTATTTGGATAGGCTCTTCTCCCAGCTTCAAAAACTATTCCATCTATTAAAATGTTTTTTTAACTGATGGAAACTTAAAAATAGCAATGGTTTCAAAATAGGGTAGTTAGAATGATCAAGTTGGAAACTGAAAGATTGATAATCAGAAACTTCACTATTGAAGATTGGAAGGATATTGCTACGATTGCTATGCATTATGAAGAAACAGAACTAGCAAAATACGATGAAGGACCTTGGCCGAATACTCTGGAAGAATATAGAAAAATAGCAGATTGGTTTGCAAAAGGTGATGATTTTGTTGCTGTTGTTTTGAAAGCGGAAAAAAAAATGATAGGATGGATAGCTAAAGCTAGAAATAGAAAGAAGGAAAAAGAATTCAATTTTGGATATATTTTTCATCTTGATTTTCATGGTAAAGGATATGCAACTGAAAGCTGTCTAGCTGTAATAAAGTACATTTTTGAAGAATTGGATGCGGAATTAATAGTCTCAGGAACAGCAAAAATTAATGAGCCTTCAAATAAATTACTCAAACGTTTAGGGTTCACTCCTATAGGAGAAACAACTCAGGCTTTTAGAAAAGATGAAGAAGGTAAACCAATTGAGTTTGTTGGAGTAGATTACGTTCTAAGAAAATAGTATTTGATATAGAAAATAAAGAAAAAAGGAAATTATTTCCTCTTTTTACTGTATGCAACTAATGGTATTGCTGAGAATAAAGCAATTAAGATGTACGATATGAAAACAGTAGAATATTCGGAAATCACTGGAATAAAATCTAAAGGATAAAGATCAACGGAACCTGCTGCTCCATCAATAGGATAGGAACTACTTGTTGCCCCAGTAAAGTCATTCCAATAATTCCCTTCTAACAGCACATCATCATACCACTGATCACCTGCGTCATCTAAAGCCTGAATTGTAGTGCCATCAAGATTGTTATCATAGAACGCATTATGATAGATCTTGTTAAGTCCTACTGAAAGCGACATACTTAATCCATATGATGTACTGCCATTGAAGTGATTGTTATTTATTACACTACCTGATGAACCTATAATTCTCATACCAAAGAAATTATCCACAAGATAGTTATTATTAATAACTAGATCATGGCTGTTTTCAGCAAGAATTCCTGTATCTACATTATTTGAACAATTATTATTAATGATGCTTGTACCATTTGAGTTCACTATATGTATTCCTATCTCTGAAGTTTCGTTACAAATATTCCCTATTAACGAAGATCCAAGAGAATTAACTAATCTGATACCAAGTGCTGCAACAATCTTGTTATTTTGAACATAAGTGAAAGGTTCTTGAAGTTCAATTCCACAATCTAAGGAGAATATATCGTTTTTATATACTCCGCCTTCGATTTTTCCTTTAATTGTTAAACCACTAGCTCCTGCTATTGATATTATTACATTATTCTTGATGATTATTGAACCTTCATCCATGTTTTGTTCAGCACCTAAGATAATGCTAGAGTTTGTGTCTGTCTTAAGAAAACAATTTTGGATTATAAAATGCTTAGTAGTATAACCACCAAAACTTAGACATGTTTCATCAGTTGTTGTGATATTGTAATTTTCAATACGAAAAGGATCTTTAAGTGAACCATCTCCTGGTAAACCATAAGCTTCAAAATCAGAATCATAATCAATAATCATTGGTGACTGTACTACCAAATCTTCTAATAGAATTTGATTTGAAGAAGTATTTATTGAAGTTGTAGCTAGAGAATCTCTAACTCCTTCATTTAATGCTACGTTGTAGAGAATTAGAAGAGAAAGAATTATTAAGATTGAAAGCTTTTTGTTTTTTTTCATTTTGATTCATTCCTAAAATTAGTAATTATATATTCAGATATTAGAATGCTACTCATTTGCTATTTAAATATTATTAAGATAAATTTTCTAAATATTTTCTTATTATTTCAGAATTTTAATTGGATTTTTTCTGAATAAGGGGAAAAAATATATATTAACTCTTTTCAGCAAAGCAAAACGAAAAATTAGTGATATTGATGATTCTAGAGATTATTAGTGGAATTTACGCTTTGATTGTTGGAGCTGGAATGATCGGCATTTGGATTATATTGCTAATCACAAAACAAGTTCCTGAAATAAAAACTGCACCTATAGATATTTCTCTTCATATTACTGCAGAATATCTTACTGGACTTCTTTCAATTCTTAGTGGGATTCTTCTCCTCGTGAATATAACATGGGCTGGAATACTGTTTATTGTATCATTAGGGATGGTTATTTATGCAGTTATTAATGCAGGAGGATATTATGGTCAAAAGAAGGAATGGTCTTTTGTAATATTGTTCGGAGTTTTATTTATCTCTGCAGTAATATTATTGATATTCAATATTCTTCAGATAGTATGATTTCATTTATGCTGCTTGAATTTTTTTAATTCTCTTCGATTATTAGAGTTAGTATAAAAAATCATTCAATGGGAAAGGTTTTCCATGTCCTGGATAAACTGTTCTTATTTGGTATTGTTTTAATTTTTCAATACTTTCATTATATTCTTCTTTATTGTCAATCAAAGAAAACTTAGCAGGTTCTTTAGTATTCTCAAGTAAATCTCCACAGAAAAGAGCACCTTCAGAAGTTAAGATGCCTATAGAACCCTTTGAGTGACCTGGGAAATGAATAACTTTTGCATCTAAACCATATACAGATAGATCATCACCTTCTTCCACATAGATATCTGGTTTAAATCGATCTTTTTTCTTCAGATTCATCCTAAATAGAAATACTACAGTTTTGAAAAGTGCTTTTACTATTACATTAGTATTAGGTCTACTATAGAAGAAATCTCCAAACTCAACCATTCCTGAATCTTCTTTATGCATTGCTACTTTTGCGCCATAATTATCTCGGAAATAAGCACAGTTACCAGTATGATCAAAATCGCCATGAGTCAAGAGAATTAGATTCAGATTTTCAGATGTACAACCAGCATTCTCGAGTGATCTTTCTATAATTAGTCGCTCACTTGTATAACCTGTATCAATCAATACAAATCCATCACTGGTTTCTAATAAAAAGCAATTTGTTTTCTTAGAAGTTATAATTAAAAGAAATGCGTTTTTTGATTTCTCACTATAATCTAAATTTTTCCTTGCATTTTCAATCATAATTTATGAATAAATTAATCCATACTTATATATTTACAAATTACATGTGAAATTTTCAGAAATTATTTATTTTTAACAACTCAAATACTAAACGAGGTAAATTAATTCAGCTCATTTAAAACAAATACTATCTGAACTTCGCAAATAACATATTATGTTAAGAGAAACAAAAATGCCTACATCACCAAGAAATGATGAAATAATCATCTAGTAATTTATATGATAAATCTCATCTAGATTGTGAATGAGGTCATCAGATGGTTTTTAAGGGATTCTTATTGTTGAAAGAAAAATGTGACTTTATTTTGATAATGTGTCAGTTTGATTTTAACTCTTATTCCATTTATCTTGATAGGACTCGTATTGATAAAAAGAAAGAAAGGATAAATAACCCTTTTTTTTCATTTTTTCCATGCATGTTTTATTCGTTTCCATCCTTTAACAAAATTGTATTTTTCATTTAACTACAGCTACTATAAGAAGATGAAAAATCCAATTTTAGGGCTAAATACTAAATAATTTTTCACTTTAGCAATTTTATAATGGCCATTTAGATTAGACCAAACTTTCCAAATATTTAAATATATTATGGAAAATATAGTTCAGATATAAAATGAATCTAAATAAGACT
This sequence comes from Promethearchaeati archaeon, assembly GCA_013166775.1. Taxonomy (GTDB): domain Archaea; phylum Asgardarchaeota; class Heimdallarchaeia; order Heimdallarchaeales; family Heimdallarchaeaceae; genus UBA460. The sequence goes on from JABLTJ010000019.1 coordinate 47,883, forward strand.
CTAAAGTTTCTATTTGTGACAGTAACAGTAGTACTACTCTCATTAAGTTTCAAGGTAAATGCTACTGGTCCTAAAGTAAACATAATGTATGTTAGCTATTGCGATTTTGATGGTGATGGTGCAGCAGACGATGTATATGCTGAAGTTTTTCTCACCATGTTGCCAGGAGTAAATTATCTAGAGTTTGAAGCGTCAGTTAAATTCGAAGGAGAAATACTCTATACAATCTATAGAGATAACCATGTAAGAACTGAAACAGAAATTCTATACAAATTCTACTTCATAAACATAGTTTTTCACAGCGGATTATACATATTCACTGTTTGGTTTAGTATCGAGAATGATGGACAAATAAGATATACAAGTGATACTCAGCCTTTCGACCCTCCAGAAGGAGAACCTGATTATCCTCCAGGTGGAGGAGTTACCCCAGGTCCTTAGATTGATAAGATTTCACTGATGGAAAAAACAGTTATCTGGGATTATGAATGAAGGGATACACTCGAGATTTGACGGAAATATTACATCTGCTAGAAAATTATCCACTGAAATCTTACAGCGAATTAGCACAAAAAATCAGCGTGTCACCTCAAACCTTCATTAGAGGAGTAGAGGAATTAAGAGCTCAAAAGGTTATCAGAGAAGTTTATTCCTCTCTTAATCCCGAAAGTTTACATCTAGAAAGACATATTGTAATATTCCTAACAGAATCTATGGAAGGAATCAAGACCTTAGAGCTCTCGTGTGATGTTCATCCTTACACTTCTTCTAGAAATAGAATTTTTGGCCCTGATTATGGATTATACGCAGTATTTGATATACCTAGGGGATCATTCCGTAACTTGAAGCTCTTTCTTGAAAATCTATTGGAAAAGAAATATTGTGTTAAGTATTATACCCATAAATCTCAAGGAAGAAGAAAATCTTATCCTCAACCTTTTCACAACAACATTATTGATCTAGAGGAATTTGATCTTGAAGCTTATCTTGTACAAAAAGCCACTCCCTTGTACACCGGTAAGGGCGGGAGGGAGTCTCCTTTATCTTCTTTAGAGCTACATCCCATAGAGTTATTGACATTAAGAGATATTACTTTAAACTTTAGAACACCAATGAGTCAATTGATAAAAAAATATCGAAAGTACATGAGGTCAAAAAAAGGAGAACTAGAGGATTACATCTTTCCTGAAACATTCAGACCACATCTGGAAGAATTCTTTCGAGATGAAAGGACTGAAAATGCAATTTATATGGATTTCAAAAAAAGATATCATGCTCTCATAGAAAAACATATAGAAAGCTATAATTTGGGGATCAATCGAAAAAATTTTGAGAGATTCATCGTATTTGGATACGTTATACACAATATTTCAAAAGAAGAAAAATTAAGATTATTTAGTTTGTTTGAGAGTGAAAGACCTCCATTCAGCATCTATATTGAAGATCTTGATAGAAGCTTGTTTCTTTCATTAGCTTTACCTCCTTACTATCAGACTAAATTTGCATACATCATGAAAGAGACGTATGAAAAATTTTCAGCTTTCTTGTTGGATAGTTTTGGGTACAATGCGATGAAATACAGATTTTTTGTAGGCAATTATGACATAGAAAAGAAGGAATGGAAGGAAGATGAGGAGTGGATGGTTACAGGTGTTATCAAAGGCATTGAAGAGAAATTATCGAAAAAAGAGTACAGAATAGTAAAAACGTAGAGGAGTAAAAAATGTCAAGAGTATATGTTATTGAAGACGATAGAGCACTACAACAATTATACGCTATGTACTTGTCAAGAATGGGACATGAAATAATAGGACAGTCCTATAATGGTGTAGAAGCAATAATTGATTTATATTTTAATTATAGGGAAAATCCACCAGACATAATAATATTAGACTACACAATGCCTGGGAAAAATGGTTTAGAAGTGTTCCACGATTTACAGAAGTTGGATTATGTTAAGAACACTAAAGTTTTGTTTATTACAGGATTTGCAAATCTACAAATTCAAGCTTTAGAATTAGGAGTATCTATGTTTATTCAAAAGCCTTTCAATTATGAATTATTAAATCAGTCAATTGAAGAGTTATCTTTAGAAGATAAATATATTCAGAATTGATTTTATGAAAAAATTTCTTTCAATAGGAGATGATAGTTAGAAAATAACACAGAAGAAAATAAGTTCTACTAGACTAGTATATCTAGTATACTAATAATAGTAAAATAAATAGGAGGTAAATTAAATGCCAGAATATTGGCAACTAAAAAAATTAAAACAAAGAAGATGGAGGGAAAGAATAATAAGTAATGTATTGCGTTTAAGAACGCAATTAAGAAGAAAGATTCCAGAACGAACTGTTACTGAAACACTTTTAATTGCAACTTGGAATATCCGTGATTTTGGAGCAACAAGATTTAATCCAAGAAAACGAGCAAAAGAGGCTCTATTCTATATAGCAGAAATAATTTCATCTTTTGACATTATTGCAATACAGGAAGTCAATAGAAATATGAAACAACTTGAAGAACTTATGGATATCCTAAGCTATCCATGGACATATATCTGCACTGATGTCACAGAAGGATCTGGAGGAAATCAAGAGAGAATGGCTTTCATATATGATAGGTCAAAAGTGCGGTTTCGAAATATAGCAGGAGAAATAGTTCTTCCTAAAACACACTTAATAGATAGAGATAAACAATTTGCTCGAACACCTTTTCTAGCTTCTTTTCAATCTGGATGGTTCAGATTCAATTTATGCACAGTTCATCTCTATTATGGAAGCGAAGGTTCTGTAGGTCTTAGTAGGAGAATAGCAGAGATCAAAGGAATAACTAAAATCTTAGCAAGAAAAGCCAAACAAGATGATGTAAGCTACATTGTCTTAGGTGATTTCAATATTATAGGTCCTAAAGATAAAACAATGGAAGCACTTCTTACTAATGGATTTGAAATACCAGATAGCATATGGGATATGCCTAGTACACCATTCAGCGAAAAACACTATGATCAGATTGCTTTTCATTCAGAAGAAGGGAAAGTGAAGTTTGGTGAAAAAGGAGGAATATTCAATTTCTATAAATCAGTTTTCAGGGACGATGAAGCGGAGACATTCATTAAGAAATACAGAAGAGATTTTGAAAAATACGGTGATCCTCAAGATGAAGAAAGAATGAAAGATTACTATTTGAAAAGATGGAGAACTTGGCAAATGTCAGATCATTTACCAATGTGGATAGAACTAGAGATTGATTTCACAGATGATTATCTTAACTCTTTGAAATAATAAAACGAAAGGATGATTATGAAAAAAATATATAGAAGAATAATCAAATATACAGCAGCAAGTCTAATAATAGTATTTCTAGTAATAAGATACATTTACTTTGACGTTGTAAATGAGAAATTTGATGCAACATTTTTCACTTTAATAGCAATAGCTATTGCTGTAGTATTTCTACCTTGGGACAGATTACAGACCATTAAAGCAGGTATTTTTGAATTCACTATAAGAAACCCAGTAATAAAAGGAGCGATAAAAAGCCTTGATATTGATATAATACAAAATAGAAAATTGAAAAAAGAACTAAAGATACTTGAAGAGGATATAGAGACAATAAAGGGTTCTAGAATCCTTTGGATTGATGATAGACCATTGAATATAGTTGGTGAGAGAAATCTTCTAAGATCTCTGGGAGTAATTATCTCTTTTGCAGTTTCTAGCAACAATGCTGAGTCTCTGTTAATTAATGATGGGGATTTTGATTTAATTATCTCTGATATTCAAAGATTAGGGGATAGCTACAAATTCAATGAAGGAGTCGAAATTCATGAAGGAATAAATTTCATAGCAAGAATACACACATCAAAAGAGTACCCAGAATCAATAAAATCTATTCCTGTAGTTTTTTATGCAGCATATGATAAAGAAAGGTTGGAAAGATTTACAAGACCTGCAAAAGAAACAGCTAAAGATAAAAAATTAATCTTTACAGGAAATTCAGTTGTTGAACTGTTAACAAGTGTCATTACAATTCTATCTGAACTTCGTAAGAAGCCTGTTATGCTGAGAGAAACAAAAACACCTACTTTACCAAGAAGTGATGAGAGCACTTAATAGAAGATATTTACTCTCTCTTTATTTTATTTAATTCAGCAAATCTTTTACCCGTTTCTCAGCATTTTCAGCCATTTTTTTCATTCTAGTTTCATCATGTCTTGATTCAAGGTAATGCAAATGAAAACTTATTTTTCCTCTCATTGTATATACAAGAACTGTAATCGCTCCTATAGCATAAGAAATTGCACCGTAAAATGATTCTATTGAGAATTTCTTTGTATCTAGTTTAATACCTATTCTGTCCAATGATCCTAGATTAGTTACAGCGAATGCTTCTCGATTTCCAGCTATTTCTATGAACAATGGAGCTACTTCATTTAGAATATCAATGGAGACACCTGTATGAATTATTTTATGAACCTTGAATACTTTTTTATCTCGTAAGGACATAATTAGTTTTCTTTGGTATTTTTTCGCATTCAGCCAGAAATCTTTCTTATGTTTGTATTCTTTCCTTACTACTGTCCCACCAGCATACAAGCCAAAAGCTTCACCTATCGGATAAGCTAGCCTTTCTCTTAGGTTAACTGGATTGTTGATAATTGGAATATCTGCAAGAAAAAGTGTACAAACCGCACTATGAACTGATATTCGTTTTCTCTTGCATAATTGAAGAAATTGCTCTGTTTCATCTTCGGTTAAATTCCAAGAGATTAATCGCAGATCATCAGCTTTGTAATCAGTTGCATAAATTACATCTTTCTTTTTTTTACCAAATTTTAAGAAGTAATAAATCCTCATCAAGAAGAGCATAACTTTTGTAAGCAAAGCGTTACTTGGAATCTTCCTTCTTATCTTTGATGGAAAAATATCTTCAGCCCTGGATGGACTCTCTATTGGAATAACCTTTGTATCTGGTTTATTTAGAAAATCGACAAGATCTCTAATTAAGAATGCCATTGACAATCCATCAGTTATAGTATGTTGAGCACATAGAATCAGATCTGTTTGTTCAGCAGATGTAAGTAAAACAGTTCTAAATAGAGGTAAGTGTTTTTTTTCATAATCAAAAGGTGTTTCTAGATTTCTCAGGAAGAATTCGTTTGTTTTTGCTTCAGATGTAAATTCAAAAGTCTCAATTGGTATTTCTTCAACTTCTTCTGAAGTAAACCAATAAGACCTATTTTCATCTGATTCAATTCTCACATTTAATAACGGATGCATTTCTTGAGCTTTCCTCAGAGCGTTTCTCATCTCTTCATGAGAAATATTTCCTTTAATTCTCAGAGCAACAACTAGATTGTAAGGTTGCCCTATTGAGAAATTAAGATATTCCAAATCGTTGAGCTTCCTCTTCATAATAACCATTTCTTGAATCTTCAGATAAATCTAATATGAATTGATTATAAAGCATCTCTTTGATAAGCTTATACCTATTATAATAAATCTAGAGATTTTGCTTTGGTTAATAGAAGAAAAAGATAAAAACAGAATAAGAAAGGTTGAAACAGGAATATTTGATAAAATATTGTTGTAATCTCTCAAATTATTTCAGAATCATACTGTGTGATTACAATAATTTTTTATTTGGTGTCTTAAAGTTCTATTTGATGTCTGTAGATGATTTTAAAATTAAAGAATCAATTAAATCTAACAGAAGAGATACTATTGTTTGTAGTAGTATATTGTTAAGTCTTGCGCCTGTCTTAGCTTTCTTATGGTGGTATTTTCTTGTTCTAAAAGATATTCCTGAATATGTGGCTCTTGCTATATTCCTTATAGCACCATTTTTGGGAGTGTCTTTCTTAGGTTTAATCTATACAACTGCTCGATTTTTAAATCTTAAGAAAAAAATGCAAAAAAGAGATGACAAGTAATAATTCGATTTTATTGTTCAAAAGTTGTAATTCCTAATTCTTCTAGTTTGCCTATAAATATCTCTGCTAAAATGGATTCCTTTATTAATCTACTAAATGTAATTACAAGCTTATCCTCAAAACTTATCAGACCAACTCTTTCTTTGTGTAACGCACTTGGTCCTACAACTACTTCATAAGAATCAATATACTTCACAAGCTGATCAGGTATATTTACTTTACCTAGATTTGAAATTACACCACTATAATATGGTGCACTTATAAAATAATATCCTCTTCTTGCAAAGAATCTCTTTACTTGATAAGGCGTTATCTGCATTATCCATAATTTCGTATTTCCTATGTTCATTGCAATTTTGTGATAGAATGTGCTTGGTTGGATTTGTTTCTTTAGGAGATTGTTAATTTCTACTACTCTTTCTCTAAAAGGTTTTGTATCCATTTTAGAATCCAGATCCAGTCTCACACCTAAAGAGAAATTTCTCATAGTTTTGGATTCAAAAATTTGTCTCAAATTTACTGGGACTCTTAATCGAATAGGTTTTATTTTTCGAGTCTTATTTTTGTATAACAGTTCTTGTAGATCTTTAAGAGATTCAAAGTAAATAGCTATTAGAAGAGAGGTAATAGAAACATTGAATTCCTTTGATTTCTGTTTAATACTCTCAAGAGAAACAATTACCTTTGATAGATGAAAAACTCCGGGAGGTTCAAGTTTGTTAGGTATAGTGAAACTTCTCTTCCTAAATTTAACTCCGCCCTCTCTTTTTATCTCCTTATAATGCCGTTCATATGCATCTTCGTATTCCAATGGATCTGATTCATCTTCTGGCAAGAAGATACCATTGAATTCCGTTAATATTACTCCTTTAATTCTGAAATATTCAGCAATCAAAGAATTGAGGAATATTAAACCACCGTAGCCATCTGTTAAACAATGCTGACATTCAAGAGTGACTTGGTTTATATTTACAATTATTCGATAAAGGAGTCTTTTTCTACCAAGTGATATATATTGGCAAGGATATTGACGTTCTGATTGTATCTCAGGAATTGCAAGGTTAGTTACCCATTTTCCCCAGAAAAGACCTCTTCTTATACTCACTCTATAATATGGAAAACGTGGTAAAATATTAGAGAGAGCTGTATGTAGTTTATTTATCTCGACGTCCTCTTTCAAAGTGCAGGATATTCGAAAGACATTCGTAACTCTTTTGTTAGAAAGCAAACTAAATCCAATAGCAGCACTATCTAACTTATACTTTCTTTTATCAGCTTTGATTCCAAGAGATGTTCTTGTAGATGCGTTTTTCTTTAATACTGGAGTGTTCATGAACCTCTTAAATCCATCAAATTGAGTCAATAAATGGTATTATAATGTATTCTTTACATTAATGAAAAATAAAATTTTCCTTAAAACGACTCTTTTTCACATTTTTGACTACTAAATTATGTTTCTGGCAATTTCAAGAACTTTTAAATTTTGTTTCACAAGTAAGATGTGGAATTCTGAGAAGATTCTAAACCTCTGAAGCTTTTTATAGTTAAATATCTCCTCCAAAATAATATGACTCAAGAAGAATTAATTGCATTTTGTGGAATAGATTGTTTAGAGTGTCCAGCTTATATTGCTAAAAGAACTGATGATGTGGAACTTAGAGAAAAAACAGCTCAAGAATGGTCAGGATCAGAAGGACCTATAAAACCTGAAGAAATCAATTGTGATGGTTGTATATTACTTGATCAAGAATTATACAGATTTTGTAATGATTGCCAAGTAAGAATTTGTGGATTTGAGAAAGGATTACAAAATTGTGCTCATTGTAATGAATATTCTTGCGAAAAGCTTGAAAGATTATGGGATATGTTCAAAATGACTGAAACAAAAAAAACGCTTGACAACATAAGAAGTAATCTAGTTTAAAATGAATGATATCTCTATTATAATTTCAAGAATGATCAGATGGCATGAAAGATTTAAGAATAAAGTAATTTCTTATTAGATAATGATAAAAGAGATGCTTCAAAAGATAGAAGAAAATGGATATAAATATAGCTTGGTTTCAGTAAATCATCTAAAGAACCTTCAGCTAGAATTAGAAAATCGTCATAAAGAAGGTTTATTTGATGAAGAATTTTATCAAGAAAGAATACTCCGACATAATTTTAATTATGAAGAATCTTTTCCAGAAGCGAAATCTATTATTATTGTAGCTATTCCTGACCCACAATATGAAGTTACATTTAATATCAGAAGAAAAAGATATCCACTACGTGTTCCACCAACATATATGTTTTATCAGAAAACCTGGAAAAAAATTAATGAAGTGTTAAATTCCATATTACATAAAGAAGGATTTCGAGCAGTTAAAGCGAATTTACCTCTCAAGAGTTTATCAGTACATAGTGGTCTAGCAAAGTATGGTAGGAATAATATTACATATGTACCTGGCATGGGAAGTTTTCACGTACTAGCAGCTTTTTATACAGATCTTCCATGTGAAGAGGAAAATTGGAAAGAATATGAATTAGAAGAAACTTGCAAGAAATGTTCAGCATGTCTCAGAAATTGCCCTACAGGAGCAATATCCTCTGATAGATTCCTTTTGTTTGCTGAAAAATGTTTATCATATTTAAATGAAAAACCAGGCAATATACCATTTCCAGAGAGGGTAGATCCATCATGGCATAATTGTCTAGTGGGATGTACTGTATGTCAATTAGTTTGTCCTTTAAATAAAGAACATAAAAATTGGATAGAAAAAGGACTAGAATTTAGTGAAGAGGAGACAAAACAATTTTTACAAGGCTTAACTTTGGAAGAGTTTTCTTTAACAACAAAAAACAAATTGTTAGAAACTGAACTTGATGAGTATTTGGATACTTTTCCAAGAAATCTTAATGTTCTAATTAGAAGTAAAGAATAATATGGTATAAAATGAAATTCTTCAGAGATTCTTTTGTAGTTCACGAGTACAGTTGGAAATCTAAGCCAATAATATTCAATATCTGAAATCAATATATAAAAAAAAATTAGTGTGAAAATTTTCTTTTCTTTGTTATATAGATTAAAACTATCAATACCATTGTTGATGACATTAGATAAACTGTTGTTGGGGAGAATTCTGCTATCAAAAACACCGTTTCATACTCTAATGATATTGATGTAACAGTAGGTGTAACAGTTAAGTTTGTTGTTTCTAGAACTGCTTTCCATACTAAATCATGACCATCATTAATTAAAGAGTAAAGTGTATCTAAAGTAATTATTTCCCAATTAGTCGCATTATCTCCTGAAACATAAAAAGTTAAACTAGTATCTGTAGGTATTGTACACACTGCTGTCATTATCACATTATCAATGAATTCGTTTTCTTCTACTGTTGAATAAATAACTGCAGATTGTGCAATACAAAGAGGATTAAATAGCAAAGCATGGGTAGTATAGATAGTTCTATATTCTACAACGCCTATTCCAAGATCTAAAAGAGCGACATAAAGATAGTTTCCTGCAAGTCTAACATCTATAACACACATACCACTGAATAACTCGTTTATCAAACTGGGTGCACTTGGATTACTGATGTCTAAAACAAATAATCCTTTGTTACTATCACAAAGAAAAGCATATGGTCCATCTATATATACTCTTACTACAACTCCATCAGTAGCATATGAACCAATATAAGAAGGAGCAAGTGGATCAGTTATGTTTAAAATCACCATTCCTCCAAATCCTGTTGCTAAGTATGCATAATCACCATCTACACAGATCATTCTTGCGTCTATAGCATCATAAAAACTAACTTCTTGAGGATTTAATGGATTACTAATGTCAACAACTATCATTCCACTGCTGTTTGCTGCATAGATATAGTTTCCAGAAATAGTTAGACCAGATAAAGTATCCAAACTTAGGGATGTTTCATAAATTAAATTATGTGGATTTGTAATGTTAAAAACGCATAATCCTAGAGCACTATCAGCTACAAAAACAAAATCACCTGAAACAACTAAATCCATAGCTGCACTAGTGAGCTGATACCATTCATCAGCTAATACTGGATTCTTTGGATCAGTGATATTAAATATTACTAATCCACCAGCTGAAAAATCCATATTAGCTACATAAAGGTAATTGCCTTGGATAGAAAGACCAAAACGTGAAGAACCAGTGAAAGTTCCAGTTCCAACTATTTGAGGATTAAGAGGATTACTAATATCTAACACTTGGATATCTCCCCCATCATCAGCAATAAATGCATAATCACCAAAGAGAGTTAAACTTAAAGATGCACCAGGAGTGTCTACAGTGTTACGAACAATTGGAGTAATTGGTTCATAAATCTGGAATATTTTTAGTCCGTAATCAGCATCAGAAACATATGCATAGTTGCCTTGGATAACCACAGAAGTTGCAGTAAGACTATCATTAAAATATGCAACTAATAGAGGAGTGGATAGATCTGTTATGTCAAAAATTTGCAAACCATTTGAGTGATCACAAACATAAGCATAGTCACCATCAATTGTGATTTTTAGAGTATTTACAAGATTTATGTAAGAACTTACGTGAGTTGGATTAAGAGGATCAGTCACATTAGCTATATGAAAACCTTGACTTAGACAACCAAGGAAGAGATAATCTCCCTCAAGTGTAAGTCTTTCAACTCTAAATCCTGTTTCGTAGAATCCTACCTCTGTAGCAGTTAAAGGATTACTTATATCCATCACAACCACTCCTGTAAAATTAGCTATGTAAGCAAAATTTCCAGCAATTTCTACATCAATTATATTTTCAAGCGGATATTCTGCAAGAAGCACAAAATTTGTTGGATCGGTGATATTATAGATACATAATCCGTGAATAAAATCTGCTACAAATGCTAAATCTCCAGAAATTACTAAATTGCGCGCATCACTAGTATATTGATACCAATCATCAGCTAGTACAGGATTCTCTGGATCAGTAACATCAAATATTACCAACCTGTTATCCCAACCCGCAACATATGCATAGTTCCCATCAACAACGACACTATAACGAGTGGAACCTGTAAAGCTTCCAGTTGCTACAATATTAGGAGAAGTGGGGTCGCTGATATCAACAATCTTGAGATCTTCGTGTTCATCAGCAATATAAGCATAATCTCCAGCAATAAAAAGTCCTCGGGGAGAACCTGGAGTATCACATGCACCGATGAGTTCAAGGGTAAGAAGAGTATTCTGAATCTCTCCTGTTCCCCATCCTGTAACATTTGTTTGAGTTTCATTTATGTAATTAGTAGTAGTGAAATCTTCGACAAAAATACCTTCAGCTGCAAAACTTAAAGGTATTTGTGTCATCAGTAAGAATAGGCTTGCAATTAAAAGAAAACTTATTTGAATATGATTTTTTTGTGAATAGAAAAATTTCATAATTATCACTTAAATCATTAAAATAAAATAACAATATAAAAGCACTTCTATCTAATTTGTTCTTTTTTTAAAAGTTCCATTCTTATAAAATATTAATTTTCTTCTTTAATTTTCTAAATAAGAGAATTGAATCTTAATCAAATATCTAGTTTATTCTTAGAAGAAGGGAGAATTTCGACTTC
>JABLTJ010000113.1 GCA_013166775.1 Promethearchaeati archaeon
TCCTGAAATTAGTAACGAATTGGAACGAGTTCTGGGACAAATAAATATCAAACTTGACAGCTTAACTGATCGATTAAAAGGTCTAGAAGAAGAAATTTCTCAAGTAAAACCTGAAGAATTAGTGGCAGAACCAGAAGAGGAAATTGAAAGTATTAGTGATATGAGAGATGAATTAGATATAATCACACAAGAATCACCAGTTGCAGAAGAACCCATAGAAGAATTTGCGGAAGAAATTATCGAAGAAATTGTAGAAGAAGAGAGTTCTGAGCCCGAAGCCGAAATAGCAATGCCGGAACCTATGATTCCCATTGTAGATGAACCAGAAAAAGAGAAATTAGATGAGGATCAGAAGGTTTTGGAAAGTCTTGTAGACACTCTTCCCCTTCATCCTAAACCTATTGAACCTTTGGAAACACAAGTGGAATTAATAGATGAGCTTGAAGAAGAATTAGAGGATGAGCTTGAAGAGAAATTCGAGGATGAAGTTGAAGAAGAATTAGAAGATGTAGAAACAAAACCCGAAGAAGACACATCAATAAGATCCCTAATTGATATACCGGACAACGAACTTGTTAGTATAACTGATGAAGAACCTCTCCTATCAATTGAGGGAGAAGATGAGGACGAAGAACTTGAAGATGAATTCAGATCAGATGATAGTGTTATAGGAACTGAACTATCAAGTGCAATGATTTCAGAACTAAAGGACATGTCAGAGGATGAAGAAATAGAATCAACATTGACACAACCTGTCCAAGTAGATACAATCGAGAAGAAACATCATTGCCCAATATGTGGAGAAGAAACAAAATACATTAGACAATATAATAAATACTATTGTGTAAAATGTGGACGATATTTAATCTAAAAACATAATAATTAGTGGGGAATTAAGAATTGGCAGATGATGTTCTAATCCTAAAAACGTCAGGAGTACCTTTGTTCGCAAAATGTTATGGAGGACAAACTTGTAAAAACCATCCGGATCATGCATTACAAAGTGGTTTTCTTGCAGCTTTGTTTTCATTTTCAAAAGAAGCCTTTAGTTCAAATGGAGTAAAATCTGTGATTTTTGAGGATTTCAAGTTAGATTTCAAAGTTGATGAAGAAAACGAATTAATCGTAGTTTTAACAAATCCACTTGGGGAAGATGAGCGAAAAATTGAGAAACACCTGAGTGATACACATAGAACTTTCGTGGAAAAATATCATCCAGTAATAAATTCACTTGTATATGACACAAATTTGTTTGTGGATTTCGATCAAGATTTAGTGAAATTGGATGTTGTTACAAATAATGCTAAGAAAGACCTTCCCTTAGAAAAAATTCCTTTCTGGAAAAAAATTTTTACTCGAAAAAAATAACTTGAATTTGTTTTTCTATTGGAAACACCACTATTTCCGAGTGCCGTAAAACATAAAAGAGAAATCCTCTATTGGAAATAAGGGTAAGGTAATGAATGCTGAAACTTTTGGGAAAACAGACCTCTTTCTTTGGGATCACACAAGTCCTGAAGAGACAATAAAATTCTTAAAAAA
>JABLTJ010000114.1 GCA_013166775.1 Promethearchaeati archaeon
TTTTTTAAGAATTTTATTGTCTCTTCAGGACTTGTGTGATCCCAAAGAAAGAGGTCTGTTTTCCCAAAAGTTTCAGCATTCATTACCTTACCCTTATTTCCAATAGAGGATTTCTCTTTTATGTTTTACGGCACTCGGAAATAGCGGTGTTTCCAATAGAAAAATAAATACAAGTTATTTTTTTCGAGCAAAAATTTTTTTCCAGAAAGGAATTTTTTCTAAGGGAAGGTCTTTCTTAGCATTATTTGTCACTACTTCCAATTTCACTAAGTCTTGATCGAAATCCACAAACAAATTTGTATCATATACAAGTGAATTTATTACTGGATGATATTTTTCCACAAAAGTTTTATGTGTATCACTCAGGTGTTTCTCAATTTTTCTCTCATCTTCCCTGAGTGGATTTGTTAAAACTACGATTAATTCATTTACTTCATCAACTTTGAAATCTAACTTGAAATCCTCAAAAATAACAGATTTTACTCCATTTGAACTAAAGGCTTCTTTTGAAAATGAAAACAAAGCTGCAAGAAAACCACTTTGTAATGTATGATCCGGATGGTTTTTACAAGTCTGTCCACCATAACATTTTGCGAACAAAGGTACTCCAGAGGTTTTTAGGATTAGAACATCATCTGCCAACTCTTAATTCCCCACTAATTATTATGTTTTTAGATTAAATATCGCCCACATTTTACACAATAGTATTTATTATATTGTCTAATGTATTTTGTTTCTTCTCCACATATTGGACAATGATTTTTCTTCTTTTTTGTATCAACTTGGACTGGTTGTGTCAATGTTGGTTCTATTTGTTTTTCTTCATCCTCTGACATGTCCTTTAGTTCTGAAATCATTGCACTTGATAATTCAGTCCCTATAACACCATCATCTGAGCTGAATTCATCTTCAAGTTCTTCGTCCTCCTCTTCTCCCTCAATTGATAGGAGAGGTTCTTCATCAGGTATTTCTACAAGTTCGTTGTCGGGTATATCAATTAAGGATCTAATTGACGAGTCTTCATCTATGGAGTTTGGTTCCGATATTTCTTCCACTATATCTTCTTCAGGTTCAATTTCTTCTTCTTCTATTTCCTCTTCAAATTCTTCTTGTGTTTCTAAAGGTTCAATAGGTTTAGGATGAAGAGGTAGAGTGTCTACAAGACTTTCCAAAACCTTCTGATCCTCATCTAATTTCTCTTTTTCAGGTTCATCTACAAAGGGAATCATAGGTTCTGGTAAAGCTATTTCAGCTTCGGGTTCAGAACTTACTTCTTCGACAAGTTCTTCAATAGGTGCTTCTACAACTGGTGTTTCTTGAGTGATTATATCTAGTTCATCTCTCATATCACTAATGTTTTCTATTTCCTCTTCTGGTTCTGCCACTAATTCTTCAGGTTTTACTTGAGAAATTTCTTCTTCTAGACCTTTTAATCGATCAGTTAAGCTGTCAAGTTTGATATTTATTTGTCCCAGAACTCGTTCCAATTCGTTACTAATTTCAGGA
>JABLTJ010000044.1 GCA_013166775.1 Promethearchaeati archaeon
GGTACCATCACTATATTCACCATCTTTTAACCCTAACATTAGTTCTCCAACATCAGTAACTAAACCACCTGTTATTAGAGGTGTAGAGCTGGAGGTTCTTTCAGTTACGTTAAATGAGGGGTTCCAGTAGACGTCGTCTCTCAGATAGAATTTAAAGTGGTCATCGCTTATTTGTTCCCAATTATCAATTAATCCAGTTTTCAAAGGCACTTGATCAGGACTCCATTGAAGTAGAGGATCAGCTGTTAATTCATAAATCCATGAACTCGAAGATTCATGAAAGAGTAATGGATTTAATTCACTCCACATTGCATCTCTTGTGTTAAATTCATTTACTGTTACTTGCCCTTCATGTAATCCATCGAATCTCATATAAGGACATGAAGCATCGAATCCCCACCTCATGTCGTAACCTTTGATGTTAGACCAAATTACACTATAAAATTTTGGTGCATCTAAAGGAAAAATGGGAACAATTTTATCCATCATTAGTTGTTGCCAGTCAAAATAAAGCTGTTGTCTTTCTTCAAGTTCGAGTATAGTTACTGCCAAATTTTGCATTTGTTCACTTTCATTGTAGTAGGGAATATCCTTTGAAAACCTGCAAATATCCAAAGAACCATTTTCTGTGTATAGTCTTTGAATTTCAGGTGTAGTTCCAAAATTTGTTATACCAACATATGTCAAATCATAATCATGAGTATTAAGCAATGTATCAACATAACCATCCCAATCTTGATTGATCAATGTAACTTCAATTCCAATTTCTTCAAGATATTGTTGTATATAATGAGCATATGTTGGTACTGTATCAGCACCTAAATGGTACCGTAAAAGTACATGACCTATCTTATCTTCATATGCTGAAGATAAGTTAATAGTATCAATATAATTTACACTGAATAATAGAATAGAACTGAAGATGAAAAAAGCAAATCTGCTTTTCCTATTGATAAACAAACTTATCCAAATTACTAGTTCGTTTATAGATAATATAAAGTTTCCGACAATATATGTTTATGTGGTTCCAGATTTATATAATCTTTTAAGCCTTGATTTCCATCCATTAATATTTCTTACTTCCCATGCTGCCGAATCTGTTTTTCCTTCTTCATTTATAAAATCAATAACTAAGACTGGTCGAAATCTTGTTTTTCCTAAAAACCATTTAGGAGTTTTAACTTCTATTATTGATTTTAATGGAATCTTAATCTCTTTTTTAGGAATAAACATCCCAAAGAAAATTTCCTCTTTTGTGAGTATCAACACTCCATTTCCTCTAACTTGTTTGAATTTCTTAGAAGCAACTCCATAAAAGTTTGAGAAGAAAGAGATCTCAAGAATTTCCTCGTTTTGGAATTTAGCTATTATTTCTCTTTTCCTTTTTTTGAATGGAAATTTTATGGGAATAGAACTCATTGAGAAAAAGAATTAGAATAAATTAAAAAGGATTTGTAAATAAAAATTCTATAATTCATTGCTTTCTTTTTTAACTTCTTGACTCTCTCTTCTGATTCGTAACCTTCTTCTAAAAGTATAGAATTCAAAGATTACGAATGGGATAATTATAGAAGCTACGATGATAGTTGGTAACCAGAAAGAACTCGGATTGGCATAATTTTCATTGTTGATTATGAAATCAGTAGCATTCAATGTTAGATTGTAAGTATGAAAATTGTATGAAATAGGGTTAGGGTATACTGTGTTATTCGGATCAGCGATACCATATTCTTCTAAAGCCCATGTTAGATTGTTGTTGAAAGCTTCGTTGTAAGTGCGTCTTATATTCACTAAAGAGAAGCTATTAACTTCATCCATAGTTACTACGTTGTCACCTGATGAATCTGCCGTTATATTGTTAATTGCATCAATCCAAAAGTGAGCTGATATTCCACCTAAGAAAGGATTTTCTGAGAGTGACCAATTAATAAGATCATTATTTGTAAACCGAATATTTTTTTCATCAACTGCTACACTACTTAATCCATAACCATCAATGTAATTTAATTGTTCAATTGAAGAACCAGATTCAGATGATTCAATTAAGACAATTTTCTGAGCAGTTTTTGTTCCAAGCAATTTGTCTGGAAAAAAGCCATCAAAATCAAGTGTGTCATTCAAGTATGAATGATCTTCTACATGGAAAAAAATAAACAAGAGATCATTGACATCAATATTTACTTGAATATAATTCAATTCATTAGCAAGATTTGTCTTGGAAATCTCGTCATTACCATAAAAAGTACTAACTAATCTTGCATCCCAACCAAGTTTGAGAAGCTCTTCAACCATTAGAGTACCAGAAGAATTATTAGGATTTTCTGAGCTTCCAGCAAATTGATCAATAATCATTGCATAGCAGACCACAGGATTAGCAGCTATTGTTTTTGGACTGAGCACGGTAAAAATCATAGTAAGTACTAAGAAAAATCCTGATTTCTTGATCAAGGAAGATTTGATACTTTTCACAGTATGATGTATTCTTTTATCTATAATAGGTTTATCACCAATCAAAAAAAAAGAAAAAAAAGGAAGATTCAGAATCAAAGCATCATTTCAGCAGAATAAGGTCCTTCAAAGGCTCCTTCGAGATTACCTTGATTGGTTTACCTTCTAAAGCACCAGTACCTATGCATTAAATTTACCATCTATATACAAGTTTTCGATTCTGAAATGTATACTTCCTGTGAAAGCTGCAGCCAATCTATTGATAATCCTTCAAATTCAAATAATCCACGACCTACACCATTAAAGGTAGTTGGATTTAGTAGATCGTTATTCAGAATTAAATATATGAAAACTAGCTGAGTATATTTTTGGAACAATTATGAAACAATTATTTAACAATTAACAAAACTATAGTTTTTTAAGAAAAGAAGGAGAAGATAAGATGTTCTATTGTTTTTGAAGAGCTTCTACAAGTACTTTTATTTTTCTAAGAACAAAGTCGAAATATTCCGCTAAAGTACCAAAATAGGGTATTTTTTCTATTGTTCCAAAAGAATCTGTTTGAGTAGACAATGCTACACCAAAGATTATACTCCAGAAGAAGTAAGCAAGTTTTGTAGTTTCTCTCTCTTTGATTTCTCCATTTTGAGCTGCTTGTAGAAGAATTTCTTGCAAAAGTGTTATAGTTTTAATCTGATATTGTTCTTCTATTGGTCCTTTTTTAGATGATTTTGGAGGAGATGTTTTAAAAACCAACCTGAATGTTCTATAATCCTCTTTCATTGAATCAAAATAAACTGTAGCTATTTCTTCAATCAAGTTAATACTCTTTCCCTTATATTCTTTGATTAATTCTTCTATTTTATTATCAGAATTCTTGAAATCTTCTTCAACAATAGCAAACCACAATTCTCTTTTGCTTTTGAAATAGGTATATAGACTTGCTTGGCCCATATCTAGTTCATTAGCTAAAGCCCTCATGGTAAAGCCACCAACACCGAATCTCAGAAAGAGTTCCCTACCTTTGTATATAATCTCCTTGAAAACTAATTGCTTTTGTTCAAAAGACCTTGCACGAGTTTTTTTCACAAAATACACTCTCATATTACTATTAATAAATGTTTTTAATCGAACTTTGGTCCATTAATCCAATTAAAGAAAAATCGTTGTTTATTTATTTTCTAAGATGAGCGTAAATATTCATTTAAAAATCCTAAAGTTAATTCTTTGAAACAGATTATTAGCGAACAACGATAGAATAGAAAGATTAATAAGGAAATATGAGAGAAATAACCGAACATTGAACGGGTTTTGAAACAATATTCCTTATCCTTTGTTTTTTGTTTAAAGTAAAAATGAGGTAATAAAATGTTAAAATGCAAACACAAATGTACGAAATGTGAAGAAACTTGGGAATGCACTTTTCCTTATTTTTCGAAATTTCAATTCTTTAAAACTACAGTAAATAATGGATACTATTGTAACTCCTATTGTCCTACTTGTCAATCAGATGAGAGAGCAGAAATGGATGATTTATTTGACAATATGTCAGAGAATGGATATCTAAAATCCTCTATTTAACAGATATAGCAGTAAAAATTATGTATCATATTGTTTATAAAACATCAATCTATAAGTGCTTGTTAATAAAAATTAGAAAGTAATAAATTCAAAGAATTAAAATTAATTTTATTTGAACTTCTTTTTATTAAATAGATGGAAAATCACTCCTGAATTCAAAAAGTGAAAAACAAAATAGGTAAAAACATGAAAGGAACTATAAAGAAAATACTAGCTATCAGAGGGTTTGGCTTTATTGAAAGAGAAAGTGAAGATGAAGATCTGTACTTTCATTGGTCAAAAACACAAGACGACTTCTATTATCTTAAGGTGGGAGATGAGGTAGAGTTCGACTTAGAAAAAACTAAAGATAAACAACAAGCTATCAACGTAACATCTATTTTTTAGTTTGAAGAGTTTCACAACGTTGTAAAAAAGAGAGTTCTAAAATTAAAACTGTTACTCTGATGATGTTATAATATTGAGACTAAAATAAAAAAAATAAAGCATCAATTAAGATGCTAATTTTCATCACTCTTTCTTTGGTCTAAGTTTGAGAAGAGATATGAGCACTAGTCCAATTGTCAGGTAAATCAACGTTACAATAATTAATGACACAAATTCAAATCTTATGTCTGAAAATGTCTGACCATAAATCATAACCTGATTGACCATTCTAGTTGCAAGATTTGTAGGTAGGATATCAAAAACTCCGAAAACATTACCATTTATCTGAAACATTGGTATTGTCGCTATTCCCCATACAGGAAAGAATGTGATCATGTATAACGGGATTGCTACAACACTTGATATTGAGCTAGCGATTGTACTTTTCTTTGCAAATGAAGCAATCATCATTCCAATTGCAGACATCGATAATGACATAACCCAAACAATAGCTCCCGCCAAAATATACGATCCAATTGCATTATATCCAAATGCTAGAGACAGTGCAAATAGAACAATTATCTGAACTAGAGCGACTAGAAGTTGAGCAATTGCCAATCCGCCTATTAGATGAATTGTCCTCATCGGAGTGAGTTGCAGTTTTTCCAAAGTTCGTTTTTCATATTCCTCTGCTAAAATAGAAGCTACAAATACTATATTCATTACAATACCAATAATTACAAATCCTGGAACCATTAAGTCAAAAATCGTTGTATTTCCAACAATATTGAGATGAGTTTCTGTAATTATACTCTGACCTGTATCGTCTCCTAAACTTAATCTAACTGAATCTACGAACTCATTATAGATAGTGGTGAATGCTGAAAGAGCACTTTGATAAACTCCAGTTGCAGGATCTCCAACAACAGTAATCTCAACATCACTATCAAAGTTGAAAATCGCTTCACTGAAATCCTCAGGAATAAGCATCGTGAGATGCAAACTGTGTTCCTCATAAATCAGATAATCTTCTGTTGATTGATTATATACTTCTGTTTCATATACGTAGAAGAGATTCATTGGCTCTTCTCCTTCTTCAAGAGGATATAGAATATCTTCTAATGAATTGATGAGTAATTCTCCGAAATTATATGTTACTGTGTCATTTGTATAACCAATATCATCATTTATCACGAGTATATTGAACGATTGCACAGAAGAAATTGGTCCTCCAAAGATTACTCCCATAAAAATCATAAGTACGGCAGGTAAAGCAACAGCAATGATCAGAAAAAGCTTTGATCTGAAGATTTCCTTCATATATTTTATACTTAGTTTTAAGGTAGTTCTGAATTCAAATCCAAGATTTTTGGTAATTGAAACTAATTTGTTTTGTTTATTATTTTTCTCACTCATTCTCATCACACCCTTAATTCCTTTCCAGTTAAACTAATGAAAACAGTCTCAAGAGATTGTTTTGTTAACTTCACATCTTGTATAGTAAATCCTTCTTCTTCAATAACGTTTAAAATTTCAGGCATTTTAGATATTGCATTTAACGTCTTGATTGATATGGTTTGATCTTTCGTCTCTACTGTTATATCAGTCACAGATTTGTCAATTTTTGATATTAAAGTTTCATCGAATTCTTTGTCAATCTCTAATTGGAGAATATCTCCTTTACCATGTGTATTCTTGAGATTTTCAGGTGTATCTGTTGCAAGCATCTTACCCAAATCAAGTATTCCAACTCTATCCGAAAGTGCATCTACTATTTCCATGAGATGACTTGTAATGATTATAGTTCTATCTTTCGTCGAAGCAAAATCTCTAAGATAATCATATAGATAATTACGGGTTTGAGGATCCAGCCCCACAAATACTTCATCTAATAGTAAGATTTGAGGATTATGAACCATTCCCATAGCTAAATTCAATCTTCTTTGCATGCCTCCAGATAGTTTAGAAGCAAGTTTCTTCTTATGATCAGTCAAGTATAAACCTTCGAGTAAATGGTTGATTCTTTCTTTAAGTTCCTTGCTAGGAATTTTGTAGATTGTACCTATCACATTGAGATTCTCGTATACTGTTAGATTATCCCAGAATGCAGCTACTTGTGGCACATAACCAATCAAATTTTTCAATTTAGAGGAATTTACATTTAGCTCTTCTCCATTGAAAAGTATCTGACCTGAAGAGGATTTTAGCAAGCCTACAAGCATACGTATTAAAGTTGTTTTCCCAGCTCCATTAGGACCTAATAATCCGAAAATCTCTCCCTTATAGATATCTAAATCTAACGAATCTACTGCTTTTGTATTATTTGTAGTATAAACTTTTGATAAATTTTGAATCTGAATAGCAGTTTTGCTCATAACAGATTTTTTAAGAGTAGAATATATTAATTTTTCTAGACATGTGCTTCAAGAATTAGAGAGTTTATAAAGTTTTAAACTCACATAATATTTTAAATTCTTAATAAGGAAAAGAAAAGAAAAAAAAAACTCTTACTCTGCCTTCTTTGGAATCAAATAAATAGATAAAGTCCAAAGTGCAATTACTACTGCAACGAATACAAGAACCATCCCTATCCACCAAACACTATATGAAAAAGTAATCAATAGTACTCCTGCAGCTAAAAATCCAAGTATCATTAATGTTATGTAAAGCAAGTTGTTTTTGTCCATATAAATCCACTTCTTTAATTTAATTTCTGTTGTTCTAATATGTGTTGTTTGTTCTTCTTTTTAAAATTTATTCGAATCAAGTTACTATTTTCGTTAGATTAAAATTATGAGTAATCAAGAAATCTAATCCGCAAAAAATATATACACTTTTATTTATTGTATTCAGAGAAAAATGAAAGCAATTGTATATGAAAAATTCGGACCACCTGATGTTCTTCAGCTCAAAGAGATAGAAAAGCCTACTCCGAAGGACAACGAAGTACTGATAAAGGTACATGCGGTTCATGTGAATGCTGGGGATTTGATAGCTCGAAATTTGAAGAACATATCCCCTAGCAAGTTCCATATGCCTTTCTTATTCTGGTTTATTGCAAGAGCATCTTTTGGCTTCAGAAAACCAAAAACAAAAATTCTAGGAAATGAGTTTGCTGGAAAAATTGAATCAGTAGGTAAAGATGTTGAACGATTTAAAGCAGGTGATGAAGTTTTTGCATATGTTGGTCAGGCTATGGGTGCTTACGCTGAGTATATATGCATGCCTGAAAAAGGAACAGTAGCACTTAAACCTACCAACATGACCTATGAGGAAGCTTCTACAGTTTCTGGTAATTCAATGACTGCGAGGAATATCCTTAGTAAAGTAAACATTCAGAGTGGACAAAAAGTCCTTATCAATGGAGCTTCTGGAGGGATAGGAAGTATAGCGCTACAGCTTGCTAAAAGCTATGGGGCAGAAGTTACTGGAGTATGCGGTACCCCAAGAATGGAAATGGTGAAAGCTCTGGGAGCAGATAATATCATAGATTACACAAAAGAGGATTTTACAACAAAAGGGAAAACCTATGATCTTATCTTTGACGTATTAGGTAAGAGTTCGTTTTCACGTAGTAAAAAAGTGCTAAATAAAAACGGAATCTATCTTTTAGCCAACTTTAAATCGAGACAGCTGCTTCAAGCGCTAAGAACTAAAATAATAGGTAACAAGAAAGTAAAATGTGTGTTGAGTTTTGAAGAAGATATAGATTCAATCAAAGAGCTTGTAGAGGCGGGGAAGATAAAATCGTACATAGATAAAAGCTATCCAATGGAACAAGCTGCTGAGGCTCATGACTATGTAGAAAAAGGGTTCAAAAAAGGATATGTTGTAATAACTTTCAACGATAATGACCAAACCTAACTAACTGGAGAAATACTTAATACGCACACAGAAAAAGGTTAGAAGGAATATTGATGAAGGCAGTTGTTTACAAAAAGTATGGTTCTACTAAGGTTCTAAAATTGAAAGATGTAGAAAAACCTTCCCCCAAGGATAATGAAGTACTAGTAAGAATCCATGCTGCTTCTGCAAATGCAGCTGATTTGGATCAACTAAAAGGTGTATTTTTGATCCGATTGCAAGGTCTTTTTAGACCAAAATATGAAATTCTTGGATCTGATTTTGCTGGGGTTGTTGAAGTTGTGGGTAAAGATGTTAGACAATTTCAACCTGGTGATGAGGTCTTAGGGGATTTAACCCAATGTGGTTTTGGTGCTTTTGCTGAGTATGTTTGTGTCCCTGAAAAAATTCTTACTCTGAAACCTACTAGTATATCTTTCGAGGAAGCAGCGAGTATACCTTCTGCAGGAGTGCTTGCGGTGCAAGGACTTCGTGATTATGGACAGATTAAACCAGGATTGAAAGTTCTAATAAATGGTGCAGGAGGTAGTCTAGGTCCGTTTGCAGTACAACTTGCCAAATATTTTGAGACTGAAGTAACAGCTGTTGATAGTAGAGGAAAATTCGATATGTTGAGATCAATTGGGGCAGATAATGTTGTTGATTATTCTCAGGAAGATTACACGAAAAAAGGTATTAGTTATGACCTAATTCTTGATAATGTTGCCAAACGATCAATTTCAGATTACATAAGAGCTTTGAATCCCAATGGAAATTTTGTGATGGTAGGAGGATCTACCTCTACAATGATCAAGATTTTCCTCCGAGGAAGAAAGATTCTAAAGCGTGAAGATAAGAAGTTGTCAGTATTAATTGGAAAACCAAATCGAAGAGAAGATGTAGACTTTCTATTGAATCTTATCGAATCACGTAAAGTTATACCTGTTATTGATAGTACTTATCCATTAAGTGAAGTTGCAGAAGCTTTCAAACATCTTGAAGCAGGACATCCTAATGGTAAAATTATCATTAGAGTTGAGGATTAAAAGTAACATTTAAAAAACCAAGTCTTAAGGCTACTTATGAAAGCAGTTGTTTGTGAACAATACGGAGAACCTGAGATTCTTAAACTTAAAGAAGTAGCAAAACCAACTCCTAAAGAGGATGAAGTGTTGGTTAGGATTCATGCAGCATCAGTGAATTTTTCTGATGGTGCTTTTATAAGAGGAAAGCCATATCTAGGACGTATTTGGGCAGGATTACTCAAACCAAAAAACCCTATTTATGGGTCTGATATTGCAGGAGAAATAGTAGCAGTAGGTAAGAACATAAAACAGTTTCAGATTGGTGATGAGGTTATTGGTGATTTAGGTGGTAAAAAGGGTGGATTTGCTGAATATGTATCTACTACTGAAAATGCCTTAGTTCCAAAACCTACTAATTTATCTTTCGAGGAAGCTGCTGCTGTACCTCAAGCATCATTTGTTGCTTTACAAGGTCTTCGTGATCATGGAAGGATTCAGAGCGGACAAAAAGTATTGATTAATGGTGCATCTGGCTGTTTAGGTACGTTTGCTGTTCAGTTGGCTAAATATTTTGAGGCTGAAGTAACTGGTGTATGTAGTACTAAGAATATAGATCTGGTCAAATCTCTTGGTGCTGACCACGTTATTGATTATACTCAAGAAGATTTCACTAAAAGTGGAAAAAGTTATGACTTGATTTTTGATATTGCAGTAAGTCATTCAATTTCAGATTATAAACGTGCATTGAAACCCAGAGGAACTTATATAGCTGGTGGATTCAATCCAACCTCTTTGTTCTTTGGTTCATTGATATCAATGTTTGGGAGTAAGAAAATTGCTTCGTATATGGGTAAATCAAGTGTTGAAGATATGATTTTTATAAAAAAGCTTATTGAAGAAGGTAAGGTTGTACCTATTATTAGCAAGCGTTTTCCATTAACTGAGGTTGCAAAAGCTATCCGATATTACGAAGAAGGTGCTTACGGAAAAGTAGTCATAACTGTAGTAAAGAATACTGAATAACAAAATGGAGAGATTATAATCAAAGCGATAATTTATGAAAAATATGGCCCACCTGAAGTTCTTGAGTTAAAAGAAATAGACAAACCTATCCCTAAGGATAATGAACTACTAGTGAAAGTATATGGTACAACAGTAAATGCAGCTGTTGTAAATGGACGAAAAGGTATTCATCCAGATTCCAAGTTTTTTACTATAGCGTTGAGATTAATGTATGGTATCAGAAAACCTAGAAAACCAATTCTAGGCTATGAGTTTGCTGGTGTTGTTGAATCAGTTGGCAAAGATGTGACACAGTTTAAGAAAGGTGACGAAGTTTGGGGAACAACCACTATGTTAAAAAACGGATCATATGCGGAGTATGTGTGTGTTCCTGAAAAATGGAAAATGGGTGTTGTGGCACTTAAGCCTTCCAACTTAACATACGAGCAAGCCGCAGCAGTACCTGTGGCAGGAATGGCAGTCCTACATATCCTTCGAAAAGCAGAAATCCAGAAAGGACAAAAGGTTCTGATTTATGGAGCTTCTGGAAGTACAGGTAGTTTTTCAGTACAACTTGCCAAATATTTTGGGGCTGAGGTTACAGGTGTCTGCAGTACAGACAAAATAGAAATGGTGAAATCATTAGGCGCAGATAAGGTCATTGATTATACAAAGGAAGATTTTACTCAAAGTGGTGAAAAATATGATGTTGTTTTTGAATCAGTAGTAAAGATTTCTGATAAAAAATGCAAAAGCGCATTAAAACCAGAAGGTACTTTTCTAACAATAAAATCAATGACATCTGAAACTGAGGAAAAAATGGCTTATCTTAGAAATCTTATTGAGAAGGATATAATCAAACCATATGTAGATCGAAGTTATCCTCTTGAAGAAATGGTTGAGGCTCACAAGTACGTTGATAAAGGTCATAAAAAGGGTAATGTAGTCATAACTGTAGCACAAAAAGAAGATAAATAGAAGTAAAAGTGTGATAGAATTATGGAAGATTTGAATTTAAGATTTTCAGTTATATAGATAGCAACAATGTTGTGTTATTTGTTAGGTGATGTAGTACGTATCTTTTCTGGGAATTTTCCACCAGGAGAGATTGATGGTGAGCCTGTAGGGACGATGATGTGGTTTGGAATAGCAGCAATAATGGTGATTCCTATCATTATGGTTGTTCTTTTGGTAATATTGAAACATCCAGTGCTTAGCTGGTTGAACGTCATTATAGCACTTGCCTTCCTCGTTTTTAATCTAGCTGGAATAGCTGGGTATGAGGTTTTTGATATATTTTTACTCAGTGTAAGTTTTGTGTTCAATCTACTGATTATTTATATTGGAAGTACTAAATTAATTAAAGATTTAAAATTGAAAAAATCGATGAAGAGTTGATGAGAAAATGAAAGCAATAGTTTATGAAAAATATGGACCACCAGAGGTCCTAAAATTAAAAGAAGTAGACAAACCTACTCCCAAAGATAATGAAGTACTAATTAAAGTTCATGCCTCTACTGTGCATGCCGGAGATGTTAGAATGCGTAAATTTGATGTTCCTCCAGCTGAATGGCTTTTCGCAAAATTCTTTCTAGGAGTATTCAAACCTAGGAGGAAGATCTTAGGTATGGAATTATCTGGTGAAATTGAAAAAATAGGGAAGGAAGTAACACAATTCAAAAAAGGTGATCATGTTTTTGCTTCTACTTTGTGGTCAAATTTTGGTGGGTATGCAGAATACAATTGTATTCCTGAAGATAAAGTGTTAGCATTGAAACCTAACAATATGACTCATGAAGAAGCAACCACTGTTCCAAATTCTGGAATAACTGTACTAGAGATTTTTCGAAAAGTAGAAATCGAAAAGGGAACTAAGATACTAATATATGGTGCTTCTGGAAGTACTGGAGTTACTGCTGTTCAAATTGCCAAAGCTTTCGGTGCTGAGGTCACTGGCATTTGCAGTACAAAAAACTTAGAATGGGTAAAAGAATTAGGTGCAGATAAGGTCATTGATTACACTAAAGAGGATCTTACAAAAATTGAAGAGACATACGATGTAGTTTTTGATGCAGTTGGATTGATGGATAAGAAAGTTAAGAATGCTATAGTAAAAACAGCAACTTTTCTAAACGTTAACAAGGATAGTGGAGGAATGTCTAAAGCATCAAAGGTACGTAAAGACTTAGTATATCTAAAGGAAATCTGCGAAGCAGGAAAATTCAAAGCAGTTATAGATAAAACTTATCCATTGGAAAAAACTGCTGAAGCACATATCTATGTTGAAAAAGGACATAAAAAAGGTAATGTAGTCATAAAAATCGTATAAGATAACAATAACAATAATTGAAGATGTGATAATAATGGTAGATTTGAATATAATGCTCTCGATATTATGGGTAGCAACTATGCTAATTTATTTGTTAGGTGATGTAATACGTATTTTTGCTGGGGAATTTACTCCAGGAGAAATAGAAGGTAAAAAAGTTAGTCAGATAGCATATTTAGGGATGGCTGCTCTAATGTTACTACCAATTGTTATGGTTGTACTCTCTGTAATACTACCCCAACCTGCTAATAGCATTTTAAGCATCATCATTGCAAGTTTCTTTGTTTTTCTTAATCTTGCAGGAATAAAGGGGTATAAGCCTTTTGATGTATTTTTAATATGTGCAAGTTTTGTGTTAAATGCACTGACTATTTATTATGCAAGTACTATATTTCTATAAAAGATGAGATGAAAGAAATGGTAAATAAAAAAACCAGTGATGAAATCAAAGAAACTGAAATTAGTAACTCCAGAATGGTGCTCAAAATCTTCAAACTATTCTTCTTTAGTCTAATTAGATTGAGATTTTATATACCTGGGATACCTGAAATAAAAGTGCATCAGTTAAATGAACAGATAAAAAATAACCAACCTCCTTTAATGATTGATTTACGAGACAAAGCAGATTTTTATGTTACTGAAAAGGCTTTCAAGACATATGGGCATATTCCAAATGCAAAATTAATTCCAATGTTTCAGTTACCAGCAAATGTCAAGCATCTTTCATCTTTTAAAGATAAACTAATAG
Organism: Promethearchaeati archaeon; assembly: GCA_013166775.1. Lineage (GTDB taxonomy): Archaea > Asgardarchaeota > Heimdallarchaeia > Heimdallarchaeales > Heimdallarchaeaceae > UBA460. The sequence goes on from JABLTJ010000044.1 coordinate 13,343, forward strand.
TCACCATTTGTCCAGGAGGAGGTGCTTCTTTGATTGCTGCTGAAATAATGATCAAAGCAGGTTTTAGGGATGTTAGGAGCTTAAGAGGAGGAATGAACAAATGGCACAAAAAAAGATACCCAACCACTAAAGCTGAGACTGATGAAGACCTAATGTTCTTTATTGAAAAGAAGCCAGATATGCTTGATGAGAAGCATACTATGGATGAATATTTTAATGGTGAAATACACAAGACTCTTGATGCACGTAATTTAAGCTGCCCTGCTCCTATAATGAAATCTAAGAAAGAATTGATGAAATTAGAAGTAGGTCAAGTGTTAGAAGTATTAACCACCGATCCTGGAAGTAAGAGAGACATTCCAGCATGGATTAATGTATCTGGTCAGAAACTCCTTTCATTAGAAGATAAAGATTCAGAAGAATTTCGTTTCATTGTTAAGAGACTGAAATAGAAGATTTGAAGAAATCTTCTTCCTTGATTCAAATTTCAAGAATAATAGATTTCAACATTACTCTAATAAATAAATTCGAATGTAAACTTAATTAGGTCTTCAATAAAATACTCTTAGCAGAGTTGCTCTAAACACTATATGATCAAAAGAGGAAATGAGATGAATATTGTTTTGATAATTTTTATTTGGGTAGTTTCTATACCCGTAGGACTACTGCTATTAACTCTCATTAGCTTACAAATCTCTAAGTTCTATCTGAGAATTTCGACCAGAATCAGGACTCCTAATGGTATAAGTTCATTAGAAGAGATTATTTTGAAAAACGAGAAACAATGGATATTCATCAGAGGTATGGATCAAAACAACCCAGTCTTAATATTCTTGCATGGTGGTCCTGGTGAACCTGCAATGGGTATATCAAGTTCGAGAAGGTTAGATGCCGAATTAATTAAACATTTCACAGTGGTTCATTGGGATCAGCGAGGAGCAGGTAAATCATATAATACAAGTATCTCAGATGAATCAATGACCTTGGATAGAGTAGTTGAAGATTGTAATGAGTTAATAGATCATTTACGGATAAGATTTGATACAGATAAAGTCTTTATCGTCGCGCATTCATCAGGAACATTGTTCGGAATTAAAACTGCGTATAAATATCCAGAAAAAATCCATGCTTATGTCGGAGTGGCGCAAATTATCAACGACTATGAACATGAGAAAATAAACTATGATTTTGTTGTTGAAGAAGCTAAAAAATCTGGTAAAGAAAAACATCAAATTGCGATAAAAGAAATTGGACCTCCACCTTATGAAACACCTAAAAAATTATTCGAAAAAGCTAATTATATTGTTCGATATGGAGGAATGCTGGTAGATATGTCCTTTAGAAAAATGATGGGTATTGTACTCCCCTATTTAACATCACCTGAATATTCATTATCAGAAGGAATTAAAACGATATTGGGGAAAGGACGAAATTTCACTACGAATTCCTTGTGGAAGGAAATAACAGAAGTCAATTTCACTAAAGAAATAGATTCGATTAAAGTTCCCATATATTTCTTTGAAGGTAAATATGATATGATTACTCCTACTATTCAAGTTGAAAAATTCTATAAGAAGTTGATAGCTGAAAAAGGAAAAGAACTCATTCTTTTTAAAAACTCAGCACATTTTCCAATGTTAGAAGAAAACAAGAAGTATCAAGAATTATTAATAAACGTTGTATTAAAAGATAATCAGAGCAAATGATAAAAATATCCAGTTTATTTAAAAAATGAGATGTAAAGAATGAATAAGTCAGAGAAGTTTTGGGACAAAAGAGCAAAAGAGTACGATAAACAAGATAAGAAGTATGAATTAAGTCAAAACAAAGCTGTTGAAAATACTATCAAATATCTAGATAGGAACCATAAAATCTTAGATTTTGGTTGTGGGTATGGATTGATTACTGCAAAAATAGCTGAATATGTGAAAGAGGTTCATGGTATAGATATCTCATCAGAAATGATAGATGTTGCACAAAGAAAAGCAGTTGAACACAATATTGAAAACGTAAGTTATACCAAAGCAACTATATTTGATGATTTTCTTAAAGAAGAATCATATGATGTGATTTTAGCTTACAATATTCTACATCTGTTGGAAGATAAGAAGAAGGTTATAGAAAGTATAAACAAATTACTAAAACCTGGAGGGTTATTCATTTCTGAAACAGTTTGCTTTGGAGAAAAAAAAGCTACTCTTGGTGGTCTACTAATCTTCCTAAGCAAAATAAAACTGATCCCGTATGTTGATAAAATGAAATTTTCAGATTTAGATAGTTTGATTGTTGCAGAGAATTTTCAAATTATAGAAACTGAAGATTTAGACAATAATTCTCTAAACTATTTCATTGTAGCAAAAAAGCAGTAGAGGTTAAAGAAGATTATCTTCTAGAAAGCTTCATGGCAGTACTCCCTGATTGGGCAGGTTGGACATTTTACTTTTATCATATAGAAGAAGTTTCCTACCACTACAACTACAAAACCAATTAAAGCTATTAAAGGCAAATAGTTGAAACCTCTAACTAGTGCAATGATAATTATTACAATGGGTGCAGACCATATTAAGAACATTGGCCATACCCAATTTTTTTGACCTACATGCTTATGTATCAGAGTTTTTCCCCATTTGTCTACGTCCATCAGCTTCTTTGTAGTCTTCCCTGTCTCTTCATCTGTTGAAGTTTTAATAACTTTGAAATAACAATGTTTACACATTGTAAGTGGCATTATCACGAAGTAAAACAAAAGAGAATATACTAAATATGCGACTGCTGCCCACAAATTAAGATAATATATCCCCCAAGTGCCAAGAGCTATTAAGACAAAGATAATCAGTACAGGTATTAGTTTATAGAAGGGACACCTTGGGATAAATCCAAAAAAGAAGAATTTAGATTTCTGTTCTTCCACCATATTAACACACTTGGGAAATTAGAGTGATTAACATATAAACATTTTCAGTGGTTCTATTAGAACAAGTATACGTTACTTATTACTCTCCTTAATCAAACTATCTAGATCATTATTCACTGACTAGTTTATCTTCAGAAGTTTTTTTCTTTTTGAAGAATCTAGAAATACTTTTTTCCTTTTTTACTCGCATTCCAAAAATAAATCTCAATACATTAAACTCTCTAATTAGTAATAGAAGAGAGATTATACCAACAAGAGAAATCAGGAAAATTAGCAAATACTCGCTTATAGCTAGAAATTCTAATTGCACTATGTAGAAACCAACAGCACTTACAACAACAAAATGTATAATGTAAAATGGTAAAACAAGTTCATTTAGAGTCTTCACAGTCTTACTTTTCTTGTTTAGAAATTTATCACCTAGATTTAAAATTATTATCAAGCAACTCCAAGAGAAAATTATTCTAGCTAGAAGAAATAGAACTGAAATGTAATCAAAACTAGGATCTAGCCAAATCGTATCAAAGGCGTAAATGTTCATAAGTATGAGTGCTACTGCTGAAAGTATTCCAAAAATTATAGAAAGGTTGAAGTTTTTTTTCAGTGCTATTCTAAATTGTTTATCATATGCAAACAAATAACCAAAGAAAAGGAAGAATATATACGAGAAAAAATCCCATCCACCAAGTCTAGGTATATCAATAAGATAAAGACTATGGATGATTTCCATGATGTAAATTGGAATAACTAGAAGGTATATTGTTGCAGGTTTTGTGAAGAAAGAAGCAATCTTTGAAAATCCTGAACGGAATTTTTCTTTTCTCAAATAAACAAAAAGAGGTAGCTTTACAGAAGTGAAAAGGAATAAGATAAATAAGAACCATAAATGATGTCCAAAAACTGAGAAAGCTCCTCCAAATCCATAAATTCCTCTAAAATAGGTAGGATAAAATGCAAAGAAAGACATTGAGATAAAACCTTTATTGGTCCATTCCAGAAAAACAAGAAGCGAGACATAAGTAAATATGCCAATCAAGAATGGTACAATTAAGCGAATGAAACGAACAAGGACGTATTTTCTTAATTTGATTTCTTTCTTTTCCAAGTAGCCTAAAGCATAAAACATACTCATTCCTGCAATAATAAAGAAAAGAGGAAGCCCTATTGCAGTTAAATACGATGTATTTGCTGATAACTTATAACTACTAAGTTGAATTGGTCCATTTACAAAATCAATTGGGTTATTTTTTACATTAAACGGATCACTATCAAAAAACTTTGTGCAGTGATAAATGAAAACAATAAAGATTGTAATTACTCTTAACCAATCCAAATCGTAACGTCTTTCTAATTCTGTAAAGGTTTTACTTGAGGATTGTTCGACTGTATCGGTCATTTAGGGTATTTCCTGTAAATTCAGTTTTTTAATTTTCAATTATTGTGGTGGGAATTTCTTCCTTTACTTTCGTTCCTCTTATCAGATCTTTTTTCCATCTCATTCCAAAAAGGACTCGTATTGGATTTATGTACTTAATTATCATCAGTAATATAACAATTATTGCTAAGGATGTAAAGAAAATTATTACAAATTTGACAAATGCGGAGAATGCTAACGGTATAACAAAGTATCCAACCACTAGTAGAACTGTTTGATGCAGTATGTAAAATGGTAAAACCAGTTCGTTAAGAAATTTTCTCACTCTATTGTTCTTATTGAAATACTTACTTCCTAATCCCAAAAATAAAATCACTAAACTCCAACCAAAAATAGGATATAGCAGAAAATAAACATTCTTCAGTGGATGATATCCAGCAGTTTCATAAAGATCATAATTCAGGAACAATAATGGAGCTAGCACAGCTGCTGAAGCAATTGTTATTATTAAAGCAGGTATAATTTGTTTTTCAATTGCTTCCTTGAATTTCGCATCAGTCGCAATGATGTAACCAAAGAAGTAGAAAAGGATGTAGGAGTACATTGGATATCCACCTACTCTGGGAATGACATCTCCAATTGCAAGATTCAGATATTCAAACAGAATGACAGGAATGACTAAAGTAAAAATAACTCCTGGTTTTCTTAAGAAAGAAGTAGTTTTTTGTAGACCTTTCTGTGCTTTCTCTTTTCTTAGTAGAACAAATGGAACGATTAGTATTAATGAACAGACAAATAGAATAACCAAAAACCACAAATGGGTACCAAATATTGCGAAGTAACCTGTTCCAAGTTCATAAATACCATTGAACATCAAACCATCATAGAATTGAGTGAAACTAGTGGAAATTGATCCAGAAAGACTAGAAGCTAGATAAATTTGTAATGGAATATGAGTAAAAATACCTAGAATGAAAGGTAGAAGCAATCTCAAAGCTCTCATTGCAGTATATTTTCCAGCAGAAACGAAATTCAGAGCATAAAAAGTCGACATACCTGCAATTACAAAAAACAATGGTAAAGCGAATGCAGTTCCAAAATTCATAATTCCTGATAAATAGCGACTTGTTTCAGCATTCTTCATCAACCAACTAGGGGTACTAAAAAATAATGTTGAATGATAGAAAAATACGAGTAGGATGGAAACAATTCTTAACCAATCTAAATCGTACCTTCTTTCCAATTTGGTGAAGGTTTTACTACTTGTTACTTCAGATTTAGAGGTCATAGCAGGTATTTCCTGTAAATTCAGTATTTAATTATCAATTATTTGTAATAGGAATTTCTTCTTTTTCTTTCGTTCGTTTTAACAATCCTTTTTTCCACCTCATACCAAAAATAAATCGTAAAGGATTGATGTATTTTATAATCAATAACAAAATAACACATGCAGTAAATGATGTTATAATAAGTATGATATATTTAGCAAAAAAGTGCATGTTCAGTTGAACAATAAAGAAGGCAATTACAACAATTATAGTTTGATGCATAACATAGAACGGCAGTACAAGCTCATTGAGGAATTTTCTTGCTTTGTTATTACGGTCTAAGAATTTACTACCAAGAGCGAGAAGAGCTACTAATACACTCCAACTATAAATCGTTCCAAATATCCAGAAGAGTACTTGAGAAACAGTTTCAGTAACATTAAACGAGTCGCTTAAGAATAATGGAACAGCGCATAATACTAGAACTACTAGTGCGGGTATAGCATGCTTTTCTATCGTTTTTTTGAATTTAAAATTTGTAGCAAAAATATAACCATAAACAAAGAATAAGAGATGTGAAAAAACATTCCAACCACCTAAATTATAGACATATGATCCAGTCAAATAATTAGTTATTTCAATTAATATAATTGGAATTGGGAAAAGAAATATCACTCCTG
>JABLTJ010000020.1 GCA_013166775.1 Promethearchaeati archaeon
GCAGGAGCTGATAAATTTGATTGCTTTTTCAGCAAGTATCTTACAGTCGATTGTTTTAGTAACCGTTCAATAAATACTCTAGTATTCGTTTAGTATCTTTGAATTATTGTGATTGTCTAGGGAGTTCTTTCATCATTTCTGTACCACTTGTATTATCACAATTTCATTATTAATCACTAACATTTTTAGAGAAGTGGAAACCACATCAAGTAAAGTAGGGATAAGAAATTTGAAGTTGAAGAGATTATTTCACATAAAATTCTTAATGTGAAAAAGTATAAAAAGATACTATTAATCATCCAGAACCGAATTATGAAATAAGATACATTAACGATGAACCATATCTGCGAAACACTTATATGTTCTTTTTCCTCTTAGAATTTTTGGTGATGAGCAATACTAAGCTCACTCAATTATCTCGACCAATCTTTAATCTTACTTAGTTTGGTTTGAGTGTGGAGAATGAGTTTACCTGTATTAATTAAGGAAGTGTTATGATGGAAGAGGAGTTTGGAGATTACTTGCAGACTTTATAGGGTAGCTTATGTCCTGTCTATCTTTCACTTCTTTGATGGTAGGAGTTTGGCTATCCTTGCATTTCTACTATCAGCTCATCATAAATTAAACGGAGTGAAAAAAATTAACAAAAAACTGAGAAATGCCGTAATATTAGTTGCTATGGTGTCAATTTTGGGTTTTTCGACAGCCTTAGTTAAAGGAGATACACTGTATGTAGATGTAGAAATAACAATAAAACAGATTGTTTTTGACCATAACAGAAATGATGGTGATATTATAGGACCAGGAGAAATAGGTTTCAAAGTTACAGCATATGGTGGAGAAAACTATTTTGACTACTATGGTACTCTAGGTAAAGGTACACATACAATAAGTGGCGTAAGTTTCTTTTTTGAGAGATACCTCCCTTATGCTTACTTCACAATTGAAACTTGGGATAAAGATGGAAGTGATTATGAGAAAGATTTAGTTTTTCGAGCAAAGCTTGAAGTCGGAAATTCTGGACCATACTCATATGACTACAATGGTGTATGGTGTTATGCAACTTGGTTTATACCATATCCTTCAGGATGGTATCCTGTTACTAATGACAACCAATATTCTCTTCTTGATTTTAACGTAATTGATATGGATGATGTTGAACATAGCGAAGTTACCCACTATATACCAAAAATGACTATTGATGTAGATCTTACATATTACTATGCTGGTCCGGGGTAGTATCTACCCACCCACCTTTTTTTAAAAAAGAAATACATTTAAATAAACAAGTCTTTATATGAAGTGGATGCAGATTGTTAAACACAGGGAATAGACCTATTAAATATAAGTATATCATTTTACCCCTAGTTTTATCTGCTATTTGTTTCATAACAGTCTATTCAAATGATTTAGCAATTTATTATGGTAATTATGATGATATAATCTCAGATTCTTTCTCAGACTACATTATTATAAAAGAAAACGTTTCTTATCTGTATACAGAAGAATATAAGGAGACAAATATTAAATCACAACTTCAGCTTGACGAATATCTGCATATAGGTTTTATGTCAAGTACAATTGAAATAGAGCACGCTGAAACTTTTCCAGTTGCAGTAATTTGGGCACCTGAAGAATTTTATAGTAATCAGTGTAATTTGTCTATTGAAGAAAATGAATTTTTTGTAGACAATTCTTTAAGAGATAAAAATCTGAATATTTCGCAATCACTCTTTACATCTTTTCAGTTTGCAGGAGATCTTAATGTAAATAGTACTTTATCATTTCAAGGCTTTGTTCCTGTAAATAAAATAGCTCAGACTAAAATGTTAGAAGCTTTTTTTTCTAAGTATATAAATGGTAATTGTATTCTTATAAACGATAATACATTTGATGGACTCTTTGACGATTATTTTCATCAAATTGCGACACAAGAAGCTTTCTTATTCAAATTTGATAAATCCAAAATCTATAACCAATTGGTCGAAGATATTATTACTTATTTAGGAGTTGAAGAAGATAAAATTCACGGAGTATTTGAAGTAGATACTGAAGATATTACCAATGATTCTTCAATTTATCAATATTCATTGAAAGGTCAATTAGAGCTATTTAATAGTAATTTTGAAGAGGTTAGAATAACTCAAAGAATCTCTCTTTATTTGCTAATATCAATTATTATCATTCTTTCTCTGGTCTTTACATCTAAAGGTTATTTAAATTCTCAAAAAAGTAAATTTATATTATTCAAGATGAGAGGTGGAAAAGACTTTCAGATATCACTAACGCTTGTTTTAACAGAAATAAAAGCGGTTGGAATCGTTCTTATTTTAAGCTATATTTACTCGTTAATTTACCTCAAACTCACTGTACCATTTTTTTTGAGGTTTGGTGTAAATTACATTAAACTTGCTGGTACCGCTCTAGCATTTGTAGCATTGAGTGGTTCTTTTCAATTATTTCTCCTCATACAAAAATCAAAAAAGGCTACTAAAGAAGAAAATAGAGATTCTACACTTTTTCGAAAACTCTACAACATAGCTGGAGAAATATTTGTTTCACTTATTCCTATTACTTTTTCTGCTCTATTCTTCATTAACACATATATTCTACTTTTTGGTAGTGAAAATGATATCAATTATTGGATTTTTGGCTTATTTTGTATTGTATTATTGGTTTTCAGCTTATTACTGAAAAAAGATCGCATTTCAAAACTAGGAACCCTGATTATCTTATTATTTGCTAAGGTTTATTCTATTCTTAATTATACAAGAGATTTCTCCAGAAAAGTGCTTATAAAAGAAAAGGGAGTTTCAAAGCTACTGGTGATATTTGTAATGATAATTTCTCTATTCTTCTCTGTGCATGATTCATTTGTTGCATTTGATACAAGAAATGAAGCTTACAATGAAATTGGTGATTTGACGATTGTTTACCCAATTACCAGTAGTATTGATGTTCACAATCTTCTGAGGGATTATATTGATTCTTCAATAGAGTTTTATCATACATACTTCGATACAGAGTATATTGGTTTAGCTGATACGCAAGGAATAATTTTACAGCAATTAGATGGTTTTATTATAAATCAGAGTAAAATCCAGAACTTATTTGATTCTCAAAAATACATAGAAGAATATTCAGGAGAAAGGAATATAGAAGATATAAAGCAAGAATTTGAAAATAATTCAAATTCCATAATTATTCCAAAAGGGCTATCAAACATGCTAGATAAAGATATAGGAAATTCTCTTACTTATACTCACACTTCTACTGGTGAAGTTAGATACTACGGTGAAATAATAGATATTGTCAATTCAGTTCCAACATTTTCTTGGTTGAGTTTTTATTATTATACAAATCCTGGTTCTTCTTCTCACCCCCAAAATCCAAACTACATCTTACTAAATGGCAACATCTCAGATGTATCATCATATGAATTTCTTGAATCATTATCAATTCTCTTCTTGAAAAACAATACTAATAAAAACCAGCTTAAATCTTTGATTGGTTTATGGAATGATGATTATCATTATGATATTTCTATAATTGATTTTGGCAACACTAAATTCGTTACAGAATTCGCAGATGTATTTTTGAATTCTGAACAGCTGATTACAATAATTGTAATTATAAGTATAGCACTAAGTTACTACATTTTTGAATATTGTAGACAGATTTTCGATGATCAGCTTAATGGTTTCAGTGTTTTCTTTGCAAGAGGAACATCAATTAAACAGGGTATCTTCCTTGCTTTGGTTCCTCTGCTTTTATTTCTATATTTTCTTATGATATTAGGGAATCTTTTTGGATGGCTTTTTACATTAATTCTCTCCAGCAATTTTCAACCTTATGATTATCTGAAAATAGGATTGTCAGTTTTTCCTTATTCTTTATTTGTGCTCCTTTTACAATTTGTGTATCTAACTACTATTACTTGTTTCTCTGGATTTATTTATTTTTGGAAGTTAAAAAAAGCTTTACCACCTATCAAACAGATTGACAATCCTCTATTTCAATTGGAGGAACAAGAATGAAGCTATTATCATTACTGAAAAAAGGACAGAAAAAGACCTTGCTATACGAGGGCATAATTATTTTATTTCTGTTTGTTTCATCTTCATTTTCGCTCTCATTATTCACATCTGATTATTATAGCAAGTGGTCAACTCTTGTACAAACTCAAAATAAAGCTGATTTTGAAGTTCTAGTAGAACAGAGTTTTTCTAACTATCTATCTTCGTATACATCTTTCTCTGGTCGTTTCAAAGACTATAATTATCGTTCAATGGATTTAGTTCCAAAAACATTCATTAACCTAAATTATAGTGGTTTTTACTTCACAAATTATAATCTTATCTTGCTAAATTCTGATTTATTGACCGCTCTTAATTTGACTCTAGATAACGATGAAGCTGTACTATTTCACCAAAGCGATTATGAAATTGAGTTAGGTAGCCTATTTATTGAGTGGAATTTCCCCTCTTATAATGAAAGCATTTCTTTGCTAGATTCAGTAAATGAGACTGTTTTTTTAGATGTTTTTATGAATTTTGAAGATTTAATAATTAGCAATAATCTTCACAATCTGAATATTCTTATGTCAGAAGATTCTTTCTTTAACTTTGCAATTACAGTTGGCTATGATTCTCTTTTAAGTTTAGCATCTAACGAGACTACTTATCATTTCACATATTTTCAATGGGACAAAACTTCTACGGTAAATTATCTTCCGAAAAAAGTTGTGGAATTACACAATCATTGGACAAGTAGCATTAGATTTGATTTTTTTGATTTTTATAGCTTTTTTGAAGAAAATAGAGATTTAACTATTATTCTAACTTTTAATGGTAAGGAGACGAATGCGTCACTTCTAAATATATCATTACTAGTTATAATTATTACTGGAGTTTTTCTCTTTTCCACCTATCTTTTTCTTAAAAATAATCTAAGAGAATTGAGAAAAATCTTGAAGGTTTTTACAGAGAGGGGTGCTGGTTACTCACAATTAGTAAAAAGGATTGTTTTGCTCCAAACCTCTGTATTAATGATTAGTTTAGCAATTTCTTCCATTTTAACTTTTATTGTGTTATTCATTAATGGGTCAAGTAAATGGGTATTTTCCAAGATTTTGATGTCTGTTGATCTTTGCATAATTTTTGTTTGTGTAATTATTTTCCAATATTCTCTAACTTCAGCCATCCGATTTAGAGACATTTCAAATAAACAAGCTGAGAAAAAATATTCTAAATCAAAAAAGATTAGCATATTGATTCAGACAACAACTATGGTATTAGTTGTTGTCTCTATTACACTCTTTTGGACTTTGAATAAGGTAACATTTCAGTTGCAATATCTTTCCACAGGATGGATCTGGACAATTTCCTTAAGTTTCTTTGTTTTTTGCACTTTACTAGTTTTTTCTCCTAAATTAGTTGTACTAGTAATGAGAAAAACCCTCAGTAGGATTTTATCAGTTCTTACTTCTTTACATTTATTTATTTCTAAGCTCTTCTTATCCATATATAGAACAAAAAAACAATTGTGGTTTCTATACTTTTTCCTAATTTTCTTTACATCCTTCCTATCTTCAAGTTTTATAACATTAAGACAACACAGCGACCAATATTATTCATCTCAGAAATTATTAGATGTCTCAATTGTTGTTAATTCAGACAGTATTCCCGAAATAATTCAGGAATATGGGAATACAGAGTATATTGTTTCTTATATGGATAGTGTTTTTTCTGGACAAATTTTTGAGAGTTTTATCTATATTACTAACCCCTTGAAATTTTATGATCATATGATTTTTACTAAGAACTATTTCCAAGAACTTTCTAACTATGAGGTTTTCCAACAGTTGAACAGTTCTATTGATAATGTAATAACATCTAGTCAAATCATGCAACAACATCACTTTTCAATTTCTGATGATATTTCTGTACCAAAATTCTCATCGAATGGAAGTATATTTTATGAGAAAAAAACTCTGATTGACTATACAACCTATCTACCTTTTTACTCGAATCTATTAGGAGATTCTTGGTATATAATGAAATATGCTGAAAATGATAACATTACAAAATTCCAAAGTGCAATTTTTAGTTTTAGAGAGAATATCGAAAATATACACGAGTTTTATAGCTATTTAGAAGAAGAGAAAATGGTGGACTTAGTACTTCATGGTAAAAATAATAGTAATTTGGAAATTTACACAAATGAACAACTATTGCAGAATCTTAAAATTACATTAGTTTTTGTAAATCTGGTGATACCAGTGATCCTTACCCTAATCCTAGTTGATATAAAACGAGAAGCAAAGAAGCAATTAGATTTCCTGAAAATAAGAGGTATGAAGACACCTCTATCCACCTCATCTCTATTGTTATGGTTCACAAGTCATACACTTCTTGCATCTGCTTTTGCTGTAATTTTAGCAGTTTTTGGTCTTCAAATTATCCTATCTATCTACAATATTTCAAATAATTTTCCAATAATTATAGAAATCTCATGGTTATCATTTATTACTCCCATCTTCTTGATTCTTCTTGGATTACTTCAACCAGTTGAATCATTTTTGCATTTTAAGAACTTAGGACGATTAAAATATAAAAAACAAAAAAATGAAAGTGAGAAAGATGAATAAAAAAGAACAGATAATAAAGGTACTAGATTTAGTTCATGTATATAAAGGTAAAGTGGAGACTATAGCTCTTCCAGGAATAAATTTAAACATTAACAAAGGTGAAAGAGTAGTTGTACGCGGCAAATCTGGCATTGGTAAATCGACTCTTCTCCATTGTCTAGCGGGTATTTTAAGGCCAACTGCTGGAAAAATACTTGTTGAATTCAAAAATATAGTTGAGTATGATGAAGATCAACTAGCCGAGTATAGATGTAAAACCATTGGCTTAATTTATCAATCCTATAATTTGGCCCCCTTTCTTACAGTAAAAGAAAACATTGAATTCCCTATGGTTTTAGCAAAAATAGTTAAAGAGAAAAGAGAAAAACGGATTAATGAGCTTGTGGAAATGCTTGAGATAGATCGTTACCTTAAACAGAAACCCCCATACCTCAGTGGAGGAGAACAGCAAAGAGTTGCGATGGCAGTTGCATTAGCTAATAATCCTCTAATTATTCTAGCGGATGAACCAACAGGCAATTTAGATTCTGAAATTTCTACAACTGTATATGAGCTCCTTTCAAACATGTCTATAGCATACAATACAACATTGGTTATAGCTTCCCATGACCCAGAAGCATCCAAATATGCAGATAGGGAAATTGTTTTAGCAAAGATCAAATCACAGGAATTATGATGTGTTTCGTCATCTTATGATATAAACAAGAATAATTAATAAGTGATGAAGCCTATCAATTCTTAAAACAAATTCTTTATGCCTTTGATTTCCACAACATTCTAACAACTTAATGATAAAAGTTACATACGGGTTTTGAGTAAAAAAGAGTGAAAAGTAATTTGTTTCAAATTATAGATTGGTTTAGATAGAGGGTTGAGAGAGAGTTCAATATAGATAGAGCAGTGATTTATGGAAATGGTTCCTTTTCTATCACAATCGTAATTATGGCTAACTTCACAAATGTTTCGATTGACACACAAGGTTCTCTTATTATTTTTAATGCATTTGTAATTGACACTAATAACAATTCATTTTTTGATTCTTATTATTATTTTTACAAAGCTTCGATAACCAACTCATCGCTTTTTGGAATTGCTATTGTTTTGAGACACTCAGAAGGAGATTCTGTTGGAATAAAAGGTATGAGGGTTTGTGAATTTCAAGGATATATTAATGGTACTTTTTCAATAGGACAACAAATTAATTTCATACTCACACATCACTACAGAGAAGATAAGTTTTCTATTTTATTCAATTCATATTAAACTATTGTTCTCTAAAATTTAAACCAATAATTGACATTTATGCTATTTTACGAAGTGTTTATCTTTTTTTTACTTTTTCTAGATTACTCCACCAATAATAGCAACATAATGTAATGAAGCTCCTACAATTATCAAAACATGGAATATATCATGAAATACAAATACACCTGGGAAAGGTTTCTGTTTGTTAATTGCATGGAAAATTGCTCCTATTGTATATGCTAATCCTCCGAAAAGAACAAGTAAAAAGACTCGAAGAGATAATCCTTTGAACATATAATCTATTCGAATTGCTATCATCCACCCCATTACTAAGTAGATCCCAACATCAAGCCAGGTAGGAATATTTACTGCAAGAATTTTGAGTATTGTTCCAAATGCAACAAACCCCCATTGCAGTGAGATTATTGTCCATTTAAAGATTCCATCTAAATACAAGTAAGAAACGATAGTGTATGAACCTGCAATCATGAAGTAGATAGCTATGTGATCTAACTGTCTCCAAAAAGAAACTTCATCACTTTCTTTTTTTAGAGTGTGAAAGACTGAGCTTCCTGTAAACATAAAACAGATACAGAAAGAATAAAGTATACTTATTGCTAAAAGAGCATTATCTTTTCTTGTTATGTAAATTAGATAGATTGAACCTATAATTGCAAATACTAAAGCTACAGAATGAGAATAAGCGGCAAATCTTTCAGTGGGTATTGGTTTGCGGAGATTCATACTATTGATTGAATGAATCTATCTCACGTATAATAATATGTGTGATACTTGATGATTTAACGAAATATTTATCTTTAGTAAAAAATCTCTTTTCTCTTGAATTCTTTTTTATAACAAAAGTTATATACTCGTTTTGAGTAAAAATGAGTGAAAAGAAATTTGCTTTCAAAATTAAAAGTGAAATAAGTATATAATATTGAAAAGACAAAGGTGTAAAAGAAAATGAAAGCTGTTATTCTTGCTGGAGGAAAAGGTACTGATTTGTTTCCTTTAACCCAAACAAGGCCAAAGCCTATGATAACTCTGCTTGGGAAACCTATTCTTCAGTATTTAATTAAGGAATTGAAAGAGATTGGTTTAACTGACATATTGATTGTTACTGGTTATAAGGGAGAACAAATTCGTGATTATTTCAAGAAGGGGAGCGATTTTGGTGTTTGTATTCACTATGCAGACCAGGGTGAAAGTATAGGTATAGAAGCTGCTCTTCTAGCTGCAGAGGATTTTGTTAAAAATGAGAGTGAATTCTTGCTTCTATTCGGAGATGTAGTTTCAGAGAAAGGATTAATGCTAAGGGCACTGAATGCTTTTGAGAACACTCAAGCTGATATGACCATGACTCTTACTCTCCAAGGAGACACTGGAGATTTTGGTATGGTTGATATTGATTCAATGGGGATGGTTAAGAAGGCAGGCATTAAGAAAGCAGATCCGCAGTCTCAAAGCAATTATGTAGATGCCGGATGCTTCGTAATTAGAACTGATATATTTGAAGAAATAAAGAATAAAGCAACTTTGAGTCAAGCAATAAACAATAGAATTGAAAAGGGAGATAAAGTAGCTGCTGCTATTTGGGAGAAAGATTGGATAGATATAGGAAAACCATGGAACATTATTGAAGCTAATAAATTATTACTTTCCAAACTTACCGTATCTAAAATTGCAAAGGATGTTTACATATCATCCAATGTTGAGCTAAAAAACGTTGTAATAATTGATGAAAATACCGAAATCAGTTCTGGAACAGTCTTAAATGGTCCATTATACATTGGACCAAACAGTTACATTGGAAATAACGTTTTAATTAGAAATCATTGCTCTATTGGGAAGGGATCGATTGTCGGTTTTGGTAGTGAAATTAAGAACTCTGTTTTGTTTGATGAATCAAAAGTTTATCGCTTATGTTACGTTGGAGACAGTGTAATTGGTCAGAATAGTGTCCTTTCGTCTGGAGTGATTACAGTAAACACAGAAACGCCTAAAAAAGAAGTAATAATGAACATAAACGGAGAAAAAATGAATACAGGCTTAATGAAACTTGGTGCTATTGTGGGAGATAATTGTGAAATCGGTGTTAATACACTAATACTGCCTGGTCGGAAAATTGCATCGGGTTCCACCATTGCTCCAGGATCAATAATTAAAGAAGACTCTTAATTAAGTAGGAAATAACAGAAATAAAAGAAAAAGAGAGAAATCTTCATAGAACTTTAGCTTCTTGTGATTCAATAATCAAAGTCTGTAATCTCAAGAAGTGTTATGATCTGTAGTAGCATTGTTCTTGCGTGAGCAGGACAATTTGGATCTTGAGATATTTCATCTAAGATTTCGATTGCATTATTTGCTTTTACTGCTAGACTTAATTCTGAATCTGGTTCTCGAATTATCTCTAGTGAGTTTAATGCTGCTCTTCTAATGTTTCTAGGAACAGTTGTATCTTCACTTATTCTCTCTAAAAGATGAACTGCTTCGTTTATCTGTTCGAGGGTATCATCGCTCATTTTAGCACCTCAATAAAAAGTTGTGTCCAAATCATGACTGTTTCTTTATTTTTTAATGATTTCGGTAGAAGAAAATATTATTTTCAAAAAAAACAGTTAAAAGTATGAAATACCATAAGCAAATTTATAAGATTCAAAACGGTTTTTCGCGTATGGTGGAAAAGAAAGAGGAGCAAGTTAGAAAGTTTTCCAGATGGCTTTTACCACTATTTATAGGTTTATTAAGCATTTTAATTCGTATTCCTAAATTACCATACATTTACGGTTATGATGGATTTGAAGTTATTTGGATGGCTTTTGCAATCAATAATGGTGCTTTAGTCAGTGATCATACATGGCTTATTCACCCTCTTTCGTACTTTGGTTTCTACCCATTTTCTCAATATCCTATTGCACTTCCATTATTATTAGCTGGATTGCTTTCAATAAATATATCATTATCAGTCTCAATAGTTATGGTTGATTTCTTACTGACAATTGTGTGTGCAATTGGTGCATATAAGCTTTCAAGTTTACTTTTTAGGAAAGAAATTTTTAGAAATTTGTTTCTTATAATGGTTTTATTCGGTAGTAAAGATTTCTACAATTATACTTACTTTTCTCTACATCCCAGAGGTGTACTATTGGCTTTATCTTTTTGGTTTCTTTATTATCTTCTGAAGTTTAAAGAGGAGGAGAGTATAAAAAACAAAATATTCTCAATTATTAAGATTTTAGTAGTTTTTACTTTAATGGTTTTAAGTTATAGAATTTCAGTTATGTACTTACTTTACTTAATTCCATTTGTTTTCCAAATAATTGTATCTTCAGAGAGAATCAAGAGGTTTACAAAGAAAATTATAGAAAACCGAATAACGGAGGTATTCTTTTTACTCTTATCGATTGGAATGATGGTGTTAGGTTTTATAATAACACCAGATTTTGATGTATCGTTGTGGTCTCCCATATCTGATAGTAGAGAAACTACATCTCAAATTATTTCACTGGGGATGGTTTATTTTTCAAATCTTGGTGTATTGTTGATATTCCTTCCAATTGGATTGCTTTCCATCTTTTTCTCAAGGAAGGAGGTTGATTTTGATAGAAGACCATTTCTACTCGTAATTGTGAGCCTCATAGCTCTATCTTGGAAAATTCCTGTGTACTCGATTGTTCTTTTCTTACCAATCTATGTATGGATAAGCGTTTTAGGAATAAAACAAAGCGTATCGTTTTTGAGAAAAAAAGGTTGCTCGAATAAATTTTCATTCCTTTTATGTGCTTCAATTGTAGGTTTATCAGCAGTTGTAGTGCATGTTATCTACATTTCAATCATAGTTTATGTTAGGATTACATATTTTGTTGTACTAGTAGCGATTGGGGGATATGGGTTATTTTTCATAGTGAAAAGATATTTGTTTGGTTTCAAAAGAATGCAATGGGTTTTAGTTTTTATGTTTATTATACTCACAAGTAATATATTATTTCTTCAAACAGCGTACGAAGGTCAAGAGAATTATGCTAGTTTGTGGATTGCCCCATACTCACTAAATTACTCCCAGAATCATATCACAAATGATGAACTTCTTGTCATAGAATATATAAAATCTGAAGGAATTAATGGAACTATTCTAACATCTTCAACTACTCTATCTAGACGTATAGGTGGAGCTGGATTTTTACCTACGATTCCAGGTTATCACACTGAACACCCTCTTTATTACGGATGGATACCTGCAGATTTAGTTATCAATAATACCTATTTCAGTTTCTATGGTTTTGTTGAAACATTTAGTTTAGTTTACAATGGTTCCTCATACGAAGATCAGGTTTTATCTCAAATTAGAGGGTTGAATATTACTCGATCATACACAATTGATACTCTTGTTTCACTCAATATCCAGTATATCGTTGCAATAAAAAATACAAGTAACGATACAATATATCCTTACTTATTTCATCCCTATGGGCGCACAGATTATTTCATTTTTGAATCTTTGAATAATTTAGCACCTTCTTTTAACACAAGTTTTCTTGCTGTTTGGAAAATTTACTAATTCAATCCTCGAAAAAGAGTAACTAAAAGAAGAATATTGTCACATCGGAGTCAAATAATCAAGTTTGTGATAACCATTCCAGATACATTTCTATTCCTTTATTAAGAGATATTTTTGGAGCCCATCCTAATTGTTTCAGTTTAGTAACATCAGGCGAAACAAAAGAAACATCCCCTTCCCAGCCCCTTTTTTCATTAGTAAAAGAGTACTTTACATTTTTAATTCCCAATATCTTAGTGACTGTTTCAGCTATGTCGACTACTTTAATTGCCTTAGCAGAACTTACATTATAAACATCAAAACCTCTTGTATTTAATTGATAGAGCATATTGAATGCATCTATTGTATCTTCAATATAAAGATAAGATTTGGTTTGGTTACCATCTCCTAGTATATCCAGTTTTGAAGGATTTGTTTTTAGTTTATTGTAGAAATCATACATCACACCGCGTTTAGACCTAGGTCCGTATATGTTTCCTAGACGTAAGGAAACGATATCTAGACCATATAATGAAGAATAACTTGAACAATACATCTCGGCTGCCGCTTTAGCAGAACCATAAATACTAATAGGTTTCAGTGGGTAATCTTCTGGAGTTGGAGAAGCTGCTAATTCTCCATAAACAGTTCCTCCCGATCCTGCAAAAACTAGATTCTGAATATCTTTTTTCCTCATCAATTCCAGAATGTTGAATGTTCCTACTGTGTTAACGCTGAAATCAAATTCAGGTTCCTCTACACTTTTTTTCACATCGGATTGAGCTGCTAAATGGAAAATTGAATCAAATTCCAGTGGGATAGATAATAGAAGTTCCAAGTTTCTAATATCGTATTGGTAGAAAGTTGCTTTCTTTTCTTCCAAATGTTGTTCTAAAAATTTTGTTGATGTATTACCTGATAAATTGTCTACAACTATTACAAAAAAACCTTGATCAACTAGTAAATCAATAAGATGTGAACCTATGAATCCACATCCTCCAGTTACTAGTACATTTTTTTCCATTTGGGAACAACCTATTTCATTCAATTGCTTTTGCAAAATCTTCAAGTGCTCCAAGGAATATTTCTATTTCATTAGCTGTATTGTAAATGTAGAGAGAAGCTCTTACAACCCCTTCTCCTTTATTTGGTTTTATCCCTATTTGATATTGGAACGGGTGAACGCACATATTTCCTGATCTCATCAAAATTTTATGATTTGGAATCATCTCATTGAAATACTCTACGATATCATTGTGATTAACAGCATCAGATTTTGGACGAAAAGATACAAGAGCAGCTCTCTGTTTGTAGTCTAATGGCCCTAGTACTTCAAATTTGTCAAGTTCTAGAATACCTTCAAGTAATTTTTTTGAGAAGCTTAATTCGCGATTATGAACATTATCCATACCGATGTTCGTCAAATAATCTACCGCAGCTCCTGCTCCTAACATACCTCCATAGTTCTGTAATCCTGCTTCAAATTTATGAGGTGGTGGAAGGTATTTTGGTATCACTTTGTTTCCTTCATAGACAACATCTTCGATGACATCTCCTCCAACCATAAACATATCCAATGATTCTAAGAGCTCATATTTACCATAAAGTACTCCAATTCCAGTTGGACCACATGCTTTATGCACACTCAACACACAGAAATCCACATCAATGTCTCGAACATCTAGCTTCTGATGTGGAGCATATTGAGCCTCATCAGAGATTACTAAAGCATCATGCTCATGAGCAATCTTGACTACTTCCTTTAGTGGAGCAACTGTGCCAGTAAGATTAGAAGCATGAACAAATGATACAATCTTTGTTTTATCATCGATTTTTTCTTCAAAGTCAGCGGGATTAAGTGTCCCGTCTTCTCTAGCTTCTACTAACCTAAGCTCGCTTCCTGTCTCTTTACACCTTTTGAAGAAAGGAAGCATTCCACTATGATGTTCTAGAGTTGTTGTAACAACATTTTCATCTTTTTCCAAGGGTATTGTTGCTGCTACAAGATTCAGACCTTCAGTCGCGTTCCTAGTCCAAATTATCTCATTTGAACTTTCAGCATGTATGAAATTAGTAATCTTATCTCTTGCTTCTTCTGTGAGTAAACTTGTTTCTACTCCAAGACTATGAGTAGATCTTCCAGCGCCACCACATGCACCAAGATATTTGTAGTAATATTCCATTGCTTTCCAAACTTGAACTGGCTTAAGTGCCATACAAGCTGAATCAAAATAAATCAAACTTTTTCCATCATAAAGCTCACTTAGAACAGGGAAATCTTTTCTTATCCGAGACCATATAACCATTAAATCACCACTCTATGCATTTTCATTAAGGCTGGATATTAGTTTCCAGATAAAACCTGTTGATGACCACTCTCGTTCTACAACACCTTGTTCAACAAGTTCTTTTCCTGCTAAAATAACATCACCACCAGATGTACACCCTGCGCATATATCAGGGAATAAATCTCGCATAGCCATTATTTCTTTTGTTGTTGCAGGATTTTGTTTCTTCAGAATAGCGAGTATGCATTCAACATTTCGTTCCTTAAAGCTGCTCATATTATCAGTAATCTAGTTTTAGTCAGTAATTTAAATTATTCTACTAAATACTAATGACTTGTCCCTAACTTGAAAGAAAATCTGACAAAGATTTTTGTCCTTTCAATTTAAGAGGAACTTCAGAGAATGAGATCGAATGGCCAATCATTTTTGAGAGATTTGAGACATAGTAACTATTATTAACTCTAGTTATTGCAAGTTTTCCTTTTATCCCTACGAGCTCTCCAGTAATCTGCCTGGTTTTTTCGATTTCATTTAAAATTGGGTTTACATCGAGAGAAGAGATTTCTCCATAGTATGAAGAAAGCTCTGTTTCTTTGTACAATAATTCAGATTCTTGTAAATCATAATCCGTTTTCTCTAAATAAGTAACAACATTGTCTTTGAGTTCCCTGAATTCAGGTAGTGATCTAGAAAGATTATAGTTCAATTTCCGTGCTTTTTGTGATTTTCTGATAGTCTGAGGAATATTTAGCACTTGTGATATTTCTTTCTCGATTTTTCTTGCTTCTAAACCATTTTTTGCTTTGAATATCTCAATAGCAACATCAGCACCTTGATTCATCCAACGTTTTAATGGATTGAAAGAAACACCAACCTTTACATTATTCGCAATTAACGCCAAATAAACTGAGCAAGGATGTGAAACACAATATTCATAAGCTTCCGAATTTTGAGCACAATTTCCATATGGTTTCGAAGCGTCACAAAGCAAAAAACACTTTTCAAAATCGTTTTGTTCGCAAGTATAACATCGTACGTATTGTTCGTTAGTGAAATTAGAACAGAGATAGTATTTCTCCTTGTTAATTGAATGCCCTATGCAGATTTTTTCTTTAAACATTGTTACATTAAATGAATCTTTAGCTTGGAGAGGTTTTTTGTATACTTCTTCAGGATTTTCTTTAAGGTTGCGTAAAAAGAGAAAAACATATGGAGGAGTAAAAGGATTCCATTTGATAGCCATTAGGTGTTCTTTCAATAGTATCTCCACAATTTTTTATTCTGAAAGAACTATGATTTGTTCTTCTCCAGCATCAATCTTTTTCTTACAGATTTCATATATTCTGTATATTTTTTCTTTGAAATTTGATGAGATAATACCTTTTTCAACTAAATCATTTATTATCCCAGTATCCTTGGTTTCGGTATCACCATTTTTCTTTATTAACGTTAAACCTAAATCGATATAACGCAGTTTTCCTCCGTTTGACAGTTCAAGTGGGGTAATTATCTTAATAGTTTCTCCCAGTAATGAATCTTCACGATTGATTTTCATGTGAACGGACCAACTTCCTTCTTTAGTCATTATTGTAGATGAATCACCTTGCTGGATATCATTTTCAAGTCCATAATGTACACCTCGCGAGGATCTAAAACTTCTTTTTATTACTAAAACATCATCAGACCAATTTAATTGTCCCAAAATTCTCTCTTGAGGTGGCGAAGTCAACCTATATTCTTCTAGATATAAGAGAGAATTTTCTGCAAAATCCCTTTCAAGAATTATCTGCTTCAGTATTGGAGATAATTTTGCTCCATCAATTTCCTTAGATATTCTTTCAGCAAAGGTTGTTGAAAGTTTCAAGTCCCTTGAATATGACATAAACCAATGGTACATTGGTATTGTAGGAGTTACTTCATTATGCAATTCAGTTAATTTATCCTTAGCTTCCTTTACGAATAGTGCATGAGCCACGGTTTGACCTGGTTGGAGAATACCAGGACCATATGAGGATCCAGAAATTAAAAGATCAAGTTCTTCTGCACGTTGAACAAGTTGATCTATATCAGCTTGAATGCCCTCTTGCGATGCTTTAGTAGCGCTTGTTCTCATGATTAAACCATGATCTTGAGGTTTTAATTGCTTTCCAAGCGTAAATAGTGCATCTCTTTCTTGCTTAGGTAGCTTTCGGGAAACACGAACAAAATTTGCGTCTCTTTCAAGAATGACTGAATGCCCAGGAAAATGAATTACTGTTGAACAAACAGGTAATTGATCTTCAAATATATTCAGCTGTTTTATTTGAACAATTACTTTATCTCCCCTATGGAAATTTGAACCAAAAAGAATTGTATTAATATTTTCTCCTATATCAACAACAGAAAGATTCTTTTCATGATTCACATGAACTATCTTTCCATTATACACTGCATGTATTTGAACAGGATGCTGAAGAATTATAGAATCTGGAATATTCTTATGGAGAAGAGCTGCAATAGCGGAAACATATTCTTCATCTCCCTCTATAGAAATACCATACCCATCTAGAATATCCTGAATCTCTAAATCATATGGATCTATTCTTTTCTTTATCTTTAACAGATTTGCTTGCTCAGGACTAGGCTGAACAAGATTATACTTTAGATTCTCTTTAATCAATTTTATTATTGGAACATCATAAATACTTCTAACACGAAAAGTTGGGGAAACCATTGCATAAACACCTTATTGGCAGATAGAACAGTATTGAATAAAAAGTTAATGAAACAAAAGTTAAGAGAAAAGATAATTTAGATTGCTAGGATATTAATTTTTCATAATTTGGAGCCAAGACGGGGATTTGAACCCCGGAGGCAAACGCCAGTGGTTTTCGAGACCACCACCTTACCGCTTGGTTATCTTGGCAATAACATTAGTTGTTTACATAAAATGCTTGATAAAAGAATTGTGAAGAATTAAAAATTCTTCGCTCTTAAGAATTCTTAAACAAATATGTTAAAGTCTAATAAACTGCCTACTTCCACAATTAGAACAACCCTTAACAGAGCATTCTGAGCAAAAGAAAGATCCACATTTTGAGCATTTACTATTTGCTTGCTTGCTACAGTTTATACATTTTTTCATTGAGAGACGATTGCGAACTCTGTACAGGATATAGACTGCTCCTCCTACTCCCGCTATTCCTGCCATAACCTCTGCAATGATAATGAAGATTCTTCCAATGTCTACATTGATACCGGGCGTACTATCTTCAACGATTCTAACAATTTTGGTATTACGATATTCGTAATATCTAATGGTTCCATTTTCTAGCACAACTTCCCAATTAATGTTTTTAGTCTCTTGTTTCTTCATCTCCAGAAGCTCATCGACAACGTTATGGTTTAATTCATTGTAGTTTACTTTTACTCTGAATGGATCATCATCAGAATATGTTATTGAATATCTTCCATCAATATATCGAACAAAGGATATGTCTATTATATCATCATACTCTACACCGTTAAGATTGTCATAAGCTTGAGTACTAGACAAAGCATAAAAAAAGAGCACTATAAAAACGAAGAGCAGAGAAAATCTGCTTAGTAATTTAGCCATCTTGAGATATGCTGTAGGGAAATTTAAAAGAATTTCGAAGAGGGATAACATTAGGTCTTAAAGCGTATCATAGTTCTACTTTTGCAATACGGACACCCATTTGAATAACATCTCTCACAGAAGACTCTGCCACATTTCCTACAAGTACCTACTGCAAGTGTTTTACAAACGGTACACCTTTTACCAAAAATCCTTGGATAGAATTTGTAACCTCCATATATTAGAAAAATAAAAGCTGTCGCACCTAGCAAACCTAGAACCACTCTGAGAAAATAGAAACCAAATGAACCAGGAGTTAACCCACCATTTTCAATTTCTGTAATATGAACACCGTTAATTTCGAATATAGTTAAATCATCGTAGTAAAGAGTAAGATTTGCATAAATACCGTATTTAGGATCATATTCTGAGAAACCATCTTCTTTAGCAACGATTAAATTTCTCACTTCCCCTAGTTTCATTCCTATAATCTCATTATACAAACCTATTGGCTTAATAACGTCTATTGCGACTTGACCTTTAAAGGGGGCTTCTTCTGTGAAAACCTCAACTTGTACTGCACTTACTGTTAATCTATAACCTAGAGAAATTAAATCATTTTTTTTAACAACTGGAAGCGCTGCAGAATTGTTTAAGCTAACCTGTATACAAGAGATAGTGAATATGAATATAAAAAAATAAGAGATTTTGATGGATTTTCTCATCGAAATTAGAAAACATTGGTAATAATAAAAAGATATCGAAATAAGAAAAATGAGTAAATTGGCGCCCGTGCCGGGATTTGAACCCGGGTCGAAGGAGTTCAGCACATGTTACGAAAGTAACACGTTTGACAGTCCCCCATCATAGGCCGAACTAAACTACACGAGCACTTATCTTGTGATATTTTTTTTAGCTGTCAACCTCATTTAAACTTGTCGTTTTGTATAATCCAATGTTGAGTTAAGATTGCGTTTTCGGAATTCAGATTACTCCAAACCTACTTCCACTCTTCTTTTCTCAACAGCTTTCATGAGTTCCTTAGCAAAAGTAGCAAAAGCTTCTTCTACTTTTTCTCCGGTTTTAGCTGAAGTTATAAAGAAAGAATCTTCCGAGAGATTTAATTCATTAGCTATTGCTTTAATATTTTCGTTTTCCAGTTCTACTTGTTCTTTAAGATCAGCTTTGTTACCAATTAGGAAATAAATAACGTCTTCTTCCACACCTTCTAGACCCTTTTTCCATGCTTTAACTGAAGAGAGGGTGTTACTTCTAGTTAAATCGAAGACCAAAAAACATCCTCTAGCTCCACGATAAAATTTTTCTCTTACGGAAGCAAAACGTTCTTGTCCCCCAATATCACTAATTAAGAATAAAACTTCATCTTTACCAACAAAAAGTTGCTTGCTTAGAATATCTACACCAATTGTCATTAGATAAGATGCTTGGAATCTATTGTGAACAAATCGTGTTATTAATGAGCTTTTGCCCACGCCAGGATCGCCAAGTAAAACTATCTTGAAGATATATTTTTTCCCTGGAACCTCTTCTTCTGTCATATTTTTCCCCTTTTTGTTTCATACTTTGATTATTTTTTATTAACTTTGTGTTTAATTTTGAGTTTTTTTACTATTTTTTGAAAATTTCAATTAATTTTCTAGCTTCGTCTTCTTCTAACTCCGATTTTGGTACAACATCCATCAAACCATCCTTTGGATACCTTGGTATTAAATGAAAATGAATATGATTAATTACTTGTCCGGCATCTTTTCCATTACTTTGTAGAATATTCATACCTGTGGCATTGACAGCATTTTTTAATTTTTCAGCAATTTTTGGAAGTTTCTTAAGAAAAATCATTTTCTCCTCTGATATGTCATATATTGAAGCAAAATGCTCTTTTGGGATGTAGAGGCTGTGACCTTTAGAAGTTGGATAAAGGTCTAAGAATACTTGTATTTCCTCATCTTCATATAAAGTAAAGCTAGGAATCTCTCCTTTCACTATCTTACAAAAAACACAATCATCACTCATTTTTATCAATTACACCATTTCTCTTTGGTATACTTTGATACTTTTTCAGTTTTTGCATTTTTTAGCAAATCAGCAATTAACCTCATTTATCGTGAGACCAACATCTTGTTTTACTATGTAAGCTTCTCCTCCATTCTTTAGAATAGATTTTGCAACATTTTTTTCTTTTCCTGGAGCATAAGCTAAAAATGATCCCCCATTTCCAGTTCCCAATAACTTACAAGCTTTTGCGCCTGCTTTCTTAGCTCTTTCAATTAAAAACTGCATTTTTTCACTAACATTTTCGAAGTAATTTTTTTGAAAATCATGATGCATATTTATGAGTTGAACAATATTTTGATCTAATTCTTCATTAGATTTGACCAATTTATACCCTTTTCTTACAATATCTCGAATTCCTAGAACACCCAAAATTCTCTTTAAATCGGGATTCTTTTGTTCTTCATAAATACCGAAAGCTTCATCCAATGGAAAATCCAAAAGACTAAAATCATTTGTTAATTCGCTTAATATTTCAATACCACTTTTTATTTCACTTTTTCTAAGTGTTAGTAGCTCTATTGTCTTCTTCCTCTTTAGAGTATCACCAATAACAAGACCGTCTAGTTTTAAATCTAATTTTTCATAAAAATAAGGTTCCCTACATTCCAGATAAATAACATTACCTAGTACACTCGCAAAATGGTCCATCATTCCACCAGGCTCCCCTAGATTTACTACTTCTGCTAAATAAGCTTTCCAAGCAATTTCCTTTGCTGTTGAATTCAGGTTTGCGGCTTTATCAAAAAATGCAACAAATACTGAAGAAAATGCAGATGAAGAGGAAAGACCTTTTCCTATTAATAAATCGGATTTAACAGTTATATCAGCACCAAAATTCGAAGGTAGATACTCATGATATAAATTAAACGCCGATTTTACATAATCTCTTTTTGAGAGTATATCTTGTCTTTCACTCTTGAATTTCATAATTTGGTTGAAATCATCCAGCTTAACTCTGATTTCTCCGGTGTTTGTTACTTTTCCTTTAAGTTCGATTCTTTTATCAATGGCAATAGTAATTACTTCCAAACTCATGTAATCTACGTCCTCTCCGAAAAGACATATTCTACCTGGGGTTGAAATGAAAATTTCTTTCATATCAGTCAGTCCACTTTTCCTGATATTTCTTAACTTCTTCTGTTATTCTTTTCATATCAATAGTTGTTAGAACATTTTCTTGATACAAAATCTTGCCATCAACAATAACTGTGCAAACATCTTTTCCAGATGCAGAATAAACCAAATGAGATACAGGGTCATATAATGGGATAGCATTTATGTCAGATATATCTACTTGAATTAAATCTGCCTTCTTCCCTTCCTCTATCGACCCAATTTCATGATCCCAATTAATTGCTCGGGCACCATCGATTGTAGCCATTCTTAGAATTTGCTGCGCAGGTAAGACCTTTTCGTTCAGATGTTTTACTTTTTGTAGGAATGTAGCTAAACGAATTTCATTGAACATATCGAGATTATTATTACAAGGAGCTCCATCTGTTGCCAGACCAACAATTACACCCATTTCAAGATATTTTTGAACATCGCAAATACCAGAAGCAAGTTTACAATTACTGGAGGGGTTGTGTGAGATTCTTGTATCTGTTTCTTTAATAATTCGATACTCCTCTTCATCTAACCAAATGCCATGAGCAATAATTGTTTCACTTCCTAGTGCTCCAATATCTCTTAATGCCCGAATATATGATTCACCAAAAATTTTCTCGACTTTTTTACATTCCGCTTTTGATTCTGAAGCATGTGTATGAATCATAAGATCGGAATATTGTTGCTGAGTAGTAACTATCAAATTCATGAGTTTAGGAGAACACGATAAAAGAAAACGAGCGTTTAAGGAGGATTTGATTCTATTGTTTTTGCTTCCATGATAGGTTTCTATGTGTTTTATAGCTTTTTCAATCACTTCATCTGCTGGTTCGACTTCAGCATCAGGAAAATCTTGATTGATGTCCATCAACATTTTTCCTGTTCTTGTTCTGATACCACTATCTATAGCAGCTTCGATTCCTTTTTCACTGTCATGGGTGGTAAGCATATCGTTAGTTGTGGTTGTACCTGTTCTTATCATTTCTGCAAAACCAAGAAGCGAGGAAAGATATACATCTTGCTTAGAAAAATTCAGTTCTCCAGGTAAAATAACTTTGCTTAACCAATCTAATAGTGACAAATCATCAGCTTTTCCTCTTAGAAGAGTTTGAACACTATGAGAATGAGTATTAATCAAACCTGGTAAAAGAATTTTATTTGTCCCATCAATTACTTTAGAAGATGAATAATCTTTATGAATCTGTGTTTTCGTTCCTAGTGAGTGTATTCTTCCAGCTACAACATAAATTGCTGCTTCCTTAATGATTTGATTCTTAGAATTGCATGTAACTAAGTAATCTGCTTCAATTATTGCTTCTTTCAACCTTATCAAAGGATTAATTGGGAATATATTAATAAATTCTATTTTTCAGTTATTTTAGTAAGAGGTAGTTGGGTTGTCAGAAAACTTAACTGAATTAACCGACAAAATTATTAGCTGTGAAGCATGCCATTTGAAGGAAGGAAGAACTCAGGTTGTCCCTGGCATTTATGGACCAAAGAGCAGTTTGTGCTTCATAGGAGAAGCACCAGGGTACTATGAGGATAAAGAAGGAGTGCCCTTTGTAGGTAGATCAGGTAAATTACTAGACAAGATGCTTGAAGGGATAAATCTAGTTAAGCAAAGAGATTTAAGTATCTTGAACATCATCAAATGTCGTCCCACAACTGAAGAAGGTAATAATAGAACACCTAATGAAAAAGAACTTCGTTTCTGTGGAGAAAGATGGTTGCACAAACAGCTTAATTTTCTTTCGCCAAAGATGATTGTAACATTGGGAGGAGTTGCTTTAAAGTTCTTTTCTCCAAATACTTCTGTAACAAAAACAGCAGGGAAAATGATCAATACTGATAGTAATTATCAGATTTTTGTTATGTATCATCCAGCCTATATTCTAAGAAACTATAATCTAATGGAAGAATATAACAGCCAATTTGAAAGCATAAAACAGGTTCTTAACAGTAAATTAGTTGAGCTCAGTTTAAGTGAGAAGGAACAACAAAAAACACCCAAGCAAAAAGGAGAACAAAAATCTTTAACTGATTTTCTTTGATTTTGTCTTATAAAATTTCTATTAGTTTAGGAAAATAGTTATATTACACTATGAGAGCCTAAAATTGATGGAAAAGACTAAGCTTTTTGGAACAGCTGGTATTAGAGGTCCATATGGCAAGAAAGTTACTGCTGAGCTTGTTTTTGATGTGTGTCAAGCTGTTGGAGCAATATATTCCTCTAAAGGAATTCTTGTTGGTCATGATGCACGAACTTCTTCTGAAGCACTGAGTCAATGTGCATGTGCTGCCCTATCTTTGGGAGGATCTCCTGTTTTTAATGTTGGTTTATGTAGTTTTCCAGTTATTGCAAATCTAACTTTGAACAAAAAACATTCTGTTGCAATATATATTACAGCATCTCATAATCCTCCTTCAGATAACGGTATCAAAGTATTCAGGAATGGGAGAGAATTTACAGAAAAAGAACAAGAAGAAGTGGAGCTAAAAATAGTTCAAGATCATGAAAGAAATGTTCCTATTAATCATGTTGCGTGGGATAAAATAATTCCTCAAGAAGAAATTAATGAAACAAATTTACTCTACAAAAAAAGGATTCTCTCTGAATTGAAATTTCAAGGAGACGGAAGGAAAATCATTCTAGATTGTGCTAACGGTCCAATGTCAAATCTTGCTCCCGAATTATTAACAGATTTTGGATTACATGTTATAACAATAAATTCTCATATAGATGGACATTTCCCAGGGAGATTAGCAGAACCTAGTCCAAGCAATCTGAGTCTACTTATTGAGCTCTGTAAAAAAGAAGGATGCATAGGTGCAGCTTTTGATGGAGATGGAGATAGAATAGCTATTGTTGACGAAAATGGTGAATTTGTTGAGTTATCTAGAGTAAATGCTCTTCTAGCTAAGCTTATGATAGAAGACTATGGTACTGGAAAGATAATTGTAAGTATAGATTCTTCAACAACTATTGATAGAACTACAGAAGTCTTGGGTGGGGAAGTAATTAGAACGAAATTAGGAGAACTTCATAGCAAAGCTGAAGAGTTGCTTGCTAATGGGGAGAAAATTATTTTTGCTGCGGAACCTTGGAAACCTATCTTTCCACATTGGGGTTTGTGGATTGATGGATTATATGGTTTATGCAAATTTTTGAAAGTGATTATAACACGTCAAACAACCGTATTTGAAGTAATGAGAGAGATACCCGATCATATTGCTGAAAGAAAAGCATATGTCATTGAAGAGGGAAAAGCTGAAAGAGTTTTTACTAGATGTAAGGAATCACTTAAAGAGTCCTTAGGAGGAGAAGAGGGTAAAATGCTTACAATAGATGGTCTTAGATATGATTTAGTTGATGGTACATGGATTCTCATTAGAAAATCTGGTACTGAACCCAAAATTAGAATCTATTATGAATCACCATTACTCGAGAGATTCAAATGGATTGATGGAATTGTTAAAGAACTAGAAAAAATAATTCATGCAAAAGAGTGATTATATGGTATCAGATACTATGCAGAAGGAATTAATAATAACATATGAAAGATTACGTTTAGCTTTTGTTGTTTTACTATTTTGGGTTGTTATCGTAACTTTAGATATTGCAGGAGCCATGAGATTAGAAGCTGTAGGATTGAATTTTCTTGTATATGCTATTTTAGCAACAACTTCTGTTGTCCTCTTGTTAGTAGGTTTAGTAGTACAAAGTGAACCTCTACTTAAAGTGATGATCAAAAATAGAAAAGACACCAGCAAAATATGGGAGAGTAGTGAAGAGTTGAAACCAAGTATTGATCTTAGAAAAAAAATCAGTGAGATTGTTCAAATCATTGCAATTCTATTAATGTTCATTTCATTGCTCTTCGTTGTTGTTTAGTTTTGAGATATCTATCCTATTAAATTGCTGTTTAAAGTTAGGCAAAACTACTTTTTTCTCTTTAAAGAGTCAATCAGTTAATTAATAAACCACCTTCTTACATGTTCTAGTTAATATTCC
This sequence comes from Promethearchaeati archaeon, assembly GCA_013166775.1. GTDB lineage: Archaea > Asgardarchaeota > Heimdallarchaeia > Heimdallarchaeales > Heimdallarchaeaceae > UBA460. Next base: position 25,498 of record JABLTJ010000020.1, read on the forward strand.
AGTCGAAAAAAGGGGGTTTTGAAAGAACCAGAGGTAATTGAAAGTATTCAGTATCTTATTAGAAGGAATAGATTTAGAATTAGGTTAAGGAAATATCTTTATTTAGTCAGTCAATTTGATATACTTGAATGGTTAAAAATAATCCCTCAGATTTTGCTATATTTTTTGATGATGGAGGAGTCATGAACGATAATAAACTTCGAGGCATTCAATGGATGAAAATGATCGGTGAATACTTTTCACCTAAATATGGCGGAGAACCTCATCAATGGGCTGAAGGGAATTTTGATTTCATCAATGAAATTGATGCCGAATACAATGTTAACCTGGAGGAAGGAAATCTAGAGGATTATCAGGAATACTTTTCTGATTTCATTTTAAGATGGATTACTTCAATGTTTGATTACGTGGGAATTGAATGTCCTTCAACAGAAAAACACAAAGAGATCTATTTTGAGGTTGTAGATATTATCACCCCCAACGTAAAATCTGCATTTCCAGGAGTGATAGATTGTATAAAAATTATTCATAATATAGGATTAAAATTGTATACATCATCTGCTGAGCATTCAAAAGAGCTCAAAGGTTATCTCAGGGGGATGAGAGTAATTAATTGTTTTGAAGGCTTCTATGGACCAGATTTAGTTAACACTCATAAAACCGATGAATCTTTTTATGAAGCTATCTTCAACGATATAGGTCTTGATTCAAAAAGAGCTATAGTTATTGATGATAAGCCTAGGTTTCTTGAGAGGGCTCAAAAAGTTGGAGCAAATGTAATTCAGGCTTGCTTAACAGAAGAAATAGAAGCTTCTTTTCAATACTATGTAAACCACATGAGTGAATTACCAGAAGTTGTTGAACAAGTAATAAAAAAAGCAAAAAAGTGAAATGAGGGATATACTACTTATCGTATATTCCTTTATAAGGCGCTCTTTCTCCACTCATATACCTTTGATGAGGATCTCTAATAAATACTGTAAAAATAATACCTATAGAGAAAAGTATTAACAGGCTTGCAAGAGCGATTCTCATTGGAGTAGGAGTAGGTAAGTGATCAGTTAGAAAAATCACACCTCCAAACATGAGCGGAGATACAATGGCACTTACCCTTCCAGCAATCTTTTGGAAGCCACCATATTGTGCTAGTTTTGATGGCGGTGCAAGAATCATAATAAATTGCCTTCCAACAATCCATATCCCCCCAAATCCTATCCCAATGAAAATTGCTCCAAACCAAATTACCCAAGAAGGAATTGGTCCCAATCCACTTACAACAAAAATGGCTATTGCAATAAACCAAGATATTGCTACACCTAAGAATAAGTTCTTTGGTCCTAATCTATTCATAAGTCGTCCAACAATTATACCGAAAATTATTGAGAAAACTATTCCCCCAAGAATTATATAATCAGTCATTCCTGCAAGTGCTTCTCCACCCATTGTTGAAACAACTGGAACCATATAAAGAATAGTCGTATTCGCCGCATCCGTTATGAAAAACCAAGCTAAAAAGAACAACCATGAATTCCTATCGGAGAGAATTGCTTTGAAGGAAATTTTGAAATCAGTAACCGCTGATTTCACATAATCTTTAGCTGTTAAATCTTCATCAGGAGGATTTTCTACTTCCCTATGGAAGAGATATGGAATACTGATCAAGATTATGACTATTGCTGATATCAAGAATAACCATCTTAATCCACCATAGTTCAAATTGTTACGATCAAGAACTACACTACCTAATTCCCACATTTCATGATTCTGTTCATTTAAATCGTGTGGACCAAATACACCATCCAGACCGATTATAATACTGATTACTATGGCAATTACTGAGCCAAACGCTGCAAGCGCACCGCCTATAGCTTGCATAAAACCTCTTTTTTCTGTTTCAGCTATAAAAGGAATTTGCGCATCATAAAACATTCTACCTGCCTGATAACAAAAATTCGCAATCACAAATAGAATACAAGCCCACCAAAAGTTATTCCAAACAGTGATTAATGCTGTTACTGTCACCATGATTCCTGCGGAAATAAGCACAGCTGGTTTTCTTTTCCCGGCTTTATCCGATATAGCACCCAATATTGGACCGAATATAGCAATTAAAAGGTTTGAACCTGCCATGAATGCTGACATAACAATAAATACTTTGGATAGCGACCAACCCAATTGATATCCAGCTAACAAAGCAAATGGAGTGAATGCTAGACTGATTACAGCTTGTGAAAAGAAAGTATCAGCCATATCATAGCTATACCACAACCAAGCATTTTTCCTGTTTGTTTCTTTTGATTCTAATCCTAGTTCTTTACTATCTTTGTCTAAAACCAAGTCATTTGACAATTTTTTCACCTTAAATAATCCTCTTAATAGGAGAATTTTGTCTTTAACTATACTGGTTTATTTTAAAGATTCACTAGAATATGATGAAAAATATATTATTTCATATTTTTACTCTTTTACACAATAGTAAGAGCTAGCTGAAACAGTTTCTGGATTATAATTTGAGAATAATACCACCTTATTAGAAGAGTAATTACTTTAGAAAATAACCTTGTTGTTTAGGTCACTTTCTTGTGAAGGAACCTTGATGCAATGTTGATACAACAGTATATATTTAAGAGGAGAAAAAGAATTGGTGTAAGGAGATTATTATGACAAAAGCTATTGTTGAAACTAATAAAGGAAAATTCATAATCGAATTTTTTGATGAACATACACCTAATACTGTTAAGAATTTCGTAAGTCTAGCAAGTTCTGGCTATTATGATGGTGTAACATTCCATAGAGTAATACCTGATTTTGTGGTTCAAGGTGGAGATCCAACAGGATCAGGGAAAGGAGGACCTGGATATAATTTTGCTGATGAAGTTGATAATCCTGTTCAAGAGCACAAACTTGGTCATCTAAGTATGGCGAATGCAGGAGCTAACACAAATGGATCACAGTTCTTCATCGTTCTTAATCCAAATAATTGTAAACACCTAAATGGAAAACACACTGTTTTTGGTAAAATTGTTGATGGTATGGGTGTTGTTAATAACATAGGTCAAGGAGATTCAATGACAAAAGTAACAATTGAAGATGAATCTGATATTATTAAAAATCATCAACTTGTAAAACTTTAAAGCTATAGATTTTTCTTCTTATTTTTCTTTCTTTATAGAAAACAAATCAGTTTCAAAATCAATATTAAGGGAATTAGTGGCTCGAGAGGGTTTCTTTTTACGCGTTTAAATACTATTTTGGAAATAATAGAGTAGCAAGAAAAGGTATCATCAATTTCTACTGAAATCATTACTAGATTATTTGACTTACATCCGATAGAACCTCAATCAGAGATCGGATATGAGATATTTGGTAAATTTTGTTCCTCTGTTAATAAACTGATAAACGCTGGGATGATGTATGACGATACTCTGTTTGAAAGAGATAATTTGACATCAGTGAAGAACTTCTATAACATAATCACTCAAAATCAGGATTTGAAGATCTAAGATGGTCAAAACATTCTCAAAGGAGAGAAACAAATTTTTTCATTTCAACATGGCAAATACATTGGTTCTTTAGTAGAATTATTCAATTATCAACAAGCATTGCTAGACGGAATGGAATAAGAACAGAAATTGTAAATCCTTACAAAACCTCTAAAATCTGTTCAACTTGTGGAAAGGAAGGTTCAAGAAAAAGTAAAAAATTCAAATGTACACATCACTTATGTAAGTTGCAATTAGATAGCGATCTGAATGCAGCACGCAATATAGGTAATGTAAACAGAAAGTGTTATCCTGTTCAACTATAGGTTTTACAGGTTGGGTTTCCGTAAAATCCCATATTAAGTTGCTTGCAACTTTGAAAATACAACTTCGATCCCTCGACTAATCTTGTACCAATTTCAATTCCTATCGTTTTGATTTTCTAAAAATGAGAAACTCAAATAGATATATAAATGCAGTAAAAAAGATTATTTGTACTATGTTCTTGAGACTCAAAAATAACCAAAGTGGAAATGAAAAAGAAAATAGCACAACTATCAATTTAGAAAATTACAGAATTGCAAAGCACACTATTTGAGAGAGATATTAGGACTGCTCTGAATTGCTGCTATTTATATTATTATGAGAATTTATTCAAGTGTAATAGGAGCTATTGACAATAATGAACTTATCCTCTTTATTTTAACTCCAATATTATGTGTTTTTTGTTCTTTACTCTTGTATAATTCATATAATCTTATTTTCAGATCCTCTAGAGTTATAAACAGAAATTTCCTTTTGATACGAGTGGTTTCAGTTGTATTTCTTGGTTTATCTTTGCTTATTAATAAAATAGTCATATCTAAATTAGGAATTGAACCAGTTTTAGATTTTGGAGGGGGATATTTAGACATTAGCTTTTACTTGGTAGTAATTCTTCCCTTTTATTCCATAATTTCTACTCTTTTTATTATGCTCTATTTGAATATTTTCAAGAAAAATAACTTATTATTCATTCATTATTTTCAAGAAAAACGAAAAAAAGAACAGCAAAATATAGAAAAATCGATTCAAGTTTATTTAGGTATCTTAGCAGGCATAATATTGTTAGATCCTATATGGTTTCTATATTATTCTAGGAAGGAAATACTAATTGTTAGAAAAGATGAGGTTGATTGGAAAGATTTAGCACAAAGACTTCAAAAATCGCTTTCAGAAAAACAAATACTTAAAACGGATTATCTCGAAAAAAAGAGTTCTAGTACCATAATTATTGACAGCAGACAACAACTAAATCATGATTTTCTCGAAAAAAACCAGAAGTTTATCAAAGAATTACAAGAAATAAGTCTTATAGGAATACTTTGTCTATTATTTTTGACACAACATCATCCCTCTTTCTCCTCAGTAAGAATAATTAACAGAACACTTCAAATTCCCGTTTCATCAACTTATAGAATTTTACAGAAACTAGTTGGTATGAATTTAGTTACAGACTATATTATAACTAAACAACCCAATAAGATGTTCTACGGTATAACTGAGAAAGGAGATACAATAGTACTTAAACTCTATGAATTATTAGGAGAAAGCATTTTGTAATATATTAGTGATATTATCCAAATCATTTGACACCAAAAATAAAGAAAAAACTATGGTGGCTCGAGCGAGTTTCGATCTCGCGACCTCAGGATTTCTCATCTGAGGTTTTCAGCTCATAAGTCTAGCCCTTATTTCAAAGATTATGAGTCCTGCGCTCTAGCCAGCTGAGCTACCGAGCCATTTAGGTTTTTCGTGGAAATTTACCTTAAAAAGTTTTCTTAAAGCGATTACCCTTGAATATATAATTCACGTTTTTAAATTCTTAATTCTATCCAATAACTGAAAAAGATATTATCTTTCTAGAAGATTAATTTATTAAAACAATTGATTGGGAAGAAATTGATTAATAAAGACAAATATTGTAATTTTTGGACTTAAAATAAAATAATTAAAAATAGGGAGGGAAAATTATTCTTGTTCTTCGTCAGTCTGCGCGTCTGCTGCGGATTCTTCACCAGTCTGCGCGTCTGCTGCGGATTCTTCATCAGTCTGCGCGTCTGCTGCAGGTTTTGCGATTTTAAGTATTCCTTTTGAGAATTTTCCGCTCTTCTGCAGCTCTTTTACGATCTCGTTTCCTTTACCTATCTTATATGTACATTGAGTTGGAAATCTATCTGCTGCTCTTTTTAAAGCATCAAGAGCTATTCTATAATACTCAGCAGTGGTTCTCACTGTAACTAATTCTTGACCTTCTTTTACTCTTGCTGCCCTATCTGTTGGTTTTCCAAAAGATCTTCTCATTCCATCTTGAATTCTATCAGCACCAGCTACTGCCATCATTTTGTTTTCTCGTAGTATATGATGTGGATGAATTCTGATAGTCATATGATAGTTATCTAGTCCTAATTTTCTTTGTAGATGTCTATTTACCGCAATTCTTGCTGCTTCTAAAGCTGTGTGTCTAATTTGACATTTATCTGTTGAAACAAGGTGTATGTGTACTGGAAAATCACCTTTTCTGTTACCTGTGTCATAAGCCCTTATTCTTGAGTCTGGTACTCCTCTAACATATTTACCTACTCTTGTATTTGCGGGTCCTCTTACTTTTACATAACATCTTGCTGGTCTTTTACCCATTTCTTTCACCCATTCACTTTATCTTGCTGAAAGAGCTATTCTTTCAATTTCTTGTCTTTTCTTCACTGCAGCACTTGCTTGTTCACCTTTTGCTGCAAGAATTAATTCTTCTGCTACTATCTCCTCAAAGCTTTTTATGTTATTGAAGCTTTTCTGATAAATTGCAGCTGTTAAGAATCTTAATGCTAGATCTACTCTTCTAGAAGGAGCAACATCAACAGCAATATGTTGAGCTACACCACCATAAGTTAAACGAGTGGTTTCTTCTCTTGGAGCAGCAGTCCTAATGGCATCAACTAATACTTGAACTGGATTATGTCCAGATCTTTCATGTATTATTTCAAATGCTACTCGTACAACATTGATTGCTCTTTGCTTTTTTCCTGCATTTTTCCCTTTTCTCATCAACTTGTTAACAAAGCGCTCTACGATACTCATTTCTGCTTTCTTAAATCGTTGATCTTGATTCCTTCCTCCTGAGTGAGGAAAATATACTGGTCGAAGGGAAATGTATCTTTGTAGCCCTAAATCACTTACTGACACTTCGGAAAGATCCCATTTTCCAAAGAGCTTGATTTCTTCGCTCATTTTAGTAGCCTCTTTAACTAGATTAGCAGAACTATATTATGTTTAAAAATATAATGTTGAAAGACAGATACTGATTTATTTCTTTTAGAAAGAATAAAAAAAGGAAAAAGAAGAAAAATTTCTTATTACTACAAGTTCAATTTCTTAACTATCCAAGGTACGAGCAGGAATAGTATTGGTCCCATTAATGCATATACTACCATATCTAGTGATATCTTCAACGCTTCAAGAGCCATGTCATCGGTTAGTATCTGATCATAGACATAGATGACTCCTATTGGGATAGCTACTAGAAGAATACGTAGAATATACTTCCACCATTTATCTGCTCTACTATTGAAGCCTACAAGTTTACCTTCTAGAGCATAAGATATTGACGCTGTAGTAAACAGAACTAATGTTTTCAAAATCCTTATCTTTTGTTTAAATTCATCAGGATTAGATGATCCTTCGTGAAGGAATATTATAGGTAAGGCAAAAACAGCAAACACAAGTAAAGCAACTAGGATTTTAATTATTATTGATTGTTTATCCAAAAAGTTTCCTACTGGTTTTTCTACTAATATAAAGATTCCAACAACTAGCATTCCTATTCCAAAACCCATTAGTACGTCTGTAAACCAATGAACGACAAGATAAATTCTTGAGAAACCAATAAGCAAAGGTAAAGCAATACCCACAGTTATCATACCCCATTTAGCAACACTTGCTGCAAGAGTACCCCAAACTGTCGTGCTCAACTGTGCATGACCGCTTGGTAGACCATAGGTTATCTTGTCTACTGGATCATAACCAAAACTATCGTCTGGTCTATCAAAACCAAAACCAACTTTCGTTACGGCATTTACTGTCATAGAAGATACTAGTGTTACGATTATTCTGTAAGCCTTCTTTTTATCCCAAACGTAATAAAGAATCACAAGGAGAGCTATGTAAATAATGGACTCACCTAAGTATGTTATTATTCCCATTATTTTATGACCTATTCCTTGTTCTGACTCAGTAACATAGAAGAAATCAGAAACTGCTGTATCAATTGGATTATCTCTGTTTGGTGAACTATATACAATTCCTAATGCTGCACCAATGAGTGCAGCTCCTAAAACAATTAAAACAATTAAAGCGATGTTTTTCTTTTTCATAATACCATTTTTTATAGTTTTACATATTCAAAAAGCTTTTCGTTCAACTATGGAAACACGTATTATTCACGTATTATTTTCGTGTGTCTATAAAACATGTTTTTTAGTTAAATATCTCGAAATGGCAATATAATTACGTTTCTTATAAAAAAAGGCAAATAGCGAAAATCGAAAAAATTAAGTAAAAAATCTTGGCTGATTCATGCAGAAATTTTCAGCGAAAGAATAAAATAAGACAATATGAAATATAGTGCAGTGATTATAATGGGTACATACAAAGACCTAGTTGGGAAGAAAGTCGTAATTACTGGAGGTGCAAGTGGGATAGGATTATCAACTGCTAAACGTTTTATTGATGAAGGTGCTAAGGTTGTAATTATTGATTGGAATGAAGAAGAGTTGAATAAAGTTCTCTCTAGTATTCCTGAACTCAAGGGTGGAATCCATGCCGATGTGAGTAATCCCGAGCAAATTAAAACTGCATTCAAGAAAATAGATGAAGTTTTAGGAAGTATTGATATTCTAATTTCCAATGCAGGTATAAGTTTTCGTAATCCGTTTTTAGAAATTGATTATGAACAATGGTCCAAAGTTCTCCGAGTTAATCTAGATGGAATGTTCTTATGTGCAAAAGAAACAATATTAAGAATGCAAAAACAATCATCTGGAGTTGTTTTATTAACTGCATCCAATAATGGAATGGAGGGTCGTCCATTTTATACAGATTATAATAGCTCAAAAGCTGGTGTCATACTTCTTGCTAAAACATTAGCTTTAGAATTTGCTCCTTGGTTAAGAGTAAATGCTATCTGCCCAGGTTATGTTCTTACACCTATGCAAAAAGCAGAATATACACCCGAGAAGTTAGAAATACTTAATTCAAAAATACCTTTGAAACGTCATGCCAAACCAGAAGAAGTTGCTGGTCTATTTGCGTTTCTTGCGTCTTCTGAAGCAGCTTATATTACAGGGCAAGCTATCGCTATTGACGGGGGAGAAACAGCTGGTCCATATACACCAATGGATGAATAAATAGAAAAATTGGAGAAGAAATTTTATGGAATCAAAATATAAGCAAGTTCTGGATCTCATTTCTTTAGAAGGAAAAATAGCAATAGTTACAGGAGCTGCATCAGGTATTGGTCTAGCAACAACAAAGCTGTTAGCTGAAATGGGTGCTACTGTTGTTTTGATTGATATTAATGAATCCAAGGGAAAAGAGGTAGCTGAGCAAATTAAGGAAGAAAAAGGACAAGCAGAGTTTTATTTATGCGATGTTACTTCTGATTCTGAATGTGAAAAAACAGTAAACGCAATTTACGAAAAGTTTGGAAAAATTGATATATTGTTCAATAATGCAGGCGTGATGCGACGAAAGAATGTTGTTGACTTAGAAGAAAAAGATTGGGATCTAATCATTGATGTTAATCTTAAATCAATATACTTACTGTCTAAACATGTTATTCCTATCATGATTAAAAGAGGAGGGGGGAATATCATTAACAATGGATCAGGTTGGGGCATTAAAGGAGGAGCTAAAGCTGTTGCTTACTGTGCAGCTAAGGGGGGTGTTGTGAATATGACAAGGGCAATGGCAATAGATCACGGAAAAGATGGCATTCGTGTCAATTGTGTTTGTCCAGGTGATGTTGACACTCCACTTTTGAGAGGGGAGGCAAAGCAACTAGACGTTGATGAAGAAGAGTTCATGGAAGAAGCTGCAAATCGACCACTCAATCGAGTAGGTAAACCTCTAGATGTAGCTCGTGCTGTTCTTTATCTCGCTAGTGATCTTTCAAGCTGGGTAACTGGTACTTCCATAATTGTTGATGGTGGGGGTCTTGCTTAGATTATGAATTAATATTTCATATAGAATTTTGGAAGAGGCATATTTAATGAGCAAAAAAAAGAAAATAATCCATCCTTACATTCCGAACTCTGTTCCGGAAATAAAAGCAAAAATGTTAGAAGAGATTGGTGTAAAGAATATAGAATCACTTTATGAAGATATTCCAGAAAGCCTAAGATTCAAAGAGGAACTGAATTTACCTGAACCCTTTCTTTCCGAATATGCTTTGAAAAGACATGTGGAACAGATTCTGTCAAAGAATCAAACATGTCAAGAAAATCTTAGTTTTCTAGGTGGAGATTGTTGGCAACATTATGTTCCTGCAATATGTGATGAAATCAACCAACGTTCTGAATTCTTAACTGCATATGCCGGAGAACCTTATGAAGATCATGGTAGATTTCAAACCCTTTTCGAATATGCTAGTATGATGGGAGAGCTTCTAGATATGGATGTGGTAAATGTACCAACGTATGACTGGGGTCAAGCTGCTAGTACTTCTATAAGAATGGCAGGTAGAATCACAGGTCGTACCGAGATACTGATTTCAGAAACCATATCTCCAGATAGGCTTTCAATAATCAAAAATTACTGTAAACCAACTATCAAAATTAATACAGTGAAGTATGATCCGAAGACAGGAAAACTTAATCTTGAAGATTTAGAAGAGAAAATATCATCAAAAACAGCAGGTATCTACTTCGAAAATCCTTCATACTTAGGTTGTATTGAAGATCAAGGCAAAATTATTTCTGATATAGCACATTCCCAAGGTGCTTTAAGTCTCGTAGGAATAGATCCAATTTCATTAGGCATATTAGTTCCTCCAAGCAATTACGGCGCAGACATTGTTTGTGGAGATATTCAAGCCTTAGGTATGCACATGCAATTTGGTGGTGGACTTGCAGGTTTTATAGCTACAAGAGATGAAGAACGTTTTGTAATGGAATATCCTTCTAGACTTTTTGGAATTACAAAAACTACTGTAGAAGGAGAACATGGGTTTAGTGATGTCACTTATAATCGAACATCTTTTCATGATAGAATTGAAGGAAAGGAATTTGTAGGAACTGCATCGGCTTTATGGGGCATTACTGCAGGAGTTTACTTGGCATTGGCAGGTCCTCAAGGAATGCAAGAATTGGGTCAAGTAATTGTGCAAAAATCTCAATATGCTGTGAAAAGGTTATCTAAGATAAATGGAGTAAAAATACCCTTTGAACAATCTTCATACTTCAAAGAGGTAGTTGTAGATTTCAATGACGCTGGTAAATCGGTCAAAGAGATAAACAAGGTTTTACTTGAAAAGAATATTTTTGGTGGAAAAGATATTTCCAACGAGTTTCCTGAATTAGGAAATTGTGCAGTCTATTGTATAACAGAGATTCATTCCAAAGAGGACATTGATAGACTTACCCATACCTTAGAGGAATACTTGGTTAAGGAGGAGCTACAATGAATAAGAAGACCAAAGTAAGAAACTTCCATCAAGCAAAATGGGATGAGCCAGTAATTTATGAACTAAGTAACAAAGGAGAAAGGGGAATTCTATTTCCGGAAATTGAGAAAGAGATTGAGGAAATTATTGGTGATGGAATATCTAGACTTCCTGAAAACATGATAAGAAAACAACCACCTAATCTACCAGAGCTTTCTCAAATGCGAGTCCTTAAACACTATCTGCGACTATCCCAACAAACTCTTGGAGCTGATTTGAACGTTGATATTGGTCAAGGAACATGTACAATGAAATATAGTCCTAAAATAAACGAAGAATTTGCAAAATCTCCAAAGGTGACAGAACTTCATCCATCGCAAGACGAAAGAACTGTTCAAGGGATATTAGAAATAATCTACAATTTGGATTTATTTCTCAGAGAGATATCAGGATTGGATAAGTTTACACTTCAACCTGGGGGTGGTAGTCAAGCAATATTTGCAATGGCATCTATTATTCATGCCTTCCATGAATCTAACGGTGATTCAGAAAAAAGGGATGAGATAATTTCAACAATGTTTTCTCATCCATCAGATGCTGCTGCACCCACAGTAAAAGGTTACAAAGTTATCAATATCTATCCAAATGAAGATGGGTTACCAGATGTTGAAGCACTAAAAAAAGCTGTCTCCAATAGAACAGCAGGATTATTAATTACTAATCCAGAAGATACAGGAATCTTTAATCCTAAGATAAAAGAATTTACTCAAATTGTTCACGATGCCGGAGGTATCTGTGGTTATGACCAAGCAAATGCTAATGGTATTCTGGGAATTACTAGAGCGAAAGAAGCTGATTTTGATCTTTGTTTCTTTAATCTACATAAAACCTTTTCTTCTCCCCACGGTTGTGGTGGTCCAGCTACAGGAGCCCTTGGTGTAACTAAAGAACTCATAAAATTTCTACCCGTACCTTTAGTTGAATATGATAATGAAAAATTTTATTTTAATTATGATGTACCCAAGAGCATAGGTAAAGTAAGAGCTTTTTATGGAGTAATCCCAGCAATTCTGAAAGCATATTCTTGGATTATGAGTTTAGGTAGCGAAGGATTAAAAGAAGTATCTCAAATTGCTGTTCTCAATAATAATTATCTCCTAAAGAAAATATTGGAAATACGGGGAGCAAATGCTCCATATGCTAGAGGGAGGCATCGAATCGAACAAGTTCGTTATAGCTGGAATAAACTTTACGAGGATACAGGTGTGACAACGGAGGACGTTACTTGTCGTATGGTTGATTTTGGTTTTCACATGTGGTCTAGCCACCACCCATTTATTGTCCCCCAACCTTTTACTCTTGAACCAACTGAATCCTACTCTAAAGCTGAACTAGATGAATATATTGCTGGATTAAAGAAAGTTGTTGAAGAAGCATACGATAATCCAGAAATAGTTAAGAATGCACCCCACAGAAGCGTTGTACATAAACTGAAAACGGATACATTAGATGACCCAGAGAGATGGGCTATTACTTGGCGAGCATATTTGAAGAAAAATAAAAAATAATAACTGCACAAAGAGGAATAAATATGAAAAGAATAGGTTTAATAGTTAATCCTATTGCTGGAATGGGAGGCAAAGTTGGACTCAAAGGAACAGATGGTTCAGCTATTTTAACAAAAGCAAAATGTATGGGGGCAGAACCAGAATCATCAAAACGTGCAGTAAAAACATTAGAAAGAATTGTTTCTCTTAAAGATGAAATCGAGTTAATTACATATCCAAGTGAAATGGGTGAAAATGCAGCTAAACAATGTGGTTTTGTTCCTAAAGTAATTGGAACAATAAGAGAAGGAAGGACTACTAGTGACGATACTCAACAAGCAGCCAAAGATTTATGTAAACATAAAATTGATCTTCTGCTTTTCGCTGGAGGTGATGGAACAGCGAGAGACATTTACACATCGATAGGGGATGAACTTATTGTATTAGGGATTCCAACGGGTGTTAAAATGCATTCTGCAGTTTTTGCAAGTAATCCAATGAGAGCTGGAGATTTAGCGTTGTTATATCTTCAAGGAAAGGTAAAAGAAGTAAAAGAAGTTGAGGTTATGGATATAGATGAGGAAGCATATAGAACAGGAGCAGTTTCCGCAGAATTATATGGTTACCTAAAAATCCCTTTTGAGAGAAGATATGTTAGAGGAATGAAAGCAGGAAGCTCACCAGATGAAAAATATGCTCAAGAAGCAATTGCTCAAGAAATTATAGATAATATGGAAGAGGATTGTTTCTATATCATTGGACCTGGTACAACACCTAGATCAATCATGAAAAAATTGAAACTTGATAATACATTGCTAGGCGTAGATCTCATTTATGGTAAAGAACTCATAGAAAAAGATCTTAACGAAAAAAAACTACTAAAGCATATTAAGGATAATAATGTAAAGTTGATTATAACTCCTATTGGAGGACAAGGTTTCTTATTTGGAAGAGGCAACCAACAGTTGAGCCCAGATGTGATTAAGGAAATAGGAGTAGACAATATCATTGTCATTGCTACAGTTCAAAAGATTAATTCACTAAATGGTCAACCATTTCTCGTAGATACCGGTGATAGAGAACTGGATGATTCCTTGAGTGGTCATGTTATTGTAGTAACTGGATATCGTGAAAAGATAGTATACAGAATAGATTCGTGAAAAAATCATTATATTTGAGTAAAAAAAAGGGAAAAACATAGAAAAAACACGTTTACAAGCCTCAAAATACCAAATATCTGTGTCTCAAATGATTTTATGAGTTTATATATTAATCTCTGGTTAATATAATAGAATGTCCCGTTATGCGACTTTGCTATTGTTATTAAAACACATGGGATACATTAACGGGAGAGTCCAGTTTCAAAAATTAACCTTTCTTTTGGAAAAAAATTATCACATTAACACCGAGTATGATTTTATTCCCTTCAAGTTTGGTCCATATTGTCAAGCAGTTCAGGAGGACATTCAGCATTTAATCAACTATGGATATATCGAACACGAAGAAGTGGAAAAAACAGGTGGAGAATTACTTCATCGTTATCAGATTACAGAACATGGTGAGCAATATCTCTTAGAAAATGATTTTGGAGAGATATATGACCAAGTAATTCAAGATTTGTGCTATGATTTCAAAAATTATAGTATTAGACAGCTTGTTGAATACGTTTACGAAAACTATCCAGAATATATAATTCACTCTGAGGTCAGAAGTCAATATTATCACCCTAAACCTAAACAAGAAGATTTTACATCTGCGGATAAGCTTCTTGATAGAAAACCCATCATCACCCCATCCTTTGTCAAGTGGTTGGATGAAGAGATTAAAATCACAACAAAGAGATTGGAAGTTTCTGAAGTGCCAAATGAGCATAAAGCTGATGAGATGGAATTAGACGAGTTAGTCTCAGAAATGCTTGATATTGCATATGAAGATATTGCTACCAAAGCCCAAGAAATTTCAACTAAAATTATGTTAGAAGATTACAGTGAATCTGGAGATATTAATAATAAAATCTATTTTATACTTGAAATTCTTGAAAATCTACTTGGAGTGCTTGCGGAAAAGGATATTATTGGAATATATACAGAATTTGCAAACACGAAAACCAATATACAAATGCTTGATGAGTTAATAGCGCTTCATCGAACTTCTCTAAAATCCGATCTAGTCAGATTTTTGTTTGAATTCATAGAGGATGTAGGCTTTTTCTTGGATAGTATAGATAGAATAATCTCACTATAGATAAGTTATATTATATTAAAAAAAGAAGAAAAAATAAATGTGTTTATTTGTTTTTCAACGTAGCATGTGCAGCTGCGAGTCTAGCAATGGGTACTCTAAAGGGACTACAAGAAACATAATCTAAGCCAATTCTGTAACAAAAATCAATAGATTTGGGATCCCCGCCCTGCTCACCACAAATTCCAACCTCTAACTTTGGATTTGCTTCTTTACCTTCATCCACGCACAGTTTCATTAATCTTCCAACACCCTCTTCTTCAATCGAAACGAATGGATCGGTTTCCAAAATACCTTTATCCATATAATTTGAAATAAATGGTCCAGCATCATCTCTGCTAAAACCAAGAGTCATTTGATGTAAATCATTTGTTCCAAAACTGAAGAATTCAGCACCATTTTCTCCACCTGCGATTTCCCTGCTAGTTAAAGCAGCTCGAGGTACTTCGATCATTGTTCCTATGAGATACTTGAATTGTAAATTCTCTTCTTCCATGACTTCTTTTGCTACACGATCAATTATAGTTTTTTGATTTTGAAATTCCTTATTAAAACCAACAAGAGGAACCATCACTTCAGGATATACTTTTTTTCCTTTCTTAAGAACGTTAGTAGCTGCCTTGAATATTGCTCGAGATTGCATTTCAGTTACAACAGGCATGGTAATTCCAAGCCTGCATCCTCTTAAACCTAACATTGGATTCTGTTCTTTCATGTCTCTTACAACATCGAGCATATTGTATTGCTCTTTTAATTCTTCATCGGTTTTTCCTTTCAGTTTTTCTTCATAGATTTCAATAAGAAGTTCTTCTTCACTTGGTAGAAACTCATGTAACGGGGGATCAATTAACCTTATTATAACGGGCAAGCCTCCTGAAACATCAAACAATCCTTCAAAATCTTCTCGTTGGATTGGTTCAAGTTGGTCAACATAATGCTTTCGTTCACTTTCGTCTTTAGCTAAAATCATTCCTCTAACTAAATCTAGATTATCGAAAAACATATGTTCTGTTCTACAAAGACCAATCCCTTTTGCTCCAAAATCTAGAGCTTTTTCAAATTGATCAGGCTTATCAGCATTTGCTCTAACACCAATTTTTGCAGTAGTATCGCACCAATTAAGTATAGTAATGATTGAATCTGGAAGTTGTGCAGGTCTTGTTGGAAGTTTATCTGCATAGATAAATCCATCCTCACCATCAATTGTTATCCAATCTCCTTCTTTAACGGTGATTCCATTTGCAGTCATTTCACGTTTCTCAGCATCAATAGATATTCCGCCGTTTTCACTGCCTACAATACAAGCTTTTCCTATTTGACGTGCTACAATTGCTGCATGACTTGTAAGACCACCTTTCATTGTTAGTATTCCATTACTTGCAGCCATTCCATGAAAATCTTCAGGTGTTGTTTCAACCCTAACCAAGATTACGTCTTGATTTTTGTTTGCATATTCTTCTGCTTTATCTGCATCAAATATTGCAATACCTGTAGCTGCTGCTGCACCTGCTGCTAGCCCAGAACCAAGTGATTTGTCTTTAAGAGATTCTTTTACTTGTTTTATTGGAGCATTTGGATTAATCTGTGACCAATCAACTGATGGAAATAAGGCGTTTTCAACATCACTAGGTTCTATTCTAAGAATCGCCTCTTCTTTGCTTATCAACTCTTCTTCTACAAAATCATAAGCTATTTGTCCAGCAGCTATCCCTGTTCTTTTCCCATTTCTTGTTTGAAGCATGTAAAGCTTCCCTTGTTGAATCGTGAACTCCATATCTTGCATATCACGGTATCTTTGTTCTAATAATTCTGAAATCGCTGCAAGTTCTTCATATAGCTTAGGCATGCTTTCTTTTAGGGTTTCAATAGAGATTGGGGTTCGAATTCCTGCTACAACATCTTCCCCTTGAGCATTTACCAGATATTCACCATATAAGTGCTTATCACCTGTTGATGGATTTCTTGTAAAAGCTACTCCAGTTGCAGAAGTTTCTCCAAGATTTCCGTAAACCATTGTCATAACATTAACAGCTGTTCCTAAATCATGCGAAATGTTTTGGTAATTTCTATAGTCAATTGCCCTTTTAGTATTCCAGCTTCCAAAAACCGCTCGAATTGAATCATCTAATTGCTTCCTAGGATCTTGTGGAAAATCTTCACCCAAATGTTCCTTGTATAGTTGTTTGAATTTTTGAATTAATTGTTTCAATTCTTTAGCTGGTACATCTGTATCAGATTCTACACCTAGTTTTTCCTTTAATAGCACAAATTCTTTCTCAAAATACTCTTTACTGACTCCTTTTACTACATCAGCATACATATAGATGAATCTTCTATACGAATCGTAAGCAAATCTAGAATCATTTGATGCTCTAGCTAATCCTTCAACCGAAGAATCATTCAAACCTAGATTTAGAACGGTATCCATCATTCCTGGCATGGAAATAACTGCACCGCTTCTTACGGAAACTAGAAGTGGGTCATTGTTATCTCCAAGTTTTTTCCCCATGAATTCTTCTAATTCTTGTAATACATGATCAATTTGTTCTGATAAACCATCAGGATAAGTTTCATTCTTTTCCAAAAAATGAATACATGCTTTAGTTGAAATCACAAAACCAGGAGGAACCGGTAAGCCTAAATTAATCATCTCAGCAAGATTTGCACCTTTACCACCAAGTAAAGGTTTCATATCTGCTTTTCCTTCACTTAAATCCTTACTAAAGAATTTATAGACATATTTTTCTATCATCAATTAACACCTACAATCCATTCAATCAAAATGAAATTTTTAAGGTTATGTTTTAACAAAATTTATTTTCAAAGATAAAGTTTAACAAACAGAAGAAGTAATTTTTTTTGTGAAAGATAAATTAATTTTACTAACAAATGATGATGGTATTAAATCTCAAGGTCTTTATTCATTAAAGAAGCATCTCAACAGAATCTGTAAAGTAGAGTGTTTTGCTCCAACTGAACCTAGTTCAGCTGTCTCCAAAGCTCTTACATTTCATAAGCCCATTCGTTTTTACTCCTTTAACTTTGAGGACGGTACTACAGGATACAGTACTACAGGTTCTCCCGCAGATAATGTTTTGGTTGGTCTCCACGTTTTGAAAAGAAAACCAGATATCGTAGTAAGTGGGATTAATTATGGAGATAATTCATCAATTCATTCTATTCTTACAAGCGGAACATGTGCTGCAGCTTTTGAAGCAGCTTTTAACAACGTTCCTGCTATCGCATTTTCAGCTGATGTTTCTGATGATGCACAATTAATTGATCAAAGAGGTATTGATTTTGATCATTTTGCACAGATATCCAAGGAGATTGTTGAACTAACATTGGAATTGGATTGGCCAAAAGATTTAGCTTTTCTCAATGTGAATTATCCCACAGAAATCACTGATGAAACCAAGGTATATGTGACAGAACCAACAGTTTACAAATACGATAATTATATGGTTGAAAAGAAGGATCCCAGAAAACTAACATATCTTTGGCTTTGGGGTGAAAGAAAGAAAACGTTTCCTGAAAACACTGATTCCTGGGCTGTCATTCATAAAAAAGGTATAAGTATATCTCCAATAGCTTTCAATCTTCATGAAAAAACAGATCAGTCATTAAAACTAGCAAAAACAGTTCAAAAACACATTAAAATAGATTTGTAGTTATGTTTAGCGTTGTCTTTATACTCCTTTATATACTAATATCCATATGAAAAAGTGATTGGTTTTGCCTTTAGAATCTCGTGAGTATCAGAACTTTATCATTCAAGAAATTGCTAAAAAAATAGAGTTAAATCAAAGCGTTATTCTTGAATTAGATTGTGGGATGGGTAAACGAGTTTTAGTTTACCGACTTCTTGTTGAGATTTTCAAAGAACAGAAAGTAGTAGTCTTTCTTCAAACCCATTCATCACTTGAAGAAACTAGCAGCTACCTGGAGAAAGAATATGGTGGAATTGAGGGATTAGCGACTATAAAGAGTGGTTCAAATTCTAAATATAGAAAATATATTATTGAAAATAATAGAGTAATTCTCACACTCCCAATAGTTTTTTCAAATACTCTCAAAAAATTCCCCCAACTTGCAAGAGAATTTAACATTGTAATTATTAACGAAGTTGATCAGATAATAAAACGTATATCTCAGCACAGAGTTCTATGTGTTCCTTGGAATACATTAATACAGCAAATGTCTGAAACCCATTTTATTGGAATGAGTGGAACTCTACGTGATGAACACATAATTCTAGATGAGAATCAACTTCATTTAAGAAATGAATTAAAAACACTAATTGAGTTTATTCCTAACAGTTCTGTTATTTCTATTGAAGATTTTCTTGATACAGATTTAGAGAATTATATTAAAAACACAGAGGTCCATATACATCCAATTATTGATGATAAAACGGCAGAAATTATTCAAATGCTTACTACCAGAATAGAAGAAGTCAAAGAAGAAATAATCCAAGAAGTATCTGAAACTTCACCTAAAGATCTTTACCAGCTGAAGAAGAATTTTTTCAATATTTTACCGATGCTTTCTATTGATACCGAGCTTATTGAGAAACTTAATCGTTTGTTATTATTACGAAAGTATGTGTATTCAATGCCTGCTAGTACCTACTATAATTACCTTATTAGATACGGTTTTAGTAGAGATGACCTTAGTAATTTACCAAAAAATAGTGGAAAAGAGCTTGAAGCTTTAAAAATTGCAAAACAACATCAAAAAACTACAATCCTTTGTTCGTTTCTCTCAACAGTTAGTTCGTTATCAGAATTGATAGAAAAAGAAGGTTTTGCAATATTCCAAGTAACTGGGAGAACAAAAAACAAAAATGAAATAATCCAAAATTTTAAAGATTTTGATGATAGAGCAGCACTTATTTTGTCTCCCATAGGTGAAAGGGATTTAGATATTCCACAAACAGACATGATAATTGTTTTTGATTTAGTTAACTCACCTAAAACAGTATATCAGAAATTCAAAAGGAGCAGGGGTGGAAAAGTAGTTTTGCTGTTTTATGATGATACACCAGAAAGACAAAAAGTCAAACGCGTTGTTAGTGAAATTGCTATTCGATATCCTTGGTCTACTATTTTCTATTCTGATAAGTAATTTTTGATATAATTTTTTAAGTCTTAATTCATAAGCTTTTTATTATGTCAAATTTCCACATATTTGCGAGGACATATTAATTTTTGCTGACCTATGGGTGTTTAGATGGCTACAAAAAAAAGTAAGACAGATATCAATAGTCGTTGGATATTAATTAATGCAATGTTTGATGAATTAGGTTTAGTTAGACAGCATCTTGATTCTTTTAATGCGTTTATTGAAAATGGATTGCAGTCCGTTATAGACGAAATTAAAGTTATTGAACCTGAAGATTCAGAATTTTACGTTAAATTAGAAAGAGTTGAGGTTGAGGAACCAACAGTTCGTGAAGCTGATGGTTCCCAAAGTTCTATCTACCCCATGGAGGCTAGAGTTAGAAATCTCACATATGCATCTAGATTGAATCTTTTTATGACTCCTATCCGTCGAGGAGCTGAGGATGGGGTTGAGATACCACTAGAAACTATCAACGTTTTTATTGGTTATTTACCAATTATGCTAAAATCTAAGAAATGTCAGCTCTATAATCGTTCACCTGAATCTCTAATAAAATTGGGAGAGGATCCTAAAGATCCTGGAGGGTACTTCTTAGTAAACGGTAGTGAGCGTGTTATTGTAACTCAAGAAGATTTAGCACCAAATAGAATATTGATCGAAAAACTTAGTAGCAAAGGTAACGTTACTAGTGAAGCTAAGGTTTTCAGCGTAATTCATGGTTTTAGAGCACCAGTAACTGTAGAACACACAAATGATGGACAATTGCGTGTAAGTTTCCCAAGTATGCCAAGAAAAATATCTCTCATTCTTCTAATGCGAGCATTAGGAATTGAAAGAGATGATATGATTGCTATGGCTATAAGTCCAACACCAAAGTTGAGGACAAGAGTAATGTCCATTCTTATGAGAGAATCCTCTGAAATAGATACAACAGAAGAAGCACTTGATTACATTGGTAAAAGGGTAGCTGTAGGACAAACTAAAGAATATCGTATAAATAGAGCAATGCAAGTATTAGATAAATATTTGTTACCTCATCTCGGTAGCGATGAAGAATCAAGATTGAAAAAAGCGTTCTTCTTAGCTCGAATGGCTCAGCGATTGTTAGAATTAGAAGCTGGGATAAGAAATGAGGATGATAAGGATCATTATGCCAACAAGAGGTTAAAACTAGCAGGTGATCTACTATTAATGCTATATCGAGTTGCATTCCATGCCCTTTGTCGTGATATAAAATATCAATTGGAAAGAGTTACAGTCAGAGGTCGTAGACCAAATCTAAAGACGGCTGTACGAGCTGATCTTATAACCGAAAGGCTTCGACACGCATTAGCTACTGGAAATTGGACTGGAGGAAAATCAGGTGTCAGTCAACTACTTGATAGAACAAATTATATGTCAGCATTAAGCCATCTTCGAAGAGTAGTTAGTCCTTTAAGTAGAAGTCAACCTCACTTCGAGGCAAGAGATCTTCATCCCACTCATTTTGGTAAAATATGCCCTAACGAAACACCAGAAGGACCTAATTGTGGTTTAGTTAAAAATTTAGCATTACAAGCTTATATTAGCGTAGGATTAGACGAAAAAGATATTGAGAAAAAACTGATAAAAGATTTAGGATTGAATAAAATCAAACCTAAAGATTTGACTGATCCTAGCTCGCCTTTAGCAAAAATGGTTGCAGATCCCAACTATTGTAAAATTTTCTTGAATGGTTGTTTTCTTGGTGTTGTTGAAAATGGAAATGATTTTCGAAAGCAGCTTATTGAAAAGCGTAAAACTGGAGACATCCACCATGAAGTCAATGTTGCTCACTATGATGACACCAATGAAGTCTTGATAAATTGTGACGCAGGACGAGTACGACGTCCTCTCATCATTATAAAAGATGGAACACTTCAATTAACCAAAGATATGTATAATTGGATCAAAAGTGGAAAATGGTCTTGGTCAGATCTTCTACGAAATCAAGTCTTAGAATATGTTGATGCTGAAGAAGAAGAAAACCTATTCATAGCAATTGATGAAAATAACTTAAAAGCTGATAATTCTCATATGGAAATCACACCAAGTACAATTTTAGGTATCTGTGCTTCTCTAATACCATACCCAGAGCACAACAGATCCGATCGTAATGTCTATGAAGCTGGAATGGCTAAACAAGCTTTAGGTATTTTTTCAGCTAATTTTCGGTATAGGATGGATACTCGTGCTCACATTCTTCATTATCCCCAAAAACCCCTTGTAAAGACTCATGGAATGGATGCTATCCATTTTGAGAGTCGTCCCGCAGGTCAAAACTTTATTGTAGCAATATTATCTTATGAGGGATATAACATGGAAGATGCTTTATTAATCAACAAAGCAGCTATTGAAAGGGGATTAGGAAGAAGCACCTTCTACAGAACATACGATGCAGAGGAGAGAAAATATCCAAACGGTCAAGAGGACACTTTTGAAATACCAGATGACACCGTGAGAGGATACAAAGATGAATCACAATATGTACATTTAGGCGAGGATGGAATTATAGAGCCTGAAATATCGGTTGATGGAAATAGAGGAGATGTTCTTATCGGTCGTACAAGTCCACCTAGATTTTTAGAGGAATACACTGAATTTGATGTTCCTCCTCAAAATAGAAGAGAAACAAGTAAAGCAATAAGACACGGAGAAAAAGGAATATCAGATGTAGTTGTTTTGACAGACACCAACGAAGGGAATCGATTAGTTAAAGTTAGGGTTAGATCTGAACGTGTTCCTGAGATTGGGGATAAATTCGCATCGCGCCATGGACAAAAGGGAGTTATTGGTTTGATTGTTCCTCAAGAAGATATGCCATTTACTGAATCAGGTGTTGTTCCTGATATAATAATAAATCCACATGCTATCCCCTCTAGAATGACAATTGGTATGTTAATGGAATTAATTGCAGGGAAAGGAGCAGCACAAAGAGGATATGCATTTTATGGTACCGCTTTCAGCAATACAACACTAACTGAATTGCATCAGGAGCTAAAAAAGGGCGGATTACACCCACTTGGTAGAGAAGTAATGTATGATGGCAAAACAGGAAAAAGATTAGAAGGAAGTATCTTTGTAGGTTCGCAGTTTTATCAAAAACTCCATCATTTAGTTCAAGACAAGATTCATGCCCGTGCAAGAGGTCCTATACAAATGCTTACTAGACAACCCACCGAAGGTAGAGCTAGAGAGGGTGGTTTGAGATTTGGTGAAATGGAAAGGGATTGTCTAATTGGACATGGTACATCTATCCTTCTAAAAGAAAGATTACTTGATGAATCAGACAAAACTGACGCTCTAATCTGTTCAAAATGTGGATTTTTAGCTATGTATGATCGTAACCGCGATCGCTATCATTGTCCTGTTTGCAAAGAAGAAACCCCTGTTTCCAAAGTAATCATAAGTTATGCATTCAAGCTTCTATTACAAGAACTGATGAGTCTGGGTATTGCTCCGCATATTGAATTAGAAGATATTGCCTAGTATACACCAACATTGACAATTAGAATTAGCGGAAAACATCTTGTTCAGAGTCTACTCTCAAGTAATTGATCATACTCTTCATCTGTTAATTCTTTTGAATCATATAGTTCGAATTTTTCTCCTATAATTTTTGCTAAGAGATGATAACAAAGAGTTTTCTCTTCTCTTCCCAATACTCTTACCTGAAAATCCGTACACTCACAAAAATTTTCATCTATTATAATATATTTCTTACTTTTTCCCTCAATCTCCCAAAATTCCATATCATTACTTAAAACTAGTTTATGCAATTTCTTCTCTTTTAGTATTTTTGCTGCCTTTTCTCCTCTAGAATTAAACACTGAGATAATCTCGTTTTCTGCAATTTCAGACAGTTCTTCCTCTTTTTTTAATAGAGAAATCAATTTCGTTAGTTTTTCATTATCGGAAAGAGAAGTTCTATTCATTTAACATAACCTACTTAATTGTTTATTTTCAATTTAATATGATTATACTGTCAGTTTGTAAATAAAATACTTTCTAGTGAATGGAAACAAAAAGAAAATCATTTAAGCTACTGTTTTATCATCACGTCTGAAATATCAAATTGTCTTAAAACTAGTTTTTTAATTTTGTTTATGTTTTTTCCACTTCTACCTATTGCTCTTCCTTTGTCTTTGTTATCTACTTCTACAGTAGCTGTTTTACCATTTCTTCTTTCTTGGAGATTAATCTCTCTTATTGCTATTGGTAAAAAGCAATTTTGAATAAACTTTGTGGGATTAGAAGAATGTTCAATTATTTCTACATCTTTGGAGATTAATTCTTTAAGACGATTTATATTAACTCCTCTTTTTCCTATTGCTAAACCAGCCTGACCTTCTGATACAACAAAAATAACTTTGTTTTCTTCTTCATCTACAATGCAGTCCATAATTGTAACATTTACAACCCCCTGAAGGATTGTTATATATTGCATTTCTGTTTGTGAGAGTTTGACAGCTGGCATATTATTCATCCATATGATTAAGGTTTTTTATTTTAACTCTTTTATTACGGGTTTTTGGGCATTTTACACTGATATTTCCCATAGATATATAATTAAATCTTGCTCTTCTGAAGTAGAAGAATAAATTTAAACATATTTGGAGATATATTTGTTTTTTCCTTTTGATTATAAAATGGAGACCAATATACTAATACCATCATATGATTTTCATGGGTCATTGGCATTGGTTAAATTCCCCACCTTCATCATTTCTTGACAGCTTTAAGGATATCGCTATCTCCCATTTCATAAACAGTTAAGACTGCTACAAAATGAGGTCTTCCGCAAATTGCACCTAAATCTAGAGAAGATCCCTTAAAATCCAATATAGGAATTTTTGAAAGAGTAGCATAATGACTTACATCTTCTTTTATTTCTGTAGGGCAGTTTTGTGCAACAATTACTAGTTTTGCTTGTTTATTCATTAGAGCTGTTTTTGATGATTCTGCTCCAAATGAAACCTTTCCAGTATCAACAGCAATTCGTATACTTCGATTTATATCCATGAAATGACACCTTCATTACAGTTGTGCTGATTTCATCCTTAAATTCTTAAATTTTTGCACTTTAGAGTTAATATCGTAGCTTATTTTCATGTTTTAATAATCTAAGGAAAAAAAACTAAGAGTTCCAGAAATCCTTTAGTTAGATTTCCACAGCTCCGGAAAAAAGAACATCCCATGCTTTACTCCATCTTTCTGGGTGTGCTACATCAATCCAAAAAGCACTTTTTGGCGAAATATGCGCCTTAAGCTGATTATCTTTGATAAGCATTGGAATAATATCATTTGAAATTGATTTTCCTTCTGATTCAGTCAGGTAATCAATAATTTGTGGTTCAAAAACATAAATGCCAGTATTGATGTAGCCATCTAGCTGAGTTTTTGTTGGCGTCTCTTCAAATTTCACTACTTGGCATTCCGATGTGTTATTAACGTAGAATACTCCATAATCTGAAAATAATCCTTTTTCACTAGTTTTTCCCATTAGTTGATAATAGCTATTTACACCAATCCCACAAATTGTTGCAATATTTTCGTTTTTTTGCTTTTTGTGAGAATCAATAACATTTGATAGATTAATGTTAGTTAAAATATCCGAATTCATTACAATGAAAGTTCCTGAGATCAAATTTTTTGCATTGTATATTGCTCCTGCAGTATCGAGATTTGTGGTTTCGCTAACATAACTTAATTCTAAGCCATTCCAATTTTGCCCAAAATGTTTCATTATTCTGTTACCCAACTTTCCAATAAGCACTACAACATCTGTTATTCCACTATCTGCTATCAAATTAAGGTTATATTCAAGCAATGGTTTGTAGCCAACAGGTATCATAGCTTTAGGTATGGATTCTGTTATTGGTTTCAGTCTCGCTCCTTCCCCTCCAGCTAAAATGAAAGTTTTGATTTTTCGAAGTTCGAATTCTTTTTCAATCAAACGTATCAAAAAGTCCTTGATTGATCCCGAACCTTTCTTCTCTTTTACTGCATTCCATATTCTTTCTGGAAACTCAACCGTAAATTTGTGAACCATATAGTTACACCAGTCTATTATACAAAATATCTTTAATTCCTTTTTAGTTTTGCTCTTTTTATACATTTAATAACATTTTCTACCATGTAATTCAAAGAACTTACAACTTTTACTTCACCAATAGATTTTTTTAATTCTAGCATCAAGAATAGTTAGTCTTCAAACAAACGGGTGAAATTTCTGTCAGACAAGATTTCATTAACACAATATGCACTTGAACGATTGAAGAAGAGACAAGAAATAGCGGAGAAATATAATCTTTCTCTCGATCAGATTCTTGATCTTAGTTTAGGAGACAATCTCTTCATTCCCCCGTCGTTGATACGGAAAATGCTTGTTAAGGAGATTCAGTCAATTGATCCACGGGAAAGCTATCCTATTGATTATTATTCATTTATTGAAGAAATTTCTCGCTTCTTGGGTGTTGAAACTACTACAATTTACCCTGGATTAACACATAATCAACTAATTCAAAGAGTTGTATCTACAATTACTAAACCTGAAGACTCAATAATTTTACTAATTCCTGATAAGGAAATCTATTACAAAATTGCATACAACCAGAAGCTGAAAATTCAAGGTGTTAATCTCACCGAAGGTTTTGAGTTGAATTTAGATGAAATGTTGAAAAAGGTGGATTCAACCAAACCAAAAGCCATAATTTTCTCATCTCCCCATTATCCTACTGCCAATCAATTAAATGAAAAAGACATTTTATCACTTGCAAAAGAAATACAAATCCCAATCATAATTGATGAGTCTTATGTCGAGTTTGGAAAATATTCACTAGTAAATCAAATTAAGAATTATACTAATTTAACAATAGTTCGCTCATTTTCAAAAGCTTGGGGATTGGGAGCCACATCTTGTGCATATCTGATAGCAGATCCTTCTTTCGTAAATGTTTTAAAGGAAACTTACTCTTTTGAAGAAATTCCCCCTATACATCTATTGCTGACTAATTATATTTTACAAACTCCCTACAGATTTGTGGAATTAATCAACGGTTTTGTTGTTGAAAGAAAAAGAGTCATTGAGCATTTGAAAATGTTAAATGGTTTGAAGGTTTATAAAAGTGATACCAATTTTCTTTTCATTAAGTATAAGAATAATGTTAGAGAGTTATTTGAACAGCTTAGCAGTAAAGGGATTATAGTTCGTACTTTCGGGGATTTCCCATCATTTAAGCAAAGAGATGAGACTTTTCTAGTAACCCTAGGGGATTCTAGTATAAATGATCGATTTATTGTAGCACTCATTGAGTTGTTGGAATCTCTTCTTTAAGAATTAAAAGTCATGATAATTTTTTCTTAACAAATAACCGTGTTGTAGGGCTCCCACATTCTATACATTTATTTTGTTTTGTTTTGTATTTTTGTCCACAGACGGTACATTTCCAAAAATATCTTCTTGCTGTTCTAATTTTAAATGAATATGATTTGATGGGTATCTCGAGATAAAAACAGACATTCTGGATTGCATTATCATCGCTTACAACAGTAGAATTTGGAAAATCTAATGCGATTGCTATAACTTGGAGATCAGTTTCAGATAGACTAACAACATCACACGTTTTTTCTGCCATTGATTCAACTTTCTCAATAGACTTTGAAGTAGGTATTGAGAAAATCAACCTATTATCTGCCTTTAAAGTCTCAAAAACTGCTTCTGCTTGAAATGATTGTATCTCATTTCTAATGATTTCAGGAAAAACTAATGTTGTATTTTCGTCAGAAAAATCTTCCTTAGATATTACATGAATTATAGCAGTAGAATCGATAATTAGATATTTCTGCTCTTTTGAATCCTTTCTATTCATCTATATCATCAGGATTAAATCGTAGTAATTTTTCTCTTACTCGAGATACATAGTTTTCTGAAAATCTTACAAAACCAATAGATTCATTTGACTTATCCACTTTTATAGATTCTTTATAACCAAGACTATAGTAAGATTGTCCATCTATGACAACTTTACCTGCTCTATACTTGCTTAGATTTTTTACAATGATTTTAGCTGTTGATGGAACTACGATGGGAATTACTCGTTTTGAGAAAGGACAAATAGGTACTAAAGTGAAAGCATCAACTTGAGGCATTATTAAAGAACCGCCTGCAGATAGTGAATAAGCACTAGATCCTACGCAACTAGCAATTATTAATCCATCACCATGCAAAGTATAAAGAAACTTATCATTCACTTCGATTCTTAGAAGAATCATTTGCCCTATTTTATCTGAAGTCACTATGACGTCATTTGCTGCTGAGATTGTTGGATAAGTTTTTGTAGACACTGCTAATGCACTGTTGGTTTCTATGAAATATTCTTTCTTCTCGAGTTTCTCTATAGCGCTCTCGAACTCGTCAGGAGTAATCTCTGTTAAAAAACCAACCCGTCCACAGTTAACACCAAGAATCGGTACATTCTTCCAATTAGCAAATGTTTTTAATATTGTTCCATCCCCCCCGAATACAAAAATAAAATCAACTGTATCATCTAGACATACCTTGTCAGCATCATCCACGTCCTTTGATAGAAGAAAATCTAAAAACACGTTAAAATTCCTTTCTTTTAATTTATGATAAGCGTCGATAGCTAATCTTTTTGCATCCTTATTGCTTGAACTTCTTATTAGAATACATGATTCTTTTATTGTGGAGGGCATTACAAGAAAGGGGGGAGTATTAAATTAAAAAAAGTTTGGTATTTGATTAAATCTTCCGCATTTTTGCGATAAAATAACCAAGAGTTTTATGAATCCCTGGGATAAATCTTTGAACCGGATATTTCAAATCTTCTACAACGGAAGCATAATCAGAATGTCTATATTTTTGCTCAATTGTTTCAAAATTAAGTTTCTCATTTGCATATTCAATTACTTCTTCATTTTCTTCTCTTGAAATAGTACAAGTAGAGTAAATAATTTCTCCTTGAGGTTTTATTAATTTATTACATGCATGAAATATAGCTTTTTGATATCTCGACATTGATTTGATTGAATCTTTTGTGGTTTTTATTGATAACCGAGGTCTTAAACCCAATGCAGTACAAGGGGGATCTATTAATATTTTATCGAATTTCACATTCCATTTTTTGCTTAACTCTATGATGTCTCCTGATGTAATTTCAATATTCTTAATTCTAAATTTGTTGATTTTATCACTTAATTTCCTTAATCGATTTTTAGACCTATCAACAGCAACTATTCTAGCTTTATTCCCGGCTATCTCACTAAGATGAATTGTTTTATTACCTGGAGCAGCACAGCAGTCCAATATTCTTTCATCAGTTTTTGGTTCTAAATTTAAACATGTTAAATATGCAGGAAAGCTTTGAAAATAAATGGATAAGTCGTCTAGATTAAGTTGTTCAATACTTGGTACAACGTAGGGAGATTGAAGATTCTTTGCAGCCAAACCTTTTCGATTCTCTAACATTTCCTTGTAATTCATCTGTGCCTCTGCATTTGCCACATGTATATTCTGTTGATTAACAATTTGAACAGTATCCCCTTGTTTGACTTTGTTAGCTCTTTTTACACCTGGTACATAAATATCAGCTCCTTGATATATCATTTCGGAAGCTTTAGTGTCTACAACTATTTTCTTTAAATTTGGTTGTGAGTCAAGTTTAAATGGTCCATTAGGAGAGCAAATTATTAAATTTGAATACTCGTTATGAATACTGGCTTGAAACTTATTTCTTTGTAATGCTTGCAATATTTCATCTATTTTTGTTTCATCTTTATACACATGAAGCGTATATTCTTCCATTGGTGTGCATATATTGTCAAAGTATTTGTTAGCTATATTTTCTCCAAGTAAATCGGCAATATAAACTTCTATTTCTTTTGATATAATGGGGATTTTCGTAAACATGTTGAGATCATTCACTCAAGTCAATTATATCAATTCATGAAAATCAACTTTCCGATTTTCAGTATCAAGAATTGCAATAGTAGCTGTTCCATACAAATCTCCGAAGGTTTCTCCAGGATTAATCAGAATTGTTTTTCCTTTTTCTTTTACTTCTTTATGGTGAGTATGACCAGTTATTATATAGTCATAATTTTCGGAATTAAACAGAGCACTTATAATAGGTTCATGTGTTCCATGATAAAGTGCGAATGTGATATTATCTAAATCAATTTCTCCTATTTCAGAGTAATATTTTCCAATTCCTTCTATCAAGCTTTCCAAAAATTTAGTGTCTCCTAGATTATTACCCGCACAAAGGAAAAATCTTCCGCTAAACTCTTCAAAAAGAGGGATACAGAAAGGGGAAATGAGATCACCAGCATGTAAAATAACTTCTACTCCTTGTTTCTTGAATATTTGAATTGCTTTTTTGATATTATTCAAATTATCGTGAGAATCACTCATAATTCCAATTTTCATCTTATTTTGAAGTTTTCTTCTGTCTTAAAAATTGTTTTGATTAAATCGTGGTGCGGGGAGGGAGATTCGAACTCCCGAACCACTAAGGACTAGAACCTGAATCTAGCGCCTTTGTCCACTCGGCAATCCCCGCGTTTTAGGGAACATTTTTCTATCGGTTTTCTTTCTAACAAGATATATAAACCATTGTATCCTTTGTCATTTGTTCAATCATAATACCGTGATTTTATGAGCTTGAAGCCATATCTAGACTCTCTAAAGAAATCTGATTTAATCGTTGAAGTTGAAGAAACTGTTAACTTAGATAAAGAGATAACTACTTATTTACAGAAATATAAAGAAAAAACTGTCCTTTTTAAGAAAATAAAAGAGATTCCCTATCCTTTGGTTGGCAACTTACTCACTTCAAGAAAGCAATTAGGTAAGATCCTAAATTCGAATAATTACCATCAAGAATTTCTATACGCACTTCAGAAACCAATTGAACCCGAAGAAATAGAGGAAAATTCAACATTTGAAAATCAGAAAAAGGGAAATTTCTCTGAATTGCCTATTCCTAAATTTTTTGGTAATGATGGAGGAAAATACTTAACATCTGGGATAGTTTTTGCCAAATTTCCAGATTCTAATATTTATAATGCGAGTATTCACCGTGTTATGGTTATAGATAATCAAAGAGGAGCCATTCGTTTAGTACCAAGGGATTTACATCACATTTATGAGGAAAATGGCAAAAGCGGAGAAGATACTCCAATAGCTATAGCTGTAGGATATCATCCTGTTTTAGGATTAGCAGCTTCTTCTCCTTTACCTATAACTAAATCTGAAATGTCTGTTGCAAATGCAATACTGAAAGGCAAATTGAATGTAACTAAAACCCCGAAATATAACATAGTTGTTCCCACTGATGTTGAATTCATTCTAGAAGGTAAAATAATCAAAGATAAAACATATGAAGAAGGACCTTTTGTAGATATTACTGGTACAGCAGATCACATCCGACAACAACCAATTATTGAAATTGAAAGGCTCTATCATAGAGATAATCCAATATTTCAAACCATTTTGCCTTCTTATGAAGAGCATTTCATCTTAATGGGATTTCCACGCGAGACACAAATTTACAACTATGTTTCGAAAGTAATTCCAAAAATTCATAATGTTTATTTAACACCAGGTGGTTCTGGGTGGCTCCATGCGGTTGTATCAGTAACACCACAAAAGCTTGGAGACGCTAAGAATGTAGCCTTAGCTGCCTTTGCTGCACATCCTTCACTTAAATGGTGCACAATAGTGAATGAAGATATTGATGTACATAATCCCAGAGCTGTTGAATGGGCAACAATGACTAGAGCTGGAGATAAGGATATCATTATAATTGATAATGTTCGAGGTTCATCTCTTGATCCTTCAAGAAATGCACAAGATAATACCACAATTAAAGTTATAATTGATGCGACAACAAAAGAAGATAAAGGAAGCATTGGATATGAAAGACTGATTCCGTTTTGATTTTCATGTTGCCTTTTTCAGTTCTATCTATTTACAAAAATATTTAAAGAAAACTTAGAGATATTCATTAGAGGTTAAAATATGAATCTAATGAATGATATAGCTAATACTGACCCTGAAGTTGCAGATATGCTACTTAGAGAGTTAAAACGTCAAGAAGAGGGCATAGAACTTATTCCTTCTGAGAATTACACTTATCGATCTGTTCTTCAAGCTATGGGGAGTGTTTTCACCAACAAATACTCTGAAGGTTATCCAAAAAAAAGATATTATGGTGGAAATGAAATTGTAGATGAAGTTGAAATTCTTGCTATAGAACGTGCCAAGAAGCTCTTTGGATGTGAGCATGTTAATGTTCAACCTTATTCAGGCTCTCCAGCTAACCAAGCAGTGTTCTTTGCTTTACTAAATCTAAAAGATAAATTCCTAGGTTTTAGTCTAACATCAGGGGGACATCTTACTCATGGAAGTCATGTAAACTTCTCTGGTAAGAATTATGTTTGTGTTAGCTATGATGTTGATAAAGAGACAGAAATGCTAGACATGGCAGTAATCCAAGAACTAGCTAGAAAGGAAAAACCTGAGATGATTATATCGGGTTTAACTGCTTATCCTAGAAAAATAGATTTCAAAGCATTTCAAGAAATCGCAGAAGAAGTTGATGCTTATCAACTTGCGGATATTTCTCATATAGCAGGTTTAGTTGTTGGTGGAGTACATGAAAGTCCAGTTCCTTATGCTGATGTTGTAACAACTACAACTCACAAGAGTCTTAGAGGGCCACGTGGTGCAATCATAATGTGTAAGACTGAAGATAGATTGCATGAGATTCATCATCCTGAAAAGAAAACAAAAGCAGGTGAACCATTTACTTTAGCTAGATTAATAGATTCGGCAGTATTTCCGGGCCTACAAGGAGGACCTCATGATCACTCAACTGCAGCAAGAGCAGTTGCTTTCGCAGAGGCAATGAAACCTGAATTTAAGGATTATGCCAAACAAATTGTTAAAAATGCTAAAGTATTGGCAGATGAATTGATGGCTCTTGGTATAAAACTAGTAACTAATGGAACAGATAATCATCTGATTCTAATCGATTTGCGTCCTGAAGATCTAACTGGAAAAGGAGGACCAATTCAAACAGCTTTAGATGAAGCAGGTATAACTTTGAATAAAAACACAGTTCCATATGAACCTTCAAGTCCCTTCAATCCTTCTGGACTTCGATTAGGAACACCAGCTATTACATCTAGAGGAATGAAAGAATCTGAAATGAAAGTGATAGCAGAAGGTCTTGCAAAAGTAATTAAGGCAAAAGGAAGCTCAGAAATAGCTGCCAAAGTTAGAGAAGATATCTTGGAGCTCACTGAACAATTCCCACTGTATCCTGGTTTATCAATCTTAAAATAGAGAAACTTCATTTTTCTCTTTTTTATTCTAATACTAAATCAAGAGAAATGATTGTTATTCTTCTTCTTTTTCCAGAACATCTGATTCTATTTTATTCATAATTTTCATGAGTAAATCACTAGAAATATCTTGAATGTTCAAAGAAACTAAGACTAATTTTTGAAGTTTTGTAGCTAATCTTTCACCTATTACTCTTACAAATTGCTCGTTCTTTGATCCAGTTATATAAAGAGTAGAAGCTTGCATTATAGAAGTTCCAGGTACAGAGACACTAAAAGTACCAAAAATAGGAGATTCTTCATAGATGAATAGAGAAATAGCATTTTCCAAAAATACTACAGTTATTCCATAGTTTTGATCATCGATTTCAATTTTTTCTGTAATGGTAATATCGCCCATAGTTTCTAGAAGTTTTGCTTTTCCTAAATAACTTTGCATATGAATTAAACACAGAAACCTGTTTCTCCTATAGTATTATAGTTTTCATAGTAGGTTTTTAAGCAGTTTCTTTTTTCTTCATCATCTTTGGCTTTTTTCAATTCAAATGCTAACAAGAGATTGCTTGCTAATATACACACAGTTGCAGGACCACTACCACCTGGAACTGGGCTGATATAACTTGCATCAAGTTTTAAATCGTCATAATCTACATCACCAATTAGCTTACCGTCTTCAAAATTTATACCAACATCAACAACAACTGCACCCTCCTTAATCATTCTTTTTTTAATAAAATGAGGTTTTCCAACTGCTACAATAAGGATATCTGCATCACTTGTATGTTTCTCGAGAGACTTAGTTCTAGAATGACATATAGTAACTGTAGCATTTTCTTTAAGGAATAAATGTGCTACTGGTTTACCTACGATCATGCTTCTCCCGACAACCACAACATGTTTACCTTCTATTGGAATTTTGTAAAATTTCAACAACGCTAAAACACCCAGAGCTGTAGCAGGTACAAGATTGGGTAAAGCTTTGGCCCAAGCGTAAACATTTCCAGGAGATAATCCTTCAACATCCTTACTCGGATTAATACTTTCTATGATAATATCTTCATCAATATGATCTGGAAGAGGCATCTGAACTAGTATTCCATCGATAGAATCATCCTTATTCTGTTTTTCAATAAAATTCAGAAATTCTTTCTCCTTTATATTTTCTGGAAGTCGAAAAACTTCAGATTCAACACATAGTTTTTCGAAAAATCTTTCCTTTAATTTTATATAGGATTCAGAAGCAGGGTTGCTACCTACAAGAATTGTAGATAATTTTGGTAGTTTCTTATAATGTTCTCTAAATATATCGCATCTAGGTTTTAGAATTTTTTCCAGATACTCCTGAGCGAACAATCTTCCATCTAAGATTTTTGATTTCTCTTCACTTTGATTCATTCTCAACACATTCAGTTTTAACTCTGAAAAAACATGTTAATAAATTATAGTAATTTACATTTTTCTCTCCTCTAGCGAGAGGAGGAGTACTTTAAACTTTGAAAGAATGTTTATAAGAATACATTGTTAGACTAAATCATGGAGAGAAAACTAAGAATTCTAATCGTTATCGGAATAATAATTGGGATTTTTGGTGCTTTAATTCCCCCACTGTATATATTTGTACTAAAACCTAGAAAGGACAATGATCTTGTTTTTCCTCTACTTCTGCTTGATAAAAGCACAATTTCAGATATGATCTTAGAGAATGACGATAAAGTTCATTTTATCATATCAAGTTTCAATAATCAAAGCTATGGACCAACATATTTAGTCGTAAACTACAAAAACAAATCATATCCATATAGTCCTGTTTTTTCAAGTTCATGGACAGGAAGTCATCATCAACTAAAAATAGAATTAGATGTTGAAAATAATCCCATTATTTATGATTTTGCAACTACTCCATTTTTTTATACTGAAGGAGAACTACGTGTTCTTAAAAATGGAAACTGGAAAATTTACCCAGCTTTGGCTAATGTTCCATACATTTTTGGTTCATTAACGAGAGGTAAAGCATTGAATTGGGAGTTCTCAGCTTCTGGTAAAATAAATCTTGCTTACATATTTTCTGATACAAGTTCTACACCTGCAATTTATAATGAAACAGAAGAAGAATATTCTCTATTAAATGAAACTTTTTCTGAAATTCAAGGTTTTGAAAGTAGTTATCCAGGGGACTTCAAAATAATAGATTCCAATGTTGTTTTAGTATGGGAAAGAATCATAAATGAAACTAATTATCATCCGTATTTAGCTATAAATTGGGTTGAAGAGGGATGGAGAATCTGTAAGCTAGGAAATGATACAGATAGCCTAATTGGACTTGCTATCATTCCACAGGATAGTATATTCAATATCTTTTATTATGATAATGGAATTATATCAGGTCAAAGTAGAATGTTCCTAGCCCAGGTTTCTAATTCAACAAATCTAACCACAAAACATATTCATCAGTTTGATGGAAGGGTTTACTTCTACCATGACTCTATACAAAAATTGTCATCAGATAACTATGTATTTCTCTATGCTAAGCGTACATATCAACCTTTCAGTCAAACAGATTTATTCATGGGACATTATGACGGAACTGTATTTAAAGAAATTCAACTAACTGATACATCGTCATATATGGAGTATTGGGCGCATTGTGAACTTGGGGAAGAATATCTACATTATGCATGGACACAGAGTGAATATAAGGGAACTGATACGATTGATCCGGAAAAAAGTAAATTGTTCTACAATAGAACACTTCTATCAGAACTAGAAAATGTTACACAGTATGTTCTAAAGAAAGAAAATTCCATGCTTGAAAATGATGATTTAAACAGAGGTACTTATTCAAGACATTTCATTTTAATTAATAAAGAACTAATACTAAATTCTCTGCTTTTTACAATATTGAGCAATATAAATCATTATTAATATCTGCAACTATTCGAAATTTCTATAATATTTAGTATATCACTATTGTTGAAAAATTAATTTGGTTTTTCATAAGAGAATGTCAATATACGGATACAGTATCATTCAATTTACCTGAATCAATGTGTGTAATGAGAAATATTTTCGAACTGTTCGAGAAATACCAAGATGTGCAGAGAGTAGGTGAAAATACTGATGAATTGTTTGAGGGGATTCAAGAAAAGTATTTCAGCTTCTAACTGCAATTAGAATTGTGTTAAAAATCAAAAGGTTTTTATCAAATATGAAGGGCAACTCACTTTATTTCTCATAATATATACTTGTTAGTAATTTATGATTTTTAAGATATTAAAAGCTAGATTACGTGTTTGTTCTACTAACATATCTAAAGCTTGAACATTCTCTGAAGTTGGAGGTTTACTTCTTTTGTTCTTTTTAATAGATAGCACATCGAAACCCATTTCATTTTTCGATAAATCTAAACGAAAAACTGAAATCCAGTTCTTTTTTATTCTTATTTTTTTCTTAATCTTGTGAAATCTATCTCCAAAGATTTTTAACATATCATCATCAATATGGTTCTTCTTTGAATATTGCACAAAAAACTCTTTTATTACTAATAAACCTCTTACAATTTCGAATAATAGAATTTCAGCTTTTTCAGTATCGTAATAATTTCTTTGAATTCTGATCACCTGATCTAGCCTATCTAAAGATTTCTGAATAGCTTGATAACACCACATATCATTCAGCTTAAATTCATTACTGAGGTTTTCTCCCAAAACAATCTTAGATTCTGTGACAAAATGATGAAAAAAAGGAGCATAAACACTGTTATTAATATGTTTTATGTGCTGTTTTTCAATAATTTTTATATCAAGTTTTTCGGGAATAGTATCTAATTTGAATAATTCTGATATTTCTTTAGATGTTTTTTCTCCACAACCATCTTGACATATAACCAGAATATCAATGTCACTTGAATTTCTAGCATCTTCTTTTGCTAATGACCCTCCTAACACAATTGATTTTATATATGAAATTGTACAATTTTTTTGAATTTTATCAATAAAAACTTCTTTTAATTCAT
>JABLTJ010000021.1 GCA_013166775.1 Promethearchaeati archaeon
ACAGAAGAAAGAGAATAAAGGGCGACTTCTTTGCAGAAGCCGCGACAAGGCCTAAATTAGGCCCTGCGATGGAGGAAGCTCTAGGAGCTTCCAAACGTAGGAGGTGATCCATCCGCAGGTTCCCCTTTCCGAAAAACTAGAAGATCTTCTAGAATTTTTACGGATACCTTGTTACGACTTTTGCATCGTCACGAGGCCCAGTTTTGATTGAGCCGATTCGCCCCAACCTCAACCAAACCTCATTTCGTTGCAACGACGGGCGGTGTGTACAAAAAGCGGGGACGTATTCTCCGCGCGATGATGACACGCGGATACTAGGAGCTCCATGTTCATGAGGTCGGTTCCAGACCTCAATCCCTACTGCGAACAGGTTTCGAGGTCCGCTTCCCCTTTCGGGGTTGCATCTCATTGTCCTGCCCATTGTGATGCGTGTGTGGCCCTGGGGATTAGGAGCATACTGACCTGCCGTGGCCCGCCCTTTCATCCATCTTCATCGATGGCGATCCCCCTATTGTCCTCAGCCAAGCCGCAGCTTGCTCTTAGCAAATAGGGGCGCGGGTCTCGCTCGTTTACTCACTTAAGAGCACACCTCACGGCACGAGCTTGAGACGGCCATGCACTACCTCTCTGTTTTATTCGTGTAAGGTCTTCAGCCTGACACACATACAACAGTCGCCCCAGGTGAGTTTCCTCGCGTTGAGTCGAATTAAACCACACATCCCGTTCCTTGTGGCGCTTTCCCGTCAATTCATTTAAGTTTCAGCCTTGCGACCGTACTCCCCAGGCGGAGGACTTAATAGTTTCCCTTTGGCACTGACCAGGCACTTAGCCATGGCCAACACCTAGTCCTCATCGTTTACGGCCAGGACTACAGGGGTCTCTAATCCCTTTCGCTCCCCTGGCTTTCATCCATCACCGTCGGAGATATTCCAGTGAACCGCCTTCGCCACTGTGGGTCCTGCGGGAATCAACGCATTTCACCGCTTCTCCCGCAGTACCGTTCACCTCTCCTATTCCCTAGATTAGTGGTATCTCTGACAGCCTACAAGTTGAGCTTGCAGATTTAACCAGAGACCTACTTATCCGGCTACGGATGCTTTAAGCCCAATAATCGTCCTAGGCACTCGCAGAGCTGGTTTTACCGCGGCGGCTGGCACCAGCCTTGCCCTCTGCTTGCTGTTGGAGCTACTAACACTCCATCACAGCCAGGGTTCTCCCTGGCACTCAGATTCGCGGTCTCACGCTTTCGCGCATTGGGCACAATTCCTAACTGCTGCACACCGTAGTGCTAGGACCAGTGTCTCAGTGTCCTTCTCGGGGCGCCTACTCTCATAGCCCCTACCGATCATCGCCTAAGTGATCCTTTACATCACTTACTAGCTAATCGGCCGCGGCCTCATCCTATGGCGGTCCGAAGACCCTTTGGGTATTGGCCCCTTCCAGGAGTCCATACCTATCGGGGATTAATCTCAGTTTCCCGAGGTTATACCCGTCCTTAGGGTAGATTGGCGACGTGTTACTGAGCCTTTCGCTATGCCTCCGAAGAGACATAAAACTCGCATGTCTATTGCGAATCTGATAGCACCTAGGTCCGGCATGATCAACCGGCTTCCTTTTTCGATTACGTGTACGATCTTCCAAAACTACTTATTGAATCAACTTTTCTTAGCGCAACATATACGTCTATAAAGTTTTTATACACAACTAAAATTTTGTCCTAAAATTCTCTTAGTCTTCTGTAGTTTCTCAAATTTCTCGGAGTTCTTGTTTTCCTCGGAGGTGATTGTTCATTTCAAACAGCATCTTTCTATTTTATCACGTGCTTTTTTAAGTTATCGTTCGAAGGCTTTTTGTAGACAGCCGAACCTAACCTAAAGCTGTTAGTATATCTTCTTTCTTATCTTTTTATCAATTGTGATTTAAGAGTTTTTTGCCTCAATTTAGCCACAAAGTACACAGGGAATAAGATAAGAAGAAGGCACGAATGGGGAAACCCCATCCTGCCTAATGAAGACATGGCTTACATCCACCGATTTCTAACGAAATCACGTGGCAATATACTTAGATTGAGTTTGATATATATACTTTGCTCTTTTTCTCAAAGAAAACGTTTCTAGATTAATGTCGGGCGTTTAGATATCTGAAATAAGAAAATACACAACCTTCGAAAAGTCATCTTTTTTCTTTGTATGTTTAATTAGTTTTGTTTCATTAAATGGATAACAAAATCTAGAGTGATGCATGATGAACATACGATATGATCCTGATGAAGGAGATGACGGAATACTCCCCCCATTCTGGTCTCCTGGATAACTTACTCTCTTTTAATTTCATAATTTAAAAGAGATTTTTTTTCTCTCCTTTATAAACTAATTTACAGATAAATTAGTGGATGATAGTGAGAATCAACATAATTCAAGAACTAAATTTAGTTTCTACACCTGATGAATTTCGTCATTTTATAAGTCAATTACGTGTTATTTGCTCTAATGAAAAATCAATCAATATTGAAAACTTAATAGATCAAGCAATAGCAAAAAATAAAATTTATGGAAACAACAAAACTCTAATCGATTTATTCGATTTGAAAATCAGACAAATATATCATTTCAAAGATAGAATACATGAAGCACTTGAAATACTTTCAAAAATGCGTAGTTTATCTAAAATATCAGATTACAGTACAGGATTAGCACTATCAGAACAGCTTTCTTGGCATGTTGAAAAACTATTAGGTAATAAGGCTAGAAGTTTCGAAAGTATAAAGAATGCGATGAAAATAACTGAATCGTCAGATGTTGATGAATATGCAAAAAATTTCTGCAGATATTCATACGCAGTGGAAAACTGGTTGAGATATAGAGATTATGAATGTGCAAACATGCTAGAAGAGAGTGCTGATTTTTTTTATTCTGAAGGATTTTTCCATGGATTAGTTGGAACATTGGGGATTCTGACTATTATTTATCAACAAACTCAAAAT
Organism: Promethearchaeati archaeon; assembly: GCA_013166775.1. Classification (GTDB taxonomy): domain Archaea; phylum Asgardarchaeota; class Heimdallarchaeia; order Heimdallarchaeales; family Heimdallarchaeaceae; genus UBA460. Next base: position 2,984 of record JABLTJ010000021.1, read on the forward strand.
AAACAACAATCAATGAAGTTGACAAAGAAGATTTTACGTAAGGATAATCTTTTTCGTAAATTACCAAAGGAGCTACAATCTACTATTTGCTTTTTTATTGGTTTCAGTAACGAGTTATCTTTAAATCTTAGAGAAGCAGAAATGTATCTTCTAAAATCACAAATCATTCTAAAACCCATCTACGGAAAAAGCATTTACTCCGGGTACTATTTAACAACTCTATCATATCTAACTGCAACTTATGCTCTTCAAGGTAAACTAGAATTAGCTCTCAAACAAATGAAAGAGGTTGAAGAATTGGTAATAGAAGGAATAGCTACAAAAAACCTTGATTCTTTTGGTATAGAGCAAACATTACACATTTTCAATCTATCCAAATTCTATATTAATTCCAGATTATCAAATTTTACTATTGAAATTGAACAAGAGCTTGTACAATCTATCCTTGACAATCTTGACAAATATTATAGCAACCCAATAATGTTTAGTGAATTTCTTCTGAATGCAAATCTAACTAAAGAACAATTAATAAAAATCAAAAATCTAAAAAATCCAAGTACCAGAAGAGTAGAACATATCATTAATTTCCTAGTTGAGAAAACAGTTCATACTGAAGAGCAACAGATTCTTCGATATACAACTATATTGCAGAAGAGATTAATGGTTGAAAGAATGACATATATTGAGAAAGCTTTTGCAGATTTATTAGCTGCACAAGAATATTATAAGATTGGTCGTTTCTCAGAAATCTACCCCCTTCTAAAGAAACATAAGAATCAACTTGACCGAATTGAAGTTTTAGAGATGAGAATCTTCATGGAAGCTTTTATTCAGGCTGGTGAATTCAATAATGGTGACCCTCTTGCTCCAGCTTTACATTTTATGGCTATTAAACGCTGCAGAGAACACAATTTTACCAGATTAGAGGAAACATTGCTTGATCATCAACAAACTCTTCGTAGAATTGCCCTAAATCGGTTGGTTTGAAAATATGTAGGATTTTTTCTTTTTACATTGAGACTTTGGAAAGATATTAATTTGTTAATTTCTATATGAAGATGATTAACTTATGAGCGATGAAAATACTAAACCTTGTCCTCACTGTGGTTCTATCATGATCAAGAGAAACGATTATCTTCCTGATGATTTTGATCTTACAGAAGTCAAAGAACATTGGCTTTGTAGTGCTTGTATGTCTTATGAGTTGATTGATGGTTAATTTTTCTTCTTTTCTATTTTTATTTCTCCTACAGGTAGAAGTTCACTTAACATCATCTTGATTTGTTCGTTTTTTTTATTAACAGCTATTACTTCTATATCATGTTCATACAACAAGGAGAACTCGTTTAGTTTTTGTCTACATGATCCACATGGCAAAACTGGTGGTGAACTATATGAGTAAACAATTACAACTTGTATATCTTTCTCACCATTGTTTACTGCTGTTCCTATTGCATTCATCTCTGCATGTAGAGCTAAATAATCCGAAAACTCAACATTACATCCTGTATATATCTTACCACTCTTCATTAATAGTGCGGCACCAACCTTGAACTCACTGTATGGTGCATAAGCTTTTTTACTACTTTCTTTTGCCTTATTGATTAGCTCTTGCAATACCTTTTCTTTGCTCATCAAAATCATTTGACTAGAGTCTTGTTTTCCTAAAAGCTTTTCCTAAAACATACATCAAAAATTTGCGGTAAAAGAATCACAAAACAATACCTTTTTATCTAAGATTTTAATCGTCCATAATGCGAATGTCGAATTAGATATTTGCATCTCTGTTGTACTTTACCCTAACCGGTAAGGAAACGTAGCTGAACATTAATGCTACAGTATTATGTTCAAAAACATAACAATTATAAATCAAAGAGGTAAATCCTCTTCTTGCGCAGTAATGTGCGAGTTTTATCTCCTCCAGGATTCCTAATCCACTGAATCGCATTCAGTTAGCTGACAAGAACTCTCCAAGAAGGCGAAAACTGATTTCTAGAGTAACCTACACTATGCATACGCCATGTAGTGGATGACTTGGCTAGGGAGCCGATGAAGGGCGCGGTAAGCGGCGAAACGCTATGGGGAGACGCAGACAGTCTACGATCCATAGATTCCCGAATCGGATTTCCGGTTATGGCTTAATAAGCTGTAACAGCCAGAAATGGCGGGGAACGCAGGGAACCAAAACATTCAAGTACCTGCAGGAAAAGAAAGCAATTGCGATTCCGGTAGTAACGGCGAGTAAAACCGGAAGAGATCAAACCGAATTCCCTTTTCGAAAGATTAGGGCAGATGTGGTGTTTTTGACTACAATATAGACCGTCAGTGTGAAGTCGAAAATCCCTGGAAAGGGATGCCGTAGAGGGTAATAGCCCCGTAGACGTAAGCACCCGGCTTAGTAGTATCAAGACTAGTGTGGCTTGGATGTGTCGCACAAAGTCGGGAGAACTAACTCCCAAATCTAAATACTCCCCTAGACCGATAGTGCACTAGTAACGTGAGTGAAAGTTGAAAAGTATTCGAAGTCCGAGAGTGAAAAGTGCCTGAAACTACATGGTAACAGACGTGGATGGCTTGAAAGGGTAGAGTCTCGACGAAGGAACCCATCGCAAGGTGGTAGTACGAGTCGAGAGGACCAGAGTCATCCGTTCCGTCTCGAAACACGGGCCGAGGAGTTCAGGTTTGTGGCAAGCTTAAGCGAAAGCGGTAGCGTAGCGAAAGCAACCGGCGCGCAGCTTCGGCAAGGCGCGACGTCCGATAAGGGCGTGAAGTCACAGGTCTGAGACCCGAAAGCAGTTGATCTATCCCTGGCCAAGATGAAGCGCTTCGAAAGGAGCGTGGAGGTCTGAAGGGGTATTGATATGCAATTCATTCCCATGAGTTGGGGATAGTGGCAAAAGACCAATCTAAACTGCTGATAGCTGGTTCCCTCCGAAGTATCACCACAGGATAGCGCTGCTGGAGGTTGCATGTGAGGTAGAGCTACGGACGGAAGGTCCTGGGGAGTGAAATCCTCACCCTTCCTTCCAACTCCGAACTTGCATGCGCCGTAGAAGGCGGCAGACGGGCGTGTATCCGCAAGGGATATGGCCGAAAGGGGAACAACCCTACAATGGGTTAAGGGCCCTAAATCCCGGTTAAATGTTAAACTGAATGGCGTCCAACGACTAAGACAATGAGGCGGTAAGCTTAGAGGCAGCTATCCGTTAAAAAAAGCGTAACAGCTTACTCATCGAGTTGTTGGGCCCAGAAAATGGACGGGGCTAAACCGGGTCCCGATACCCATTTGGACTCTAAAAGAGTCTCAGGTAGGAGGGCGATCGGGTTGGGCAGAAGCTGGGGAGTGATTCCCAGTGGACCGACCTGATTTGCAGATCTCGGTGGTAGTAGGAGCATAGTGAGGTGAGAATCCTCATCGCCGAAAGCCCAAGGGTTCCTTGGCACTGTTCGTCAGCCAAGGGTTAGTCGGTCCTAAGGTCGGCCTTAACACGAGCCGATCGAAAGGGAAACAGGTTCATATTCCTGTACCACGCATATAGGTGTGGCAACACAAGCTTTGAGCTAACGCTGGTGGGTAGGTGGCCTAGGAGAATATCCTAGTTAAATGTAGAATTCTGGGGAGAACCGTTAAGGTGAGAACCAGACGAATGTATGAAGAGGCTGGCCATAGGTTGCTGGCTGCCATCAATCCCAACAGCCCGTGAAAAGGCAAAAAGAACGATTATGCGTGTCCGTACCCAGAACCGACACAGGTGTGGCTAGCTTAGAAGGCTAAGGCGTGTTAGGGGAGCTCGGGTGAAGGAAATCGGCAAATTAGTCCCGTACCTTGGGTATAAGGGATGCCTGGAGAGGTGCAAGCCTCACCAGGTCGCAGTGACTAGGGGCACCCGACTGTTTAATAAAAACATAGCAAACTGCAAGGGCGAAAGCCTGAGTACAGTTTGTGAATCCTGGCCGGTGCCGGTGCTTGAAACCTGGGTTCAACCAGGCTAAGACCCGGTAAACGCCGGAGCTAACTATGAGCTTCTTAAGGTAGGCAAATGCCTTGTCTGCTAATTACAGACGTCCATGAAGGGACCAACGAGGTGCCCACTGTCTCCACCCGAAGCCTACTGAACCCACAGTCCAGCGAACAGTCTGGAACGCACCATCGGGAAGAGAAGACCCTGTGGAGCTTTACTGCTGTCAGGGGCTGTTGTATTGGTGTGCATGCATAGCATAGTCAGGAGATGCTGATCCTACATTCTCCGGGATGTAGGGGAGTCGAACTTGAAATACTGACCTTGTGCATTGGTACGACTTACCTCTTGCGAGGGGGACACCCCCTGCCTGGCAGTTTCACTGGGGCGGTAGCCTCTTGAAAAGATATCAAGAGGGCCCAATGCCGAGCTCAACCGGGACAGAAATCCGGTGTAGAGTGCAAGGGCAAAAGCTCGGTTGACTGTGAACTTAACAATATGGTTCGCAGATGTTAACGCAGGGCCTAGCGATCCTCCGTATTGTCCTTAGTAGACGACGGAGGTGGCAGAAAAGTTACCCCAGGGGTAACTGCGCTTCGAAATAATCACGTAGAAGTGCTCTCAACTGGGTAACGCTTATATCTAATTTCCATCTTTTCAAAAAGGCAGAGTTGAAATAGCTCCTGTCTTCAAATTTCCGTTTGTGAGGAATTCAAGTTTTCGCCATATTGGCCAATAATAGACTTGAGCAGAAAGGATCCTATATCTGTCTGAAATCCAACCATTATTAATTAATGGAAAATCCCGAATGAACATGATGGAGAGCCAATAAGCGTGAGGAAACCGATAGATCGAAGGATTGGTAACTTGCCTGATTAACAGGTTGACAACTGATCCATAAGATCGATGTGCCTTCAGGCACAAGCGCAGCCCTGAACAGAGTTGTCGTGGGTAAGAGTTCACATCGACCTCACGGCTTGCTACCTCGATGTCGGCTCTTCCTAGCTTGGTGGTGATTCAGCCGCCAAGAGTGGGGTTGTTCGCCCATTAAAAGGGAACGTGAGCTGGGTTTAGACCGTTGTGAGACAGGTCGGATTCTATCTGATGGTGCTGACGGGTGATTGAGAGTAAAGTCTCCACAGTACGAGAGGAACAGGCGGCTGGGGCCTCTGGTGTACCGGTTGTCCTTCCGGGCATTGCCGGGTAGCTAAGCCCTCGACGATAAGAGCGGAATGCATCTACGCTCGAAGCGTCTCTCGAAACGAGTCACCCATTCTGCAGCGATATAAGGGGACTGGCGACAGTAACCTTTGTTGTAGACGAGGGCGCGGAAAGAAGATCCGTTTGATAGAGTGGGGGTGTACGCGTCGAGCTTCGGCGAGATGTTTAGCCCACCACCACTAACTGCTCAAGCGTAGTTAGGCCAAATAGAAATCGGTTCGTCAGATTCTTGGAGAGTTCTTGACAGCTAACTTTTTTTTTGGATTTTTTCCTTAATTTTGCTGTGCTTTTATACTGTGAAGCAGTTAATTTTCTGAGTGATTTTCCATTTTGTTCACTCTTTAAGAGGCAGTCTCAATGAGTAAAAAGAAAAGATATACAGGGAGTTATAAAAAAACTAATACTTCTACTAAACCGATTGTTAGAGTATTGAAGAAAATTACTCCCTATTTCTTTACAGCTTTAGTGGGTTTTATTTCTTTTTTATTTATATTTCCTGAAGTAACAAGCTTTATTCCTGTTGGCTTTTTTGCTTCAATATCCTCTTTTAGTGAATCACTTGCCTTAAATCTAAAAGATACTTTGAGATTTTTATTTTATAACAAATATTTCTTAATTTTAGTTCTAGTTTTGATTCTATTATCACTTATAATCAAATTCTTACCATATTACCCCATATCAGATGATCAATTCTTTACACTCAAAAAATTATTATTACCTTTTTACCGAAAAATAAGTATTCTTGTAGTTTCATCATCAGTAACAACCACTTCTAATTCCTTTCCATTTAGTACACAAGAAAGCAAAATTCATCAATCCTTTATCAATTGCCTGTTTTTAAAATCAAGAAAACAACACATTGCACTCTACAAAAGTGGAGAAAATGTAATAATATTTTTTCCAGTCATGGCAAAAGGTTGGAAAAATAGCAAAGTGGAAAATCAGCTAAAAAAAGAAATCATCTTTGTTAGCAATTCAATTGATACTCACTATAAATGTAAGGTTAGAAATTTAACTAATGAGCAAGTTGCTATACTAATTGTCAATCTAGATAAAATGAAGATAAGAAATAAAATTGATCTTTCTTCCAAGAATATCGAGAACATACATTTGATTGATCAGATGTATAATATTCTACAAAACGAACGGTTAAGTAATATTTGTTTAATCTTTAAAGCACACAATCTAAAGAAGAAAGAAGATAGTTTCTTCATAGACTTGTTGGTTCTAGCTGATGCGAAGATAGTTGAAGCTTTTGTTTCAGATGCTAGTGGGTTAGATATAAAGAGTGCTACAATGAGAGTAAGAAAACAGGATTTTTCAAAACTTGTTTTTTCCAACAAACGAAATCAACATTTAATAGCTTTAGAAAAATTATCTTCTTTTATGCATATTCCATATAATTACAAAGGTGGATTCTTGCCCTTAAAAGCAAGAGAAATGCAGGGAAATTCTGTTGATTTACTTAGTAATAGGGAAATGATTCTGATTGGTAAAGATGTTAATAATGAGAATTTAAATCAAGATATTACCATTAATATCAAAGACATATTGTTAAATGTGGAAATATATGGAATGATAGGAAGGGGAAAAACTAAACTGGTTTCATCAATCCTTGGTCAACTTTTAGATAATAATGTTAATTCTATCGTTTTTGATATTAAAGGAGAATATGCTAGAACATTTGTTGATGATTCAAGAGTAGAGATTTTTACAATCGGTCGTCCAAGACCTTTGTGTATCAATATATTTGAAACATTAGATGAAGATGATGTTCGAAATACTTTGTTAATTATAGAGGAAATGATGGTTTCTTCAAATCAAGATTTTTCACCAGCAATGAAGAATCTCTTCGAAAATGCACTATTTCTGACTCATAGATCGCAGAAACGCAATTTGAAGTCTTTTGTTGAAAATGTATTTAAAGCATCAAAAAATTTACAATCTTATTCTAACGTTTCATATATTCAGCAAACCATTGATGCTGTTTTAAATAGACTTAATTTTATTTTTAACCCAATTAATTTTGAAATACTTGGTACTTCAAGAACCACCCTTGATTTATCATTACTTGATAGAGGAAAAAGTATCATTTTGGATTTAAGTCAATTTCAAAAGAGAGCTGCTAGACCATCAGATATCTTCCTGATATGTAATTTAATATTGAAAATGCTTTATAGACACGCTTCAGCAAAAGAGATGACAAATAAACTTAGATATGCTGTCATTCTAGAAGAAGCAATAAACATTATTCCCAACTTTTATCGCTCTGAAAGTTCAGCATCACTTATTACCGCAGAAAATAACTTTCTGTTAGGAAGAAGCTTAGGTATCGGTCATATTACAATCTCACAATTGTGGGATAGTGTTAGTAACGTTGTACATGGAAATTCAGCAACAAAGATAGTTTTTCGTTCAAGTGAAAAAACTGAGCAAATAGGAAAAGCTTTGAATCTTGAAGAAGATGAAACCTCCAAAATTCAAAGACTCCCAACACAACACTGTTTTCTTTTCTCCGAAGATGCAGAACTTGCCATTCAGATTCGAACAATAGATTTAGTAAATGATCCAATAAGCTATTCAGAGTATCAAGCTAAGATGATAAAAGAACACGGTAGAAGTATCTTTCCGTTATTGTACAATAATTTCATAGATATGAGAACTGCATTATATCAGAGAAGTAACAAGCAAACATTAGGAAAATCAGCTAAGGATCCTAACACCAGAAATATCACACCAATTCATAATAAATTGGAACATTTTATCCCAGAGGAGAAAAAGGTTGATTCAGAACAAAAAAACAGTGCTATTAATTCAGTGGATCAAGAAGTCTTAGATATTAATACTTCCATAGATCTGATACCAGAAAACCTAATATGTGAGAGACTATGCCCTGAAAAAACAGACAACAGAGAGTGTTTGAAATATAAAATTGGAGCAAATATAGTAAAATCAACAATTTCGAATCAAAATTCTCATCAAGAGATTAGTTTCCTATTAAATAATGAAGATAAGCTGTCTTCTGAAGTCAAGGAAATTGCAGAAAAACGCAATATGGAATTTAGCTCTTTTTTAGTTTTTTGTGTTGCAAGAAGTTTAGTAATGAATTTATCTTCTGAAAATCTTATAACTCCTGAGGAAGCATATAATTTTCTTAAGGAATTTATTCCAAAGAATCAAATTTCATTAAGTTGATACGTGTTTTTTTTAATTTATATAAGATTTAGTTAATTCTCTTATTTAATAAAATTTAAAAACAATCATTAGTTGGTTGAACCTAGTTCTGACCACGTTGACCGTTGGTTCGATCATCGGAAGTGGTAGAGGATGATATTATGTTTGAAAAAGAACTTATAGAAGCAATTAAAAAAATGAAAGAGCAATCTCCATCTCGCAATTTCCTGGAATCAGTAGACCTTTCAATAAATCTTCGTGATATTAATCTACAAGATCCATCGAAACGATTTCAGATAGATGTTCAGTTACCAAATCCAGTTGAGAAAGAGGTAAGTATATGTATCTTAGCAGAGGGTGCCCAACTTGTTGAAGCACAATCAGTTGGAGCTGCGAGAGTAATTGATAAGGACGAATTAGAAAATATAAGCAGAGAACCAAAAATAGCAAAAAAGTTAGCTCAACAATATGATTTTTTCCTAGCAAGTGCTCCTTTGATGCCGATAATCGGAAGAAGCTTAGGGAAATTTTTAGGTCCAAGAGGGAAAATGCCTAAACCTATTCCCCCATCAGCCTCAATAGAACCTCTGTTACAAAACTATGGTTCTACAATACAGATACGACTACGACAATCTCCGGTTGTTCAAGCAAGAATTGCAACTGTAAAAATGGAAAATGAAGCTATAAGGGACAACGCTGTTGCTGTTCTGAGAAATGTTGAAAGTAGACTTGAAAAAGGAGAAAACAACATTCGATCAGTATATATCAAAACTACAATGGGTCCTGCAGTAAAAGTCAAGTAGGTGCCAAAATGTCTTCTACAAGAATTTCAGAAAAGAAAAAAAACACGGTTGAAAAACTGAAACAAGAACTTCAATCCTACCCTATCATTGGACTAGTTAAAATAGATAACATCAATGCTCGTATTGTACAACAAGTTCGGAAAGATTTGAGGAAAGAAGCTAAGATAATCATGGCTAAAAACAGTTTAATGAGAATAGCTGTATCGGAATCAAAGAAGAAAGTTAAGGGAATAGAAAAAATAAATGAATATATTGTAGGCTCATGCGCCTTTATATTAACTGAAACCAATCCTTACAAACTTGCTTCTTTCATGGATAAAAACAAAGTTCCAGCCCCTGCTAAAGTTGGACAAATAGCTCCGAACGATGTTATAATTATGCCAATGAATACTGGAATACCTCCTGGACCTGTCATAGCAGAGCTTCAATCCCTTGGTTTAAAAACTAGGATTGAAGGAGGACAAATTCGCATAGTTGAAGAAGCAGTTGTTACTAAAGAAGGAGAACGTGTTAATAGAACTGTTGCACTTCTTTTAAGAAGGCTAAACATAGAACCTTTTGAAGCAGGTTTAAAGTTCATTATAGCATTTGAAAACAGCGTTATAATTCCTGGAGATTCTCTTATAATAGATTACGATTTCTACGAACAAGGAGTAAGATGGGCATATATTTCTGCATTGAATCTTGCGATAAATGCGGGTATTGTAACAGAACAAAGCTTGCCACTCATTCTTACAAATGTCCATCAAAGAGCGGTAAATCTTTCGGTTGCCGCTGGATTTTTAACAAAGAAATCTTTACCATTGATTTTATCAAAAGCAGCTAACAATGGTCTTTCGTTAGCTAGCCAAGTTGGTAATAAAAATCCCGAAGCTATTTCAGAGAAAGTTCAAGGAAAAATAAAACAAACAGCTTCTTCACAACCAGCCAAACCAGTTGTTAAAGAAGAGAGTAAGGAAGAACAAACACAAGAAGAAGAGCCCGAGGAAGATTTAGGGTTAGGATCATTATTTGGATAAGTGAAAAAAAATGGAATACGTATATGCCGCATTAGTACTACATGAAATAAGCTCAAGTATAACTCAAGCTAAGGTAAAAGGGATACTTGAAGCCGCTGGTGCAAAAGTAGATGAGTCTCGTGTCAAAGCTTTAGTTGCAGCTTTGAAAGAAGTTGACATAAATGAAGCTTTGAAAACAGCTGTTATGGCAGCTGCTCCCGCAGCAGCACCTGCTGCAGCACCAAGCGAGAAAGCTGCTCCAGCAGCAAAAGAAGAACAAAAGGAAGAAGAACCAGAAGAGGACTCTGATTTAGGTTTAAGTGCTCTATTTGGATAATTTCTTCATCTTTTTACTATTTTTTTATTTAATCTTTTTATTTTTTGTTTATCATAACTCACATTATTATGATATCATTCATCACAAGGTATAGTATTTTTGAGATAAACATTGAACGCATCAACTAGATTATTACATTCTTCCAGGACAGGATAATCTTGGAAAGAAGACATACTGGTTTCTTTTTTAGCATCTGAACTAAGAGACGCAACTCTTGATCTTCTGATATTTCCCCTACCATCGATTGATAAAATGAGTGTGTGGTCATCAGCATGCATTAATACAAAATTAAACAACTGACTGTCTTTTAGTTCTTCAATCTGTTTTTTTTCAATTTTGCATTCCACCATTCTTCCGCATTTATCACAGCTGAACGCTCTCACGATATATTTATCTTTGTTTTCCATTCCAATTCCACTGATTGTTTTATTAGTTACCCGAATACTTTGAAACTAGTTCATCGGCTAAATTACTTTCTTTGTTGGTTATATGATCTACTATATACTCAAATGGTTCTGATACATTTACAGAATAAAGCCCACTAACTAGAAAGTGTTTTTTGATGTTGTAGTTTTTCATAAAATCATGAACATCTTCGATTGATACTTCAGCATTTTCTATATCTAGTTTATTTCCAACTAATATTTCAGGTATTGTTGGATAAAAGTGGTTTTCAAGATAGTTTCTTGTTAAGTCGACAAATTCATTTAGATAAACAAGGGTTTCGATATCAGTAACATCATATACATAAATTACTCCTTTTACCCCTCGAAGAAAGACATCTATCATGAATCTAAATTGCTTTTGACCTGCAAAATCCCAAATTTGTAGTGTAACTGTTTTACCACAATACACCATTCTCTTCACTGTTATATCTACACCTTTTGTCATAGAAATTTGATTAAGATCAGAAATTTCACCAGAATAACCTTTTGAAATTGTTGTTTTTCCTACAGAACCTAGTCCTAAAACTGCTATTTTGAGAATGTTTCCTTGTTTTGTGTTATGTGAGTATAGGGTGCTCATTATAAATCATATCCTAAAAAAGATTTAAAACACCACATTTTTTGTGTCAATTGTGGGTTCTCCTGCAACAAATCCATGAATTGAAACAGCTGAATAAATCGGTTTTTGATTGATAAGAGAGAATTCTCCTCCTGAATAAAGAGTGATAAAAGGAACATCCTCTCCTACTGCTTGTTCAATCAGCTTATTTTCTTTATCAATTTTATCTCCTGCTATTAACAGTCTATTACTACAGTTTATGAAAATTCCAAATCGTATATCTGTCATACCATTTGTGAGATTGTTAGCACATTCAAGTGCGGATTTTTGAATTCCGGTTCCTGATTGTGTAAAGAAATCAGTTTTAATATTATTACTGCTTAAAGTTTTTTCTGGAATCGTTGCTATTACTCCATCCAATATTGGGTGACACACAGATACAAAAGGAACATAATCTTCATACTCATTTTCTAATGCTGATAAATATAACAAAGAAGCATAGGATAACTTACCAAATGCTTCATCATACAAATCTCTAGAGATATCAATTAATTCCAAAAACGCTTCATTTGCTGGTTTTTTGTTTATTTTTTGCACGTATCCACTACTCTTTAAAAACTCTGTTAGAAAGAAATCTCTGCTATGTTGTGATTTATCAAATGTCCAATTATTGTTAAAACTAAGTTTATCGGATGAAAATACGGTTCCAACTAAAGCATTTTGGAAAACACTATCGCCGCTAAATTGATAACAATATTTCATGTCTAAATCTATTGTAGCCCCACCCAATGCATTTTTTATTCCACCTTCTACTAAAGTTCTCAATATAGTATCGGCAAATAAGGTTGAACCGTAACCGTTTTTCCCCATACTTCTATTAATCATCCTTCCAATAAGATTGAACATTTTTTTAAATTTCTTCGCGAAAAATGTATCCAGAACTTTTAGTTGCTCAAATGCATTAGTTTGATAAAAAGGTCCTGGTGTTAAGAAAAATCCCAGTTTTGATGATTTGGTTGTAGATTCATACGCTTTTCTTATTTTTTGAGCACCTTTTTTGGGATTTATGCGTACATTTGTGTAGTCAAAGGGAGGTTGAATCTGAACTTCATCACCTTTGAATCCCATAACTGAACAACCTTGTGTAGTTGGTAATCCATTAGATGTAGCAACTCCAGGAAAAATACCCCCAATTATGTTTTTTGTTCCACTTTCCTCACAAATTTTTGCAAGAGCATTTTCGTAATCTCTCTTACTTTGGTAATTAGGTGTAAATCCAACAATAAGAAATTCGGGTGTGCCATTTATCTCACCAATTACATCTCTAATAATAGCATTTGTTGCTTGTTTAATTGATCTGTGACTTGTTGTTCCTGCTGTTATTTGCATAAAAAAACCTCACAAGTAGCTAGCAATGATTTGAGATTTTCGTTTTGCTTCAATAGACAATAAACTAAGATTCACATTCTGATTTGCCAATGTTGTAAGAATTGATACATTATTCACAACAAAAAACAAAACACAAAAATCATTTAGTTCATAAGTCACTTTATTTAAGTTATTTGATCTCATTTCAAGTGAAACTTTTTCTACGTTAGCTTTACACCACTGGACTGTTCTCAGTAATTCCTGTGAATAGTTCTCATTAAAACATGATTCTACAACGTTTCCATCAATTCTGAACAATATTGAAGCTTCAACATCTTCTAAATATATGAGATCTTCCAATTCAGAAGAAATTCCCTTGGTATAATTCATCTCCTAACCTCTTGCAATATCTCAGGATCAGTTAAAACGTTTACAAGTTCAATATTCTCCTTTCCTTCTCTTCTTTTTCTTCCTCCAAGTAGGTTAGTTGCTATTTGAGCAATAATCTGTTTCTTTGGATCTTTATCTTTAGACATTTCCTTAATCTTCTTCTTCAATTCTAAGTACCTTACATCGTTAGTTTTAGAATCGGTGATTATCTCTGCAACTGAACTAGTATCTATAGATATACCTTGACCGAAAACAAATTCCAAAGGATAAATTCCTTCATGGTGGGCAGTTCTTCTTGATTTAATTACTTTACATGTTCTGTTGTATTTACCCCCCAATCCTAAATTCTGGATATGAATCACGCTGTCTGATAAGTAGATCGGAACTCTTGTTTCAACAGCACCAATATCTGTTTGTCCAAATGCATTTGGTTCTTCAATTGTCTGCAATACTGTTCCTAGTGAGCTTAAGTGGTGATATATTTTTGTTAATACTTTTCTTTGATCTTTCTCCGAAGGAAATTCCCAGAGAATTGGTGTTAAAGGATCTAGTATGATTCTAGTGTGTTTTACGTTCTTATATTTGAGCTTCTGTGCTAAAGCAGGTAGTATATTGGTCATAAATTCAACAATTTTTTCGCTTTCAACAAGATGAATCAAATCGTTGTAATTTTTTGCAATCTCTTTTATTTTTATACCTAGTGATTCTGCTTCTGACATTAGCTTTGAAGGTGTTTCTTCGAAAGAAAGATACAATATATGATCTCCTTCGAGCAATCCTTGATATACATAAGCTAAAGCAAATGTAGTTTTCCCCGTCCCACTGCTTCCTACTATTGAGTTAATTGAATTTTTAATTAATCCTCCTTGTAAGAGCACATCAAGACCTTCAATGCCAGATGATATTCTCTCTGCATGTGTCATTTGAATCTATATTGATTCTCAAATAAGCTAAATAAACTCCACAATTTATTTTTTTGAATCTCTTTGAAAATAAATGTTAAGAGCAATATTTTATAAATAAAATATTATACAGACAATCGAATAATATGAGTTCCTTTCTAAAAAAAATAAAAGAGCTTTTCATATCAAAAGAAAAAATATTCAATAATCTGTTAATCGAAGAATTGGAAAACAAGGATTTCATTAACATAAGAAAACTATCTTCAAAACTATCTGTTCAACAACGATATAAAATCACAAATAAACTAATATCAAATGGTAGTATAAGTGGAATTCTTTTACCTGAAACAACGTTTTTTTTCTCAATACAAAACAAAGAATTAACAGAAATTAAGGATCAGCTTAAAAGAAAAGGAAGCATAGATTCATCTTCTCTGAAAGAGAAATGGGGGGTTAAGAACAAGTATCTAGAATTACTATTGATGCATTTTGAGAAGGGTATTCTAACACCCAAAACCTATTACACTATCAGATATCTTCATGAGCATATCTTATCTACACTAAATAAAGAGGAAGAGTATGAAATCAAGCTGTTCAATGAAAAATTAAATGCTGACCTAGATGATATAATCAAGATTATACTAGATTTAATAGAAGAAGGATTACTCCTTGGTGTTTTGCAGAATGATGAAATATTTCTAAGCGCAACAAAATTTGAGGACCTAATTACTGAATATGCTGAAGAGAAATACAATCTAGCTGATGAGGTTGAATTCAATGAAATCTCTATCGATTTAAAAGTTTCACAAGATTCTATAGAGAAGTTTTTGGTTAATATTGTGGAAAAAATGCCTGGAATATATGCTGTATATCCCTTAGAAAAAAAGATAAAATTCAAGAAATAAGGCTAAATATGCAAAAATGAGAAGTTGCATATATAATCGACTAGAAATTTAATGTATCTATCTATCTGTCATAGTGCGAAATCTTTAAAATGGTTTGTTTTATTCGAACGATAGATTAAAATGGTTAAGAAGTTACCTTGGGTTTTTCCTGGTATTAGGAGACCTAATTTCAGTTTGCATCAAATCTCCATTAGAATACCTACAAGAATTCCTCGAAGCGTTCTCTATATTGTAATCTTTGGTATAATCTTCTACATTTTTAGTGGAGGAGCTTATGATATTGTAAATCAAGAAAATCTTGTCAGTATTGGACAAAGAGGAAACGCTCCGCTCTTCCTTGCACCAAGTCTGCACGCACAATATTTAATCGAGGGCCTTGTAGCTGGTTTTGTATTCGCTTTTGCAGCATTGAGCCTATATCTTTTTGATCATGCTACAAAGTATGCGTTTGATGTTAGTACAGCTCAAAAGATTGAATTAATTGCAACCGTCTTAATTGTCATATGGTACATAGCAATTCTTCTTTTATATAATGCAAAAATGCCTGCTAGGGTTTAGTAACTACAAGCTCCCTCTTATTTCTTCAATTCCATTGGAAGAGAGAGAATAATATAGCTCCTCATCTTTATGTTTGGCTTTCCAGAGTTTTTTATTTATGTATTGAAAAATGATGGTTCTATCGGAATAATTACTTATTACTGCATTAGCAATAGGTCTAATCTTTTGTTGTTCATCATCTCTAAAAATACTAACTTGGTTTGTTATGAGTATAGGTAAATTTTGTTTCTTGCTTAACTTCTTTAAATATGCCATTTGCAGAGCTAAAATTTTATGTGTATATCTTTCACTCCTTGTTTTATTGCTGAATCTGAAATGATCTGTTATGCCATTAATTGCAATAAAACTATATTTTTTGTTTTTTAAAAATTTATGTAGCTTCATCAGAATCTTAATTTGCTGTTTTTTATCCACAATTTGAATCACATAAATATCTTGAAGACTTATTTTTGTATTAAGAATTATTTCTTGTAATCGTTGAGCACTAAAACTCATTTCACAGTCAAAAATTACTACTTTCTGCTCATTTTTTATCCCCTTACAAAGCTGATAAAGTAGAGTAGTAGTGCCTGAATTAGGTGATCCTGCAACATGGGTTATACCGGGGGGTATTTTTGATTTATTGATAATTTGTGAAAGCATTCAAACACCAGAATGTGACAAGATCTTGTTATATCGAGAAATTCTTTGTATATATATTTTAAGTATAGAAATTAAAATTTAAGTCAAAAAAATTCAAAACACAAATCGAATTTCATAAAATTATGTTTATTTAAAAACTTAAACTAGAATAAAATACAAAATGACAGAAAATAATACCATGATTATTCCTTTCGCAATTGCAACAAATTTATCTCTTCGTCTAACTTGCGTCAATAAATCTACAACCTGTTTGGAAACTATCATTAATCCTATCCACATTACCGCCTTTGCAATATAGATTAGTATATATTGCATTATAACAATAAGCTGTTGAAGGAAATCGTTCCCCATATCAATAGCCATAAGTCATTCATACATATATTATCAGAAAATATTAAATACTCAACGAAAATTTTTAGTAGCCAAATAGAAGTATTTTTGTATCACTTTGTATTATAAATTTCCTTCTTCTCTTCTATATATTTTTGGCATTTCTCTTTTATGTTGACTATTTTTCATTAATTCCTTAATCTTTTTAATTTGATCTGGGTTTAAAATCAATTCTTTTGCAAGGACTTCCTCACCTTGTTTAAGCTCGTACCCTCTTAGAAAAGAATCCAGTTTTTCATATGATACTCCTATTTCTTCTTCATCTGTTTGATTTACCCAGAGTCCCGCAGTAGGAGCTTTAGTTATTATTCGTTGATTAATTTCAAGACATTTTGCAATTTCAAATACACGGGTTTTATAAATATCCCCTAAAGGAAAGAAATCTGCAGCTAAATCCCCATATTTAGTACCATATCCTATAGATAATTCAGATTTATTTGATGTTCCTATAACTAGTTTGTTTTCTATGTTTGCAATAGAATACAGAATTACTCCCCTTATTCTGGCTTTTAAGTTGCCCTTGGCTAAAAGATTTTTTCCTATTTCAGGAATTATTTTTATTATTTCTTTAAGCATAGGTGTTATGTTTATGATTTTTAATTCTGTATTCAGTTCTTTTGCGATAAGTTTAGCATCTTCAGTATGCACAATCTCTAATTCATCTTCAGGAAGATGAAATAATGAAACCTTTTCATTTCCAATTGCACGTATAGATAAATAAGCAATTACAGCAGAATCAATACCTCCACTAAGACCACAAACTAAACCGTTAGTTTTTGATTTTTCAACCTCCTCTCTAATAAAATCTACAAGTTGTTTGATGATTTTATCTTGGGAATCTTTATGGTTCTTCATAATTTACAACCGCTTATCTCTGAGAACAAATCCCTTGTGTTTTTTAAAAGCTTAACATATGTGCTTTAAAATTGAATGGAGCCTCGGAGGGGATTTGAACCCCTGACCTCTGCCTTACCAAGGAAGCGCTCTACCAACTGAGCTATCGAGGCTATTTAAATAAGTCCATGTAAAAAACTTTTAAAATTTGTGTTCTGTGTAGATAGTAGCTTAATAGTGAAAATCCACTACGGGCGAAAAATCTAAATATACTTTCTTTAACATCCTAACAAATCGCTTGAAACGGGATAATATGAGGAAACGTTCAATCATTCTAGTAATCTTATGCTTTATGCCAATGTTATATACACCCATGTATCAAAATACTAGTGGGGATACAAATCTGAAATATGTGGTGCTATATGATGAATCTCATGGACAATACTACAATAGAACCTTAATGAACCGGGCTCTTGATTCTCTCAATTCTCTTTTGCCACAGAACATTACTCCAAACATAGAGATTGAATTATTATTTAATGAAGAATCCGAGTTTAACTCAACTAACCTACAAGGCGTTGATTTATTAATACTAACAAATCTAGGAATTAAAGAAGAAGATCTACTCACAACTTCGGAAATAGATGCTATTCTGGATTTTGTAGAACTTGGAGGGTCGTTATTTCTTCTGTGTAATCCTTTAACTCAAAATGTTAACATTACAGGTCACATAGAGCCTATTAATGATTTACTTGCAAGTAGAAATAATAAAATAAGTTCAGCACGAATAAGGTCAGCTGTAAACGCATCTTTTTCTGATGTGATAATTGATGATTTTCTAAGCACCTATGAAAATGACAGTTATATTTCTCTCAATTATCCAAAAGAAAGTGATGAATTTGTTATGGACGAAGCAACAATCAATGAAACACTTTTTAATCAAGAAACAGAGATAGAAGATTTACTAATTTATTCTTCTTCAATAGGTTTAGGAAACGAAGAACCAGAATCTAGTAGAATAGGAATAGCTACAACCCCTGTGACCTCTTATGCAATAGATGAAAGATATCAGATTTTTAGAGACCCTGTGAATAATTTTCTAACCTGGCTCCTAGCTAAAGAATTAGATACCTCCCGAGTAGTTTTGTCAGGTTCAACAATAATGTTTAGCAATCAGGAAGTAATAGAAGATAGTATCTGGATTGATCAACTGGATAATCTTAAACTATGGCAAAATATCATCTTATGGCTGCTAAATTATACACCACATCCTGAGGTTTCTCCTCCAGCCATCTGGGCTTTTAGTTATTACGCTTTGGTTATTGCTGCTTTTTCAATTGTAGTTTTTGGATATGCATTCATCCTTTATAAGTATAAAAATGCAAGAAAAACATCAATTAAGGTAAAACAGTAAAAAGTGGTGTATAAATATTTAATTTCAATAGTTCTATTAATGACTCTTAGTGATAACTATGACCTCAATAGTAACGTCTTACGTTTAATTAATGAACTGTTGAGTGGTGTAACAGAAGCAAGTGATTTTCGACTTCAAATAAATCAATTCTCAACTACTAAAGTCAGAAATTTGTTTCGTGATAGTTTACCCCAATTTTCCTCAAAGCTTAGGGATAAGTTTGTTGCTATTTTTTTAAAACATTTTTTCAATAATAGACAAATTGAATTTAATGATTTATGGAAATTTGTGGGATATAGAGATTTTTGGTGTCAAGTTAAAAAATTTCACGATTTTATTTATTCAAGAGATATGAATTTTAATAATGTAATTCAATATTTTGAAAGAAATCTACTTAGGGGAAATACTAAACCTCGTTTTGGTTATTTGGAAAAGAAGATTATTGAATGGATGGATAAAAACCCCTCCATATTAAACAAGGAAATAGCAAACAAGCTTGATGTTTCACAAAAAAAAGTGAGTATAATCATAAAAAATCTAAAAACCAAAGGCATTTTTCTTGGGAGTTTAGTTGATTATAAAAGAGTTGATTCTTTTGAATTCTTCTCTTTTAGTAATGTAACTAAGAATAAAAAGGATATTCTATTCTTTGATGAATATACCCTTTTTCCAAATTTTAAACTCACACAAGGTGTTTTGGCTAAGAAAATCAATGATAATTCCCTCTTCTATGTTCTGAACAAGAAGACATTTTGTAATGTAAAACCATTGAATCATGGTATTTCAATTCAAGATTGGCAAGAGCATGTAATAATCGATAAAGCAAAAACAAATCCAAGCATTTGTATTAATAAGGATGCTAAACTTGAGGTAATAATGAATAAGGAATATATTCTCCACCTTATGAGGAACTGTGAAATTGATTTTAAAAAACCTAATATTGCAGAAATATCGCAAAGATATAGTATTTCTACACGAACCTTGTTCCGTGCTAAAACTAAGCTCAAGGATCAAGGAATTATCAATCCGCGTCTGATTATTGAAAGCGATGAATTAATGACTCTTCTTGTTATATCAGACAAAGAATTATTGGAATTATATAATAAAGTACCTTATATCAAAACATATCAAATTCAAGCTATTAGTGATGGTACTCGTTGGATTTCTTTTCTATCAATTTTTGTTCAAGATTTCAAATTCCTATACCCACTGATTAATAAAAAAGCAGAAATATTTCAAATTATAATCAAAAAACGGAAAGAACTATTAAAAAGCAATAGTATCTCCGTAATTCAATCAGAACACAAGATTTATACAAATTAAATAGAGTTGTTAAATGTATGTCAAACCAGCGATCCTTGAAAGAGATTATAGAAACCATATCAGTAGAAGCTGGAATAGGAAAAGAAGAAATTCATCAATTGATTAATAAAAAGATGGATGAACTAGGTGAATTTGTTACGGAGTTGGGTGCAGCACACATCGTAGCACGAGAAATGGGTGTTGATTTATCATCTGACCCCCCAGCAAAAGAACAGTCCATGATTAAAATTGATCAGCTTGTACCAGATCTTAACAATGTGAGTCTTTTGGGACGAATAGTAAGATTATATGATAGCCATTCCTTTAAAAGAAAAGATGGAACAGATGGCGTACTGCAATCGATAATTATGGGAGATAAAACCGGTTCTATCCGAATAGTTTTCTGGGATGAAAAAGCGGGAGAACTACAAAATAGTAATTGTAAAATAGGGGATCCAATTCGAATTTTCAACGGATATACTCGTCTTGGAAGGGATGGCTCTACAGAAGTACACCTAGGAACTAGGAGCCAATTACAAATTCGACCCTCTGGGATTAAAGTTGAAGAATTGCCTGACTCCAAACCAACACACACAACAATTCAAGATATAAAAGGAAATGAAATAGATGTTTCTATTAGAGGAAAAATAACACAGATAGATGATAAGCTGGAATTTGAACGTTCTGATGGAACAAAAGGTCAAAAACAAGGTCTTGTCATTGGAGATGAAACTGGGGAAATTTACATAAATTTCTGGAACGAAAAAGCAGAAAAACTAGATGCTTATGCACTGGGAGATATAGTTGAAATTGTAGGTCTTGCGACTAAAATTGGATTGAAAGGCTTTATTGAGCTCCATTCCAACAGATATAGTAGTATTTCGAAGATAACTGGAATAAAGGATATAGTTGTCAAGAAAGGTTTTATTGGTTCTATGCAAGGAATAGAAGATCAGCTACTAAAAATCAATCAGATAAGTGAGCTCAACAAACTAGTATCTATAAAAGGTTTAATTGCTGATGTTAGTTCAACACATGAGTTTTCTAGAGAAAAAGGATCTATAGGAAAAGTAAGAAATTTAACAATAACAGACAATACAGGTATCATTAGAATTGTTTTATGGGATGACAAAACACAATTAGTAAATGAAGGGGACATTGACAAACTTTTCACCATTTTCAATGGTTTTACTAGAAAAGGTAGATTTGAGGAAATTGAAATCCATTGCGGAAAACAAACCCAGATTGATATTGAAGAAGGTGAACTTGAGCACTTAAAACAATACATTGTAGAATTTTCAAACATAAATAATTTGTCTGAAGAAGAAACAGAAGTAAATATCAAGGGCATTATTACTGAATTTGGCCCCATTCAGGAAATAGAGACTAAAGAGAAAGAAATGGTGAGAATGCTAAATTTCAAAATCGAGGATAATACTGCTGATATTCGTATTACTTGTTGGCGAGAGAATGTTGATAAACTCCATGATTTATCTGTTGGAGACACAATAGAAATTTTGAATGCTAGAATTAAAGCAGATACTGGATATGGAATAGGACTACTCATCTCACGAAATACTATCATTAAAAAAGCATTGGACAATTCTTCAAACCCGCAAGGTTTTGTATCAAGTTTAAATGTATCAGATGCTAGTGCCTACCAGCAATCAATTCAAGATATAGAAGATATTAATGAGGGCGATGATGTAACAATACAAGCAACAGTAGTGAAACTAGTAGAGAAACCATTTGTATATGAATTGTGTCCACTTTGCAAAAAAAAGGTTAAAGATGAAAATAATCTATATCTTTGTGCAGAACACGGTACTATAGAGGAGCCCATAAATCGTATTTTATTCACATTTGTTGTTAATGATGGTTCTGGGAACATCAATGTTTTTTGTGCAGGGAAATTAGCTGAGATAATTCTTGGTTTGTCTGCAGATTCAGCTTCGAGAATGGTGGAGGAACAGGAATCAAGTAAGGCTCCCTATACACATCTTAAAAACAAAAGTTTCGTCAATTCTGAACTTCTAATTAGTGGTAGAGTAAACAAGAATCCTTTTCTTAACAGTCTAGAAATAGTTGCTAAATCTATTGAAAAAGTAAGCTATAAAGATGCTACTAAAGGACTTGTTAAGCAAATTTATGTTGATTAGAAGGTCCGATTTTACGAATTATATATCTAAGAAAATAATATATTTGATCCTTTAAACATCACTTAACATAATTTGCGAATGATTAATTCGGTGAAATCACATTTTAGTCGAAAAGCTTATTAATGAAGATAAAGCTGCTTCACCCGATTACAATGGATTTCAATATCATATCTACCTTATCGATAATTGCTTTATTAATCGCTGTGATTTTTGGTTTGTTCTATCACGCATTTAGTGTTGGTAAGGAAGAAAAAGAAACATAATAACTATATCTCCAGAATCATTCCCTTCTTCTTATTATAGATTTTAATAACTGTTGTTATTGCACCTGCAAGAACCCCTGAACTTGAAACCAGTGGTATTACTAAATTGGTTATATTGTTCACTCCTGATACCTTTGTTCCTACCAAATCTAAAATTAGATAACTTCCTTTTGTTATATTTATGTTCGAATAGTAAACATAGATGTCATTAACTTGAAGGTCATAATTTTCGGAAACTTCTTGGGATCCACTTGAAAACAGTTTCCATTGGTATTTAGATGAAGTAAAACTACCATTTAGATAATAAATTAAAGAGATATCGGAAAAACTCTTTGTTTGAGAACCAATTATGAAATGACACGTTATTTGATCTTTTTCTTCGTCTAGCGATACTTGTACTTCTGGTCCAAGAGTCATAATAATCAGCTTGTGATTAATAGTATCTTCACCTACTTGTATTCCCCAGTAGATGATACCCGATCCAATATGTACAGGAATATGTGAAGAATCTGTTTGAATATAAGCATCCAGCATTGGAAACATCTCTTCATTGGTAAAAGCATACCATTTATCATGTGAATTCATGTAAAGAACATCATAAGTAATTGTGATATTTGGAGAAATAAATACATCATTATCATTTCTAGAAATTTCCGCTTGCAGGTGTTCAAATACTATTTCAAATGTTTCCGAGGCAACTATGGTATAGAATTTTATTATTGAACAAGTTATACTAATAACTTGAGATGTAGAAGGCAAATTTACTTCACAAATATATCTCCCACCCATATCCAAAATCCCTGTTAAGGATAGATTTGCATTGCTTTCAATCATTACTGGGGCAAAGCCGACTGGATTAGAATCTGATAAGACATTAAAAGAGAGCATGTAATAGGTTGGTATCGTTAATTTTTCATATACAAATTCTATTTCTATTTCACTTTCATACACATGAACATCCACTGTGTGGATTACAGATGAGTGAGTCGTTGAGCTAGCCCAGACTTCAAGCAAGTAATCTCCACAAGATAAATAATATGAAGAAACCAGAAGTTGAAATTGATTTCCGTTTTTTATTGCGTTTATACTTTCATTATTTAGATATGCAATAACGCTTCCTTCCTCAATCTCAATTCCTGAAATAAGAGATTCGTAGCTAGTATTAACTATTATTAGTGCATATTGTGGTATCACAATCTGATTTGCAATTTGTAATTGAGCTGGTAATCTTTCCAAAAGAAATGTTGCATTGGTATAACCATATCCGTTGTGATCAATTATTACAAAAATAACATCTAAACTGCCATTAAGTATCCAGGGAGGAATGGTGAAAATCAAGGCTTCGTTCTCAAAAATGATGGATGTTCCTCCATCTTCATCAGAAAACCATAGAATATTAATTATGTTATTCGTATATTCATAGTTGAAACTAAAAGTTGCATCTATAGTTTCAAAAATTGTTAATGAAGAAAAATCTACGCTTTCGATTAAATTAGGTATTGCAAATTCGCAATAGAGAAGTTCACTTTGATTTGTATTATTCAACGATAAAAGGTTATATTCCCCATCTAAGCTTTCATTGGCTAGAATATCAAAACTCTCAATTTCACCTATCAGAGACCAAAAAGCTGGATAAGTTATGTTTATGATACTAGTAAACATACTCAAATTAGTTTTCGTAATTGTATAAGTAGTAATCTCGTTTATGGAAGTATGATTTTCCGTTAATATTTCAACTGTACCTGAAATTAAAACTGTATAATTGGCATTAATAACATAACTAGAATTATGACTCCAATAGATTGTATATTCAAAAGAAGATGCACCCTCTCCAATCTCAACATATAAATTAAAACTTCCTGAATTTGAATTTGTTGAGGTTATAGCAATTCCATTCGTTTTTAAATCCATATAATCTGCCGATACAGAAGTTCGTATCTCAAAATTATCTATCAACAGAGAACATTCTGAAAATTCAGGTGATATCACATATATTCCTACAGATTTTATTGTAGTAGGGATGTAAGGATCGTTTTCAGTAAACAACTCAGATAACTCTAGAGAGTAATTGTGCCATTCATTGTTCCAACTATTGTTCTTCAACAATCTATATACAATGAATGGTGAGGTTGTGTTTTCTCCAATTAAAGGAGGATCAATGTTAGTGTAATGCCAATGAATTACCATTATTCTACAAGTATCAAAAACTAGATCAAAAATAAGAGATGAATTTACTACGTTCTGAATACTTGAATTCGCTTCTAGCAAGTAATTATAGCTGATTCTTGTATCGGTGTCATATAAATCAACATCTTGTTGATATAAAGCATAACTTATCGATTCAGTATTGCTAGAGAAGAATTTCCAGACATACGATCCTTCAAAACTTCTGCTTTCTTCCACTCTTTCTAAACTTAATCCTGCATTTATGGCATCTGCAGAATAAAATCCAACTTCATTTTCAGCGCCAGAATTCTGAACGTATTGTGATTCAATTTCAGAAACATTTCCTTCAAAACTATACTGACCTTGACTTGGTAATGAGATAGTTAAATTTCCGTTATTAATTTCTTTACTCACTTCATTTTTAGAATATATAGTCGAAACATTAACGTTAGGCTGAAATTCATCAAGAACACCGTCGAGAGTTTTGTTATAATCTGTTTCTGACTCTTCTAGATTTATTTTGTCATAATATTCTTCTTCTCCTTCTAGTTCTAAATTGGGTTGGTTTTCTTCAGCACTCTCTACTGCATTCATAAAATTTGCATTGATGTCTGAATCAGGTTCTACTATATTGTTTGCTTGATTACCATTTTGTTCACTATTTAACAGATTTTTTCCCTCTATAAATGGAGTAAACAACAATACAACTAGATACAATATGATAGCAAATGCTAGAAAATGTTTTCTCTTCATCTCATTTTTCTATCTATATTAAGTATTAAAAACAGCACAATTTTCAGTAGATTCTTTTTACATTTCCACTGTTAATTTACGGATGATAATTTAGGAAGCTCAAATGTTTAATTACTAATTTGAAGAAGTCTAAGTTCATTTTATGTTTAAAGAAAAGATTTTATCGAATACTTTCAGTAAACAGTCTCTTCTTTCTTTTTATGATGTATATAGTAGACATTAACCATAATAAATCGTATTATAAAATAGTCAAAGCTTTGTTTGAGTCTTAAAAATTTTCAATAGCTTCAGAAAGATTGTTTTTCTGAGTAGAATGGAAGGTTACTTGTGTGATGAATGTGGATATAGAGTCATTGAAGAAAATGGCATGTATGTGTGCCAAAAATGTGGTTTAGTTCATGATGTTGTTCTTGAATCATCGTCTTTTCAACTAGGATCAATTTCTCAAGATCAAAAACGTAAAAGTCAACAATATACTTCAATCAATAATAGGTTAGCAATTGTTAGTTCTCTAGGTTCTTCAATTGGAACTGTAGAAGAGTACATGTTTAGAGACTCAAACGGTGCATTATTGGATGAACATTCACAATTAAAATTTAGAAAATTTAAGAATTTTTACCATATTCCAGGTGCAATAAAAGGAAAAGAAACTGATTACCGAACGATAAAAATCTTAAATGAGGTTTTTTCCAGACTTCAAGTTCCTGAAAAAATTCGGGAACGCACACTTTTTCTTTACTATAAATACAAGAAAGAGCATAAAAAGAAAATTACAAACCATGTTTTATTATCTGCAATGGCACTTCTTCTAAGTGTTCGTGAATCTGGACATAATTGTCCTCTCTCTCTTAAAGAAATCGTGGAAACATACAGAAATCTAGGGCATAGAGTTCTAGGGAAGAATCTCCTGGGATTAATGCAAGATCTCAATATCAAATCTACAACAACAAGTATCAGACGAAGTGAAGAATATATTTTTCGCGTTTGTTCACTTATATGCCGTACTCCCATTATAAATGAGAGAATTGCGAAAAAATATTCAGTAGATGTTTATGTATATGAGAAGATTCTTCAATTGCTTTGTCTTAGAATTTTGGAGAGAATCCACTATGCAGACAGGGGAGGAAGAAGACCTTATCCCTTTTCTGCAGCTTCAGCATATGTCGCTGATAAATTATTATCGAAGAAAATACAAAGTTCTTCTGCTTTAACACAAAAATTAGTAGCACAGTCAACTAATGTAGCAGAATTTACTATTCGAGATCATGCTGAATTTATGATGTCTTATGATTTCGATGATATAGTCTCTGAAATCTCTAAAAGGTTATCTTCAAGCTTTACTTAAGAAATAACTCTATACTGTACTTCCAAAATAATTCGGATAGAGACTTCAACCTAACTAATAACAAAGAAATTGGAGTAGAAAATCCTTACTGCAAAAATTATCAGAAAATGCAATACTAGAACTATTATCAACCTAATTTTAATATTTTTTTCATTGCCTATCTTTAGTAAAAAATAATTGTTGAGTAAATTTATAAAAAGAAAGGAAATTGAAAGAAAAGACCAAAATGAAGGTGTATTTAGGAACTCATTTGTTTGAATCAAGCTATATATATTTGCAAAAATAGGGGAGAAACCTCCTATCATTGCTATGGTTATTGAGGTCACATAGCGTATAATTTTGATTCTTCTTTGATGAATCTTTAATACGTTCTCTTTTTCTTGAATGGCTTCTTCTCTATTTTTGATTAGTTTAGCTGTTATTTTTATCTTCTTTAGAATATCTGATGAGTCTGAATAATTAATTGATGAGAAAAGACTGACCATAGATGGATAATTGAAATCAACTGATGATAAAATCCCAATTAACTCATCTCCTAATTGTAGTCTTAGTAGTAATTCATCAGGGAGAAATTTAATATTAAAAAGTGCTCTTTCAAAATTTTCTCCATTTTCAATATATGTTGCTATTTCTTGTAAGAAAACATAATCCGATCGTTCAACTTTAGTCATTTTTCTCACTTAAACTTTTATTTTGAATAAATCTCAAGGCAAATGTGCCAAACAATGCATAAAGAAGAGGAAATACAAAAACAATCAAAGAATCTGATGGAAGAATAAGTGCTAGAACAAGACTTAGTACTAATGGAAATAAACATGAGAAAGCAATGAAAATGATAATATTATCCTCGATTAGCTTCATAGTTTTTTTAATTTTGAAAAGAAAATCTGGATCAGAATCTACAAAAAAATCTTCCCTCTTAATGTTTTGAAAAGCATTTTGATATTGTTTATTTAGAAAAATCTCCTTTCCCTCATCAATAATCGTGTTTTCATCTTCTCCTAGATTCATATTAAAAAGCATTTCTTGGAAGTATTTTTGATAATAATTATCAAAAGCACTACCTGAAATCAAAAATTCTATTGCTTTGGGAAATGAGTTTGAGGAGATCATGTTTATTGATAGAGAATTAATAATTAAGAAAGCTGATTCATCAAACATTTGATGCCTTTTTATTATTGTTGAACGCAGATAATCACCAAAAACAAAAACATATGTAAAACAAACGATTAAACTGATAGCGATTGTTAGAATGATATTAGCATAAGTTAAGAAATGAAAAATCAAAAAAAACAAAACCAATACAATGATAGCACTATTTCCAATAAATCTGAGCTTAATTAGATCTTTCTCTGTAATAAAAAAATTAGAATACTTTCTTACTTTAGCTAAAATCATTTTATCAAGAAATTTCATTGGAAAGATACTGAATTGTCTGATATTAGATTTATAATTTGATTTGCTAAGGAAATTCAATTTACCACCCTTTACTATCTAAATCACTGCATCTTGTTACCAGAGAGAGTAAAGAACTCAATTCAACAACCAATATCTTCTACCCCTTGTAGATGTTCATTCTTCTGGAATTTTTGGTTTCTTTTTCTTATAGAGGTATAAAATTCCTTCAACAATGACTTTTCTTTGATATTTTCAATAATTCTTTCATTATTTTCTTCAACATTGTAAATTCTAGTTAGAAAATCTTGATTAGGAGAATCTTCTCCAAATTCCTTGTTCACTTCGTAAATTTCGAATATTCTTCGTATAAACGAAAATTCAGTAATGTCTCTTTTCATTATAATTATGATATCAAGGGATAGGAAGTCTGAAGGTGATATCTTGTGCAAATTCTCCCATCTTCTCAAGATTTTGTGAATTGAATCAGAATGCGCTGTTTGGATTCCTTTTAATCCTGCATTTAATGCTTCAAACATTGCTTGTGTATGTTCTCGGGATTGGATCTCTCCAAGATAAATCCAATCTGGTGACCGATGAAGAAGTTTTAGAATCTCTGAAGTTTTAGTATGGTTTGCCTTATTAGATTCAAATGAATCAACTTGAATTGATAGATGTTTGTATCCTAAAGAAGATTGATCTATTGATTCAATTGCATCCTCTATAGCAATCTTCCGCCAGTTTTTTGGTGTATACAAATCTATTGCATTTGCTAGTGTTGTTTTCCCTGCATTGGGCTCTCCAATAACTGTAATGTTTCTTCTTCGTTTTACTGCTTCTACTAGGTATGCACCTATAATAGAAGGGAATGTTCCTAAGTTGACTAAATCAACTAAAGTCAATGGATTTGATTTCAGCTTTCTTATATTAAAAGTAGGTCCGTTAGGTGACAAGGGTGGAAAATCCATGGAAATTCTAAGATGAAAGAATTTTGTTTGAAATTCAACTTTCAAAGACGGTTTTTTTGGTGATATAGATATTGGATGCTCTAATTTTAATCTTGTAAGGAGTCCTTCAATTTCATCTTCCTCAAGAATAATTTTAGTATTGCATCTTCCAAAATATTGGTGATCTAAATAGATTTGTGAGTTCTTCTGATCCATATATATTTCATTAACTGAATCATCAAGAAAGAGACACATTATTCTATCTAATTTTATCAAACGATAAATGAAGAGTTCTGCGAAAACATCAGGATTAATTGAAAGATTGTCTATTTCAAGAATTTTCCACATGCATATTGATTTGAGGGTTTCCAGAAGTTCATCAAATTTAAGAATCCCTTTACTCAATCTTTCTTTGTTTTTATAAATCAACGATGTTAATTCGGAGAAGAATAAAGGTTCTAAGGCAAAATCATAGAGGGGATTAGCACTGTAATAAATAATCTTATTCTCCTTAATAATCTCTATTTTATATCCTTTTACAGAATACTCGCTTATGAGAGTACTAGAATCCAATACCTCTTTTAGCAAGCTATTACGACCATTCATTTCAATCATTTGACATTAACTATTCTAGTGTTTAATATATCAACTCCACTTTTTTGTTATCAAAATTAGGATTGTTTTTCTTCTTCAAAAACTAGTAATAATGTAATAACTTTAAATAGAAAAAACTAATACTTGTTGGTGTGAGATAATGGGTAGCAACTACGATGCAATGTGGACTGAAAAATACAGACCAAAATCTCTTGATGAACTTAAAGGTCATAAAGATATTATTTTACGTCTCAAAGGATTTGTTGAAAGAAGAAATCTACCACATCTTTTATTAGCTGGACCTCCTGGAACTGGGAAAACCACCGCTTTATTAGCTTTAGCTAATGATTTATTCGGTTCGAACAATGTTGCACGTAACTTGCTAGAGATGAATGCTTCAGATGATAGGGGGATTGATGCAATTAGGACCAAGGTAAAGGAATTCGCAAGAACCGCATCTTATGGGGGCGTTCCTTTCAAGATTATTTGTTTGGACGAAGCAGACAGTTTAACCTCTGCAGCACAACATGCTCTAAGAAGAACGATGGAAAGGTATGTAAAAACTAGTCGATTTGCCTTGATTTGTAATTATTCCAGCAAAATTATAGAACCAATACAATCTAGATGCGCCATCTTTAGATTCAAACCACTTGATGAAAAAAGCATGAAAGAATTTCTCATCCACATTTGTAAAAATGAAAATCTTGCATATGATAAGGAAGGAATAGATACTGTCCTTTATATCTCTGAAGGTGATTTAAGAAAGGCAATAAATATTCTTCAGTCTACTGCGGCCTCAGGAAAATCAATCGAGAGAGTTACTGTGTTGCAGACTGTTGGTCACGCAGACCCTGAAAGAATTAGAGAAATGTTATTGCATGCTTTAAAAAGTGATTTTAACAAAGCTCGTGAGATATTACAACATCTAATTCTAGAATATGGACTATCCGGAACAGATGTAACATATCAAATCTACAGAGAAATTCCCTCTTTATCGTTACCTGATTTACAAAAACTTGCTATTACAGAATTTTTGGCAGAAGTTGATTTTCGTATTTCTGAGGGTGCGTCTAGCAATATTCAATTGAGTGCATTCTTAGCTAAACTTGTAAAGGATGGAAATAAGGAATAAGAGATCAAATTGAATCAGAAGCCTTGAAAAAATTGTAAAGTATAGAATTTATTGATAAATCTCTTTTGAAATCTAAAAACTCAATTTTCAGCTTTTCTAAGATAGATTTGGTTGCTTTTTCACTTTCTATCCATTTAATCTTCTCATAGAAATGTTCTACTAAAACTAAATTTCTAGGATCAGCAGGTGCTAAGTTAATTTCTTTTATCCTATCTTCAGAAGTCAACAAATATCTAGCATCTTGTAATTCTTCTGGTAATAGATTAAAATTGAGCACATAAGAAACGATTCTTCTTATTTGCTCCCATAAGAAGGATTGAGCAACAAATTCGAAGATAACATTATCGTTTTTTTCAAAGATATCTATCCTGCTAATTTCTCTATTTGTTACTCTATGATCTTTCCTACAGAATAGTCTAAAATCGTGCTTCCCTTCAAAAATTGAACAGATGTTCTTTAATTCCTCTAAGGACAAATTAGATGTTTTTTTTACGTGGTCTGAAGGAAGAACATACCAATATTTCTTCCAACTACTAAATTTTGGTGAAAAAGCATCCTCAACCTCTGCATATGCCCAACATATGATTGATTTATTTTTTGGTCCCACTGCGTTAATTTGGTCTAGTATTATTTCTTTCTCTGAATCAAACGCAAAAACATTTCCTACTGCATTAACAGATTTGTCAGTTCTACTTGCGCTTTTAAAATTGTTTATTTTTACATTTTGAATATGGTTTGATTTCTTCAACATTGTAACAATTCTTCCTTCTATTGTCGTGATATTTGGTTGCCTTTGATAACCAAAATAGTTTTTTCCCTCATAAAAAACTCTCACTAAATATCTCATCCTTTTCATGTTCTTTCCTTCTGAAAGAAATAAAAGTCTACTGTATCCAGAAGAAAAAATTAAAGAACTCATATTAATTTCGGTATTATACTGCCTCGATGGTGTAGCTCGGCCAATCATTGCGGACTCTCACTCCGCAGACCCGGGTTCAAATCCCGGTCGAGGCACCAAATTCTTATTCTATTTAATTTCTCTCCCAAATCCTGAATAATTGCTTTAAGGAATGCGCTAGAACATTGTTTTCATCGAATTGATATATTAATATTCGGCCAAATTTCTTTTCTCTAATTAAACCAACTTCAGTCAAAAATTTGAGATGATCTTTAACTGCTGTATGATTTAGGTTAATAGTTCGAGAAATCGCTGATATATTTAGTTCTCCTAATTCCGCTAGTAATTTTAGAATTCTCACTCTTCCTTTGGATGATAAAACATCTTCTATAGCAAGACCAGTTAGATTACCGTTTTGGTTTTGTTTATTCATCTTCTTCTACTTCCTCGTTTACATAAATCAAGCTAATTTACATGTGCTCTATTGTTTTCTTCTGGCTCTCAATTGCTTTCATAAGAAATAGTTCAATAGTTTCGACAGATATATCTGGAATGCTTATCAGCGTTGTTTTCCCCCTCATGCCCTCTCCTGATATCTTTGTACTAATAACATCTTGTTTTGATAATTCTTTAAGATAGGTCCAAATTTGTGTGTGTTTTCTTGGTTCTTCATTATACTCTTCACATACAAGTTTGTATGAACTTATAGCGTCATTAGTTGATATGTAAGCGTTTTTTGTATGTTTTAATTTTCTAATAGTAGCAAGAAGTATTAATTTTTGGTGAAGAGATAATGTCAAAATTACTTCTCTCCTAATCTCTGGATGAATAAGAGCTTTTGCCTTTCTAACATGATCAGGATATAGAATTGGTGAATTCTCATCATCCGAACATTGACCAGCTCCCCAGAGAAGCTCGATGGCATACCTTGCATCACCGGATTTACTGGAGATGTCTGCAATCAATTCAATTGCATCTTCAGTAATAGTGCCATCATAAAATGCTAGTTCTGATCTTGATTTTATAATATCTTTCAGATCAGTTTCACTATATTTGTCTAGAGATATGTGATTAGATTGAAAGCTACTTTGAGTACTTGCATCAAGTTGATGAATAAAGTTAAGATTCCTTGCAACAAAAATGTAAGAAATCCACTGTTTTTCAGTCATTTCACTAATACGTAATAGAACATAAAGAAAATCAGTTCCTGAACGGGAAATTAAGTAATCAATCTCATCTAGAACCAGCAATACTTTTACTGAATAGAAATCTAATAATCTAATAAGGAGAGATTGCAGCTCTTCAAATGAATATCCTCTTGGTGGTATTGCTTTGTTTAATTTCCTTGCTAAAGTACTAACAATCAAATAGGGACTTTTGTATATTCGGCAATTTATGTAGACAAAAAGAAAATTATTTTGTTTGTCAATATTTTGAAGTAATTGTCCAAATCTCTTTGCTAGTGTTGTTTTTCCTGAACCTGTGGGGCCTGTTATGCAGACTTTTCTTAAAGGCTCATCTTGGGGTTCAAATATAGTTTTAAAATACTTGGCAAGCGTTCGCAGTTCTTCTTCTCTGTGTGGTAGGTATGGTGGAATATAAGTAACTGACAAACAGCTTATGTTTTTGAACACAGTTGGTTTTTTGATTAATGATTTAAAGAATTCCTCATCAGATGTATTCATCGTACTCACCTCTAAAGCAATCAAGTGAAATTCCTATTTATACTTACTAGACAGACATCTCTGAAAGTGATTTAGAATCTTGTTTTTACTTTCGCTTTAGTACGAAGTTTAATTACTTCTATTCTACAGTTTTCATTATTTTAAAATCCTTTATTACATTTGCAAGTGTTTGAAACTGGATAAGCTACTTACTTTTGCTATGAAACCTCTGTCGATAAAGTTAAAAATCCATAGTATGGGTCTTATACTAAAACATGTGGAGATTGCCGAGTGGTCAAAGGCGCTAGAATGAGGATCTAGTCCTTAGTGGTTCGGGAGTTCGAATCTCCCTCTCCGCACCATTTATCGATTCTATTTTAATTACTTAAGCTATGAAAATAGGACACAAATTGCTACAGAATTTAACTAAATAAATCTCCGAAAGAAATAGTAGTCCAGTCTATCAAATTAAAAATTAGACCAAAAATAATTGCAAAAATGAGAATCGCAATACCTATGAGTAATATTTCCTCTAATATTGGAGATCCTCTCTTTCCCTTAATTCTGAAACAGTGGAGTATTTTTAAAAACATCAGCATAGTTCTCAATTTATATCAAAACTTACTTATAAAAACTCCACAAAACAAAAGTATCTGCATAAGAAATCTATTTTACTTTTCTTATGATATAAGGAATAAACTTTATTTTCCGAAAATTCTATTAAAAAGACTTGAACATGGAAAACCTTTTTTATAATTAAACTCGGAAGCGATATAGTATCAACCTTAATCGGGTGTTATAATGGATATTGAACTTATTGAATTATTTCCTAATTCCATCAAATTCATCTTGTCAGATGTGTCATTGGCGTTTGCAAATGCAATAAGACGAACATCTTTAGCGGATGTTCCATCTCTTGTTATAGAAGATGTTTATGTTTTAAGAAACACGTCACCTTTATTTGATGAATTTATAGCACACAGATTGGGATTGATTCCCCTAAAATACGATCCAAAGAAACTTGAATTAAATTTCAGAGATAAGTGCGATTGTGGGGGCATAGGTTGCAATTTGTGCACAGTTACTTTGACTCTTTCAAAAGAAACCGATAATCAAACAACATCCGTTGCTTACAGTGAAGATCTTGCATCTACACAAGAGGGAGTTGATCCTATTAGTCCTACTATTCCAATTGTAAAATTAGGACCAAATCAGGCACTAGAACTTGAATGCATGGCTCAGCTTGGAATTGGTAAAGAACATGCAAAATGGCAACCTGTATCAGCTATGGGTTACCAAGAGTTTCCTATTCCTAAAATCAATAAGGATAAATGTAATAAATGTTCAGATTGTATAGATGCCTGCTATACCGGTGTTTACCAGAAAGTTGGTGATGAGGTACAAGTAGTAAATCCTCTTAATTGCACTTTATGTAATTACTGTCTTGATTTCTGTGAACCGGGAGCTATTACAATTAAGAAGGATTCAAACAAAGTAATTTTCTCATTTACAACAACTGGGGGTAAGGGTCCATCAGCTGTTCTAAAAGAAGCTGGCGATATACTTCTCTCCAAAATCGACGAATTCAAAAAGAGTTTGGAAACAACATTAATAGAAGAAGAAAAAGACAAGTAGAGTGAACTGGAAATGCCAAAAAGAACTGGTCCAACTGATCCAAATTTAGTTGATTTAATTAATAATTTAAAAAAGAAATCAGCAGAAACTAAAATTGCTTTATGGAAGACTATAGCAGAGAGACTGGAAAAATCGAGACGACAAAGAGCTGCAACTAATCTCAGTAAAATTAACAGATATACAAAAGTAAATGATATAATAGTAGTACCAGGCTCAGTTTTGAGTTCTGGTTCTTTGAATCATTCAGTTACAATAGCTGCATTAAAGTTCTCTGAAGGTGCAAAAGAGAAGATTCAAGCAGCTGGTAGCAAGTTCATGTCAATTCAAGAGCTGCTAGATTCCAAACATGAAGCAAAGAAAATTAAGATTATAATTTAAATGAGGTAAACAAAAATGTCAAAGAACGTTAAGAGTGTAGAACTTCAAGTATCTGCTCCTAAACTTTATGTTGATGCAGAAAATGCTATTTTAGGAAGACTATGCTCAGAGGTAGCTAAATATCTTCTTGAAGGAAATTCGGTTAACATTGTTAATTGTGAAAAAGCTATTATTTCTGGGAAAAAGCATTCAATTTTAAGAGAATATAGAGATATTCAAAAAATACATACTCACACAAATCCTAGAAGAGGACCATTTCATCCTAAAAGACCAGATAGAATAGTAAGAAGGACTGTTAGGGGAATGCTTCCGTGGAAAAAAAGCAAAGGCAAAGCTGCTTTTCACAGATTAATGACCTTTATAGGAGTACCTGAGGAATTCAAAGGTGCAGAGATAATAAAACCAAGATTCTCTGATGCTGATAAACTAAACTGTAAAAAAGTTACAGTCGGTGAACTCTGCAAAGAATTTGGTTGGGAAGAATAAATTTAGGTGAAAAAAATGGGAAAAGTCATTGTATCTTCTGGAAAAAGAAAAACTGCAATTGCACGAGCAACACTAAAAAAAGGAAAAGGCAGGATAAGAATTAATGGTGTTCCTCTTGAAATTCTATCAAATGAATTAAGTAGGGTGAAAATCAATGAAGTTTTTATTTTAGCAGGTGCAGACAGAAGAGAAGCACTCGATATCAAAGTGAAAGTAAAGGGAGGAGGATTTATGGGTCAAGCTGAGGCTATTAGAACAGCAATTGCAAGAGGATTAATAGAATATTTTGAAGATACAAGCTTGAAGGAAAAGTTTGTTGTTTATGATAAGACAATAGTTTCTGGAGATCCTAGAAGAACTGAACCAAAGCACTTTGGGGGACGTAGTTCAAGATCAAGATTTCAAAAATCTTATCGATAACTTTTTTTTCTTTTACTTCTTTCTATATACATCTTATGACAAAAATAATAGATTGTTCAATGGGTGAGGGCGGAGGATCTATTGTAAGAATCTCTATTGCCCTAGCAGCTCTGACAAATATTTCTTTGAAACTTATAAACATAAGAGCAAAACGATCCAATCCTGGTTTAAGAGCTCAGCATTTAGAAGCTATTAATGCAATACAACAATTATCAGGTATGTCCGTAGAGGGTGCAAGAATAGGAAGTCAAACAGTATATATTGAAGAGGGATTTAAGCCAAAAGATGATGCATTGGTAAATATTAAGACAGCGGGAAGTATTTCATTAGTTTCACAAGCAGTCTTATATTATTCATTTATTCAGAAGAGAAACATAAAATTAAAAATAGAGGGGGGAGCAACGCATGGAAAATGGGCGCCTTCAATAGAATATATGGAGAATGTGACACATGCTATATTAAAGCTTATGAATAAGAAAATATATACAGAACACCGTAAATTTGGTTTCTTTCCAAAGGGTGGAGCTGAAATCACTATCAAGTATGATAAACATGAAAATCCTTTACCTCTTATTTTATCAGAAAGAGGTGAATTAGAGGAAATTAGGGGATATTCTACAGCTTCTATGAGTCTTAAAAGTAGAAAAGTTGCAGAAAGACAACTTGATTCATTTATTAAAAAAGCAAATCCACATGTTGAAGTTACTCCAATAATCAAATATGTTGATAGCATCAGCCCAGGTTCTGGTTTAACTATAGTAAGTCAATATTCAAATGGCTCCAAAAAAGGAAATTTTGTTCCAGGGGAAAAACATCTCTCAGCAGAGCGTGTTGGAGAAATTTGTAGCACAAAATGGAAAAAAATGGAAAAAGGCACTGGAGCAATTGATGTTCATGCAGCAGATCAGCTTATAGTTCCTATGGCATTAGTTGAAGATAATTCTGAAATAACAGCAGACGAAATATCAAATCATACAAGAACGAACATTGAGTTAATTCAAAAATTCTTTCAAAAAACAATTACAATCAAAAAAGAGACCAATCACTATTCTCTTGTCATAAAAGACCTGTAGATTTTTAACATTGTAATAGCATAAACTCTTTCTTAACGACATATTTATATGAGGTTAAAAAAGTCGGAATACAACTTTAAGGAGCATAAGTTGCTCAAATTCAAAAAACGAATTAAAGTAAAATAACTCAAAAAATTAAAGATTAAAGTGATTTATAATGGGGCATAGAAGGGTAAGTGCTCCCCATCGATCATCATTGGGATATCGAAGGGTAAGAGCAAAGAGAATAGTCCCTGCACCTCGAGCTTGGCAA
Source organism: Promethearchaeati archaeon (assembly GCA_013166775.1). Taxonomy (GTDB): domain Archaea; phylum Asgardarchaeota; class Heimdallarchaeia; order Heimdallarchaeales; family Heimdallarchaeaceae; genus UBA460. The sequence goes on from JABLTJ010000021.1 coordinate 40,747, forward strand.
AAATACGAGGGTGCACCCAAGTTATTAGGATTTCTTGGATTTAAGGCAGGGATGACTCATTGTATATATATTGAAGATAAACCTCGCAGCCATCTTGTTAACAGAGAAGTAACAGTTGCTGTGACTTGTGTTGAAACACCACCTATGGTGGTTTTTGGTTTACGTGGTTATGCTAAAACACCTTATGGCTTGAAAATTGTTGGTGATATTCGAACAATGGAGCTCAAAGAGGAGTTAAGTAGAAGAGTAAAATCTCCAAAGAAGTATGATTTCAAAAAAACACAAAAGAATTTTGAAAAACAGCTAGAACAAATTGTGGAACTTAGAGCTGTAGTTCATACTCAGCCATACTTAACAGGAATAGGTATGAAAACACCTAATATAGCAGAAATCAAAATAGGATGCTCTGATATCAAAGAAGGATTCGAATATGGAATGTCTCTATTGGGAAAAGAGGTACTAATTAGAGACGTATTCAAGACAGGAGAATTTGTTGATTCTGTAGGTGTAACTAAAGGTAAGGGTTTTCAGGGGCCAGTTAAAAGACATGGAGTAAAGATTTTACAACATAAATCAAAGGGAACCAAACGAGGTGTAGGCTCAATTGGTCCTTGGACTCCAGCTCGAACAATGTGGACAATACCTAGATACGGACAAATGGGTTTTCATGTCAGAACAGAGTATAACAAGAGAGTTATGCAAATAGGATCTGATGGAACACAAATTGTTCCTGATGGAGGATTTGTTAAATATGGAATAGTAAAAAACAATTATGTTTTACTCAAAGGATCCATTCCAGGAACTAAGAAGAGAACAATTTTACTAAGAACCCCGATGAGAAAATCACCACAACCTGAAAAGGAGCCACAGGTACTCTTTGTTTCAACAAAGAGTCAACAAGGTTAGAATTGAGGAGATAAAAATGAGCATATCATTATATTCAATTAAAGGTCAAAAAACAAGTGAAAAATTGGAATTACCAAATGTGTTTCAAACTCCACTAAGACCTGATATCATTAAAAGAGCAGTTTTAGCTGAACAAAGCTGGAAAAGACAACCAAAAGGAGTAAGCCCTCAAGCAGGAAAATTAGTGTCTGTTGATAATTGGGGTCCAGGTAGAGGTGTAGCCAGAGTTCCTAGAATGAAAGGATCAGGTACACACAGTGCTCAAAGAACCGCATTTATCCCTCAAGCAAGAGGGGGACATAGAGCGCATCCTCCAAGATCTGAAAAACGGATAATTGAAAAAATTAATAGAAAAGAACACTTATTGGCTCTTAAATCAGCAATCGCATATACTGGAAACAAAGAAGCCATTATTCTACGAGGGCATAGATTTGAGGAACAAATCGAATTTCCAATAATTGTTGAATCTAAAGCTGAAGAAATTGAAAAAACAAAAGATGTAATAACACTCTTAGAAAAATTAGGGCTATCGCTTGATTTGATGAAAGTAAAACTGGGAAAGAAAATCCGTTCAGGAAAAGGAAAAGGAAGGGGGAGGAAATACAAAATCCCAGTAGGTCCATTAATTGTGGTAAGTAACGAAGAAAGTTCAATAGTTAAAGCTGGAAGGAATGTTTTAGGAACTCAAATAGTTAATGTCAATAAATTGACAACAGAACTATTAGCACCTGGCACCCATCCTGGAAGACTAACTATATGGACGGAAGAAGCTATTAAAGCTCTAAATGAAAGGTTTGGTGATAAATAATGGATCCATATCAAGTAATTAAGAAACCGTTAATTTCAGAAAAAGCTTTCGAGCTAATTGAAAAAGAAAACAAATTAGTGATTGAAGTAAATCTAAAAGCTACTAAAAATCAGATAAAAGAAGCAATTGAAAAATTATACAACGTAAAAGTAGAGAGCGTAAATACTTTGATTACACCAAAAGGGCAAAAGAAAGCATACGTCAGACTTAGTGATTTTGATGATGCAGCGGATATTGCTTCAAGAATGGGATTATTCTAAGTAGGTGACTAAGATGGGTAAGAAAATATTAGTTCAAAGAAGAGGTAGAGGAACTTCACAGTTCAGAGCAGCATCTCATAAGAAGAAAGGCAGCGTGAAATATAGGAAAATTTCTAAAATAGAATATAGTGGAAAAATAACCGGAGAAATTAAAGATATAGTACATGATCCAGGAAGAGGAGCACCTGTGGCTGTAGTTCTTTTTGAAGATAGTTCAAAGAAAATAATTTTACCATCTGAAGGCTTAAGAGTTGGTCAAATTATAGAATATGGTGCAACTGCCACTATAAATCTTGGAAGTACAATGCCTTTACAATCTATTCCTGACGGATCACCTGTTTTTAATATTGAGTTAACTCCAGGTGATGGGGGTCGTTTAATTAGATCAAGTGGTGGTTATGCAACCATTTTAGGCCGTGATAAAGGAAAAGTTACACTGCAACTACCTAGTGGAGAAATGAAAGAAATTCCACAGCGATGTAGAGCTACAATAGGCATTGTTGCTGGTGGAGGAAGAACAGAAAAACCATTTGTAAAGGCAGGTACTAAACATCACCATAAAAAAGCAAAAGGCCACTATTATCCAAAAGTAAGAGGAGTAGCAATGAATGCAGTATCTCATCCACATGGTGGTGGTGCACACCAAAGTCCACCTCGTTCAACTACTGTATCAAGGCATGCTCAACCAGGTAGAAAAGTTGGATTAATTGCTGCTAGAAGAAGTGGAAGAAGAAGAGGCAAAAAGTAATTTGCTTATTTTCTTAAATTATGAAAGAACTCAGTCATTAAAAGTAACAAGATTGATTTATACTAAAGGAGATTAAAATGGGAACTAAAAAAATCTATGGGGAAGTTGAATTTATTTTCAAAAAAACTCAAAATTTTGAGGGTTGTACCCTGCTTAATGGTTGGCATGGGATTGGTGAATGTGGTTTTATCTCGATGAGTCACATAGTTGATAATCTAAAAGCTGAACGAATTGGTTTTATAATGACTAATAATATTCCACAATTCATAACAATAAAAAATGAACAAATAACATTTCCCTTTGAGATTTACAGAAAAGGCAATGTGGTAGTAATTTTACCTATATTCGAACCAATAAAATCTGAACATTTGAAATTTACAAAACGAATAGTAGATTGGTCTATGGATGAGAAATTTGAACAAGCCATACTTGTTGGTGGTTTAGATAAGCGATTGGAAGATGACCACAACATGAAAGCAATATACACCAACGCTTATTTAGACAAAAAGAAAGAAACTGATGTACCAATTTTAAATGAGGGATTATATGTTACAGGACCTCTAGCTTATATGTTGATGTTCTATGAACTAAATTCATTTCCTGCAGTTTCACTACTGCCATATGCGGAAAGGTCAAGACCTGATCCTATTGCAGCTAGTGTTGCTGTTGAGAAGATAAATCATCTGTTGGCCATTGATGTAAATGTGAAGGAATTGCTTGAAGAAGCAGAAAAAATAGAGAAGGAAATCGAATCACTAATAAGAGCTAGCAGACCTACAGAAAGAGAAAATGATTCCGATAAGGGAATGTTTGTCTGAAATAACTTTATCTTAAAAGACTATAAATTAAATTTCATAGTCTATTTCTTTATCTTTATCAACTGGCAAGTACTCTTCTGATATCGAAATATCAAAAGCGTGTCTGAATTTTTCTGATTCTTTTATGATTTTTTTAGTTATTTCTTCTAATTTTTCTGTTAATTCTTTTATTCCTGTTATATTCTTTAGAGAGATTGGAAATTCTATATCTAAATCTCTTGAAATATTATCTTGTTCTTTTTCAGTTATAAGATCAATTTTATTGAGTACTTTAATAATAGGGGTATCAGGAAATTCATTAGTTATCTCTTCAATAAGATTCAATTGTTCATTCAAGGGAATTGCAGCATCCTTGGATACATCAAACATGAATACAATAATATCAGAAACATATCGAATTGTTGCGATACTCTGACGTTCTATCATACTCCTTTCCCTTATTGGTCTATCTAATATCCCCGGAGTGTCCACAATTTGAATCTTCATAAATCCTTGCTCTCTATGACCGAAAACAACTTGTTTGGTTGTAAAAGGATACTCCCCTACCTCTGGGATACCAGAAGAAATCTCTCTCACAAGTGATGATTTACCTACATTGGGAGCTCCTGCAATAACAATAGTTGGAAGTAAAACGTTGAAATCAGGGATTGTTTTTAGTTTTTTTACTATTCTTATCAAGTATTTGACATCTCCTTCAGCTTTTTTGATAAGAGAAGCAAATCTTCCTCCTGTTTCTCTTCGAATCTGTGCCATTTCGAGTGGATGTTCCGTTTGATACAATTTGATAAGCTGTTCCCTTTCTATATCTTTAATTTTTTGTGATATTCCCCCTAACCTACCTAGAACCCTTTTTATTTTGTCGACATTTCCAATTAAATTACATAACTCAAAGTAAAAAGGATGAATATCGTTAATCCATGGAAATTGGTTGACAATTCTATCTAATCTATTTGTCATTTCAAGTGATAAGACAGATATTCTTTCTTTTTCAGCTTCTGCTATTTTCTCTTCTCTTGTTTGACGCTTTTTTGATGATTTTCTTCTGATACCAGTCGTTTTTTTAAAAGAAACAGATACAATCTCCGATATGGGTGAAATATAGCTTATTCTTCTAAAGGGATTTCCTGTTTGTTGATTTTTATTCAAAAAGAATCATCCTCTTAATCTAGAACCGATAAATCAATTTCGTGATCAAAGTATTTTTCTAGATTCTTAATAACTTTTTTCTTTCTGATATTATGTTGTTCTTGGTGGTTTAATATCATTTCTATTAGTCTTGGTTTACAATCTAAACCACATATCAACTCACCATCTTTGCAACCTTTACGTACTTCACTCAATTCCTTATCATCTCTCACGAAATACTTCTCAAACCAATCATAAATGGTGCAAATATCAGGATCTGCACCTAAATTTCGTTGTTCTTTTATTGTGGTTCTGCCACCAGTAAGAGCATCCATAATTTTCCTCTTAATCGTTTTTGCATCATCATTTAAGAAAACACAACTTTCAGGAGCAGAAGAAGACATTGGTTTTCCTGTTAATCCTTTTAAGAATCTAATATATAGTGATGCAGGAGAATAGATTTTTCTTTTTCTAGCAATATCTCTTGTTAACCTGATAAACACATCTTGATCAAGTCCAACAGGAACTACAACTGGTAGACTATAATCTGTTGTGGGATGAAGAATATGTGCCGCCTGAATGCAAGAATAAAAAACAGTGCCTGCATTTTCTTCTCCGGTTAATCCAAGAGCGGATTTTATTGTGTTATACGTTTGATTTACTGAAAAACTTAAAGCTAAATACTGAATTCGAGGTGTTATACTCGATATGTATGCATGAACCTTATTTGGTTTGAATCCAAGTGCAAAAATATCTACCGCGTTTTCTAATGATAATTTATATGTTTCATTTAAACTATCAACTTTCCGAAAAACATATTTTTCATCATCCGAAAGCGGAAGAAAAAAGTCACAATCGTACTTTTCTTGAATGAAGCGGATTAGCTCAAACAGAATAAAATGACCATAGTGCAAATCACTCGATGGACCACGACCACTGATAATTGCAAAATTCTTATTTTGTTCTGTTCTATCAAGTATTTTGTTAAAATCTCTATGAGCAAAAACCACATTTCTTCGAAAAAATAAGTGCTCTTTTCCTATTCTAGGTAATACTTTATCGATCTTGGAAATCCCAAACTCCTCAAGAATTCTATCATAATCTGTTTTTTTCTCAATATCTTGGATTTCATTTTCTGTATTCATGTAAATCACCTTTTCCAATTGAAAAATAAAGAAACCTCAGAGTATTTTGATCTGGACTGCACCCTACCTTATTGTTATTAGGGTAAAAATCATAGCTGGTTAATTCCAGTCCAATTAATCACTCTCATTGTTTTTTTGGAAAAAATAATTTATAAGAATATCGTCTAATAACTTACGATTTTCAGAATACACAGAATTAAACAAAAACCATTCTAGACTATCGTATTTTAGATTTCTCTGTGTTTAAATATTCTACTATAATTAAAATCAATGAGATTAAAGAATTACAAAGTAAAAAAAAGTTGAAGGATTTTAATGGCAGTAAAAAATACTAAGAAGTTTGTTATCCCTTTAGAATGGAAGCAACAAGATAGTAAAATAAGTATAAATGTACTGGAAATCAAATACAGTGATAGTATAGGAGTATCTAGCTTACTAAATGAATTATGTTCAAAAAATGTTGCTTTTTCCCTTAAATTTGATACAAAGAAACAGTATCTTATACTCTACAACTTTTTTATTAAGGAAGCTGATATAGAGAGAAGAAAAGATTTAATCAAGCATTTGAAAAAAACATACACCCTTCAGGATTTAACAAATGCAACTTCAATATTTATCCCTGAAATTAAAAAGATAGATCAAGAAGATTCGGTTTTAAAATTAAAGCTAACAAATAACAACAATCAATTCTCTTTTGCTTGTATACTCTCCTCTATTAATTCAGGATCCCATAATTTAAAGAAGAAGATAACACATTTTATTACTGATTTACTACAAGCAGAAATCTTCTCCATCGTTCTTTCACACATTCCTTCATACCGTAAAGGTGGTCAAATATTGCCAAAATGGGGAATGTTGTTAATATCCAAATCCTCTAACTTTGATGAAGTTTCGAAGAAAAGAGAACAATTTCTCCGTTATCTCAAAACTAGTTCAACAAAACTAAATTGTAAGCTTACATTAATTTCAAAGAAAGCAATTGCTAAACACGAGGTTAATTTCCGTTTTTATGTTCCTTGGATAAAACATGAAGGCTTATTTCTAGATTTAATTAATATTGACCAGCTATTAAGAGCAAGAAAAACAAAAATAGCGGAAAGCATAGAAAGAAAATCGAGTGGTATATCACTAAAAATCCCTCAACAAAAAACACAAAAGAAACCTAGCTTAAAGAGCATTTCTTTGTTTAAACCCTTTCCATCAGCAAAAGAGCTAAGTGCTACAGTTGAGATCTCAGATAATAATATGCTTGCAGAATCCCCTTCTACCAATTTGATGAATAATAAGAAAATAGAAGAAATTCCAGCACCTAGTAATTTGGATGATCTTACTATTCCGTTACCAAGAACAGTTAATACGACCTTCGATGCAGAATATCTTAAGGTACGAATAAATAAAGTCTTCAAAGAATTTGATTTTAAGGAAACAGTAATTTTCGAAGATTCATTTGATTTAGTGCTTCGAAAGGAATCATTCTATATTTTTGTTAAATTCTACCAAGACATACTAAATCAAACCCATGCTTATGAAATAGTTGATATTCTCAGTTCTATAGCAGGTTTAAGGAATGATTTTTTGTGTGTTGTAGTTGCTGATGTTGTAGAAGAAGGATCGAAAAATGTGTTGCATGAATTCAATATTCTCCATCTAACACTAAATGATGTTCTTTTGAATGACGCCTTAAAAACTAAAATATACAACACAATTCTTGCTTAAGAATAATTTCAAGGCTTATTAGAATAATGATAATTAATTTAGATTCTTCTGTGAAGCTCTTACAATTGCTGATTAGTTTCGATTTTTATCTAAAAAATTCAAAACAATGCTTCCGTATTACAGAAACTTTTCAGTAATGTGAAAAGAATTAATAGCTATGGGGGAAAAAGAATCCAAAATAAATTCTTATATTGCTGGTGTTGTTCAGAAATATTTACCAAAACATGAGGAAATTATCCACAGTGGGATTTTTCTTGTTCTATCCAAAGAAGAAGGTTTAGAACTCCCTGATTGGTATTATAATGGTTATTCAGTAATTTCGGAAACCATTTCATGTTTCCTGCAAAACCTCTGTAAAAGTAGAACCGTAACGTTTTCTGGTGATGGTTTATATCAAATAACAGTTGACGATGAAGTAATTTCTGCTGAAGATTTAGAGAAGGCAACACAAAATTTGGAGATGTTCTTAGCAGATTATGAGACCGGAATTCAAATAGTTAAAGAAGCAAACAGAGTTTTTAAGTCAAGTAGCATTGGTGTAGTTGGTTGAAATTTCTAATATGAAGTTACTGATACATCGGGTTCTTTATCATCGGCTTTAGGTCTAATTTCATCCCAAATCTTCTTAATTGTGTCTGCTTCATCTGGGTTTGCATAAACTCTAACAAGTGTAAATAACGAACGATAAGCTTTTGGACCGGAGAAAGTGGTTATATATGTTGTAGTGTTCAATGCCTCGTTTAATGTGAAAGAATTAGTTCCAAATTTAATGCGATTGTAAGGATCATAGATGTAGATATTGGATGCTTGAAATTCTTGCTCATTAATTGTTGATAATTTATAGGTTGAATCTATCTTCATTTTGTTTTCCAGAACTATGTTGTTTTCATTACAGTATTGCTCAACCTTCTTGATGAAAGATTCCTCTGCAGTCAATTTACATAATCCTTCAACAGTTATGCCTAGATTTTCTGCAGTAGATTCATCAATAATCTTCTCGAATACGGATTTGTATAATCGTCTATTAAATAAATCCTTAACGAGTGATCTTGCTTTTGCAAGTTCTTCTGATTTACTTGAGAAAATCTCTCCGACTAATGAGTATTCATTAAGATAAGTATACTCATCGAGATCATGAGTACGTTCTATTAAATTCAATGGTCCACAAGCTTCTCTTAACATCTCGTGTATTGTGATATCAGCTGCACGGGACGTTTTATGAAAATACACATTCTTATACTCGAAGAAACGACCAATAAGTGATGAGTAGATATCATCTAAACACTTCCAATTATAATGAATAGCATCTTTATCAAGATGTTTCTGTATTGTGGTGTTGTTGATTATCCTATTAACAGCTATGATACCAAAATGTAATGTTCCTGCAAAGAAAGAATCTCTCAACATAAAATCTAATCTATCAGCACCCAATGCTCCTTGAATTAAAGGATGTAGGAGATAGTTTTTACCTTCCCAAATATCCATTAATGCTTGTGGTTTAGTGAATTCCTCTATTGTAGGACGTAAACTATCTGATTTAATCATTTTATCTCTATGTACATCATGTCCGTGTGGTGCATCAGGATAAACACGTTTAAAGACAACATCATCATATGTATGACTGAAGGGCCCGTGACCAATATCATGTAGAAGAGCTGCTAAACGAGCTAATTGAGTTTTTTCAACTACATCATCGTCTTCCCTAAAAACTTCTTCTGCATATTTTCCTGCTAAATACATAACCCCAACGCTGTGAGTAAATCTAGAATGTGTTGCTGAAGGGTATACTTGTCTAACACCAGATAATTGACTAATCCATCTTAATCTTTGGAAAATAGGTGAATCAATAATTCTATTTTCCAGTTCTGTCATGCGTATTTCATCATAGATTGGATCACGAATTGTACGAACAAAGTTTAGAACGTCTCTCATAATGAATCCTCGCTATTATGTATATTTATTTAATATTATAATTATTTAATCTTTCCGCTTTTAACTAAAATTACGACAAAAACGGTATTATTCACCTTTTCACTAAAAATGGTGATGATTTGTCTTCAAAAAAAGTTTTTGTGGTGGACCGACCGGGATTTGAACCCGGGGCCACTTCGTTGCGAACGAAGCGATCTACCAGGCTGATCTATCGGCCCAGATAAAACTAAAACTCAATCAGTAAAGAGTTTATTAAACTTTGTTTAATTAAAATAAATTCATTATATGGTCACAAATAAAGGAAAATAAGGGGGAATTTACAGAATCATCCTGGACTTTTAACTCGCATGATCTTTCTTCTACCTATTACATTCCAATATTCAACTTCAGCACCCTCTTGAATTAGGTTTTTCAAATCTTCTTCTGGTGGTAGCGCTGATTCGAAGGTATCGTATGTTTCAAGATCCATTAATTGAACACTATCTCCACCTAAAGAGATAATTTGTGCGTTTCTCTTATCGATAATTGGAGCTTGCATTTTCAGATCACCAGGAACAGAAATTTCTGTTTTGCTTCCTGTAAAGATGTTTTCAATCTTGATTCTACACTTTGCATGTCCGTGTTTTCCAGTTTTTGATTTCTCAATTCCACGAACTAGGTAAACTTCATCATTATGAACAATGTGAAACCCCTCTTTGATTTGTCCTGCTTTAACGGGTTTGATATCCTGTTCTGACATAATTATCTCCTTTTTTATCTCTATTAATATAATTGCAATTAAAGTCTATTTAAAGGATTTTGGTTATTATCTAGGATAATAAATTGGTTGAACAAAAAAATCCGAACAATTTTGTATCTTTAAGACACGATTTTTTTACCTTTGAGGTTTCGCTTTACGTCCGAGAACAATTTGATTAATAGCCACACCATTAACATGTGTAACTTGCCATTTAACTCCTGGTAAATCTCCCATTGCTCCTTTTTGGGCTCCCCCTATACTACATACAACAACTTCATCATGTTCGTCAATATAAAGTAGACCTCCATCATGTGGAACAAAAGCACCAACCTGTTTTCCATTTTTAGTGAGTCTAACTCGAACACATTTTCTCATCGCAGAATTTGGTTGTTTACTTTCTACACCATATTTTTCTACAACAATACCTCTAGCTGCTGGTGCTCCCTCTAAAGGATCGGTTTTCTTATCTAATCTTAACATTCTTCTCTTATAATGGATATCCTTCCAGCGGAAATGTTTTCTCTTGTTTTTTAACTTTCGAGCAGCAAATTCGCCCTTTGGACTTTTTGAACCAGTCATCTTAAATCACGTATTATCTTGGAATTATTAATATTTACGACTGTAGATATTTTACAATCAACCAGTCATCCCTCTTACAATTTTAATAAAAACTTTCTGTTCACTAACCTTTAACGGTTTAAAGAAATAGAAAAGAATAAAGTGAGGATTATTTCTTTTCATCACTAAATTCTCTATAGTTTGCACTCATGGTAAGGTCGACTATTCCTGTTCCCAGAGCGATAGTTTGCCCTACGATAACGTTTTCTGTTATACCTTCTAGCGGATCATACTCACCATGTACTGCAGCATCAAGTAAATGTTTAACAGTTACTTCAAATGCTGCTCTTGCAAAAACAGAACTTTTCTTTCCTGAAACACCATGACGTCCTATTTGAAGTATTTCTCCTGTATGTGTCATAAGATCTGAGACAAGCATAACATGCCTCTTATCAACATCTAATCCCTGTTCTTTCATAACGAAAAGAGATTCTCTGACTAACGCGTTTCTTGCTGCTTCAATACCAAGGGTTTCAGCTATTTGATTAATATCTGTTGTATAACATCTTGTAGGATCAACACCTGGAATCCTTAATAATTCGCTGAAATTACTACCTTCACTTTGCAAGAAGTATTTTCCCTCTCTGTCCTTCATAACAACAACACGAGAAACATTCTTTATACCTTTGATAGGTATTTCACGAATTTTTTCTGCTAATTTTGGTAAATCGCTAAATTTGAGCTCCTTCAGCGGTGTGATAATTACAGTATTTTCATCTTCTGGATCAATTTCAACTTTGCATTCCTTTCTACGCAACTGTATTTTCTTCATTACTATATCAGGTTCAATTCCTTTATCAACTGATAAAACCTCATCAAGTTTCAATCTAACAATACCTTCAGAGAAACTATGAGTAATACTTTGTGCAATTTTGTTGACTGTAGTTAATTCAATTCTTTTGGCAACTTGTTTGGCTAGTTCCTCGTTTTTCTCTGCAAACTCGTCTAAATATATAATCATTGTTGGTGTGCTTGGGTTTTTTCTGGCATCTAAGATTTCGATCAGTCTTGGAAGTCCTCTCAAAACAGACATCTCTGCAACACCAGAGTAATGAAAAGTTTGAAGAGTCATTTGAGTACCAGGTTCTCCTATTGATTGTGCTGCTACGGTTCCCACTGCACTGCCAGGGTCTATTTGTGCAAATTCATAACTGTCTACGATTTCCTTGATTATCTGTTCCAGTTGCTTTTTTGAAAGTTTCTTGCCTTTAAGCTCCTTTCTTAGCTCATCTAAAATTGTTTCTGGAACAACCTTCTTATTTTGAAAGGTCTCTATGCGTTTTTCAATTTGATCTTTGGTAAGAGTTTCCGACATTTCTAATCCTCCGAACTTTCTGTGGGATGGGTTTCCAGAATTTTATTAACAATAATGGATACATTTACAGCTTTTCCATGGTCACTTTTTGCGGGATCAACATTATCCTCACCATATAGAAATTGAACAATCTCTCCTGCGGCATTCCTAACCGTTCTATCATAACACGAAGAAATATCTTGTAACGCGTTAACAAGCCTTCTTTGCATATATCCACTTTGTGAAGTACGAACTGCTGTATCAACAAGACCTTCTCTTCCACCTGCAGCATGCATGAAAAACTCAATTGGATTAAGGCCTGTTCTGAAACTACTATCAACAAAACCATGAGCTTCAGCTGACAAATCTCCTTGTTTAAAGAAAGGAAGTACTCTGTCTCTGTAACCTCTTTTTATTCTTTGACCACGAACAGCTTGTTGTCCCACACAAGCACTCATTTGACCAAGATTTAACATATTTCCTCTTGCACCAGTCCTTGCCATAATTAATGCTTCATTTTCAGGATCTAAGTAACTTGCAGCAACATCAGAACAATCGGTTCTTGCTTGAGCCAATATCTCCATTATTCTAGCTTCTAAGGTTTCTTCTTCTGTACGTCCTGCTTGTCTTTCCAGAGTTCCCGATTCATATTGAGCAATGACTTTCAGAACTTCTTTCTTTGCTTTATCCAGAATTTCATTAATTTTCTTTTCAGCTACCAAAGGAACATCAATATCACTAGCTCCCATACTGAAACCTCTAAGAGTGATATTTGTAGTAAGCATTCTTGTTACGTTATCTAAGAAATTCTTTGTAACATTCGCTCCGTATTCTTTGAGTATTCTGTGTAAGACGCTATCAGGAACCTCTGCTCCAAATGCTTTTTTATCGATAATGCCGGAAATTAATTTTCCATCTACAATGAATATATATCCTTCTACAGAACATCTAATTTTCTTACATGTATCATGTTTTTCACACAGATTATTATACATTGTAAAATTAAAACTGTCAGGAAGAAGCGCACTGAATAATGATTTTCCACTCCACATAGGTTCTGCTTTAGGACCCTTCTTATCTGGTTTAGGTAGGTCTTCTAATCCTGCAGCAGTTATTAATTGTGCCGCCTCACTTCTAGTATAAACGGAATCCTTCTTTGTTAGATAATATGCACTTGTAATAAAATCTTGAATTGCACCAATTATAGGTCCTCCATATCTAGGAGTACTAATTTGCTCTTGAACCCTCATCAGAATTCTTGCTTCTGCTTGTGCTTCTTCACTCTGTGGAACATGGAGATTCATTTCATCTCCATCAAAATCTGCGTTATAAGGTCTGCAAACAGGTAATGTTAATCTAAAAGTTTTGTAAGGTACAACCTTAACTTCATGTGCCATGATACTCATACGGTGTAAGCTTGGCTGCCTATTGAACAAAACAACATCACCGTTTCTTAGGTGTCGTTCAATAATGAATTCAGGCTGTAGAGAATCTGCAACAGCTTGAAGGTTTCGAGCATAACGTAAGTCAACACGCCTTCCATCGGGTCTTATAATATAATTTACACCTGGAAATTGTCTAGGTCCTTTCATTACCAGTTCTTTCATTTCTTCAATGTTCCATTCAGTAACTCTTTCTGGAACGGTTAAAATTTCCGCAATATCTTTTGGTACACCCACTTCATTTATACTAAGTAAAGGATCTGGACTGATTACAGTTCTTGCACTAAAATCGACTCTTTTTCCACTTAGATTAGCTCTAAAACGTCCTTCTTTACCTTTTAATCTCTGTGTAATAGTTCTCAGAGCTCTACCACTGCGGTGTCTAGCGGGAGGAATACCACTAATTTCATTATCAAAATATGTACTAACATGATATTGGAGTAACTCCCATAGATCCTCAACAATTAGCTGTGGAGCACCAGCTTCACGATTTTCTAATAATCTTTGATTAATCCTAATAATATCAACTAATTTGTGAGTAAGGTCATCTTCTGACCTAATCCCATTTTCAAGAGTAATGCTGGGTCTAACACTAACCGGTGGAACTGGCAAAACCCAAAGAATCATCCACTCAGGACGAGCAAAATTAGGGTTAATTCCTAATAATCTACAATCCTCTTCTGTAATCTCCTTAAACCAACTATGAATATCCAGCGGAGAGAGCTTATTTGTTTGTTTCTGACCTGTATCTGTTTCAACCTCTTCGAAGTATGTTGTAGGTTTTTCCAATCTTATCTTGTTTTGTTCTTCATTACAATAAGTACAAGCATTTTTCTTCGCAGCTTTTTTCATGATTTCTTCTACAAGATCATAATCAGGAACACCCCATTGTTCCTCATATTCATCCATTTTTTCAACAATTTCTTTAATTTCAGCAGGCTCAAGAAGAATGCGATGACATGCACGGCATGTAGCGCGAAGAACCTTATAGATTAATTTGTTAAAACCAACATGAGTAACAGGACGAGAAAGCTCAATATGACCAAAATGACCAGGACAACTGCCAACTCTAGCTCCACAGGTTTTGCAGCGTTGACCGGGGTCAATGGTACCAAGAAGACCATCCATTAAACCGGAAGTAACAGGAGTACCATCAGCATCATAAGTATCGGGAGTAATAATACGCTCAACAGAGAGCTTCCGGATTGTGTCGGGGTCGAGGATTCCGAATCGGACTCCTGATATTGTTTTATAACTTTCAGAACTCATTCTATATCTCCAAAAATATTTGAATCTATACTCTAACTAACACTAGTTTAGTTACCTTAACTCTTTTCCATTTCTAGTTGATAAAAACCTTTTGATTTTTAACACAATTCTAATTGCAGTTAGAAGCTGAAATACTTTTCTTGAATCCCCTCAAACAATTCATCAGTATTTTCACCTACTCTCTGCACATCTTGGTACAATGATGATGAATACTGTTGTAAGTTTGCTTGAAAGTGCCTATGACAATAATATCTATGTAGATGCGAGTGTTTATATGTTCATAGTAGGAAGCGATGATCCTTTACCTGATAAAACTTTGAAAACCTTTCAATGGATAAAAAAATATAATTATGCACACCCTAACAGTAAATTCAAAGTGATAAGCTGTTCTTTTGAATCAACAGACAATTACGCATCAGTTATCTACAAATTGGCTCGAAAACAAGGGTGTATTATTGTTGCTGCCTCGGGGAACTACAAATCCTATTATAGTCATGATCCAGATGCAGAAGAGTATGGCAAAGAATACGTAAGAAACTATCCTGCTACCTATACTGAAGTGTTTGGAGCTGGTGGATGTTATGGGATGAACGTACCACAGAATTATGAAAACTACAGAATGTCTGCTAAATACGAGGATCTTGGACTTGATCTTGGATTTGGTCAATACTTATATTTAGGGAGTGACTTCTATCAAGATCATGGATTATCACAAGCTACAGTTGATTTAGTTGCTTCTGCTTACAAAATAGCTACAAGAGCTGATCTCTCTGGTGGAACGGCACCAGAAAGTTATGAGGCTACAGGAACAAGTATGGCTGCACCTCAAGTTGCTGTTGCAGCTTTCCTGGCTGCAAGATTGAGATACATAGAAACCAATGGAAACAATCCACTAGATATGTGGAGTTTTCATGCTTGTGTACAGTACTCGAGCGAAAATGATCCAGATGCAGACGATTTACTTCATTGGGATGCAGTAGAAAAACCTATCGAGAATCTTGGACAAAAACCAATATACTATTCTTACAGAGTTGGTTACGGCTCTCTTGATGTTCATGATATGATGGAATATTTAATAAGTCTCTCTTAATAATCTAACTAGGTGACTGAATGAGAAAAAGATGGAAAATAACTTTAGTTGTTGGGATAGTCATAACTCTAACAATTTCGATGTTATTAACCATCTTTTTCTTAATTCTTCCAAGATACTATAATCCTTCAAACATTAATAATTATTTATACCCAAATTCAATAATGAATGGCGCGAAATCTGATTTGGAAATCGAAAATGACAATACTATACATTTTCTTCTTACACAATCAACTGAAGAAGGAGACACAAATAATATATATGCAAAACTCGATTTTTGTAGTAAATCTGCGGATTTTCTTTCACGATTTAATGAAGATATCCTAATGAATTTACATAGTTTAAAGATAGGGTTAGATTTGGAGAAAAAACCAATCATCTATCTATTTCGTACAACAGGTTTCTTATATGAAATCGGGGAGATTCTTACAATTATTAACAGTAAATGGGAAAAACATTCTTCATTTATAGAACTGCCTTTTAATCAAAGCGAAATAGCAAGAGGACCGCTATTAAATTGGAACTTCTCTTTTGATGGAAATATAAATCTAGCGTACATTTATAAACCACCATTCATTATTAATGAATCCACACCTGAAGTAACAACTCCAGTTATTTATAATGGAGATATTGAAGATTCCGTTTTTCTATACGAACAATTTCCTGAAATTGAAGATTATAACAATAATGCACCTGGTGACTTTAAGATATTCAATGACTCTATTTTTGTTTTGTGGGAGAGATTTTTTTCACTTGAGTCTCACTATCCATGTTTAGCTGTCTATAACCTAGAACAGGATTGGCAACTATACAATCTCAGTATAGAATTTAATACAACAAAACCTATAACCGTTTTACCAGAAGAAGGTGAAATCAAAGTTTTTCATTATGATCCTGGCTTTACAACGAATATTAGTAGATTGTTCACTACTAAGATAATTAATTCATCATTCTCTGTGACAGAAGAAATAATTAATTTTGATGGGAATCTAATTTTCTATCAAGATGCAGTTTGTCAAATATCAAATGATGAGATTTTGTTTATATATGTTCGAAGGCCTAATTTACCAAATTTACAATCTGAACTTTTTCTTGGTTTTTACAATGGACTAGAATTTAAAGAGATTCAACTATCTCAAACACCAAAATATTCTGAATATTATGCACATTGCGAAATCAGTGAAAACTACTTACATTATTCCTGGAGTAGATGGAATTACACTGGAACCAAATATCTAAATCCAGCAACTTCTAGAATTTTCTATAATCGTATTTCTCTTTCAAATCTTGAAGAATTATTTAATGAAAGTGGCTTCTCATTATCTAAGACCGACAAAATAAATTTATCACTTCATTTCAATTCAATTGTTTCGTGCAATATTCTTGAAATGCAGATGCTTTCCATAAATGTAGAGAGATTCAAGAAACATATTTATTTCCATTCAGATTTTTACTAGAGGTTTTTTTATGAAATTTCTTAATGAATTAAAAGAAGTTTTTATTGATAAAATTCAAAAAAATTGTACAATTTCATACTCCATGAGGTAGGGGTTCAGCCCGGCCTCGGCCGCGGCGCGGCGGAACGTGGTCTCGTGCATCCGCGGGCTGCAC
>JABLTJ010000045.1 GCA_013166775.1 Promethearchaeati archaeon
GATAGATTTATACAAATTCTTCTCTAATTTGATCTTAAATTTGAGTTATATACTTCTCTTACAAGAGTGATTGTTTTCTCTTTTAAGTAAAAACAATTCACTCATATTATCCGTTGGTTTTTAGAGGGAAAAAGCAAAAAGTTTAGGTCAAATTCTGTTTCTTCGTTTCCTTTTAAGATATGCTCGAACTAAGAACAAAAGGGAAAAGACATACAAAGGTAATTCGAAATCTGCTACTTCGATGGTTTGTGTAGGAGAAACAACTCTGGTTTCATTATTATACTCAAAAAAATAGGAGATGGTTGTTTCTGTAACTTGAATAATCAGCTTTTCTGTCACTACAGGAACAGGACAAGTACTGCAATTTGTGTAATCAAACCACCATTCATACCTGCCTAGAGGTAGACTCTTGTTTAGGTGATAATATATCTCAAAATAACATGGGTAAGTTTCATACCGAATGCCAGGACGAATTGTGTACTGCCCCATTACCCATTCAACAATAAAAAATTGATAAACCTCGAGAGTCTGATTTACTAAATTGGTTTTCAATCTAGGAAAAGGGAAAGGAGCACATACATAGTCTATTATTATGTCAGATTGTGTAGGATTCTCGATCTTATAATCGATAGCAAAACCAAAACGAGTAAAATTCCATTGTTCTTTAACACTCATTGATGGAGGAAAACTCGCATCCACCACACTAACAATAAGGTAATCCTCCGCAGCAGAAATTTTTACTGATGGGCATAAAGTGATTGATAAGATGAGGAGTGTAATCGCTTTCCATTTTAAGGGATGTGTCGTTTGCATTTAAACATCACTCTTTTTGCTTATGCGATTATAAATTTTCTTCCGATTTATAGTCTCTAATAACTAATATTCTAATTACTATAAAAAGTGAGAGGAAATTACTTCTTTTTAATATTTCAATACTCGAAAGATAGATACCACATTTATAAAGTAAATTTTAGATTATATAGATAGATCGTGTGCTTTTCTTGTCCTCTTCCCACTGAAGAAAAGAAAGAAGGTGGAAAAAGTGGGAAAAAAACCTATCTATCTATCTCTACAGAAAGAGCTTTCGTGGTATCTCTCTACTCTCAAATATCTTCAAGAAGGTATTGAGATGGTTAAACAACAACGGGAGATTGTAGAAGTTCCTTTAGATCTTTCTATCAACCTCATTCCTCCCAAAAAAAAGAGGATTTGATGGTTGTTGCTCGTAGAGCTGAAGCTGAACTTAGGAAGGGAGAAAGAGATCCTATCGTTTATCTCTACACCAAGTTAGCTGTTGATCATTTCAGAGAATTGAAGAGAGACATAGAAAGAAGTGAACCCAAGAATAGAGAATTGAAGAAGTTCATTTCATCTGTTAGAATAGATCTATTTCTTCTCAAAAGTCAAAGATTTTATCACTTGTTTTCTTACCTCTGAATCTTTATCTTTCAAACCTATTTTCTGTAATCCTTCCTTTGCTAAAGGATTTTCATATTCTCCCAATAAATAAGCTGAGTATAATCTTACTTGAGGATCTTTGTTTGCTCCTAGTGCTTCTATTAATGGTTTTATTGCTTCATCTCCTTTCTTTAGTATAGCTAAAACTGTTTTTTCAACTGTCCTCATTTCTTTTACTCCTAGCACTTTAATTAAAGATTGAATTTCTGAAACTGAGCTAACATTTGCATTAACTATTATTCCTCCTCTAAAATTGCTTGCTAAAGCTTCAATATTCCACAAAAAAGCATGATGTGCCCACCAACCCAAGAATAAGCATGTTACTATCTCAAACCATCCTACTCGAATCCCTTTATGTTCTTCACATCTGAAATGATCTCTCCCATTCTTGAAACTATAAAAAATCAATCCAATTATATAATAAAACCTTAACTGATAAACAATATCTGATGCACCACATTTCTCGCATTTAAAACTCTTCAAATTCACACCTTTCCAATTGCATCATCAGTTCTCTTCAAATTTATCTTTTGTAAATATAATCTCTTAAACTTTATTATCTTCTTTCTTACTTTCAGTTAAGCTATTCACTAAATTTCGACAAAATATGCTAGATTGTGCTAACAGTTGTACTCATTTTACAACGCTTCAAAAAATAATAGATGCATTTATCTTGCGATTCAGTGATTTATATTAATTCAATCAAAATTACAAAATATAAGCGCTTTTGAGAGAAAAATACAAAATACTTATAATTACTTCCCTTACTGTTCATGAATAAAAAATTTGTTTAAGTTTAAATGAACTTTTTAATAAATATATACGGTTATTATTATGGAAAAGAAAAATAAAAAGAATAAACTATCTATTAGCTTAAGTATTTTTTTCATTATTTTTTTGCTTTGTTTTACTTCTTTTAGACCTCTGAGCGGACAAGCTCTACTAGAAGCAAAACCTGATCAAAATAAAGCAGATTCTTATGACCAATCTACTTGGAAATGGAATTCTGCTATTTTATTATCTACTGAGAGTACTAGTAATGCTCGTGAACCTTCTCTAGTCATCGATTCTGCTGATAACATCCATGTTGTATGGGTAGATTATACTAATTGGGATTGTGGAATGGATTCTGATATTTTCTACAGACGCTGGAGCTCTTCTTCTATATCTTGGTCCACACCAGAGTTGATTTCTCTTGAAAGTACTGGTCAATCACATAGTCCTTCTCTTGCTGTTGATTCTGCTGATAACATCCATGTTGTATGGGATGATTTAACTGATTATGCTGGTGCTGGAACAGATTCTGATATTTTCTACAAGCGCTGGAATTCTTCTACTTCTTCTTGGACCACTACAGAAGTCGTTTCCACTGAAAGTTCAAGCTCCTCTGTCAACCCTTCTCTTGCTGTTGATTCTGCTGATAACATCCATATCGCGTGGTATGATTTAACTGATTATGCTGGTGCTGGGACAGATTATGATATTTTCTACAGACGCTGGAATTCTTCTACTTCTGTTTGGACTACTACAGAAGTCGTTTCCACTGAAAGTTCAAGCTCCTCTGTCAACCCTTCTCTTGCTGTTGATTCTGCTGATAACATCCATATCGTATGGGAAGATTTAACTGATTATGCTGGTGCTGGAACAGATTATGATATTTTCTACAAATGCTGGAATTCTTCTTCCTCCTCCTGGAGCATTATAGAAGTTGTTTCCACTGAGAGTACTTCCGCTTCTCTGGTTCCTTCTCTTGCTCTTGATTTTGCTGATAACATCCATATTGCATGGGAAGATGTAACTGATTATGCTGGTGCTGGAATAGATTATGATATTTTCTACAAACGCTGGAATTCTTCTATTTCTGCTTGGACTACTACAGAAGTTGTTTCTACTGAGAGTACAGATGATTCTCAAGATTCTTCTCTTTCTGTTGATTCTGCTGATAACATCCATATCGTTTGGGAAGATGTAACTGATTATGCTGGTGCTGGAACAGATCATGATATTTTTTACAAATGTTGTGATTCTTCTCTCTCTTCTTGGACAAATACAGAAGTCATTTCTAAAGAAAGTACAGAGTACGCTGGTCGCTCTTCACTTGCTGTAGATTCTACAGGTGTCGTCTATATCTTTTGGGATGATTTAACTGATTATGCTGGTGCTGGATCAGAACTTGATATTTTCTATAATTTTCTAGCAGGTCCTCCTGCTCCCCCTGAACTAGCTTTCATAGTTCCCAATCCTACTGAATTTAATGTTGTAAATCTAGATTGGTATAATGTACTTTGGGCAACCTCATACCATGTTTATCGTTCCACATCTTATATCTGGTCCATTAGTGAACTCCTACCTATTATCACTGTTTCTTCCAGTATCTATACTGATACTCTACCTTCTGAAGGTTTTTACTACTATGTTGTTGTCGCTGAAAACATGGCAGGGAAAAGCTCGCACTCTAATTGTCAATATATCGAAGTGAAATTTCTTGACCTTAAAGCTCCTGAACTTGCACCTATTTTACCTAATCCTGCAGAGATAAATAGTATAAATTTGGAATGGGAAGACATTGATAGTGCAACAGAATATTATATCTATAGATCAGATACATACATTTGGTCAGTGGAAAGTTTAACTCCAATAGCAACTGTTGGTACTAATTACTATATTGATACTCTCACCTCCGAAGGTTTCTACTTTTATGTAATTGTAGCAAGCGATGGAGCAAGAACTAGTACTCATTCCAATTGTGAATATATCCAGTATAAACTTCCTTCCTTACAAGAATTTACAATTGTCTCTAGTTTGATTGCTAGTACCTTTGTTGTCTTATTTGTAGTTATGAGAACACGAAAAAAATATTCTAAATCGAACTAGTTCTTGCTAGTTCTCATTTTTTTATTTTATAAAGCTCAAGTATTCATTTCAGTGATATAGAAATTCATATTGCCCCTGTTTGTCTTAGTTCATTTGCAAGTTTCATTTTCTTTATCTTTCTAAGTAATCTCGATGTTGCTAGCCATAAAGCTAGTAATGATAGGATTAAGACTGATGGCCATGCAAACCATGGAATTGATGTGGGCATGTAGAACTTATCCTCTAGCATATAATCTAATGTCCACCAGTAGGTTAAATAGCCAATTGGTATCGTTAAAATTAAACTAAAGAAGCTAAGAATTGCATTTTCCCAAAAAACTATCCTCCGTATATGTTTATTTTTAGTTCCCATTGCTTTCAGGGATAAGAAATCTTGCTGTCTATCCATAAATGCTACATACATTGATTGGAAGCTGAATAATATACTAATGAGAAGTCCAACACCAAGTAAGACAATCATCATTCCTAACATTGCTTCCATGAATGCTAAAGTTGCTTCTTTAGCTGTTTCAGATTCAATCCAGAAAGCAATTTCAAACTGTTTCTCAAATTCATCTCTGATTTTATTTAGATTTGCATTTTCATTCACATCAAAAATGATTCCATTTACCCAGTTATTTAATAATCCAAAATACAGACTAACTCCACTCTCTTGAAATGCTTCGTAAGTCCAGAGAACTGAATAATCTATCAATTCTCCCACTAAACCTACTATCTCAACTGAATAATTTCCTAAAATTCCTACTTCTATTTCATCATGTAAACCTAGATCATACTTTCCAGCAATTGCGTTTCCAAGAAGAATAGTGCTATTACTCAAATCTGATTTCTGTGTTATACTCCCTTCGATAATATTGAAAGAACGTAAAGAAGAATTCTCTTGATAACAGACTAGTTCTGTCCAACTAAGTAATTCCCCGTTATGAATAATTTTCGTATAAACATCAATGAAAATTTCATGTTGGTCGATATCTTTTAGAGCTTCAATACTATCATTTTTCATAAATTGATTAATGTAATCTATGTGAACAGGATTCTCTAAAATTATTTGAACATCATATGTATTGTATTCATCAAAATTGACAATCATTATATCGAAAATATTGTAAACCATCGCAAGAGAGTTGACTAAAAATATCATTGAAGTGATTAGTGCGAGTATAGTTATCAGACTTTTTTTCTTTTTAAGAAATACTTCTCTAAGTGGGACAATCATATGAATAGGTTTAAACATTGGAATCCATCCAAAAATCTTTTCAGCAAATGTTTTGCTTACTTTCTTTATTCTTGTGAAAGAAGCTGCCATTGCTTCACGAGGGGTTGCTTTAGTTATCGTCCAAGCACTAAGGATTGAGCAAGTTATACACGTACATAAAGTAATAACTCCTGCATATACAAATTCCATTGCTGGGATTGAAAGATCAATTTGATGAAAACCGTAGAGTTTCCCTACTACCATCTGAGACATGCCAATTGCTAAACCAAAGGCAAGTGGAATACCAATTATGATTCCTGATATTGTAAGAATTAGAGTGAAACCAGCAAAGTGAAACAAAATCTTTCTTTTTGATGATCCCATAGCTAAAAATATACCAATGTTTTTACGTTGAGCATAAACCATTTTATTAAGTGTGTTGAAGATGATTACTATACAGATAATAAGACCAATAATTCCAAAAATAGTTCCCATTTTATCAACT
Source organism: Promethearchaeati archaeon (assembly GCA_013166775.1). Classification (GTDB taxonomy): domain Archaea; phylum Asgardarchaeota; class Heimdallarchaeia; order Heimdallarchaeales; family Heimdallarchaeaceae; genus UBA460. Next base: position 6,033 of record JABLTJ010000045.1, read on the forward strand.
GCTCCAGCGTCTCCTATGAACATGTTGTATTCATCAGTCTCATCGAAAACAACAAATTTCATCGCATTAGCTGGAATATTATGATTTCCAAAAAAGTAGGATAATGCATCTGCTGCAGTTAGGATTTGATCTTTGTTTAACCTATCTTCTACTGTAAACAATACTTGATTAATTAGTGGATTTCCTTCATATCTTAATTGTTGTGCTATTTGTATATTCATCCAAATAACAGCAAGATTACCAAGTAATGGCATATTCGAAGCTTCATCTACCATATAAGAATAATAAGAATCTTGAGCGATTCCTTTAACAGTGAAATTCATCTCACTATCAGGGAATCTCACTTCGATTTGATCATCAAGTTCAACTCCTTGTCCAAATAATCCTCCTGCAAAATGAGTTTCAACTAAACAACTAGAATTGGATTGAAGGATGTGCTTCTCATTATCAATATCTGTTGCACTTTTCTCAATAACAAGTTGATTTACTTCATTTGGATAGTCTATACCAAAAATTACTGCTTGAAACTTTTCACCTTTAAAAGTGATTTCTGTTAAATAATGGATTCGTCCCTCTATATTTGCTATATTGTTTTGATCCATAAATTCAATATTATTTTTAATTGCTGTAACATTGTTTAATTCCATTGGTTCAGAGAAAGTGAATGTTCCATCTGCTACATCATAATATCTCTGATTTAACTCATATGTGTTAAAAAGAACTGGATGACTTGCCCTTAGACCTGCTAATAGCATAACAGTTAGTGCTATGATAATGATGATAGAAAGCGATCTAAATTTGTTCTCTTTCATTTCTCTAAAAATCTTTTTAGTTAAGATTTTCATCATATCACTCTCTAAACTTCTTATAACTAATGGATTCTATTTGACTCTCTATTTTCTCTATTTTACCCATCCTCAGATGAAAGACTCTATCTGCAAATTGTGTGATGCTAATATCATGTGAAACTACAATAAGAGTTGTTCCTTCTTGTTTATTTAGATCCTTAATTAGTTCTGCAATTTTTTGTCCGGTAATAAAATCAAGATTGCCTGTTGGCTCATCAGCTACGATGATTTTTGGTTTCTTTACTAATGCTCTGGCTATTGCAACTCTTTGTTGCTCTCCTCCTGATAATTGACTTGGAAACCTGAGTTCTTTCCCCTCTAAACCTACTTTTTTTAGCATATCATATGATCTCAACTTTATCTGATTTTTGTCTTTAATCCCTTGAAATTCAAGAGCTAATCCAACGTTTTCCCAAGCACGTAAACTAGCAACTATATTGAAGAACTGAAAAACCCAACCAACACTATTTCTTCTGAAATCATTCAACTCATTTTTGTTATACTTACTGATGTTGTCACCATCAACAATAACAAAACCCTTTGTTGGATAATCTATCCCTCCTATCATGTTCAGTAAAGTTGTTTTTCCTGCTCCTGAAGGGCCTAAAACACAAGCAAATTCCCCTTTGCAAATATCTACATCTACACCATTTAAAGCTAAAACTTCAGTTTCACCAAATTCAAATGATCGTACTAGATTCTTAGTTTGAACAATAATTTCATCTTTCATTCAATCACTATTGATTAGACTTATCTTATCAGATAAATAAGTCATTCTTTTTCCATAAGTGATTGATTATTAGTATAAGCAATTTAATCTATGTATTTGCAAAAATATATTCTTACAATTTAGATTTTATAAGAAATATTGCTGAAAGAAATTTTATTGATATTTCCTTTTTTAAAATATCATTTTTGTTTTTTAAGCCATTCATCGATTAATTCAATTTTATCCTTTCTTCCTATTTTTGAATACCCCATTAGTTGAGATTCTAACTTCATTAGTGGAATTTTCATCTCTTCATATTCAATAATGTTTATTACATCCTCTAGTTTTCTTCCTACCTCCCATACATTTCTTTCATCTTTAAACTCTATATGACCGATAATTTCTACTTCAATTCCGTGAATATTTAGAATACCATAATGCGATCGAATATTATCTTTTGATGATAATGAAACATTCTTTACTAAATATTCTGCAAATAGTTTCTCAACCTCATATGCACCTTCTTCATCAGTAAATAGGTCAATGTCTTTTGGTTCTACATCCAATCCTTGTAATTTTAAAGCGAGACTTCCTCCTATGACCCAAACAATATCTGTTTCGATAAGTTTTGAATAAAGTGTTTTTAATACTTCAATATAATTCGAATCTAAACACATTTTTCTCTACTTGTGTAATGAAGTATGTTAATATAAAACTAATTGAAAGTAGGTAACCATCCGATTAAAAAACCATCTTTTATTCAGATTATCTTCAATGTAATGCTATCAGACAGATATATTAATCACAGCATAGCATTTCTTAACTATACATTTTTAATGAAACGAATGTGATATGCTATGAAAATTAAAAAAATTATTTCAACAAATATTGTTTTCTTACTGTTTATCAGTACATTTGTGGTTTTTCTAACTCAATCTTCACAACCCTCAATTGCTGATTTTTCATCAAATAATTCTGCTGCTGATTCAAAATTAGCAGCATATGTTGATCGTGGTCATATTTATATTGAAAACGACACTGCTTTAGCATTTTTCAGTAATTCTGGTTCAGGGGCAGCTGGTGATCCTTATGTTATTGATAATTATAATATTACAAGCAGTAATTCTAATGGTATCACTATTACGGGTATTAGCCAGTACGTCAGTATAAGAGATAATTTAATCCAAGTATCTGATAGTGGAATATTTCTTGATGGTGTTACTTCTGGGTTAGTCTCAATTGTTAATAATACTGCTGTACTTTGTGATATTGGGATTGAGCTTTCAGATTCTCCTAATATGCTAGTATCTGATAATAATTGTTCTTCTAGTTCTAGTATAGGAATTTATCTGGATTACTCCCCTCACTGTGAAGTTTTCGATAATACTTGTGATGGTAATTGGCTCGGGATGAGAGTTTATCTTTCAAATAATTGTACAGTAAAAGGAAACACAGTTTCAAATGGTGAATTTGGAATGGAATTTGAAACATCTGAATCTGCATGGATCGAAGACAACTTTTGTGCAAACAATGTTCAAGCAGCGATTACCTTCGACAATGGATGTCACTACTCTACTTTAACTTTGAATTATTTTTCTAACAATTTTCAAGGAATGTATCTTGATAGTTCTGAAGAACTTACAATCACTAGGAATACTTGTTCAGTAAATGGTGGAGAAGGATTATTTCTCTTGAATACTGTTTTTTGTTTGTTAGTCATAATAACTTCATATATGCTGATACAGGATTAATTCTATTTGAAGTTGATAATACAACTTTAACCCACAATCATGTTATTAACAACAATTTTGGTGTCTATTTTCAACGTTCAGAATCCAATGATTACCATAATAATTCTATGCAAACCAATGGTGATTATGGTTTAGCACTCGATGGTGATTCCCATTATAATACAATTCATCATAATGCCTTTCTTGATAATGGTGGTGCAGCTTCTCAAGCAAAAGATGATGGAAACGAAAATATCTGGTATGAAGTTCAAACCTCTGAAGGAAATTATTGGAACGATTGGGGTGGAACCGGAATATACGAAATTGATGGTTTAGGTGGAAATGATGATCTCTATCCTCTCAATATAATACCTGTTATCTCAGAAATTATCAAAGGAAATACAACACTTCAGTTATTGTTAGTTATTCCCTCACTATCAGTTATCTTCGTTCTCTTTCAAAGGAAAAAGAAGTAGTCATCTTCTTTTCTTTTTATTCAAGTGTTCACAAAGCTATTTAGCTATTGTGCTGTTTATTCTAGTAATTCGTTATTTGATTAATGAAATTCCGACAAAAATGCTCTTATTAAAGCGTGTGCACAAGAGCACACACTTGTTTCTTTAAGTATTTACTTGAATTCTCAAGAATAGCAAACAAAAAAAAAGGTAAAAAAGAAAGTGAAGTGTTTACTGAATCTTTAAAGGTTTTGTTTTATCTTTTCTTCTGTTACGAATTAAGATTAAATATGCTATGACTGTTATCGGTAGTATCACAAAGACAAACGAACTAATTGTTTCCTCTACAAATCCTTCTTCTATTGCTTGGAAAATGAAGTCTACTGCAAGTGTAACAAACGGCCAAACACCTTCGAATATACTTGATGTAAAAACAATTACTAAATCAAGCTCAGGAGTTATCCAGACAATTTGCTGTCCAAATCCTAATGCTAGATAAGAGTTTACTTGAGGATACACCCACCATTGATAACCATAGCTAGCCCAATCATCAATTACTACTGGATCCTTAGTAGAATTAATTACCCATTCTTTGGGAACTAATTGATTTTCATCCCAAGTACCATTATTTAGGTACAGAAACCCAAATTTAGCCATACTTCTAGAGTTTAACAGTAGCCCACTTCCTCCAAAAAATATGCCTTGAGGGTCTTGTTGCCATTCGAATCTGTTTATACCTAATGGATCAAATATATGCTCTATGGCATACTGCTGGGTTGATACTCCAGTTGCATTAGTAAGTATTGCTGATAATAGATGTGAATCTCCAGAATTGTAGTTTCGAACAGTTCCTGGTTCATATTCAAGAGTTTGATTCAGTATAAACTCTACCCAATTTGTACTTGATGTCATTTTACCGAAAGTATTTTCTGGGGAGGAGTATGGTACTTGTGATTCTCTCCAGTAGATTCCTGAAGTATGAGTTAACAGATGTTCAACAGTTATATTTTCTTTATCTATTACATTCAGAACTGATACATCTTGAAAATAATCTAGTATCTTTTGGTCAACGCTTTCAATATGTCCTTCCTCTATAGCAATACCAATTAATGCTGAAACTATGCTTTTTGTCACTGAATATACAGAGTGGAGAGTATCAAAACTATATAGTTCATTTAAGTACTCTTCAACAGTAAGATTTCCGTTCTTAACAATTAAAACACTATCAATATCATAATTGTTTTCTTCAATGTATTCAAACATCTCATTAATTCTAGCTTCGTTTAGATTCGCTTCTTTCAAAGATGAGTATTGCCATCCATTAGTTGGCCAATAATCTCTTTCAAGATCACCTTTTACTTGTGATTGTTGGTTAAATGCTACAGAAAGAAAAATGATTAGAAAGAATAATGAGAACGTTTTTTTTGCTTCCAATAATCTCAACTCGAGAAGTAGTTCAGACTTAAGCCCTAATAAATCCTTTTTAATTAACACTTGATTTTTCATGAAACCTGTGTTTCATTCCTCTAATGTGACACACTGACAAAAATGTTTTATACTTGATATTTTCATCTTTTACTGGACTTAATGACAGATACGTGCATTACCTGCGGAAAAGAAGAGATCAATAGAGGTTGGAGTACTAAAAATAGTAAATACTGTTCATTCAGATGTTTTACAAAACATTCTGTTAGGGATCTCTTTATCTGGTCAACTGTTTTTTGTATAGTCCTTGTACCTTCTCTTATAGGGATATTCTATTCCAATGCTCCAATAGGATTGATAACTCCATTTATAATAGCTATAACTATGTTCCCTCTACCAGGTTACATAACTGGTTTCTTTGGGATTTTTTATAATGTAAAGGATAGGTTTACTCGAACTACTCCTGATGAATGATTCCTAAAGATATTTATACACTGAGAATCAAATTATAATTCGAGTTTTATGGTAGCAAGATGTAAGATTTGTGGGAGTAGGGATGTGAATCAGAAATTCTCTCACAGATTAGATAGAAAGAGTTTGTATTGTTCTAAAAGATGTATGAGGATGGGAATTAGGAAACATATGTTAGCTTATTCTATTTTTGTTTTCTTAACTCTTTTTTCTACTGGTGTAATTTTTTATTTTGATGATTACCTGTCATATTTCTTCTATATCTTAATGGCTGCAGGTTTCTTAACTGCTCTGCCTTTTGCTATAATGAGTCTTAGAGGTTTCATTAATTTCAAAGAAGAGAAGCAAAGAAAACTGTTTGAAAAGAACTATTGTATTTATTGTGGTGAAGAGCTAGAACGACCAAGTGACGCTGGACCACTAGTTTGTATGAGATGTGGGAAGAAAACCCCAATTTGCGGAATATGTAATGGGAGAATTGAGAAAGAGGAAGAAGTTTTCAAAGCTACTCCATGTGGGCATATTTTTCACAGGAGAGAGTTACTAGATTGGCTAGAATCGAATAATATTTGCCCAGTTTGCAAAGAAAAAATCAGTGAAGTTGATATTAATTTCAAAAAATAGATCCTTCCTAATTTAATTCGAAGTATGATTCTCTATCTCTTCTAAAATGATGTTTGCGAATGCTTCACCATGTGTATCATTCTTAAAAGGTACTGGTCTGAATTTTGATCCTGGAATAAACTGCACCATCCTTCGGACTGACTCTGTATCATGTTCTGGATCATCTTGCCCTCCAACTATTATAACAGGCGATTTAATGTCTTTCACATTTTCTTCTTGCATCTCGTATTTAGGCATGAAAGATTCAAGTTTTTTCATCCAGTTTATTTGACTTTTTTGAAGCATTCTACTTAGCGTATGGATTCTGCTTCTTCCTGATTCTGGATCTCTTCTAAATTTAATTTTGTAAATCAAATAAACAATTGGTTTCGCGATAACGACAAACCAGTATGGTAAATACTTAGCTAAAATATTTATCTTATTATTACCTTTGTAAGTTGCTTGAGGAGATGAGTGTACTGATAGAAATGGATTGATGTTGTTTTTACTCATTGCTTCTAAAACTCCCACTGATGCTATTGAAGACCCAGTAACTACACAATTATCAAGATCTAATCCTAGCTCTTTGACAATAAGAACAAAATCTTCTCCTAAAGTGTCAACACTATAAATGATTTGATCTGGGGGAAACGCAGAAAATTCTTTTTCTCTAGTTTCAATGAAAATCAAATTGTGATTCTTTCTTAATTTCTTAACGGAATCTCTCCACAGATAAATGTAGGAAATAAAACCGGAATAAAAAATGATCTCCTTTGTTTCTTTTGTCTCTTCATAAGGTGAAAGACACAGTACTCTTATTTTTGCTCCATTTGATAAATACATGGTTTTCTTCTTTGTTTCGTTTTCAAGCCAGTATTCCTTCTGTGGACGTCTAACCATGAAGACGAGGTTAATATTCATTATAAAAATTATACTTTAGGTTTAGTATAAAGAAAATGTGTAAAATTAAGATTTAACCTTGGTTGGAAAACATTTCTTTAGTTCTTTTTCAAGATATTCTGTTTCCAGCATTGGAACAATAGATCTTGCTAGATTTATAATTCTATACATCTCTTGACTAGAAATTTCTTGAGCATCTTCCTCTGATTGTTCAACATATAATTCCAAAATCTTCTTTATCTCATTAGGTATGTAATCATCATTTTGTATCAATAGTTGTCTCAAACAATCTGTCTTTGGTTTAGGAACATTCCATCTTTTACTAAAAACGGTAGCCATCCTTTTCAGAACAATTTCACTTTCCTCTTTGAAATCTTCACTTGTCCAAAAATCTTTGTCCGCTTGATAAAAATAGATTATTTTTGCAGCTCGACCAAATAGAGCTTCAGTGGCTTTTTTACCTTTAGTTACTCTTTGTCCTACTTGTATGATCGCACCATGCATTTTTAATTCTTTGAGGTATCTATACATTGTTTTGGGAGATTTAACATTACCTGTAATCTCCTCATATTTTTCAGTTAATTCTTTCACTGTAAAAAAACCCTCCTTAAGAGCTTTTATTACTGGAGCATAATTGGTATCTGTTAAAATATCAGTAATTCGAGGATTGAAAACAATTTTAACGTCTTCAGGTTCGTAAGTTATAATATCCTCGTAATCCATTCTTATCAACGTATTAATTTTCCTTATATATACTGTCTTTCTTTAATTATTTAAATATTCTTACTCTTATGAGATAATCGTCTCACTAAAAAAGATATGTTTATATATGCGCTTGAGACAATCAACTCATACGGCAAGATTACACACCGTTAAATGTGAGAAAGTCAAGGAGTTGATGTCGATGAGAAGCAAAATGAATGCAGTAAAACAGAACTATAAAGAGAATATTATTAGGAGTTATACTGTTCTTCAGGAAATCTATAACATGGAGTTCCAGAATGAAGACGATATCTTCACTCTCTTAAATCAACTTGGAGAGTGTTTGATGGTTCAGAACTCAGCTCCTTATAATATCAAGGATATTGAAAGGCATATAGATTACAAACTAACCTCTCGATTGCAGAGAGAAAGAGAGTTAGCTTTGTGTGAAATAGTTCTTCATAGAGGATATCTCTAGAAGAACCGATGATGGTCAAATGGCAGTAAAAAAACTGGTCATTTAAGACACCTTGAGAGAAATTAGGATCAAGAACAAACGCACTATTCCGCGAAGTGAATCCTTATGATCAAGGTTCTAATTTCTCTCACCCTTCTTCTTTGGATGAAGGTGTGAAAGGAGGTAAAATCATGTCTACTAAACCAGTAAATAAAAAGGATAAGAAGAAGAAGGAAGAAGAAATAAATGAAGATTTGCCAACTTGTAAAAACTGTACGGAAGAATCAGATAGTACTATAATCACATACAAGATTTTTTAGTATCTTGAAATATCTTTTTTCTTCCGAGTTTTTATATTCTATTCTCTCCACTTTTTTTGATGATAATATGGCTTTAATTTGGGGAAATAATAAAGAATCCAGGAAGGTTTCCAAACAATCTTTCGAGGACAAAGTAATTCAGCTTTTAGAAGAGATGGGAATGATTAATATCAATTATCTTTTCAATCTCATCAAGCATTCAAGCACTCTTCTTCATGAATACCAACGAATAGCTGTTGGTCTTGAAAATCTAATTGAAGAGGGCAAGATTACTGTTGATGAAGACAATAATTTATCCTTGACAAAAATAACTGTTCTGGAACAAGATAAACTGAAGGATCAATCAGTTTGGGAGATAGAAAAAAGAGAAAAGGAAATCCAAAGGAAAAAGGAAATAATCAAGAGATATTCGGAAATCAATTCTCTTTTGTAAAACATAGGAAATTGCCGACTTTATAAACTGAAGTTCGAATATTATTTTGAAGCTAGCTTTCCGAATATTAACTCCATTTATCCCCTTATACTTCTAAATTTCTTCAGCTAGCTTCTCTTTATTTTTTAAGAAGTTTTTGTGGTGTTTATATACTATGGTAACTATTCACCTTGAAGCTAGTACAAAGTCTTCATTATCTATTATCCACCCTCTTTCTTTTTACTAGCTTCTCTCTATCTTTTCTTTTGATGAATAAGTCAACCACCAGATACAAAGGGAATTATAGATATTGTTTGATCCATCTCTACTTTTGTATCACTCAGCTCATCATTTCTAACGTTATTTCGATCAATCTGAATTGAGTAAAAATCTCTCAATTTTCCTTCTCTATAAAGTAATTTTTCTAGTTCTTCTCCGAATTTCTTAACAAAGATGTCAATGGCTTGAGTAATAGAACTACCTTCAGGAACGTCAATACTTAATTTGGCTTCATTGGTAATAGTTCTTACTTGACCAAAACAATGTATGAAGATATTCATTATACTGAGATGAAATGGAAATTATTTAAATGATACTTTCTATCTATTTAGAAAATTCTCCTTAATTTCAATCGGATGCCAAGGAATATTTTCAAGATTAATATCGTCTATTTCAACTCTAATATGCAAGACTTGAAGTTCTTCTTTTATAACAAATTTATCAAATAAATCAGAAGGTATTTCTTTCTCTTTTGTGAGATCGATTGAAACTACAGATTTAATCCCCATTCCTTTAACCATTTCAACATAATTAAGTGCAGAAGAGACTGTTTCTTGGCATCCAGTGGTTGCATAAGTTTCATTATCGATAACCAATATCCTGAGATTAGGTGGTTGAACGGAACCAACAGTTGCTATAGAACTTAATCCCATAAGGAAATTACCATCACCTGTGATTACAATTACTTTCTTCTTAGGTTGAGAGAGAGCTAATCCTAAACCAATCGAAACAGGTAAACCCATGCTACCTCTTAGATACACTTGAGGTTGAGGAAGGAGAGTATATACTTGTCTACTAACATTACCATTTGAGCTAACAATTAACTCCTTTCCAGTTAAGTATTCATCTAGTTTTTGGATTACTTCTGCTCCCTTCATTGACTCAAAACCCCCTTCTTGACAAGGACACAAACAGGTAAAGAAGAATCGTTCATTACACTAATTGCTTGATGTAAAATGCTTTTCCAGTTTTCTTCTTCAAGTATCCAGTAAGGAATCTGATATGCAGAAAGTACATCTTCTGTAACATCTCCCATAACTAAATGCTCGGGGAAATCTGCATCAGGTTCCAATCCTCTATAGCTTACAAACATAAGTAAGGGAATTTTGTATAGTTGAGCAAGAGAAGTAAGAGCGTCACCAATAGTAGCTAAGCCTGAATTCTGGAGAATCAAAAAGCCTACTTGTCCTCCTAAGAAATAACCACAGATAATGCCAACAGCTTCATCTTCTCGAGTAGAAGGAATGTAGTAGATTTCTGTTGATTCTTCGAGTGAAGTAAAAGTATCTTTGAAGTAGGAACAAGGAACACCTGAAGCAAGAGAAAAACCTTGATCGGAGAGAAAAGAAAGAAAATGCTCTGGAGCTATCATTACCATCATCTAAGTGTCTCAAAAGAGGTTTAAAAATGTTCTATAAATAAGTTGGGTTGAGTAATAGAGTGAAAAGAAAAGAATGTGAAATGAAAAATCGAAGAAAGGAGAATGAACTACTGATGTTCGATTGTCATTCTCTCGAAATACTGTGAAATACTCTCAGTAAGAAGAGAGAAGACTTGTTCAACATTTAAACCAGTCTTAGCAGAAGTTTCCATGTAAGGAACATAAAAACCAGACCATTGAGAAAGTTGATCAGCATACTCCATAGCATATTCTTTAGGAACAGCGTAAGGAGTGGAATCACGAAGATCAGCTTTGTTGCCAATAAGAACAAGGGGAACAATACGATTTTTATTGTTACGAATGAGCTCATGAAGCCAATTAGGTAAAATTTCGTAAGTTTCAGGACGGGAAATGTCAAAGACTAATAAAGCACCAGCAGTACCACGATAATAGACCTCACGAACAGCAGAAAAACGCTGTTGACCAGCAAGATCCCAAATTTGAAGAGTATATTCAGTTTGATTGAGAGTCATCTTCTTGACAGCAAAATCCGCGCCAATTGTCATCATGTATCCCTCTTTAAAGCTCTCTCCCAGGTATCTACGCCTTAAACTTGTTTTCCCTACTGCCCCTTCTCCTAACAGTGTTATTTTAAATATTCTCTGGCTCACTGTACCCACCATTTACCCTAGCTATAACTCTGCTTTTTTTCTATTTAAACAATTTGTTATAGGGAATCAAAGTCTAGAACCTCTCAGAATGGATATTCTTTTAGTTTCTAGCTCTTTTTCATTCTACTTTCTTCCTCCCCTATTAAAACCTTTCATTTTTTCTAGGTTTTTCTTCTCTTCTTCTCTTTATCTTAGAAGTAATCTTTCCTATTTCTTGCTCTCTTTCCATTTTTCTATTATCTTTTCTTTATAATACTCCATTCCTTTTGGTATTTCTTCTTCTCTTATCTTTTCCCCTTCCCACTCTATTTTCACTTTTCCATTTCCTATTCCTAGATAGCTCAGTTCTTTGCAATTCGCTAGTGGTGCCAAATCTATTTTTTCTATTCTATTAAAACTCATACTTAGAAATCTTAGTTTTGTACATTTTTCTAGCGGTTTTAAATCAACCTTTTTTATATAGTTATCCTCAAACGATAATGATTCTAACTTCCTACTTTCTGCTAGTGGTTCTAAATCTATCTCCTTTAAATTTACTTGATTTATTCCCAATCTTTTCAATTCTTTACATTCTGCTAGTGGTGTAAGGTCTATCTCATTTAATGGATTATACGACACATCTAGCCATCGCAATTTTTTACAAGCAGATAATGGTTGTAGATTTATTTTTTTCAATTCATTTTCACTTAAATGAAGAGCTTCGAAGTCTTCACATTTTGATAGTTGTGTCAAGTTTATGTCTTTTAGCTTGTTATATTCCAAATTTAATTTTCTGATTTTTCTTACTTTACCTAGAGGAGTTAAATTTATTTTTGCTAAGCTTTCATGTGCTAGCCTTATTCTCTCCACTTCATCCTCAAATTCATATTCTCTCTCTTTTCCGTATATATCCTTCCCTTTTAAAACAATCATCATTTTTTTGCTTCCTAAATTCCTGCTTTTAATTTTCTTCTCTTATTCCTATTCTCTTTTGTGAATTTAAGCTTTGTGTGGCAGAAAAAGTACAGCTGAGTGAAAATATTTCTCTTATTCTCCTCCGAACGATCTCCAGTTTTTCACCAGCCACTCATATATTTTCATATACTTTTCATCTGCTACTGTCTTCACCAGTGTATGCAGCAGTTCCTCCTCTATCTTCTGCAGATATTTCATCAACAGATTGTTATTGTTCGGTAACATCCATGCCCTTGATGGTTCTATTTTTTTGTCTGTTAATCCTTGGAACGAGTATATTCCCATTCTCAGTTGCTTCCCTCCGTATTCCACCATTCCTCCTTCTTTGAACACGAAATTCTTCGCTGCACTTTCTCCTATGAATCTGAATTCCTTTTTCCCTACTTTCACCCATTTATAGAATTCATCGTAGTTTCTCCCGTATTCATTCAGTAAAATCAAGCTAAGAATAGAGAGAGAGGGAGCCTTACCCTTTTACGGTTCTTTTCTCTCTTGTTTTTGCTTCCTCTCTTCTCATTCTTTAGAGTACCTAGGCTGTAGATAATCCGTTTTTCTTCCACAGTGGATATGATCCCAGACCTGTGTAAGCGTGAAGTTGGAGAGAATAGACCA
>JABLTJ010000005.1 GCA_013166775.1 Promethearchaeati archaeon
CACAAAATTCCCCTCAGAAGATTAGGAATATAGCTTTAATTGTAGCAACTTTTCTAGGTTTTTTTGTTGCAATAGGTTCAATTTTCTTAATTCAAATACAAATTAACAAGAAAATTTCAAGACAACAAAAGGAAAGCTAAATATCTTGCTGTATTAATTTGCTGTGTAAACATAAATTTTTTAAGATAGGTTAGTAGTTCGAAACATAAGAAGCTAAGGCGATAATTATGGAAATAAAGAGACGTAAAATAATAATTATGGGTGCAGCTGGAAGGGATTTTCATAATTTCAATACTTATTTTAGAACAAATGAAATGTATGAAGTAGTTGCTTTTACAGCTACACAAATCCCAGATATTGTAGATCGTAAATATCCTCCTGAGCTCTCAGGAGATTTGTATCCAAATGGCATTCCCATCTATGATGAGAGCGAAATATCTCGGTTAATTATAGATCTAGATATAGATGAAATCATTTTCTCATATTCTGATGTATCACATGAATATGTGATGCACAAAGCATCACTAGTTAATGCACTTGGTGCTGCTTTCTCCCTACTAGGAACTAAAGGAACCATGATTAAGAGTGTTAAACCTCTAATTAGTGTTTGCGCTGTAAGGACTGGAAGTGGTAAATCCCAAACCTCAAGAAAAATCGTTCAATTACTTCATGATGCTGGAAAGAAAGTCGTAGCAATACGCCATCCTATGCCTTATGGAGATTTGGTAAAGCAAGCAGTGCAAAGATTTGCAGATTATTCTGATTTAGATAAACATGAGACAACCATTGAAGAAAGAGAAGAATATGAACCCTATATTGATAAGAATTTAATTATCTACTCCGGTGTTGATTATGAAGCAATTTTAAGAGAAGCGGAAAAAGAAGCGGATATAATCTTATGGGATGGAGGGAATAATGATTTCTCTTTCTATAAACCTGATTTACAAATAGTTGTAGCGGATCCACACCGGGTTGGGCATGAACTTCGATATCATCCAGGGGAAACAACTCTAATTTTAGCAGATGTTGTAATAGTCAACAAAATTACAACAACTGATTACAAGAATGTTTTGCAGCTAGAAGAGAACATTCGAAAAGCAAATCCAGAGGCTATTATTGTAGAGGCTTCTTCCCCTATTTTCGTAGATAAACCAGAATTAGTAAAGGGAAAACGAGTTTTAGTTATAGAAGATGGTCCAACTTTAACTCATGGAGAAATGAAATATGGAGCTGGAGTTGTAGCAGCTAGACGATATGGTGCTAAAGAACTCATTGATCCTCGTCCCTATCTTGTTGGAAGTATGAAAGAAACTTTCGATCATTATCCTGACATTGGTACTCTATTGCCAGCAATGGGTTACTATGAACAACAGCTTAAAGATCTTGAAGATACAATAAACAACACAGATTGTGATGTTGTTGTTTCAGCAACTCCTATAGATATAACAAGACTAGTGAATGTTAACAAACCTATTGTCAGAGTAAAGTACGAACTTGAAGAAATAGGATATCCAAAATTAAAAGATATTTTAGAAGAAAAAGGCTTTCTCTAATTTTTTCCTTTTTTCATATTTTACTATTAGTTATATGAATTAAAAAGTATAAAAGGAATGTGCAGATACAAACAGAATATCAAAAACAACAATACCAAATAAAATTTATATTATCTTTTTTCAATTACAAATGAACCAAATGACTTCCTCTGATAAGAATACTGATAATATCATCACTGATGCCTCTTATGTTCTAGTTGTGCTAAATGAACACAAAAGATGGGTTACTAAAGTTGAAAGCGGAAAACAGTTTCATTGCCACAAAGGTTTCTTTGAATTTGATGAAATAATAGGAAAACCTTACGGTATACGTATCCTCACAAGCAAATCTAATACTGTCAGTATTTACAAGCCTTTACATATAGATTTTTTAACAAAAATTTCTCATAGCTCGCAGATAATTTATCCAAAAGATGCAGGTTTAATCCTATTGTATGGAGATATAAAACCTGGGTCGAAGGTTATTGAAGCTGGAACAGGTAGTGGAGCCTTAACATCTATTTTAGCTAGCTATGTAAGACCTGATGGACACATTTACAGTTATGATAATAGGGAACAAGCCTTTAAAACCGCTTCAAAAAACATACAAAAATTAGGATTTGAGAATGTAATTACTCTTAAACTAAAAGATGCATCTGAAGGATTTGATGAAGAGGAAGTTGATGCAATAGTTTTGGACTTAGCTAGTCCTGAAGAAATAATTCCTCATGCTTTTCGTTCTCTACGCTCTAGTGGAACAATTTCTATTTTTGTTCCTACCTACAATCAGATAGAGAGAACCTATAAAGAACTCAAAGAATTTGGTTTCGGAGATATCATTGGTCTTGAGTTAATTAAGAGAGAATTACAGCTTAAAACCAATGCAATTAGACCACGAACAAGAATCATTGGGCATACAGGTTTCTTGATTTTTGCCAGAAAACGTGCAAAAATGGTGTAAGAATGAGAATAGTTTTTCGATGTAATAGTTGTGAAACTATTAATGATATTCCAGAAGAATATGTGTTTCGTTTTTGCAAAAATTGTGGAAAAATAATAACATATACAATTGGTGAAGCAATTATTTACGATAAACGTGTTTTGATATGTGAAAAATTCCTAAACTCACAAAAGCTTTCTGTAAAACTTGCAGAGAGATTTTTTAGTTTAGTAGAAGAGGATGAGAATGATATATCTCAAATTATTTCTAATCATGAAAACAAAGAATTTGAAATGCTTGATTTACCCGCTGCTTCAATTTCTGATACTGTTCTTCTCATTTTAAAGGAAAGTAAATCAGAGATTTTGGATGATATTTTAAGGAATTGTTCGTTCTTTGACATATCAGAATCACAATTGGAAAAAATACTTTTACAGTTAAAAAAAGAAGGAATAGTTTACCAACCAAAAGGATGGTTAATAAAACTAGCTTGAAGATAGACTCTAATATTTTCGTTTTGAAAGTTTTTCCTTTAACCAGCCGTAGATAATTATACCAATAACAATTATCACAATTACACCAAATGTTACACCAATACCTATTATAACATTAGAGGAACTACCCAAATCAATTACAGAAACAAGTACACCTTCAACGGCTGTAAAGTTTAACGCGGGGGGACCAAATTCACTAGTTTCATCATAGACATTTTCAGCAACAAAATATATTGAAACAGTATAACTTGCTTCTGCATTAATTATTATTTCTTCCATGGTAGCAGTAAATGAGTCTTCTGGTCCAATTGATCTGTGATCCCTATCAAATTCCACGCTGTATTCACTGTTAAATTGGCTACTGTTTTCTGTATGTACAAATTCTGCATTTAGAGAAATCACTGTTACTGATTGATCACCTAAATTAGCTAGTGTGGCATGAAAATAGATAGTCTCCCCCCTTATAATTGAGGTATCAGACATGTTGCCATTAAAAGCTTGTATTAGTTCTCCTGTTTGGGAAAATGAATTTTCTGTAATTGGCAAGGAATCTTTTGCAATGGATACGTTTGAAAACGGAGTAGTTGCAAATAATACAATAATTAAACATAAGCCTGCTTTCAAACCAAATCGTTTATTCATCTTATTCAACCTTCTTCTTGGATAAGCATTAAAGAAAGTTTTCTTTTCAGCTCTTCTAATGACCTTTCTATACGCTTCTCATAAGTGTTATTAATGCTGATTTTTCCATCAATTGTTTCCAAAATGACCCCACCAATATTTGTGATGTGTTTTTCTGAAACATTGATTTTAACATCTAATTTCTGCTCTTTCTTTATTTCAGCTGATATTGAATCGAGAAACTGTTTAGATAAAATGCTTTTGTCCTCTTTTCGACAATAAACATTTATTTCCTGTTGTTTGAGAGTAAGAATAGCTTCTAATATCATATTTCTCAAACTTTTTTCATATTCTTTGGTTTTTATTAGAGATTCTATTTTTTTATTTGCTTTCTGAACGAATTCGTATACAATTTCATCTCTAAATTTTGTAATTTTTAAACGAAGATCTAAATCTTGTTTAGCTTTCTCATTCAAGAATTCAGATTCGGCCTCATTCTCAGCTTCTTTAACGATATCTTCCTCAATTTTCTTAATTTTTTCGTTAGCCTCCTTGTTAATCTTATCAATCTCTTCTTCTTGTTCAGCTAAGATTTTTTGAATAATTACATCTGTGTTTTCTTCAATTTTTTTTGTTATTTCTGGATTGAATCGCTCTTCGCTCATTAACAACACTTCTTTATAGCATTGGAGAATTTGTTTAGGATTTGAAAAGTTTGCTTATAAAAATTATGTTACGAATGTTTAGCTGTACATTTTGTTTTATATTGGCTAGTTTACTATTCAAACAGTGTTTCATCTGTTGCATATCTATAAGCAAGAGCAAAGAGAACAAAGAATACACTAGCTGACACAGCTACTATTGCAGTAATAGCTACATCTGGTCTTGCTGCAAATTTTACCACGAAGTTGACTGCAATAAAGATTAGAACCATGATTCTTCCTCCTCCTCCTGTTTCCTTCGAAAGTTTCTTTCTCCATCTGATAAATGTTTCAAGACCACTTAAAACAACAGCAATAATGTTAATTATGAACATTGTAGTTCCTGCTGATTTCCATTTATCCACAGTACCAAAAAGTGCTAAAATACCCCCAAACAATGCAATTTTAATTATCAAACCTATTCTGTCTGTAACTTCTTTTGTATAAGAAACCTGTGATGCTCCTTCACGTAAGAGAATAAAGAAATTACCTATGGCAATAGCACAAGCTAAGCACAAAACAACACCGTAGAAGATAGGTGAATATTCCACCCAAGTTTTCCAAATTGGTTGAATAACTAAAGCAAATTCGCTATAAAAAGCAATAGTTACCATTAATGGAATGGCAGCTAAAAATAAACCAGGAATGACAATAAGAAGAGCTGGAACATTTTTCTTGACGCCAAAAGCATACAATATTAATTTCACTGCGAAAAATGCACCAAAGACAGCAATGATTGGTGATCCAAATGGCAGTATAAAGAAAAACAAACAGAATATAGCATTTATGAAGTAGAAAATTTTTGTATCAATTCTTACTTTTCCCAAAGCTCTCCACATTAATTCATAAGAGTTCGCAATTTTAGTAGCTCTAACAATTGACGCTAATGTAAATGGTAAAGCAAAAATCAGCGGTGCAACAATTTTTAGAATAATCATATCTCCTGTTACTCCAAAAGGACTAAAGGTTGATTCTCTCCAGAAGAAGAAACTTGCAAGACTACTTGGATATGGTCCCAACCATGCCCAAAGGTAGAAATATACTGGAAAAATAAATATCTGCAGTAAGACAATTAATCTGTTTATCATTAATCCTCTAAGTTCTACCAAATTTATACACCACTTTGAATTATTAGCATTCCAAATAAAAAAACATTTGCTTTTCAATTTCAATTAACTAAACTTTATTAAATCTTAACAGTTTTAGTATCACTTGAGGGTTATGACTGAAACTCAAATCTCAATAGAGGACTTGTTTAAGAAGTACAATATCCAGCCTCATGATTTGGAATATATTCTTAATTTTATGCAAAAAGAGAATATTACTCCTCAATTAGCTATGCGAAGAATCAAGATGTTTGAGAAGTTACAAGAAAAGATGGAACAATCTCAATCAGATGATAAAGTAAAGGAGTTGACAATGGAACTTGATCATATTTCCAAAGTAGTTGAGGATTTACAATCAGAAAGAGATTCTTTACAAGAAGAAAAAGCCAAATTAGATAAAGAAATTGAAGAAACAAAATTAGAGCAAGATTTATTCAATGCAGAGAGAGAGGAGCTCAAAATACAAATGC
This sequence comes from Promethearchaeati archaeon, assembly GCA_013166775.1. Taxonomy (GTDB): domain Archaea; phylum Asgardarchaeota; class Heimdallarchaeia; order Heimdallarchaeales; family Heimdallarchaeaceae; genus UBA460. The sequence continues at coordinate 5,865 of JABLTJ010000005.1, forward strand.
ATGCTCTAATGGATTCAATTGGAGACATTGAACATGAAGCAGAGGAAGGGGAAGAAAAATTATCTTCTGAAAATCAAGAACTAAAAAAGAAACTCAGCATGATGGTTGCTGGTAGTCAAACACTCAAAGATAAGCTGCTTAAGATTGGATCAGAGAATCCATCTTTACGTTCACTGATTCAGGACATAGAAAGAGGTTTAATTGCTGTAATCGATGGTAAACAGATACCCACAGATATTGGCTTTACTGCCCCCACTGAACTTATAGCAACATCTGCTCAACCAACCACTTCTATAATTGAAACTCCAGTAGCAGTTAAAGAAGAAACAGTGTCGGAAACGATATCTCCTGATCAAATTCAATTTGTTACTCCTTCCACCTCAACTGAAACTACACCTGAAGCAAAAACCGCTGAATCTAAACCAGCATCTACTCCAGCTGTATCAACACCTCCTCCAGAAAAGAAAGAAGCTTCTGCATCTTCCAAGCCTATAATTAAAGAAAAACTCTTTGCTGAACCTGAGGAAATAGAGGAGGTAATACCTGAACCTGCACCAACTTCTGAACCCGCGTCCGTACCCAAAACTGAACCGGAAAAACCCAAACCTAAACCTGTTCCAGTAGAAGATACTAAGAAAGTAGATGTTACTAAGAAGCCTGTTCCAGAAGGTACAAACGTTTCTGCCAAAATCGAAAAAATTCTCAAATTGTTTATATCATATGCAGAACAAGCTGATACAGATGAAAATTGGAAAGCAAGAATTGCAGCGATATGTGATATGGATGAAGCATACATAGAACTTGGGGGATTAGCAATGTCACAAATATATGCATACCAGACTAAAACCATTAAGAAGAAGAGCGAATTTGAAAGATTACTAAAATCTTGGATGGAAAACGGTCTTCCTAGGTAAACAAAGTTGCTAATTCTTTCTGAAACTTTTATTTTTTAGTTATTTCAGAAAGAAATAAATAAGGAGAAAGATGAGATTACTAAAATGGGCCAGTAGTCTAGCATGGATAAGGCACCGGCCTTCGGAAGCATTGCTGAAGAGAGTCGGAGGTCGCAGGTTCAAATCCTGCCTGGTCCGCCATTTTTCTTTACATCTTTATCATAAAAAGGTTTATTTGAAATGGTTTAATTTTTTTTTGACATTAAATTGAAATCTACTTCTCAAATTACTATATTCAGTCTTTTTTTACTAGTAATGGTGATTTCATCTTATCCTTGTATTTTTCAAACAGGCTTTGCTTCTTATATTGAGATCGATACATGGGTTGATTACACAGTTTTGGAGTCAAGTAATGGTACAAATTATTTTTACGGAGCTTGGCCCCCAGGATACTACTTTGGAAATTGGAACATCTCCAAAGGAGAGCATATGCATTATACTGTAACATCCTCAGATATTATAGGAATTAACGGAACTTTAGCAATTGGCAATTATACCTTCAATGATGTAAGAAATATAGATCTTGCAAGTGCTTTAGCTTTAAGTATTTACCCTTGGAATGGTGGCTTTTTTGCCAATTCGTCTGATTGGCCAGCAATCAGAACTCAGATTGAAGATACAAATACAAGCATTGAGGAAAGCTCAAACTTAGAACATAAGATCAATGATTTAAATCGATATTTTGACATCATAAAATTCAATACTACAAACTATTATGGTCAAAATTCTTTGTTCTATTATGATACGGAATCTGGGATTCTCCTATGTGCAAAATCTTATTTTGGTAACTATCTTCTTAACATTTCCTTGTCGATGTCATCTCTAGAACTTGGTTTTCCCTCAAAAACATATGATTTAAAGACTCCTTACACTTTTTCATATGTATTGGTTTTCTTAGCAATTATAATTTTAAAACGGAAAGCATGGAAAAAAACAACTTAAGCTTCTACATCGAATACACAAAGTGTTTTTTTGGATTGTTTGAAATTTCTTGCTATTGACCTAGCCGCAAGAAATATTAAATATAAAAGAATATAAAGAATTGAACAATATGAGTGAGAGTACACAAAAATGCCCTAGTTGTACTGAAACGGTTCCATTAGAATATTCAATATGCCCTTTTTGTGGATTTGGTCTTTTGGAATATGAGCTCAGAAGATTTGCTTTTAAACCCTCAATAAAGGAAGTTTTTCTTAGAGTATATGCTTTCTTCCGTTATCCATTTAAAACAAGCGAAGAATTCGGTTTTGCAACAGAATCAAAAGGAGGAAATCTATTACTTCTATTATTCTCACTCTTCTTATCCCTGAGATACTATATGATAATTATAAAGGCAGGAATTGGATTTTCCTCAATCCAAGTAGGAAATCCAGGAGAGGGTTTTGGATTCATGCTTCCAGTAAGTTTGTTATTGTTCTTCATAACTTTACTTCTTATGCCTTTCATAGTGTGGATTATATACAAATTACTGTTCGTAATTGGAACCTGGTTAATGGCTAAATTGGCTTCCATGTTGGGTTCTGAAGCATCAACAAAACAATTGCGAACTTTAGTGGGTTATTCCATAGCTCCAATAGTTGTTGGAGAATTCATAGGTATCCTTGTTGCACTCATTACGCCTTCACCTGGTAGTGTTGGAGGGACAGCAGATTTTGAAGCGTTCAGAACATTCATGGAGAGTTTTTATGGCTCTACTATCATGTTCATTTTCAGGATTTTAATGCTAATTCTTTGGGCTATTACAATTATATACCTGTCAATTGGTTTGAGAGTTGTGGGCAAGATGGCTTGGGTAAATTCAGTAATCGCAATTACTTTACCAATAGGATTGTTCGTATATTTCTTCTATATCTCAGGATTAGTTGGAGGATAGCAAGTATATTCCATTTTACTATTTTCTTCAATCTAGATAATCATTTTATATATAGTAATGAACTATAAATTGAAAGCGTTAGATAGAAAAGGACTGATTATTTGAAAAAGGTAAGCAACGAGAAAATGGAAGATGTGGGTGAAAGGGCTTTTCTTAAAAGAATAAAAGATTTAGTTGATGAATCCTTGCTACAGTTCAATGATGATGCTTCTGCAGTCTTGTTGCCTTCTGGAGCAGTTATGGTTATTAACGTAGATATGTTAGTTTTCAAGACCGATGTATTACCTGGTATGTCTTTTGAACAAGTAGGTAAAAAAGCTGTTACAATGTCAATCAGCGATATTATTGCGAAAGGAGCTAAACCTTACGGATGTTTGGCTAGCCTTGGTCTTAAACCAGACACAAAAACTGAAAATGCTCAAAGTATTCTAAAGGGAGTTAAAGCGCAATGTTCCTATTATGATACAAAATTTCTTGGTGGGGATTTGAATGAAAGCTCTGATATAGTTCTCGATGTTGTTTCATATGGTATATGTAAAATAGATAAATTAATTCCAAGAAAAGGGGTGAAAAACGGGGATTTAATTTACTCAACTGGTTTATTTGGGCTAACATCTTTGGGTTTTAGGACATTACTAAAAAACTTGGAACTTCCTTTATCCTTGAAAAAAGAAACCTTATCTTCTGTTTATGAACCTATAGCACGTGTTGATTTTCTTCCTCTATTTGATTCATTTGACATAAAGATTTGTATGGATAGTTCTGATGGATTATTAATAACTCTAACAGATCTTTCACAGATTAATAATCTGGGGATTGAGATAAACAACCTTCCAATTCATACAGAAGCATTAGAATGTGCAGAGGACTATACTTTGAATCCTCTTGAATTGGCTTTCAAAGGTGGAGAGGAATTTGAGCTGATTTTTGCAATAGACTCAGCTAAACGCATAGAATTACAAAAAGAAGCAGAACGATTGGGATTGGCTATATATCTTATAGGTGCATTCAATGAAAATGAAAAAGGAATCGTTATCAAAGATTCTCGTTTTAGTGATTTTAATCTTCCAAAGGAAGGTTTTGAACACTTCAAAAAATTAACTTAAAGTGATTTAAGAAACCTTAAGAAGTGATTATTGTTTTTTATTATCGATTAATTATGATTACAATAACTAAGATTGTTGCAAGAGAAATATTGGATTCGAGAGGTAATCCAACAGTAGAAGTTGATGTATATACCTCTAATGGTTTTGGAAGAGCTATAGTTCCATCAGGAGCTTCAACAGGGGAACATGAAGCTTTGGAATTAAGAGATAAGAATGATCGTTTCTTGGGTAAAGGTGTTCTGAAAGCTTTAGATAATATCAATACAAGAATTGCTCCAAACCTAATAAGCAAAGATGTCACTAAACAAAAAGAAATTGATCAGTTAATGCTTGATTTGGATGGAACTGATAATAAGTCAAATCTTGGAGCAAATGCTATGCTTGGTGTATCACTTGCGGTTTGTAATGCGGCTGCTAATAGCCTTAATTTACCTACCTACAAATATCTTAATGAAAATGCAAAAACTTTGCCAGTTCCAATGCTTAATGTTATCAATGGTGGAAAACATGCAGGAGGATATCTGAAAATTCAAGAGTTTATGCTTATACCTCACGGTTTCAACTGCTATAGTGATGCTATTCGTGCTGGTTGTGAAGTTTACCAAGTTTTGAAAAATAATCTGAAAAAATTTGGTCCTTCAGCAATCAATTTAGGAGATGAAGGAGGATTCGGAAGTCCAGTTGATACTGCACCTGAAGCTCTTGATATGTTAGTTGAAGCTATAGAAGATGCTGGATATAAACCTGGAGAACAAATATCTATTGGATTAGATTCTGCAGCTTCTGAATTTTTCGAAAACTCTCAATATGAGGTTGATGGAAAGAAATTGACTGGTAGTGAGTTTGTAAATTACTATGTCAATTTAGTAGATAAATACCCAATAATTTCAATTGAAGATCCATTTGATGAAAATGATTTCGAGTCTTTTGCTGAACTCCATGCCAAAGTACCCAAAATATCTGTAGTTGCAGATGATTTAACTGTAACTAATCCAAAGAGAATACAGATGGCAATTGAGAAGAAAGCTGCAAATTATCTCTTACTTAAAGTCAATCAAATCGGAACATTAACTGAATCTATAGAAGCAGCTAATCTAGCAAGAGATAATGGTTGGGGAATTAATATCTCCCATAGATCTGGAGAAACAGAAGATACTTTCATAGCTGATTTAGCTGTAGCTATTGGAGCCGAAAGAATAAAAACAGGTGCTCCAGCGAGAGGAGAACGTACTGCAAAATATAATCAATTATTACGTATTGAAGAACAGTTGGGAAACAAAGCAAACTATCTTGGAACCAAATGATTGGTTTCAACTTATTTTTCTATTTTTATGGACAATATTTTTGAACATCGTTTGATTTCTAAAATTAGAAATAAATGAATAGTGCGTATGAATCTTTGTTGGATAATTATCAAGAAGTACAACTTTTAGGATCAATTAGTGGTGTTCTTTACTGGGACTTAAACACCCATATACCTCCTGCGGCAGTAGAACATCGATCTAAGCAATTTCAGTATTTAAGTCGGAAAATACATGGTTTAATAACAGATCCAGATATGGGAACTTTATTAGAAGCATGTGAAAAAGACTCTTCTCTTAATGATTTGCAGAAACGAAATATTGAGCTGCTTAGACGAGCATATGATGACAGAACAATTCTTCCTACAGAATTAGTTGGAAAACTTGCTGCACAATCGAACAAGACTTTAGAAATATGGAAAAAAGCTAAGAAAAAATCAGATTTTCAGATGGTTCTTCCTGATTTAGAAAAACTATTTGCTCTTAATGTGGAATCCACATCCCTTTTGGCTAAATCAAAAGACATGGATGATCCTTTTGATGCTTTAATAGATAGTAGAGATAAAGGATTTAGTGTCAATAACCTCACTAAGCTTTTTGATGAGATGAAATCATTTCTCGTACCTTTTATCAAAAAATGCAAAGAATCAGGTGTAAAACCTGATAGATCCTTTCTTAACAGAATTGTATCTCGTTCGACTCAAGTTCAAATGGTAGAGAATCTTGCTAAATTCTTGGAATATGACTTCTATTCAGATAATGCAGTTGGTAATATTGCTGAAGTCGAACACCCTCTTACTATTGGTGGTGGTTTTAAAGATGTTAGAGTCACTGTAAAGTATCATGAGAAAAATGTTCTATCTGCTTTTCTAGCTGGGGCTCATGAGTGTGGTCATGCAATTCATAGCTTACAGGGAAAGGAAGAGTGGTATAATCAACCCATCTATCGAATGTCTTCACCAAGCTTTGGTGAATCACAATCGAGGTTCTTGGAGAATGTTATTGCTAGCTCAAAAGAATTCTGGTCTTATTATTATCCACAATTTCAAAAAGATACAATAAGTGTTTTCAATGACATTTCAATTGAAGATTTCAATTTTGCTCTTAATGCTGTAACTCCAGGTTTCATAAGGATTCAAGCTGATGAAGTAACTTATATTCTGCACATCATAATTCGTTTTGAAATAGAAAGAGATTGGTTTGCAGGAAAATTAGAAGCTAAAGATTTACCTCAGATTTGGAATGAAAAATACTCAGAATACTTAGGAGTGGATGTTCCTAATGATACTCTAGGATTAATGCAAGATTTACACTGGTATAGCCAGTATTACGGTTACTTTTTCGGTTATGGAATAGGAGACCTAATCTCATCTCAACTAACAGCTAAAATGTCTAAAGATTTTCCTGATTGGAGAACTTCTCTAGAAAACGGCAAATTCACTCCAATTCGTCAATGGCTTAAAATGAATGTACATCAAAGAGGTGGAACTTTAGATTGTCTTGACATGGTCAAAGAAATTACAGGAGAGGAACTAACACCTAAATATCATATTAAGTATCTAGAAGAGAAATTTTCGTCGCTCTACCATCTTTAATTCTCTTTATTTCTGGACACAAATAATTTATAGACCAAATGCTTACTTCAAATATCGATGTCAGATATAGAAGACGAGTTACCTATCTTAGATACCATTTACTCTATTTTTAGAGATGCAACAAGAAGAAAAATACTTAGACTTTTAAGTTCCATGAAGCTAACTGCTGACGAACTAACAAAGGAATTGAATATATCTAGACCCGCAGTGGAAAAACACCTCAAGCAAATGCTGGAAATAGGGTTGATTGAGAGAAAAGCAGATACTTATCCGACACTGAAATATATTTATACTATTCCAGAACCTGGTGTAGATCTGATTTCAAATATACAAGACTCAATTGAAACTTTCATTGCATCGTTAATGGATGAATTCACAAGAAGACTCGAAAATGAAGAGCAAATGTATCTCCTAGGGATGTCTTCAAAAGAAAGATATGAAGCAATTAAGGTGTCATATAATTCTATACTTGACAAATTAAAATGAAAATACTGATTCTTTTGAAGGTTTAAGAATGCAAATCAAAGGAAGAAAATTTCTATCTAAAAGGGATAAGAAACTATTACAATTGAAACTATCTGAGACTTATGGAGAGTCAAAAGTAGATTTCATTCAGAAGACTGATAACTTAGAGGAAGCACGTGCTGATGAGGGTAAAGTTCTATTAAAAGAAGATAGAATATGGTTTTTTTCTTACAATGACTTGATTATACCATCAATTTATTGTTTACGGGAATCTTCAATGAAACTTCCCAAAGTAATCGTAGATGTAGGAGCTATTAGATTTATTACAAATGGAGCAGATGTTATGGCTCCAGGAGTTGTCTTTTTTGATGAAATCATACGTAAGAATGAAATAGTAACAATACATGAAGAAAAAGCTGAAACTATCATTGCAGTAGGAATGTCGCTAATAGATGCTCAAGAATTTGAGAAGACAAAAAAGGGAAAAGTCGTTAAAATGCTCCATTATCTGAAGGATAATATATGGAATTTTCAGCTCTAATACTATCTTAAACGGATTGTTGTTCCATTAGGTGGAGCCAAGCTCTCTCTTTTAGTATTTTTGTAAATCCAAGATGCAAATTTAGATACTTTTGATTCTTCTCCGTGAATAACAATTACTCTTTCTGGTTTTGGTGTGACTTTGTGTATATAGCTCTCAAGCTCCTTTCTATCACTGTGACCGGTGAATCCAGTAATACTGTGTATAGCCATTTCAATATGATACATTACTGTTTTACCATTTTCAACCACTTGAATTTCAGTAATTCCTTTCTGGATTTTGCTCCCAAGTGTTCCTTTTCCTTGATAACTCACAAAGACTAAAGCGTTTCTTGGATCTTGACATAATGCTTTAAAGTACATCACACTTGGACCTCCATTAAGCATACCACTTGTTGCAACTATTATTGCAGGATCTCCATGCATGACCAATTCTCTCTCTTCCATTGATGCTATTTGTTTAATCTGTTCAGCAAGGAAAGGATTCTGACCAGCATGAAAGATTCTTTCTCTTAGAGCTTTCGAAAGAAATTCTGGATGTGCTGTAGTGATAGCAGATGCTTCTCTGATCATACCATCGGTATAAACTGGAATATTTGGAAGCTCACCATTCCTCATTAAACCTTCTAATACAACTAAGATTTCTTGAGCCCTACCTACTGCAAGAACGGGGATTAATACTTTACCTCCTTTCTTTATTGAATCTAAAATTATATTTCTAAGTTGTTTTTCACATTCTACTCTAGGTGGGAGTATATCCTGAGGTTTACCATATGTTGATTCAATGAATAAGGTTTCCAACCTTGGAAATCTTGAATTAGCAGCATCCAGTAGGTTAGATTTTGCGAATTTTATGTCTTGCGCAAAAGCTAAGTTGTAGACACCTTCTCCTACATGTAGATGTGGTATAGCACTTCCAACGATGTGACCTGCATTATGAAAAGTCAAGCGAATATCCGGAGAAATATCTGTCACTTCACCATAGTCTAATACTATAGTGTGAAGAACCGATTCTATGATATCTTTTTTCTCATAAGGTAATGTTTTACCTTCTTTGTTTGCCACATCTAAATAATCTATTTGAAGCATAGTCATTAGGTCTCGAGTTGGTCTTGTCGTATAAACTGCTCCGTTATAACCATATTTGAATAGATAAGGAACGAAACCTGAGTGGTCTAAATGTGCATGTGATATCACAACAGCATCTAATTTTTCAACATCAAATTCTGGTAGATCGAATCTCGGAAAAGTGTTGTTTGGAGAATTGCTACCTACATTGATTCCGCAGTCAATCAAAATACTACTCTCCCCTGTTTGAAGCAGTGAACAACTTCTTCCTACTTCTGCAAAGCCACCTAATGCAGTCACTCTAATTGTATCATCTCTATATATTATAGGTCTATGGATTCTATGACCTATTACTTTAAGTATCTCTTGTCTTTTTTTAGAATTTTCTTGATATAAATGTCTAATAGTTTTTATAACTCTCGATTCAATAGGTGGTGTTCTCATAACTCTAGGGCGCCAAAGAGTTTTGGCAATGATAGAACGTAACATCTCACCTGATTTACCTATTATTACACCTGGTTTTAATGCTTCAATAATTACTTCCCCGACTAGTTCATCAAAATCGATTGTAGTTATTTCTCCTTCTTTACCTACTAATTCGTTAACTACAAATATAGTTTCATCCTTGGGTAATCTTACTTCTGGATCTGATCGAATAACAACCCTCTTTCGAAGTCTTTTTGCAAGTTCTTTTACAATTGTTTCATCATCTACTAGCACTCGGGGATTGCGAGAATAAACCGCTACTTCTGGTCCTTCAAATTCAATTTTAGATATTTCAGAATTTTTAGGGAGTTCATCATGTATTTCTTTTATTGTTCGTTCTAATACTTCTTTATAGCTCAAGTTGTCCAACCCTTCATGTTTTATCTTAAACAAATATATAGAAGAATAAGTCCTTATATTTGTGAATAATAAGAGTTAAAACTAATTTAAATCCTTAAACAGTATTTAAATACTTTTTGTTTATCTGGTTTTGTCTTCGAGATAAGAAAACCTAATTTAAGAACTTCTTCTACCAATTTTCTTCACGTAAATACCAGCCTCTATCCATAGGTTTTCGTTTATATTCACTTATTATCACACTACTTGATTTAACATGATCTAGCTCAGAAGAATCGATTTTAGCTCTGCCTATTCCGTAATGTAGATCGTTTTCACCAATTACTATGAGATAATCATTTTTATTAAAATCTGATTCTATTTTCTCAATATTAGTTACAAAAATCGGTTTTCCGTAAAGAAATTGTCTTGTTTTGACACTTAGTATTTTTTTTGTTAAGGGTAAAACTAATGTTGCCCCTTCTATCTCAAGTAAAAATCCTTTATCTGAAAAACTTCCTAAGGGTATTCCAGCCGTGTAAATGTCTTCTTCAATCCTCCTAAGCATTTCACTCACCTCCAGTGGGACGGCGTATACTTCTTTCACTTTTCCTTCTCTAATCCAAAGAATTAAATTTTCAAGAGCAGAAAGAGACAAAGCGCCAAATTGATTTTTAATAAATCTGAAAATTTGTTCTTCTTCTTCAAGAGATGCTCTTCTGAACTTCAATTGTTTCTCTCTCATTATAATTTCACCATCTTCGCAATAAAAAATCCTTCACCACTTGTTTTGTGAGGGTAAAGTCTTCTTGTTTTAGCTATTTGTGGATTTATATTATAATCTTCAAAATCTATTATCCCTGGATTTCCTTCCAAATCTATTTCAACAAGCTGTACAGTTTCTTGCTCTAGTATCTTTGATATAACTAATTCATTTTCTTCGGGTTCTAACGAGCATGTGCAATAAACTAATTCACCCCCTGGTTTTACTGTTTTTATTGTTTCAGAGAGTAAAGATACTTGATTGCTGTGATAGTTCATTATATCAACTCTGCTTTTGGATTGCTTTCTTGATTTATCTGTAACAATAATTCCAGAACCTGAACATGGCGCATCAAGAAGCACCTTATCAAATGCTAGCTTAAGTGAAGAAATTCTTTTAGAATCCATGTTAATAATAATTGTATTTCTCACTCCCATCCTTGCAAGATTTGAACGCAAAATGCGACATCTGTTTGTACTTATTTCAGAAGCTAAAATAGTACCTTCATTTTCCATAAGCTGTGCTAGGTGCGAAGTTTTTCCCCCCGGTGCTGCTGCAAAATCCCCTATAAGCTCACCCTTCTTAGGATTTAGAATTCTTGAAGGATACAATGAATTCTTACCTTGTAGCATATAATATCCATTGAGATATTCAGTTGTAGCTCCAATAGGTACTGATGATTTTACTATTCTTTTTCCTTCGGGCAAACCCTCAATGTCCTCTAGTTCAACTCCTTTCTTTTCGAGTAGTAATTTTATCTGTGGAATTGGTATTCGTAAAGAATTGAGCCTAATAACTTTGTGAAGTTTTCGTTCATTAAAATACAGTAGTTTCTTTGTTTCTGCTTCTCCTATCATCTCTATAAAACGTTCAATCATATATCTCTGGTAACCATATTGGTCCCCAAGATTGAAAGTATCGCTGTGAGAGTTAGAAGAACTCATACTTATCTAATTTTATTGTAAAAAGATAATAATTGTTGTGGTTTATCGTATTCTATTTTATTTTGTAAATAGAGAAACTAAATAAACCCTATTTATTTATGTTTAGTGAAGATTTATGATAATACCAATATTATGGTCTACACTTGCTGTTTTTGGTCTCTTCATAATTTTCTACTTTATTGGATTTATGCAAAAAAGTTTCAATACAGTAGATATTGCTTATGGGACTAGTTTTATTCTTGCATCTATTGTAGTTTGGATTTTAAGTGAGAGTGCCTTCCTAATTGAAAGAAAAATCCTTGTAACTGGATTAGTAATTCTTTGGGGAATACGAATAGCAGTTTTCTTGACTATAAGGAAATTTGGTAAAGACGAAGATACTGGAGAAGATCGAAGGTTTAAGAAACTAAGAGATGAATGGGGAAAATCACTCTGGTGGAGAGGTTTGTTAACTGTTTATGTCTCCCAAGTGATTTTAGTTATTCTCATTGGACTTCCAGTTCTTGTTGTTAATGCTAATCCCCTTTTAGAAAGAGGGTGGTTAGTAACCGATTATATTGGCATAGGTATCTGGGTTCTAGGTTTCATCTTTGAATTCACTGCTGATTTACAAATGCTAATTTTCAAGAAAAAACCAGAAAATAAAGGAAAAATTATGATAAAAGGACTATGGAAATACAGTCGTCATCCAAATTACTTTGGAGAAATAACAATGTGGTTTGGTTTGTTCGTAATTGCACTATATGAGTTCAGAGCATGGAATATTTTATCCATAATCGGTCCAATTGTAATTGCTTTAATTTTAGTATTTGTATCAGGATTACCTTTAGCTGAAAGACGGTACAAGAATAATAAAGAATATCAAGATTATAAACAACGAACTAGTGCAATAATACCTTGGAAACCAAAGAAGGAATAATTCCTTCCTTCTTATCATTTATTTCACTTCTTTTCTTCTTCTGTTTTTTTGCAAACCAAAGAAAGACAGTATTGGTTCTTTTCTTATATTCCTGAAATTCAGGATTGTTCTCGTATTTCTTTTCCAATAAAGGAATTCCAGAAATCTGTGATGAAAAACGGAGCTAAAGTTAGAATCACATAAACGAAATCATAAGTTGTATCCATTATGGCATTGCTCTTTATAGTGTATGAAATAAAATATACAAAGTGAATAAAACTTAACACAGATTCTGCAGGGATAATGAAATTAACCACAAATCCATATCAATGAACTAGAAGAAATTTTAATGATTTTAGACGTCTTTGGTTAGACAACAATGCTTTATGAAGAAAAAAAGAGGAATCCCTTTAATATAAGCTGACAAAGAATTCTATTATAATGACTGGTGTAATAAATGAATTCAAGCATGTAGAGATGCCCCAGCTTCTGTCTCTCGGAACAGATATGATACAAAGTTTACCTGAAATAATTGATAAACTATCACTCAAAAAAAATTGTCTTCTCATTACAGATAAATTTCTTAAAGATAAATATGCTAAGATTACAAAGGAAATTTTAGAAGATCATGGGAAGTTCAGAGTCGTTTTGTCTACAATCGAGGATAGTACTTTAGAAGAAGCAGATAAGCAAATCATCCTCTTAAATGAGGTGAAAACTGACTTTGTAATTGGTTTAGGTGGAGGAAAACCAATCGATGTAGCAAAATTAACTTCTTTTAAGGCTAATCAAAGGTTTATATCCATACCAACAATTGCAAGTCATGATGGAATAGCTAGCTCTAGAGCTTCGTTAAAAGGAATACAAGAAAGACACTCAATTCAAGCTCGACCTCCGATTGCTGTAGTAGCCGATACTACTATTTTAGATAATTCTCCATTTAGGTTTACTTCCTCTGGTTGCGGAGATATAATAGCTAAACAGACCTCTCTTAAAGATTGGTTATTAGCTCATCGATTGAAAAATGAACCCATCTCTCCTACTTCTATTGCTCTTGCGGAAATGACTGTAAAATTAGTGATTCAATATGCAGATCTAATTAAAAGCAAAACAGAAGGATATAGTCGAATAGTAATGAATTCACTAATTGGGAGCTCCTTGGCAATGTGTGTGGCTGGATCTTCAAGACCAGGAAGTGGTTCTGAACACATGTTCAGCCACGCTCTAGATTCTATTTTAGAAAGACCAGCATTACATGGAGAACAATGTGCACTTGGATCTCTAATGATGGCATATCTTCATGATCTTGACTGGGAAGAAATCAAAACTACAATGCTAAAATTAAATCTACCAGTTAAAGCTAAAGATCTTAATATAACAGATGACGATATAATAAAAGCTCTGAAAATAGCACATACGATAAGACCAGAGAGATATACGATTTTAGGCAAAGATGGCTTAACTCATGAGGCTGCAGTAAGTGTAGCAGAGAAAACTGGGGTCATAGATTAATTATCACCATTCTCAAGATTAAAAAACAGAATCAAAGAAGACTACCTGAAATGGTTATCACATTAGTACCAAAAGACGTTGCTGATATAGGATATCAGTTTACACATTTAGGGAAAACTAAAATCTGTAACCAATGCTCTCTTCTGAAAGTTTGTGTTGACGCGTTGAAAGAGAATTTTTCGTATACAGTAACTGAGGTTAGAGAAAAAGAACACGTGTGCTTAATTGATGATCAAATAATGATTGTATGTAATGTGGAAGAGACAAGTGACATTATTTCAGTAAGGAAACAGAAATTTCTGAAAAACATAGTGCTAAGCAGAGAATTACTGATCTGCAACGAAATACTGTGTAAGTACTATGAGAATTGTATGTCTCCTGTTTATAGTAAACAAGAAAAAGTCAAAATAATAAATATAATTGAAGATATCAAGTGCCCATTAAAATACGATTTGGTTCTTGTTGAGGCTGAAAAAATATCCAATTGAATTGTAATGAGAGTTTTATTTCTTCTTTTTCTCAATTTCATAATGTTCAATGAAAGTAACTTTATTGTATTTGGTGGATACCTCTCCCAAATCTCTAGTTACACCATTTCTTATGAATTGAATATATTCCATAAAACGTGTGTTCTTAGGTAACTCTACAATTATACTCTTGTCTTTTAGTTCAATTTTAGTGGATGAAAAATCAACCCCTGGTAGTCTCTTCTCAAGTAAACAGACAAACTGCTCTGTAATGTCTGTGATCTTCTTCACTATTTCTATTTCATAAATTAGATCATGTCCTGCCAAATCGTGATTGAAGTCAACTTTTACTCTGCTGCTTGAAACCTTCAAAATTCTCCCTGATTGACCTCCTATCTCAACTTTCATATCTTCTTTAGGCTTGATTTGATGTCTTTGAAACTCCCTTCGTTGAATCAACCTAATTTTAGATCTATCTCTTAATCCAAAGCCTTCTTTAGCTTCGATATCAAAGGTTTTTGTATCTCCTTCTTTCATACCAATTAGTTTCTTTTCGAATCCGGGTGGTAGCCAATTCTTTCCAATAATTAGTGTAAATGGACAGTATATAATTTTCTCGTCAAAGATACTTTCTTTCTTAGCTGTACTCTCATAAGTTGTATCGAAGACAGAATTATCTTCTTTCATTCTTCCAATGTAGTTTACTTTAACCATATCGCCTGTTTCAAGAGATGTCATTTTTACACCACAATTATACAATTACCAATAACGAAGTAATGCTTCAGTTTTATTTACCTTCTGTTTTTTCACTTAAATATGTAGCTATGAAAGTTTTTTAATTGTCATTTCGAAATTTGAATTCTCTATTCCGTTTTCAGCTTGTTTTACAAAATCTTTGAGCATTTCTGTTTCTTCCTCTGCTATTTTCTTAGTTAGATCAAATCTCATCAAACCTGAAAGTCTGAATAATTTTTCTTCAAAATGCTCTAATGCTCGCTCTAGCCCATATCCATTTTCTACACTATAGCTAATTGTTCTGTAGAGACCAATGGCTCCTAAAGCATCCAAAGCGTCTGCATCCTTAAGGATTTTACCTTCTTTTGTAGCAGGTTCTCTTTTCTTGCTATATCTATGGCTCAATATTATGTCTCTAATTTCCGGTACCATATCATTAAAAGAATTTTGTATCAAGAAAGAAGATGCAATTTCAGAGCTTGTCTCAGCATGGCATTTACTTAATGCATCTTCTAGTGATCTCCCAACATCATGGAAAAGTGCTGCAATTACGACAACATCGACAGCGCCATTCAATTTACATGCAAGATTAATACAAGAATTTACAACCCTGATAGTATGTTCTAAGGAATGGGATTCTTTAATATTATAAAGTAGAAATTGCTGTTTAACAAATTGATAAGCTTTTATTAGAAATTCTCTAAATTCAGTTACACTTGAGAAATATTTCAGATTCTCTTTTTGAATTTTCATTTTACTATCTCCTTTCATGAATATTGTGAATTTGTCCTTCAACACTAAAGTCTTCTCTTATCGTAATTACTGCGTAATTTCCTCTTGTTATAGGTCCTGGATTGACTATTGTACAATTATCTATAACTGAAATTGTTGGAGAATCATGGATGTGTCCAGAAACAATTAGAAATATATTTTGAAATTTCTCCATAGCTATTTTCACTTTTCTTGATCCAGCGTGACGGTCAAAAGAAACAATGTCCGCTCTTGTTCCATAAGGTGGAGCATGAGTAAGTAGGCATATTTTTTCATCAATTTTCTTCATCTTTTTCAAGAGTTTAGAGTTTATATTGGGAATATGATCACCAAATCCAATAATTGTAAAAAAATCAAGTTTCCAAGGGTTTGATTCTACAAATATGGCGCTAGTTGATATGTTTTCTAAATCGAAATAAGGATCACAATTACCAAGAATAAAGAATGTATCTCCAAAATCCTGTGTTATTCTATTTAATACATAATTCAAGTCCTCATATGATCCAAAATTAGTAATATCTCCAGCTATTAAGCAGATTTCAGGCGGATTGGGTGATTTTTTCACTTGCTTCAGAACAGAATTTAGAGTTACTGTTTGATTATGAATATCCGAAAGAATTAATATCTTCAAGGGCAACAGATTTACACCACTGTAATAAATAGTTCCAAGAAAGTGAATACCCCTGTATAAACAAACTTGTCTTCTTCTGTGTCAAATTTCCATAGTTCAAATACAATCTTTATACTTCTATCTCCTCCTAGAAAGAGTAAGACATTCCCATTTACATAAAGAGTTGTGTTAGTTGGCTCCCAGATGTAATGATCATTGAACTGGCTAGGTGATTCTTTTTCTGCTTTTGTTGCATAGGAAAGTATTTTTTCGTAGGTGTTATTTGAGTACATTTGATAGCTTATGGAAGACGAAAGAGGAAACATTGTACTGAGATTCTGTGATAATTTAGTAAGTTTAATCTGTAATTGGTAATAAGCAACTTTATTTTCGAAATTTTTCACAACAAAGAATATAGATGCATTTCTATCTGTATACAGTCCTGCTGGATATCCAAATGTAACATAAGTATCAAGATCCTCTCTATAGACATATAAAGATAATTCAGAGAATCCTTCATCTGAGAATGGTATGAAAATAACGAACACAATTATTAGAGTAGAAGAAATTACAAGAACAGTAAAACTAAGTGCAACCATTTTCTCCAACTTTAAATTATGAAAAAATTTTTTTGGTTTCTTATTCTCTGTCATCTTTAACCGCCTTAGAAGTTTCTTCATAAACAATAACGAGTTTGCCATACTCTTCAAGTTGCTTTGTTTTATACCATGGGTAGATTTTCTTGAAGAATATAAATACTAAAGCAACGGATACTAAAGCAGATATAGAACCCAATAGAGAAAAGATAAGTCTTGATTTCTGCTTTGATGAACCTGCCGTTTCTGTAATTTCTTCTATAAGTTGATCAAGCTGTTCAGTTGCACTGTTTGCTTTTTGTAATGCTGAATCATAATCCCCCTCTAGATATTTATCGCTAGCTTCTTTGATTAAATTTCTAGCAGAATCTGCCCTCACAACCAAATCCTTTATTTCTATCTTTTTTGTTTCGCTTTCTTCTAAAAGAATGATAACCTCAATAAGCTTTTCTTGTGCATTTTGAATGGAATTTGCCGCATCTTGTTCTAATTGAGCAAAAGAGGATTGAGCTGTTATGACAGTAAAGAAAATAAAAAAGAATCCAAAAGATATTGGAGATTTTCGTATTTTTGCTCTCATTTCATTTCACTTTTTTTGAACAATGAATTGAACCAATTGGTTACTACCTTATGTCTATTAGAACCTAGTAAAATCCTAATGGCTGTTGAAATTAACAATGCTACTATTGTTAGACAACCAATTACTATAACAAAAGGTATTGAATCAATAATCCAAACAGTATTTAGAATCAGCCCTGTAAAGATTGAAATTCCTATGTTGATACCTATACTAATTAGCACTCTTTCAGTTTGATCTATTTTTTCATAAATCCTCGGAAAGAGAATATTCGTAATAACCCACCCTGGAATAAAAATACCAAATAATATGCCCATAATGACTCTCAAAAACAAAATAGGAGAATCTGGTGGAATAAAAATAATAATGGGAAAGAAAATCAAAATCAGAAATCCAATTAACCAAAACTCTATTGAGAAGTAGTGCAATTTAAAAACAAAGCTATAGAGTGTTTCTGGTAGAATTCGCTTAATTTTTGGTGAACCTAATCGTATGGTTTTTGTTTTTTCCAGCTCTTGAATCAAACTATAAATTTCTTCTTTACTTTTTCCAGTTAAATCTATAGTCTTCTTTACAAGCTCTCTTACAGTTTTTGGCTTTTCATCAGCTAAAGTTTTCTGAATGATTTTTTTCAAGCCATTCGTTTCTTGCTTATTCATATTTTGGATAATAGTTAATTCGTAATAAAAAAAGGTTTGTGAAAAATGTTGGAAGATTTAATTCCATTCACATATATTATTTTAATTCCTCAACAGTTTTTCGTAGTTCTTCAATTTTATCCGTTTTTTCCCAAGTAAATTCGGGAAGATCTCTCCCAAAATGACCATAACAAGATGTTTTCTTATAGATTGGTCTCTTAAGCTTCAAATAATCAATAATAAATCCAGGACGGAAATCAAATACTTTCATCACAGCTTCTCTTAACTGATTGATTGGAATTTTTTCAGTACCAAAACACTCAATATTCATAGCTAGAGGTATGGGTTCTCCTATGGCATAAGAGACTTGGATTTCACATTTAGAAGCTAATCCTGCTGCAACAACGTTTTTTGTTACATATCTTGCTGCATATGAAGCTGAACGATCAACTTTCGAAGGATCTTTACCAGAAAATGCTCCTCCTCCATGACTGTCGACTCCTCCATAAGTATCAACAATGATTTTTCTTCCTGTTAAACCAGAATCTCCATGTGGTCCACCAATAACAAAACGACCAGTTCTATTAATGAATATCTTCGTTTTTTCATCGATGAAATCACTTGGAATTATTGGTTTGATTACTTCTTTCATTATTCCTTCGTTTATCTCTTCATTTGAGACTTCTTCAGTATGATGAGCTGCAATAACTACTGCCTCAACTCGAAAGGGAGTATCTCCTTCATATTCAACAGCAACAAGAGATTTACCATCTGGTCTTAGAAATGGAAGAATACCTTTCTTTCTTACCTCAGTTAATCTCATAGTAAGCTTGTGAGCAAGAACGATTGGTAAAGGCATAAATTCCGGAGTTTCATCTGTTGCAAAACCAAACATTATTCCTTGATCTCCTGCACCTTGCTGTTCCAATTCTCCTTTCTTAATGCCTTGTGCAATGTCTGGTGATTGGGAATGAATGGTATTGATTATAGCACAACCTCTATAATCAAATCCTATCTTTGAATCATTGTAACCAATTTCCTTGATTGTCTCACGAACTACTTTTTCATAATCAATGATAACAGGTTTAGTTGTAGTTATCTCACCACCAATCAACACTAGACCAGTAGTTACGAAACATTCACAGGCTACATGCGCGTTAGGATCTTTAGACAAAAGCTCATCTAATATCGCATCTGATATTTGATCACATATCTTATCTGGATGCCCCTCTGTTACTGATTCTGACGCAATTATCTTTCGTAAACTCAATATAAAACGCTCCAAGAAATGATATTTTACTGATAAACTAATGATAGATTATAAAATAATTACGGTAATTATGTGATAATTCAAAGCACCAGATTTTGCCAGAAATTAATTCTATAAATTTCTTGATTCTGAGTTCTGTTTAATCTCTTTAATCCAGCCAATAAGATCATCTTTAGTAGGGATGTCCTCTGGATTATTGCTTTTCGCAGCAAAAACTAGTTTTGTTGATAATTTTTCAATTTCATGTAGTAACATGGGGCTGTATCCCTTTTCTAGAAGACTATCCCTAATCTTTATCAATTGATTGGAAATTTTCAGTAACTCATTTGAGATATCTAGACTTTGTTCTATAAGTAGTTCTATCAAACTAAATGATTCTTCTATGGTTGATATTTTTGGATGGAATGTTTCATTCAGATGCTTGGCAATGTGATTAATTATATCTCTTTGAGTTTCTTCACGTTTTTTTTCTGCTTCTTTATGTTTCTTTTCCAAAATAACACTAGAAAGATGTCTTAGAGTATTCTCTAACACTTCTTGAGATTGCAATTCAGGAATTAGATGAATTAGATGTGTTTTAACAAGGACTCTTCTTTCATTCTTCAGAAAATAGCTGTATTCATCTTTTGATAAAATTCCTGAGGAAACGAGTTCTTTTATTGATTCTCTAAAACTCTCTCTATTTCCCCTGCCTTTCCAGTAGGAAGAATCGATGTTTTCTTTTAATTTATAAGTAATTTCATCTAATATTGAAGTTTTGGCAGATTCCATGTAAAATACTCTTATTCTTATTGTTAATAAGAATTTCTTAAGCTGAAACATTCAACAGGAGTTTTTGAAAACGATTTTAGCATAAATAGCATAAAATATTAAATATCCCCTTGAGATATTTAATTGAAAATGTCAGACAATGTTGGAGTTCTTTTTTGTGGTGGCGAAGGGACAAGAATGCGACCTCTTACCTATTATTTACAAAAAGTTATGATGCCAATAGGAGAAGATCAAATTCCTTTACTAGAATATGTGATTAAGCATTTTAAGAAACATAATATAAATGATTTAATTCTTCTGGTTAATTATAAGAAAGAGCAAATACAAGGTTATTTTGAAGAAGGTGAAAGGTGGGGTATGAATTTAACATATGTTCCTGATAAACCTGGATTGAAGGGTACAGGAACTGCTCTTTTGAACGCTGAGAATTTCATCAATAAACGAAGAATGATAATTTACTACACCGATATCATTACAAATGTTAATCTTTCAGAAATGCTAAGTTTTCATGAACAACATAAGAAGTGGGCTACAATTCTGCTTTCAAAAGGTTGGCAAATAAGGGTTGGTACTGCTGAAATCGACAAAGAAAACCACATCACTAAATTTGCAGAAAAACCAATTCTTCCTCTGTTTGTAAATACGGGGATAAGTATTTTAGAACCAAGTATATTTGATTATCTTAAAAATTTTGAACCCAATCAGAGTATAGATCTATCGAAAGATATCTTCCCACACTTTGTCCAAAAGGACAACATTATGGCTTATACTCAAGAGGATTGTTTTTGGGAGGACATTGGTTCAATTGAACGATATGAGAAACTTGATCATAAAAGGATTACAGAGTTAATGAAATGAAGAAATTTGTAAAATTAAAAATAAGTTTATAATTTATCACTTTCCTATGGAATATATTAATTAAATCATGTGATTGAAATGAAACATAGATTGATGGATTTACTTGCTTGTCCTTTAGATAAGTCATGGCCTTTAGAACTGGAGATTCTTGAAGAGGAAATGGAGCAAGAAGAAATTCCCCTCCCAATAGAGAACAAATTTACCAATGTGATTTGTAGTTTTTACTGTAATTTCAAGAAATTCGTTTTAGTAAATCTGCTAGAAGATGAAAGTGAAGAAACAAAGCCAAAAGAAGAAATAGAAAAACACGTTACTCTAAAGGATTGCAAGAATTGTTTTCAAATAGAGATTCAAAACGGAAAATTATATTGTACAGAAGAAAAAGATAAACATATTTACGAAATAAAAGAGGGAATTCCCATTATGCTTTCTCAGGATCAAATTGAAGAGCTTTATAGAAAAAAGAAATAATTGCTCTGAACAACATTCCATTTTTCTCGGTCTTCTTGTTTATTCTTTAATTTCATTACTTTCAGTTTTTTTTACTGAATCTTCATTTTTAGTTTGTCTTTTTCTAATCTCCCATATAAAATATGCAACTTCAATTCCTAACCCTATTGCTAGAAGTACATTTATGATTATGATTTTATTTCTTAAACCCTCAAAAGAAAACAAGAACTGTTGTACAGATAAGAATATAATATACACTATCACGGTCAAAAGCAACATAATAAAATGAACACTAGATGCTTGATCCAATCGTGGAAGACTTCTCTTCTTCTTTTTTTTCCCATCCTTTACTATTTCTTTCTCTTCATTCATCTATAATCCCTTTGAAAGATTTCTTCTATATATTTCTCGTTTAGGATAATAATTGTAGGTCGTCCATGAGGACATGTAAAAGGCTCTTTTAAAGATAAAAGTTCAGCGATAAGCTTTTCTGCTTCTCTAACAGAGATTTTATCACCTGACTTTATAGATCTTCTACAGGCAAATAAAGATACTATCTCCTTTATGAAGTCAAGATCCTCTAGCACAAGATTTTCTTTGATTTCCTTATTATGCTCTTTGAAAATATCTATTATGTCTTTTGCAACTTCATGTGAGATAGTTACACCCATTATTGATGGAATAGATCTTATCAAAATTTCATTCTTACCAAACACCTCAACATCAAAACCATAGACTTTCAATTGTAGCTTCATTTCTTCAATCATTTGAAATTCTGACGGTTTAAGTTGCACTGAGACAGGAGCTAGTAATTTTTGTACACTAACCTTCATATTTTCTAATTGTCTTAGATACTTTGAATAATTAATTTTTTCGTGGGCTGCATGTTGATCACATAAAAGCAATCCTTCTTCTGTTTCTGCTATGATATACGTGCTTTTGATTAAACCTATAACCCTAATGCTTACTTTTTTCTCGATTTGAATTTCTTTGTCTCTCCCCTTCTTATCACCTTCTGGAAGGAAATGTTCTATTGGTTGATCTCTTCGTTTAATCATCCTAATTGAGGTTTTATCTTCAACAGTTGATTTAATCCTAGTTGTATCAGAAAATTGAGTGTTTGCAATTACTTTTTCCTTAGAAATTTCCTTGAAAAGAGTAGGTTGTACTCTGGTATCACTAACTCTTTCAAATATTTTTAATCCGTTTTCAGTTAATGAATTTTGAACACAAGACTCTACAAGACTAAAAATGAAAGGTTCCTTGCTGAATCGTATTTCTTTTTTAGTAGGATGAACATTGACATCTACTTCTTCTGTAGGTAAATCTAGAAACAGAAACACTATTGGATATCTGTCACTAGGTATGGCGGTACCATACCCTTGTAAAATAGCATCTGATATTAGTTTATTAGAAATCGGTCGTTTATTGACAAATATGTACATATAATCTTTGGATTTCCTGGAAAATTCAGGTTTAGTTATAAATCCAGTAATTAAATAATCATTTTCTTTCTTGTCTATTGATATACAGGCTTTAGCAACTTTATTACCAAAAATAGATGTGATTTGTGAAATTGTATCTCCTTTTGGAGCAGTGATCAAGCTTTTACCATTATGATTTAGAGAAAAGGAAATATTTGGATACGCTAATGCAAGTTTGGTTGTAAATTCTGTAATGTGATTAATCTCTGTTGTAATTGATTTCAAGAACTTTCTTCTAACAGGGATATTGAAAAACAAGTTTCTAACGGCAATTCTCGTGCCGTTTGATGCTGTGGTTTTTTTGTTAATTTTGATTTCTCCCCCTTTAATTGAAAGAAGTGTTCCTAGCTCATCTTCTTTTGTTTTAGTTGTTATCTCAACTTGAGCTACGCTTACAATACTAGCTAATGCTTCTCCTCTGAAACCTAGACTGTGAATAGAAAAAAGATCATCAGCTGTTCTAATCTTGCTTGTTGAATATCTTTGAATTGCTAAAACCGCATCATCATGAGACATCCCATTTCCGTTATCCATGATTTCGATTAATTTTTTTCCTCCTTCTTGGATGTTTATGGTGATTTCTGTACTATCAGCATCTATTGAATTCTCAACAAGCTCTTTTACAACAGAAGATGGTCTTTCGATTACTTCTCCTGCTGCAATTTTATTTATTGTAAGAGAATCTAATTTGATTATTTTCGTTTTCATTTAATCACAAGCAAACGATATCATTACAAATACATCTGCTATTTATTATTTTTTATCCTTTAAAAGCTCTTTAGTTCTTCTAACTAAGTTATTTAAAATGTTCAAAGCTTCTATGGGAGCTATCTCTTCAACATCCAATTCAGATATCTCACTCACAATCTCAAGTTGTTTTGAAGGAATTTCTTTATCTTTTGAATTCTTCAGAGAGTTTTCATTTACAGCTAAAGCAGGAGACTCTTTTATTCTATCTTGTTTATGGAGTTGGGATAATGTATCATTTGCACGATCTATCACTTTTTTTGGTAATCCTGCCAATGATGCAACATGAATTCCAAAACTTTCACTTATACCACCTTCCTTTAATTTATATAGAAAATGTATTTCTCCATCAACATTCTTAACCGATACATGATAGTTTTTGACATTGGGCAATCTATCTTCTAATTCAATTAATTCATGATAATGGGTGGCAAAGAGTGTTCTTGGTCCTGTTTTACCAATGTTGTTGTGTAAGAATTCTGTAACAGATAATGCAATAGCTACGCCATCATATGTAGAGGTCCCTCTTCCTACTTCATCAAGGATTACTAAGCTTCTTTCAGTTGCATTATTCAGTATGTTTGCACACTCATACATCTCCACCATAAATGTTGATCTATGTTCTACTAGAACATCATGGGCTCCTATTCGTGTAAATATTCTATCGGTTAGCCCTATTTTCGCGAAAGAAGAAGGAACGAAACTCCCCATCTGTGCCATAAGAACTATTAACGCAACTTGTCTCAATAGTGTCGATTTTCCTCCCATATTGGGTCCAGTTATTATAAGTATTCTATCTCCTTCTTTTTTGAGTAATATGTCATTTGGGATAAACGAAGTGTGTGTAAGAAGTCTTTCTACAACTGGATGTCTTCCATCCTTGATTTCAATAATACTCTCATTTGTTATTTCAGGTTTGGAATAATTAAAATAAACAGCATTTTGAGCAAAAGTGGAAACAATATCGAGCACTGCAGAATAATACGCATCTTGTTGAATCTTTGTTGCATGAAAGGAGATTTCGATTAAAATCTCATTAAACAATTCTTCTTCCAATGCTGAAATTTTCTCCTCAGCATTCAGTATTTTCTCTTCATATTCTTTTAATTCAGGAGTAACATATCTCTCTGCATTCACTAGTGTCTGCTTTCTTTCATATTCTGCTGGAACCTTATCTATTGATGCTTTTGGCACTTCAATATAATACCCAAAAACTTTATTGAATCGAACTTTAAGATTTTTAATCCCTGTACTAACTTTTTCTCTAGCTTCTAACGAAGTGAGAAACGATTTTCCACTTCTCTGAATTTTCCTTAATTCATCAAGTTCTCCATTGTGTTCATCTCTAATTACGTTGCCGTCTTTCAAACTAGATGGTACTTCATCAGCGATTCCTGATGAGATAATTGCAGTTACTTCTTTAACAGGATCGAGATTCTTTCTAATTTCTTTGATAAGGTTTGATTTGAAATCTAACAATAAAGAACGGATATCAGGAATTAATTCTAATGAATCCTTAAGAGCAATTAGATCTCTGGGTCTACTCTTCCCTAAGCATATTCTCCCAATTATTCGCTGAATATCGCTCATTTTACTGAGAATGTTTCGTATTTCTTCTCGAGCGATAGTTTCCTTGAATAGAATCTCTGTTGCTTCTACTCTAGACATTATAACCTCAGAGTTCAAACTTGGTCTTACTATCCAAGAAGTAAGTAATCTTGAACCATTTGGAGTTTTTGTGTTATCTAATATTTGACGAAGCGTGCCATACTCTGTTCTATCTCTTAGATTTTCTATTAACTCAAGATTCCTAATTGTGTTAGAATCAAGAGACATAAATTCCTGGCCTTCTATTCTGCTAATTTTAGTAATATTTGGAAACTGCTCGCGTAATTGTGTTTCCTTAATGTAACGCAAAATAGATCCAGCAGCACCTATAGATGGATTATATTCTCCAACCCCGAATCCTTCTAAACTTAAAACGTTTAGAAGACTACAGACATCTTGTCTTCCTTGTTCTATATCAAAGTAATAATCATCTCTATGTGTTATTGTGCTTTTGTGCTCATCGTGATAGAATTGAAGATTTTTCCAAAAAGATTCTTCCACTAAGATTTCAGAGGGATTCAATCTAGCTAATTCCAATTCAAGTGAATTGTTACTTTCATCACTTTCAAAATCAGTTACTAGAAATTCTCCCGTAGACAAATCAAGAGCAGCCAAACCTATTAAATTCTCGATTTTAGTAATAGAAGCAAGATAATTGTTATGTCCCTTTGATAGAGATTCAGGAAGAGTGATTGTTCCACGTGTTACGAGCTGAACAACTCCCCTCTTCACCACTTTCTTAGCTGTCTTTGGGTCTTCAAGCTGTTCAACAATAGCAACTTTATGACCATTTTCAACCATTTTTGAAATATAAGCATCCACTGCATGATAGGGAACGCCAGCTAATGGAAATTTCTTCTCACCCAATGTTCTTGAAGTTAATGTTATGTTTAGAACCTCTGAAGCGATTTTTGCATCTTCATTAAAACACTCGTAAAAATCCCCTGCTCTAAAGAAGAGTATATACTCGTTATGCTGTTTCTTTATATCTTGCCACTGTTGCATCATAGGAGTTAGCTTAGGTTTCAATTTTCTGTCATCGAATTGCTTCATCATAATCACCATGTAGAATTACTTCAAGAATTTTTCTTTCTTTTGAATATAAAAATCATAAATTTCTTTAGGTTGTTTTTTTGGATCAGCTGCTCCCCAAGAATAAACTTTTTCTGGCACATCACCTTCAGAATCAAACCATTTTCCCTCATCAATAGTTTTTCTTAGAGAATCAACAATTGCTATTCCTGCACTCGCTCCTAACCTATTAGCTCCAGCGTTTATCATACGAACGGCAGTTTTAGCATCCTTAATCCCTCCTGCTGCTTTTAATCCGAATTTATCACCTATAGTTTGACGCATAAGTAATACATGATCATAGAAAGCACCCATGGGACCAAAACCAGTTGATGTTTTTACAAAATGTGCTTCAGCTTCTTTTACTATTTGACATGCTTTTATTATTTGTTCGTCTGTAAGATATCCAGTCTCTAAAATAACTTTGACAATTGCACCATCTGCAGCTTTTACAACCTTTTCAATATCATTCTTAATGTAAGAATAATTTTTATCGTAAAAGGCACCTATATTCAGAACCATATCAATTTCTTGTGCACCAGAGTTAATAGCATCATTTGTTTCGAATTCTTTAGCTTCCGTTGTGCAAGATCCTAGAGGAAAACCAACTACTGCAGCAACCTCTACATCTGTATTTTTAAGGACTTTAGAGCATAGCTCAACATAACTTGTGTTAACACAAACAGCAGCAAACTTGTATTCGGCTGCTTCATCACACAATTCTTTGATTCTTTTTCTTGTGGCAAAAGGTTTGAGGTTAGTATGATCAATCAAACCTGCCATCTCATCTACTGAAACCTTCTTAGAATACACAAGATGATGAAAGAGTAAAAATACAAAAACATTCCGACTGTTAGGTGGATATTCAAAAACCATAATCAAGTCTTATGGATAAAAAGTATAAGAAGCCAAAATATTTAAAATCGTTTCTTCTCAATCGGTCAAAGAACAAAAAAGACGAGGTTAGTATTAATGAAAATTACTAAAGGTACGTTGTTAACTTTTGCTATACTTTCTATTATTAGTGTGTCATTATTACCCATATTTGGTGTAGGCCAAGAAACCCAAGTATCAAACCATAATGACAGCTTACAGAACATCAATGAAAATCCCACTAATCAATTTAGAGACGCCATTTATACTGGTGGTGATTATTATGATTATGGGTTAAATGCTACTGCTAAATTTAACAGAACAGTTAACTTTGAGCATTTTGGGGTAGCATCCATTTTAGATTCGATTGAAGTAAACATAATTGGCAATGTTAATTTAACCTATTTCAACTATACATTACCTAATTTAAATACAGGAAATATAACATTCATCAGCTTCCGTGTAGCAAATAATTCACTTGAGGATATCGCATACAAAAACGCAACTCGAACCTATACCTTTAGTAGTTTAATAAATTACACAACATATCTGGTTCCATTTTATGAAAACAGAACCGAAATTGGTATGGGTGATAAATACTATATTAGTGTCTACATTGAATTAGCACAACCTTTTGACTATACTATTGTAAACAAAGAACAACTATTGCATTTCTCTGAACTTTTCTATCCTCTCATAAACAACATTCCAATCATTAGTAATAGTTCGGTTGTGGTGAATAAGCAAGGTAATGACCTTTTTGTTGATAATGAAGAGTTTCGAATAACTCCAAACAATTCAACAGAAAATCTCATTCTCCTTAGTTTACCTGAACAAGATAGATTAGAATGGACCAATATCACAAGACATCCTTTCAATTACAGTCAAGAATATGATGATGACTTGATTATGAATGTTTATGTCTCATCTGTGAGCACAGTTGAAGCATTAGAAGATGCTACTAACACAATTTTATTCAAAGCAAATTATGTTCATCGCACAGTAGAAATTGACCCTTATGGTCTAGCTATTGTAACTGAAGAACAAAATCTTGTTTTCCTAGGACCTGATTGGCCAGAAGATACGTCTCTGATTCTTGTCAAATTATATGGTTTAAATGCATTTACTATTGTTCTTCCTGCAAATGCAACGATTCTAGCATTAGACGATGAAATTGGAGGATTGAATTTGTTGTATCAATTGGATGAAGACACTTTCTTCGAAAGAGGGTCTTACAATTTACGTGAAAGTATCTTTACAGGACTTCAAGGATTAGTTATATTCCCACGATCCCCTCTTTTCAAAGGGGATGAGATGACTTTCACAATCAAGTATAAAGTTCCGTTGGATGTATTTTTATCTAGAGAAGAATCAACCACCAATTACAAGTTAAGACTCAGTCCATGCTCTATTATTAATTGGACAGTGGATGAGTTGAAATTGGATATAATCTTACCTAAAGGTGCAGTATATCGTTCTTACAACTATTTTAGTCCTGACCCATATCAGGAATTCGTTTTGGGCTATGATAGGACTTTTGATTTAAGCAGTCTTGGTTTCAAAAGAACTCTTCACTTTTCTACAACAGTATTTTCCGGAAGTGATAATGCTCCTATTGAAGTGCTTTTTACTTATAATAGAGCAAATCTTTGGATTACTTATTTCTTCCAGATAATTGCAGTTGGTATAATTTTCGCTATTTATCTAGGAATTAGATACTCTACAAAAGCAGCAAAGGAAATCATTGGTGAAGAGGAGAAAGAATCCATTCCTACTGATGAAGTTGAGGAATTTGTTAAACAATACGAAGAGGTTTTAGCACTTAGAGAAAGATTACGTGAAACCCGAGCAAAAATAGCTTCCAAGAAACTGAAAGCAAGACAAGGAAAGGAAATCCAAACACAACTGCAAAAACGTTTACGTGCTGAAGAAGAAGGTTTGAAACTTGCAAAACAAAATCTTGTCCAACATGGAAGAAGATACAAAGAATCCGTTCAAAAAGTTGAGATAGCTGAACGAAAACTCCTAGAAGAGAGAAGAAACCTTAGATTACTTCAGCAAGAATATAGAGAAAAGAAAACCATGACTAAGGAATCCTATGTTAAACTATTCAGAGAGAGACAACAAACAATTGAAAAACTAAAGAACGAGATCAATGGGATTCTTGTAACCCTAAGAATGCTTTTAGAACCTTAAATTCTCACTCATTTTTCTTTTCTTTATTTTTATTCCTTTTTTTTCCTTTGGATACTCTACAAATATTTATAAGAAAATGAATTGAAACTTCTTTAACAGATAACTGAGTGTAAACATGCATCTTGAAAGTGTTATTGAAAGTGCCGAAGTCATAAAGAAAGAGGTTCCTGGATTATCTGAAGTAGCAAAAGAACTAGCAAGAGTTCTAAAGAAGGGAAGATTTTTTTTGAATAAGCTATTTGATATTTGCAGTAGAGAGGGACTGAACATAGATTTAAATCCAGAAGAACAGAATGAAATTTCATTGAAGGTTGCTTTAGTAACAAATCCAGACCAAGTTTTTCAATATGCACGTGTTGTTCAACTAGTTTTTCAGTTGAACTATTTTACTAAATGTTATGAGAAAGCAATAGGACACGGAAAATTATCTGATTCTGTGAAAAAAGAAGCAAAAACAATTTTAAAAGAAATTGATAGATTCAGAAAATTAATAGAAAAAGAGTATGTTGCAAGCATTTAAGATATGATAATCACTAGTAAATACAATCTTAAACTATTAAGAGCGAACTGAATTTTTGTGATAAAATCAGTGGGTTATTGGAATGCTTAACGAGAAAGAAAAAGAGAAATATAATAGACAAACAATAATACCAAATTTTGGTCAAAAGGGCCAAATAAAATTAAAAAACAGCAAAGTATTGGTCATAGGATTAGGGGGGCTTGGTTCAGCAGTTTTACATTATCTAGTATGTGCTGGTGTCGGATACATTGGAATAGTTGACAAAGACAAAGTAGAACTATCTAATCTGAATAGACAAATTCTTCATTATGAAACAAGCGTTGGTAAGAACAAAACTACTTCAGCTAAAGATAAAATGAATCAACTTAATCAGGACGTATTAATTGAGGAATTTAATCTAACGCTAGATGAGGAGAATATTGAATCTATTATATCAGGATATGATTTTATAGTGGAAGCTAGTGATAATTTTGAAACTAAATTCTTGGTAAATGACACTTGTGTAAAAATAGGGATTCCTTTTGTAATAGGGGGAGTTCATCAATTCGAAGGACAGATAATTACTGTAATTCCCAAATTTTCTGCTTGTTATCGTTGCGTTTTCAAAGAGATACCTGAAAAAGGGTCTTATCCAACAACATCTGAGGAAGGAATAATTGGAACAACAGCAGGTCTTTTTGGAGTTGTTGAAGCAAATGAAGTCATTAAATTTCTTGTTTTCAAGGATTATGGTAAATTGCTAGTTAACAAGATGCTGTATATAGATTTACAATACAATACATTTGATACTTTCCAAGTAAATAGGGATGAAACTTGTAGTATTTGTTCAGAAAATCACAATAAATGAAATCTATAAATCCAAGTTTTTACAACAAATTCTGTTTTAAAAGAATGTTTTAAAATCCATAAATATTTCAAAGGATGAAGAGGATGAAACATATACCTATTGATGAAGATAAAGAAATCGAAGATCCTTATTCTTCAACTCCTGTGAGGAGGATTATAGGGCATCATACTCTCGATATGCTCAGCTTTCAGAATTTGTCAAACATATATATGATAATTGCACCAATTGTGGTTTTAGTAATTCTTGTAGCTATAAAGTTGGGAACCTTTGCAATTTTGATCAATAAAATGAATTTTGAACCATCATTGAATCCTAATCTAAATGTAGACTTCATGAGAATAAAAGAAAGTCTCTACTTGGGGATTCTAGTTACTACTATACCTCAAATTCTACTGTGGGCAACATTATTATACCCTCTACTTAAAATGCTGGGGGGAAAAGGAGATTATTTTAGAACATTGTCTATATATAGTACAGCCCATATCCCTGTTGTTATAGGTTCTTTCATTTTGTTGTTGATAGCTATTGCTCAACCAATAGCAACAATTCCCACAAATGTGGAAAATTTCAACATTGTTGAAGCTTTCAACTATGTAACACAAGGTTATAGAATAGCAAATTTCATCATACTTCCAGTAACATCACTTTATACTCATGTAATTGCAGGAACAGGTTTGGGTGCTGAGCATAAAATACCTCAACTTCTTGGAATAATTATAGGAGTTATAGCAAGTATTTTAGCAATTCTGTTCTATTTCTTGGTATAATTTTTTGCTAAATATTCTTGATAAACACTTTTTAAAGCTTTAAAAGAACAAGTATATCATAATGATAAAAACCAATATCTCCTTAATTGGCTGTGGTGCTGTAGCCGAATATTATCATCTTCCTGTATTGCAAAGGATGCCAGAGTTTAATATTAAATATCTGGTGGATTTAGACCAAAACAGATCTACATACTTAAAAAAACTATATAGGTTAGAGTCAGAGACGGTAGATGACTTAGATATTGTTCTAAAAGACGATCAAATTGACGCTGTTTTACTGCTAACCCCCCCTAAGTTACATAAAGATCAAATTGTCAAAGCAGCTAAAGCTGGAAAACATATATTTTGTGAAAAACCATTGGCAATGGATAATGAAGAAACTAAGGAGATTCTGCAGGTGTGCAAACAAGAAAATGTTAATCTTCTCGTAGGTTATCAAATGCGCTTTGATGGAAAATATTCTAAGATTAAGGAATTAATTTCCAAAAAATTGTTTGGAGAGATTATTGGAGGTCATGGTTTACATTTTGCTAATGCTTTTGAGTGGCCTAGTATAACAAAGTTCCAGACTGATAGAAGTCAAGGCGGTGGGGCATTATTTGAAATGATGCATTTTGTTGATCTTACCACCTGGTTTTTTGGTAAAGCAATATCATTACAATCACAAATTTCAACAAGAAATAAGAAATCTCAGGTAGATGATAGCGCTTATCTTTCAATTAATTTTGAAAACGATATTCATGTTTCTCTTCATATAGGTTGGAACAAATTAACTGTTAACTCTTTTACAGTTTTTGGAACAGAAGGTTATGTAAGAGCACTTTCTGATACAAAGAAACTACATTTTCATGCTAAAGATCTTCTTGCCCAACCTCCTATTTTGATAAGACCTAATCACAGTATTTCCCCCTTCCATGATGAATTATTACATTTTCATAACATAGTTCAAGGAAAAGAAAAACCTATTACAACTGCTAACGAAATACTGCAAAATTCTGTAATTATAGAAAAATCATATGAGCAGCAATCAGAAAGCAACTTAATTCACTTGGGGGAATAATGTAATGTCCTTGGTGGTAGTAAAAACAGAAGTAGATCTTTCAAATCTAGATAAGAATGTTAGTGATGCTTTGAAGGAACTTAACTTTGAAATTAAGGACAATGACATCATCACCATTAAGCCAAATCTATGCGATTACAGACCCTCTGAGCAAGGAGGGACAACAGATCCTCTTGTTGTCGAAGCAGTGATCAAATATATTAGAACCTTATCTAATTGTCCAATAAACATTGTTGAGAGTGATCATGCTTTAGCAATTGCTGATGATGAATTTGAGAGAATGGGATATTTGTATTTGGAGAAAGAATATGAGAATGTTAAAGTTATTAATTTAACTAAAGAAAAGCACCACAGGTTATATCTCGGTGGATTTTATTTTGATGAATTCTCAGCACCAGAAGTGTTACTTAAAACAACCAAATTAGTTAATGTTGCTAAATTAAAAACACATACGCAAACAAAGATTACTTGCATTTTAAAGAATCAGTTTGGTCTGGTGTCCCGAAGATACAAGAAAAGATATCATCCTTTTCTAAGTGAAGTGATTCTAGATCTCATCAAACTGTTTCCCCCAACTCTTTCAATAATAGATGGGCTAGTTGCTATGGAAGGCTCCGGTCCCTCTGATGGAGATCGAAGAGATTCTAAAATCCTTATTTGTGGTAATGATCCAGTAACAACTGATATTATTGCAGCGCGAGTAATGGGTATTAAACCTCTGACTGTACCTGTAATAAAGCTGGCAAAGAAAAAGAAGGTTAGTAACCTAAAATACAATCTAATAGGTACTCTGCCCAAACTGAAATTCAAACACATGCCGTGGTATTCTTATCTTATGCGACGATATGGTTTAAATTCACATAAGAGAGCTGCTAGAAAATATGCAAAGAAGAAAAAGAGATCTGAATTCTATTCAGATGTAGCTGCTGGCTTTCTTGTTCTAAAACAAGGAAATTATTCCACTCTACAATCAGGACTTATTGATAGACAAATTTTCTTCAGAGTTTTCAAGGGGATGCTAAAACGACCTTTTGTTAGAATTAAGTTAAAACTAAAAGGTATTTAGTGAGGTCTAAAATACAACAAACTTTTTTATTTCTTCTTTCTTTCTGAATCCTATGGGTGAAGAAAAGAATTATTTTGTACATCCTTCTGCATTTGTTGAAGATAATGTAACTATTGGAACTGATACTAAAATCTGGCATCAAGTTCAAGTAAGGACCGGTGCAAAAATAGGAAGCAATTGCATATTTGGAAAATCAGTCTTCATTGATACTAATGTTACTATTGGGGATAATGTGAAGATTCAAAACCTTGTTTCTGTTTATCAAGGCGTTACTATTGAAGATGATGTTTTTGTTGGACCACATGTTTGCTTTACTAATGATCTTCTACCTAGAGCGACATCCCCCGAATGGACAATAATTAAAACATTAGTGAAAAAAGGTGCTTCAATTGGTGCCAATTCTACAATAATCTGTGGTATAACAATAGGTGAATACTCCATGATTGGAGCTGGAAGTTTAGTCTCTAGAGATGTTCAACCCTTTACTTTAGTTTTTGGCAACCCAGCAAAGTTGCGAGGGTATGCATGCTTCTGTGGGGAAATTCTTAGAAAGACAGATGAACCTCTTCCAGCTGGTACAATTCTTCATTGTAGTGAATGTAAACGTGATGTGATGCTGTAATCATTGAAACGCTTTATTCAATAAGAAAACCTTGTTTTTTTTAATCAGCTATTGAACCAAATTTTTGATTAGCTAATTTTCTGTGGATATCCTTTTATAGAATATCTATATGGGGGTACATCACATACAGCTCGAAGCGACAGTGTTACAAAAATATAAATGTCATAACTGACAAAATAGAAAATGATTCGCTAAAGATAATGTGATTTGGGGTGATCAAATGAATCTAATATCGATTAGACTTCCAAGTGAGTTCGTAGAAATTCTTGATGAAATGGTTCTGCAGGGAAAATATGCTTCAAGATCAGAAGCAATAAGACTAGCTTTACGTGATTTTTATAGAGAGCATTATGCTTCAAAACAATCAACAGATTTCCGATTTCCTAATATGGAATTCGCTTACAAGAATGTGATTTTTGAAGACGATTAAGCTATATTTCTTTACTAGATACCTTGCTGGATAACTTGATATAACGCTAGATTTAACAAAGGGAGAAAGAGAAGAATATTAAACTAGTCGTAAACAATTCTTTCAAAATAATTTAGAGTAATTAGGTGAGTGATTTGGTAGATGGTGAAGAAAAAGAAACTACTCAGAAGAGCCTTACGTCTACAAATGATGAAATTACTCAAGATGAAAAATCACAAAACTTCTTCAATAGACTAAATTTGAGGTATTCAAATTTCAAACAAAGAACTTCAAATAAATTAGATCCTATAGCTGAAAAGTTTTCACCTCTTACTTCTTTTCTCAAAAAAAGATATTTACGATATGCAATATCGTCAATATTAGTAGCTTTTGTGATTTATTTTTATGTAATGTACGAAATATCTAGAGGAGCAGAGACGGTGAAGATACTGTTCCGTGATACTAATACTAACCATCTTGTACCCCTTGGATTAGTTTTAGCTTTCATAGCAGTTTTGTATGTGACTTGGGATGATAACATATTCAAAAAGTACAGAAAACCTGGTTTATATGTGGTACTTCTAACAACTATCTTCTACGTTCTAATTTTTTCAGGTATTGATACATATCTCTTTGAATTATCAATTGCAAAGTGGTTAACTAGGTTAACAGGATTAATTGTTCCCTATACCCTCCGTTTTTTTGGTTTAAATGTTACTAGTATAGAGTGGAACGAGGCTCGAATTAATACTTTTATAGGTTTAGGAGAGCCAAGTAAAACCCCTGGTCTCTTAATTGATCCAAGATGTAGTGGGATACATTCTATGACAATTTTCATTTTCATTTTTCTGCTAATGCTATTTGAAGCAAGAAAAAAGATACATTGGAATCACAAAGCAGTTGGAGTAACCATAATTGGAATCCTAGGGACCTATCTAATGAATTTCCTAAGAATCACAATAGTTATGCTCACCTTCTACTATGGAGGAACCAATTTAGGAGAATCAGTACATAATGTTCTAGGATATGTACTTCTAGTTATATGGCTTCCAATCTTCTGGTTGTTTATTCTACCTTTAGCTGAAAAAGGGAGAATATTCAGAAAGAAGAAAGCTAAGGAAATGGAAGCAAGTAGAGACGATATTACAAAAATAGGCGAAAGTGAGGAAAAAGCCCAATCAGAAAATTCAGAGAAAGATCACCTATCCAATTAGCACTTTTTCATATACTTTTTGGGTGAGATTTACTGTTTCTTTCCAAGAGTATTTTTCCGCAATTTTTAGTGATTTTTCTCTTATTGTATCTAAGGTTTGTTTATTCTGATTCAGTTCAATGATTTTATCAGCGATATCTTGAATCTCTCTTGGGGCAAGAATGATGGTATCATTATGATCAAAGGTTGCTGCTTGCGGAGTAGAGATAATTGGTACTTGACACGCTAATGCTTCCAAAAGAGTTAAATTCATGCCCTCGTGGCTGGAAGGGAGTAGAAAAACATCTAGGGAACTTAAGAAAGCATTTTTTTTCTCAATATCATAGATATATCCAAAATCTACAATATTCTCCTCAAGACTATGATTTTTTATTATCTTTCGAATATCAGTTCTAGTGTTTAAATCATCACCTGCTAGAAGCAGTTTTACATTAGGGATGCTTTTTTTAACTTTCCTAATTATTGGGAAAAGAAGTTTAGCCCCTTTTCCTGCTGTCATTCTCCCTAGAAATCCTAAAACAAATTCGTCTTCTTTTTTAGTGTAAAGTTTCTTGCTTGTTCTATGATGAGTTGTTAAATCCACTCCATTTGGAATAACAGTAATTTTTTCTTCAGAGATTGAGTAATTTGTCATTAATTCGTTTTTTATTGTTTCACTAACTGCTATTATGTGTCTTGCTCTTTTTAATAATCTCATCTCAATTTTTTTTAGCCAAGGATACAGCAACAATACTCTTTTTTCAACCCAACTTAAAGAATGAAAAGGTTCAGATTTAGCACCTCTTCTCTCTCTACTGAAAGTTGTATGAACCGTCTCAATAATGGGATAATCATCTTTTATTCCTAAAGATGAAAGAAGATTCATATTTCCATGAACAATTTCTGGTTTGATTTTGTTTACCACAGTCGAGGATTTTCTCCAAAAATTACGAGAGTAAAACAATTTAGATGAAGATGTTGCAACAAGTTTGAGCGATATATTTTTTCCAAACTTCGATTCAGTAGAATCTTTTTTTTCTGCAGCAATAATATGAGGTTCCCATATCTGCTCTTTCTTTAATTCACTAGCTAAATGATAACAATAAACCCAAGTAGCACCTTTCAGATATTCTTGTGTTAACAAACAAACATTTTTCCTTTTCATTTTTTTACATCACCAAATAATTGATCATATTCAATAACAGGAAAATCTGTTTGAGTTTGAATAAATTCACTGTGAGTTAAAGTTTGCATATCTAGCTTGATTGCTAAATTAACAATTTCCTTTAGTAGATTATTGAGCTTTATTGGTTCATATATTGAATGAACATATAAGCAGATGTATTTTTTTCCTAAATCTACACATTCCTCAAATCGTTTTCTATACTCTTTTTTTATCTGATTTAGCGTTTTTCCTTGAAGGATGAATTCTTCGATAGATGTCTCAGTTACAGGTAGTTGAGGAATTTGGAAAGATTTCTTTTGATTTCCTCTACCTTTGAATTGAAGATTAATGGGAATAGGATGATATAGATCGGAACTAAAACTAAAATTTTCTTCCTTTAGCAAGTGAAAATAATGTTTGTTTATCTGAAAATTCGGTGCAGCATTAGCTATGGGTCTCCGACTAAAGATTTTTGTGTACTCTTCTATTAGTGATTCTACATTTTCTTTTGTTTTCTCATAACTTAATCCACTAAAAGATTTGGACCATTTCACGTGATTGTACCCATGAGGATGAAATTCAATTAATTTTTCAGTGTTATATTCCTGAAGTTTCCTTATTTCATTCTCTTTTATTCCTCTAGGTGGTAATAACAAACCTCGAACAATGCTTTTAGGATGATTTCTTTTCCATAGAGGTATTCTTTTTTCCGTTATCTCTTTATTTTTAATTATGCGAAAAAGATTTCTTCCAGTGGCATACTTCCCCAAACTAAGATAAATTGTTACAGAACATTCTAGTTTTAAAGCAAAATCAACCACTTTAGGGATTCCTAATTTTAAACCTTCAAATGTATCAACATCGACCCTAAGACAGAAGTTTGTTTCGGTGGTCATTTATTTCGATTCTCTTTGTTTGGATTTATTTCTTCTTTTCTAATGTCTTATAATATATCTGTTCAATTTCTTTAGCTTTCTTCTCCCAAGTATAGTTTTGTTTAATTTCCTCATAACCTAATGAGGCTAATTCCTCTGCTTTTTGCTCAGATTTCAATAGGTTCAGAATTGCATCTGCTATACCCTCGTTTTCTTTTGCAGGCACTAAGACGCAATTTTTACCATTGTTAGTTATCTCTCTTATTCCAGGAATATCTGATGCAACTACTGGTTTATTCATAGCCATCGCTTCAAGGACGCTAATGCTTGAAGCTTCTACGATGCTAGGAACAACGACAATATCAGCTACTGCTAAATATGCAGGTACTTCTTTGTTTGCTACCATACCTATAAAGTGAACATTCTTTACAATCCCCAATTCGTTTATTTCCTTGGTAATTCGTGCTTTCTCTGGTCCATCTCCAATAATAATTAATTTTGCTTTTGGGAATTTTTCAACAACTTTCTTGAAAGCTTTCACCAAGTACAACACACCGTTTTTAACAACTAATCGTCTAGTTGTCATAACTATAGGTCCTTCTTCCTCTTTCAAGAGTAAATTTGGCTTAATGTTTGGTGAGAATATATCTGTATCCACACCATTTAAAACAGTATTAATTTTTGCTTTTGCTTTTACATTACACCAATTTTTTACGGTTTCTGCAAAATCATAATCTGTGTGGATTTGGTAATGGCATCTTTTAGCGAGATATGGTGCCAATCTCTTTTCCATTTGTCTATAAAATAATACAGTTAGAGGATTTTTTACTAATTGTTTCCAATATTTGTAATATGATCCATGAATGGTGTTAATTACTTTGGACTGTCTTACTTTTCCTAAGGACAAAGCTGTTAATCCAGCAGAGTAGACGTGACCATGAATGATGTCATACTTCTCATTTTCTAGTATCTTGTTTTTTTGTGTTAATTTTGTTTTTAAGAGAAAGAAGAGCTGTCTTGTAAAATTCAACTGTTGCGGATTATATGATCGTTTTATTAATGATAAGAAGTCAAGTCTTTTGTAATTAACTCCTTCAATAGATATTTTTTCTCTACAATTTGGTATTGCTCCAGTGAAATACGTTACTTTATGTCCCAATTTGACTAGTTCTTTTGATATACTATATGCGTGAAGCTCTACTCCTCCACCAATGCTTCCGGAGTCATCAGGTCCTAGCTCAAACAACATTGCGATATTTAATGTCATTTATTTCCCTTCTGTACCTTAGGTAAGAATATTTCTTGGATTATCCCTAAACTCCAACAAATATGCCCCTCAAAAAACATAATTGGTAGTAGATAAAGGAATTTCCATTTTTTGTAGCGTATAGATTGAATTAGGGATGTAAGTAAAATTGTGAGTAGATAAAATCCAAAATATCCTGCTATACCCAATCCAACCCAGTAATTTGCTAATAAAGCTAAAATGAAGAAAATTCCTGTGATAAAATATAACGGAGGTAGCACGTGTCCAAAATCTAATCCTGCATTATGAGCTCTAAAAAACTGTATTTTACCTCTAGCATATTTCTTCGCTTTATTTCTATAAGCTTTATGCGTTTGAGGGCGCTGATGATACACTATTGCATTTGGTTCAAAATAGATTGAGTACCCCTTTTGAATCAGTTTATAATTGATTTCTGTATCTTCAGCTGTGATTAGATTTTCATTGAAAGGCATTACTTCTTCAAGATAAACACGCTTATAGGCTGCATTGCAACCAGCGGCACTTTGGACATACCTATTTTCTTTGTTAAATATACTCTTTATGTGCTCTGTCCAATTACCTCCAATAAATGTATTGTACACCGCACTTACTGCTTTCCCAAAATCCGTTTCATTTGGATACTCTATGTTAGGTCCAGTAGTGCACACAACTTCTCGTCCATGATCTTCATCAAAAGCTACTATCAAATTCTCGAGCCAATCTTCTTTTGCTATTGCGTCAGCATCAATGAAAACAATATAGTCCCCCTTAGCTTCTGGAACACCAACATTACAAGCTGCAGCTCTAGATCCTCCTTCTTCATAGAGTATTTTACACTCAAATTTCTTTGCAATATCGATAGTTGAATCTTTAGAGTGACCATCGACAATAATTATCTCTTCTGGAGATTGTGTCTGTTTCACCAATGATTCTAAACAATCTTCGATTGTTGAACTGCTATTATAAGTTGGAATAACTATAGAGACGGAATTCATACCAATCATTCACACTAATTTATTGTTATAATCTCTTCCTTCATAAAATGTTTCTTCTTATATCCACCTGACTCATACATAGCAGTTTGATATTCAAAAACAATCTGGGGTTCTTTCTCTAAATAATCCTCAATTATTTTTCTAGCTTCTTCCAATAACGTTTCCAAACTGACTTCTTGTGTTAATGGACAATACCAAACCAACCATTCGATTTTATAAGAACCAACCTTGTTCTCTTTGATTTTTAGAAAAATAGGAAAGAGTTTGCAATCAAGTGGTCTATTCTCATAAATGCTGCAGAGATTTCTTTCTGTTAAGAAATAACAATCTCTTGATTCTTTTTTCTTTTCCACAATATGAACTATCTTTTCCGATTCCTCTATTTTCCTTATCCAATTATCATCAGAAATCTGTTTATTTATTCTTGAAATATCCTCTGATGTTAAGGCTGGTGGAGTGCTTCTGCAACACTTACTCTCACATCTTTCAGCACAAATTAACAATCTCTGACTTTTTTTTGTCATATTGTTGGTTCATCTCTTTTCTTTTCAAGGAATACGAACTAGTTGAAATGTCAGCTAGAAAGCTTCTTCAACCATTTTCTCAAGATTATCTGCTGGTTTGATCAGCTTTAATTCTTCTTCTTTGTTTAATTCATACACAGCTGGTCTAGGGTATCCGAATTGTTCACTCATTGATAGTGTATATGCACCACAATTCAAAATTATCAATATATCTTCTTCTTCCAATTTGAAATTCACAGCTTCATTCGAAATAACATCAACTGGTAAACAGAGAGGTCCTCCTAGATTACAATATTGGTCTTTACCTTTGTCATTAACAGGGAGTGCTTTATAGTGTGAATATCTCATTGGAATAAGAGAATTTGCACCTATATCCGTGAAAGCCCATTTTCTTCCCCATGTTTTTTTTGTTCGTAGTATTTTAGTTAATGCCACAAAACTATCTTCAATTAAATACCGTCCGGGTTCAAAAATTATCAACTTATCTTTAACACCTTCAATATTCATTGCAATTTGTTTACCCAGTTTCTCAAGACTAAATTCTTTATTATCTAGTGTGGATTTACTTGCCAAACCTCCACCAAGGTTAATCTGTTTTATTACAATATTGTCTTTCTTCTCGAGATCAATAATATATTTGTTAAGAAAAGAAAGAAGTTCATCATAAAAATCATGGGAAGTTAAATTTGTTCCAACATGAACATGGACACCAACAGGATCCAGATTTTGGTTATCTCTGGCAAATCTAAAAAACTTTAATCCTCTTGTGAAATCGACACCTAATTTACTATTTTTTCTTATTAATAGTCGTTTTTCAGTTTCATCTTTAAATTGCGGATGAATTCTGATTGTTATCGGTTGAATTTTTTGCTCTGTTTCAGCTATTTTCGCAATTAGTTTGAGTTCATCCAATGAATCAACGTTGATATATCCCACTCCCTTAGATATAGCATATTGTAATTCCTCTGCTGTTTTAGCAGGACCGTTAAAGATTACTTTACCCCACGAATAACCAGCTCTTTCAGCTAGTTTCATTTCAAACAATGACATTACTTCAATACCTATATCTCTTGTTTTTGCAATTGAAAGTACCCTCCCAAGATAATTTGCCTTAATTGCATATGACATAAAGATATTTGGGAGATTTTTTTGTAAAGCTTTTTCAAAGAAATCGATATTATTTAAGAATCTCGTGGGAAGAAAGATGAACATTGGTGTTGTTTTATCTTTTACAATGGCTTCTGCAAGTTGCTCTCTTATGTACAATTTCTTATTTCTATACGAAAGATAAGGATAGTTTTCAATTAATTGATCCATTCTTTGTACCACTCTTCATTAACAACATAAATTCTCATTTAAATAATGTTATCGTTAAAATTCTGGTTAAAATAAGTAAATCTCTAGATGTCTTTATCCAGCAGATTTTTGAATAAGAATCCATGATAATCCATTATGGACAGAAAAAAAATCTTCAGTGAACTGTCCGACATTCAAAAAAATGTTGAGTTAAGAGAAGGCATTTTAGGATTAATACGATTATTAGGTTTAATTGAAAGGTTCCAAAGTGTTACAATGCGTAAAGTATCTCAAGAAAGCAATATACCGGTGCCAATTTGTACTGCTGTAAGAAATGAGTTTATTAAACAAAATTGGTGTGAAAGAGATGCAAATGGAACAATAACTACCTCGTTGGGGAAAGAAGTTTTACAAATTTTAGGCGTTGTAGGTGAAAACATTACATGTTCAAAATGCTCTGGAGAAGGACTGATTTTTCCTAAAGAAAAATATCAAAAAGAACTTGAGCTGCTCACAAAGTATTGTGAAATGAGAGGAATACCTAATACATTAATTGACCAATCCTATGCTACGTCGGAAACTAGTCTCTCTCGAGTCCTTTTTATGAACCATAATTTTGATTTAATTCATCAGAATTTCGCATTTCTAGGAGATAGTGATTTAACGAGTATTGCTTTAGGTATGTTTGCTCCATCTACTTGTAGGATAGTAGTTTTTGACATCGACCAAAGATTGAAAGAGATTATTGATTTGGCAAACAAGCAACTTAACCTTTCCATTGAATTTGTAGAAATAGATCTTAAAAAGCCTTTACAGAATGAATTTATTAATCAATTCAATTGCATAATAACTGATCCACCTTATACTTTGAATGGAACCTCTTTGTTTGTTTCCAGGGGCATAGAGTTAATAACTTCAGATAATGAAGGGGTTATTTATCTTTCTTTCCCAACAAAAGCTCCAAATGAAATGGTGCAATTCCAGAAAAATCTATCAGAAATGAACTGTTTAATGACAGATATTATCCCGAAATTTAACAAATATATTGGTGCTCAGAAAATTGGTGGTGTTTCAACACTATTCAGATTATTAGTGGTTCCACCTGCAATACCAAAAATAAAAGGTAGTTTTAACAAGCCGATTTATACTGGGGAAGCAAGTCCTACAATAAGATTCTATCAATGTTTAGACTGTCGAAAAACAATAAAAGTTGGACATAGAGAAAAATATCAGACTATTGAACAACTAAAAAAACAAAGCTGTCCAAATTGTAAGAGTGTAAAGTTTCGAAAAACAGATGAAAAAAAACAGAATGATTTAAAATACAGACTTTGATATTAAAGAATCATGAAGATTTTTGATAACATAATTCTAATTCCAGGTGGTGGAAATTGTTATCTTATCGAACGAGAGCAAGAGTGCGTGTTAATAGATACTGGAATGTCAAAGAAAGCATCAAAGTTAATAAAGACAATAAATAGAAATTTCCCATATAAACCTCTAGAAGCTAT
Organism: Promethearchaeati archaeon; assembly: GCA_013166775.1. Lineage (GTDB taxonomy): Archaea > Asgardarchaeota > Heimdallarchaeia > Heimdallarchaeales > Heimdallarchaeaceae > UBA460. The sequence continues at coordinate 49,543 of JABLTJ010000005.1, forward strand.
TATACTTACCCATTCTCATCAAGATCATATAGGAGGGACAGAAGAGCTTAGAAAATTATACAAACCATCAATCATAGCTCACGAAAAAGAAACTCCATATATTGAGCAAACAAAAAAATTGCCTAGTTTTGAAGGTTTTGGTGGTTTTATGCTAAAAATACTAGAAGGAATGCTAGGTAGTCCTAGTTCTAAAGTGGATAAAAAAGTAGTGGACAATGATGTTGTATATGGTTTAAAAATCATGCATCTACCTGGCCATACTCCAGGAACTATTGCATTAGTTGATGTAGAGAACCAAATTTTATTCTGTGGTGATATCATTAATGCAGACAAGAAAGGGAAAAAAATATTACCACCAAAGAAAGCTTATGCTATTGATTATGAACAAGCATTAAAATCATCAATAAAGATGTTGGAAGTAACATCACCGAGTGTTATTTTACCAGGTCATGGATCTCCAATTCTTGAACCAGAAAAGGCAATAAAAATGTATTTAGATGAATATAGATAGGTGTACTTGTGTTTCGTAAATCTGCATACTTCTCTGCACTAATATTGGGGAAAATAGCAATAATTTTTCTCATTCTTTACTTCAATTTGGGAATGTTTGGATTTGATTCTTATATCCATCTTCAGTATGTAGATTCTATCTTAACAAATGGTCACATAACAGAACTTAGTATTGCACAATCTTACTACGATTTTGTAGGTTTTCATGTTTTTGCATCTGCTATATCATCCTTAACCGGGTTAAGCGCAGAAATGCTTTATGAGTTCATAAGCACCATCCTACCTATTCTAATATTCGATTTATCAATAGTTGCCTTTATTCATCATACTGGAAAGAAGAAAAAGGGTTATGATTCTCAAGATTTTAATCTTCAATATCTCGCTCTTGTGCTCCTATTCCCATCCATTATTGGAATTCAAATGTTCCTAGGTAGACCTAATTCACTAGGAATCAGTTTATTCTGTTTGTGTTTGTACCTTTATCTTTGCAAACCTGAAAGTTTCAGAGCACAACTTATTGCAGGTTTCCTTGCTATAGTCACTGTTAAAGTTCATCATTTATCTGCTGTTTTCTTACTACCTGTTATCCTCTTTGTAAGCATATTCCTTGCTGAAGATTACAAGTCAATTTTATCACTCGTTTATGCCCTACCTGCTGTTATTATAGTCAATACTATACTCAATTCTAGAGAATTTAATATTGTGAATTATTACTTTACGAGAAACGAGTTCTATGAGGTGCTCTACAATGTTTTTATAAAGAACATGTTCTCATTACTTGTGCTCTGGGTAATCATAACTTTGATAGGTTTTCTGATAAGAAAACGGTACGGAAAAAGAGTATCGGAATTTTTCACTAAGCAAAAATTTTCAAAAATATCTCTTATAATAATAGCTGGAGGGATGGTTATTGTACAAATCATAGGATTATTTTTTTACACTTCCAATCTTCCCTCTTGGTATGTTTCTACAGAGCTTGTAATTCTTTTTCTTTTAAGTGGGGTAGCCTTAATTAAACCTAATAGAGTGAAATATGCACTTTTTATTCTAGGTTTTTGTTTTTATGGCTTAACTGTAATTTTTTCTCTTGTGTTTAGTGCTACAGAACATGAGCTTTCTTGGGTAGCACCTAGAACATTTGTTTTTACAATCATTTTTGTTGGAATTCTTAGTTTTCTATCTATTTCTGGATTCTTAAAATCTCTGAAGAAAAAGTGGGCAACTCTTCTTGTAGTTGTTCTACTCTTTAATTCTTATCTCAGCCTTGCTTACATAGGAGATCAATATCTTCCAGGTTATAACCTAACCAATGAGTACTATGACTTAACTTTTGCTTATAATATTGAAACAAATGTTGATTTTGCTAGCTCAACAATCAGTATGCCATTTTCTATTTCAAAATTTATTACAGGAATTAATATTTACACTATACCTCAGTTGTTGGATTCTAATTCTTCAATGAAAACGAATGCACTTCGCATGAAATCATTCTTTTTCATAAGATATATAGTGATTGGTGAAGTAATGGATCAATGGCTTGGAACACCAATAAAACTTACGCCAGAAGAACTCATGTTTTACGTTTGCTTGAATTATAATAATATACCTTTATTCCATTTGATAACAAGTAATGGGAAAAATTTCTTACTTTATAGGACTTAGGTGAAATTTGTGGATTCGTTGAGAATAGTACAAGTAACTCCTTTCTTTGGTTCCAAAAGCTATGGTGGTACTGAAAGATATGTGAGTCATTTATCAAAGGAACTGGCAAGAAGAGGACATTATATAGATGTTTTTACAACCAAGAAATCAACAAAGATTCCATATCAAACATATTATGAGAATATGACTGTCCATCGTTTTTATAGTCCATGGAATGTTTTTGGTATTAATCCAGCTTGTATAATGCTTCATAAATTACTAAAATTAAAAGAAGTAGATGTTTTTCATGTGCATTCTTTCATTTACTTCACAACAATACAAGCGGCAATTGCAAAGCTGTTCAAACAAAAACCACTTCTTCTGCACATTCATGGCGGTGTAGGATCTCCTCCATACAAAACTGGATTTGTTAAGGAATTTGCAAAGAAATTCTACGATTATACTTTGGGAAGATTCGTTTTATCACAAGCTGATGTGATTGCTTCGGTTAGTAGTTATGATAAAGATCTTCTAGAACATAGCCTACACAGGAATCCAAAAAGACTAACTATTATAAACAATGCAATAAATCCAGAAATATTTCCAGAAATTGTTCCTAGAATAGAGAAAGAATACAACATTGCATACATTGGAGATCTTGAACCTTGGAAAGGTGTATCATATTATATACTAGCAATTCAAAAACTTCTAAAAGAAACAAAAAATCTCTCGTTTTGGTTTATTGGGTATGGTTCACTCTTTCCTTTACTGCAAAAGAAATTTGGTAAAGAGAAAAGAGTGAAATTATTCGGTGCAGTTGATCATTCCAAAATTCCTTCTCTTCTAGAAAAAGTACATGCGTTAATTCTCCCTAGTTTCTGGGAAGGTTCTCCCACAACAATTATAGAAGCAATGGCAATGGGGATTCCTGTAATTGCTTCAAATATAGGAGATATTCCTAGACTTCTTAGGAGAGGAAAAGATGGAGTGCTTTTCGAAGCGGGAAATGTTCAATCCTTAGAAGATGCTATTCTGAATGTAGTTGATAATTATTCTTCATACGTGAAAAAAGCCCAAACAGCTAGGAAGAGAATAAGAAGAGAGTATTCTTTTAATCATGTTACAGATCAGATTGAGAAATTATATTATCAGATGGCAGGAAAAACAACATAGAATTCCTTGAAATTCAGAAGAAATTATTTCCATTAAGTTTTAAATGAGGATAAAAGATGTAATTTAGGTGGTAAAGTGGTCGAACAGAGGGAATATGAAATGGTTTCCCGAAAAGGGATTTAGTAACTCTTTTGATCAGTTAGTTAGAGTATAGTATAGACCACCAAAAATTTATTACAAACAGATTTATCTGTTTTTAATTGTTAACTTTATAATAACGAGTGTAGAATCTATCCGAAACACACAAAAAGCAATCAGTTTTCTACAATCTGGGAAGTGTAACCAATCAAAGAACAATACATTAAGGGTGATTGATAATGTCTGAAGAAAAGTGGGTGATCACAGCTGCTTGGCCTTATGTAAATAATATTCCTCATCTGGGAACATTTTCACAGTTATTGTGGGGTGATGTAATCACACGTTACCATAAACTTCGAAAACATGATACTCTTTATGTAAGTGGATCTGATGCTCATGGCACACCTATAGTGGTTGCAGCAGAAGAGGAAGGAGTCTCACCTATCGAATTAGCAATGAGATATCACAATCGAACATTGGAGCTGTTAGACGAATGGAATATTGAATTTGATAAGTATACAATAACTCATAATCCATTACACATATCTTTTGTTCAAGAATTTCATAAAAAAATTCATCAGAATGGTTATTTTAAACTCAAGGAAACTGAACAACACTATTGTGAACACGATCAAAGATTTCTACCAGATCGTTTCGTTGAAGGTATTTGTCCAGTTTGTAATATTAAAGGAGCAAGAGGAGACCAGTGTAATAATCCAGAATGTGAGGTGATTCTCAAACCTACTGATTTAATTGAGCCGCATTGTATAACTTGTCATAAAACTCCAGTACTTAAGAAAACTAGTCATTGGTATTTTGATCTTCCTGCGTTTTCAGACGCATTAAAAAAATTCGCAGAAGAGAATCCTCATATTCCCTCATTTGCTAAGCAAAAACTACTAAGTATGATCGAAGAAGGATTAATAGAACGTCCGATTTCCAGAGATATGACTTGGGGGATTCCAATTGATCCAATATTTGGAGAGGAATATATAAACAAAGTATTGTATGTATGGTTTGAGAATGTGCTTGGTTATATTAGCACAGTGAAATTTATTGCAGAAGAACAAGGAAAACCCGAACTTTTTGATGAATTCTGGTTGGATAAAAACACAAAAACTGTATTCTGTATTGGAAAAGACAACATAATATTTCATGCTTTAATCTTTCCTGCCATGCTTTTAGCTACAAGGGATTCTTATCCTTTGCCTTATGCTGTTGCAACTACAAACTTTATTCAATTTAAAGAGGGGCCATTCTCTAAATCGAAAGGTATTGGAATTTGGTGTGATGAAGCTACAGCTACACTGCCTGCTGATTACTGGAGATATTATTTAAGCAATAATAGGGCTGAGCTAAAGGACACTTATTTTGATTGGGATGATTTTGCTTCCAATGTCAATGTTGATCTTAATGATGTAACTGGTAATTTTATTCATAGAACAATAACATTTATTGGACAACATTTTCAGAGCAAAATTCCTGAAAGAGGGAATTTAACTGAAGAGGAAAATGGCATTCTTGCTCAGGTAAAGAAGAATATAGATCTTTATCTCAACGCTATGGATAATTTCAAACTTAAGGATGCAACAAAAATTGCTATAAATGTGGCGAGATTAGGTAACCAATATTTCTCATCAGTAGAACCCTGGCATCTAATAAAGAAAGACAAGAAAAAGACTGCTACCGTTCTTAATCTATCTGCTAAAATTTCTGAAGTTATTTCAGTGCTTTTATGGCCCATCATTCCTGAAACAGCAGAGAAAATCTGGGGATCTCTTGGTTTTCAAGGTAAACCAGTTGATAAGGGAATAGACGCAATTGATATGAATGAGACACATGCTGGACAAGAGATTAAAAAAATCAAACCAGTTTTTCATAAAGTAAAAGCAGACGAAATTCAAAAGAAATGGAATGAAGTGAGGAAAAAGGTTAAGGGAAAAGAAAAAAAGTGATGATAAAATGGAAAGAATAAATTATGAGGATTTCAAGAAAGTTAATCTTAAAATCGCAACAATAAGAAGCGCAATTAATATTGACAAAAGTAAAAATTTGATTAAATTACAAATTGATTTAGGTACAGAAGAAAGGCAAATACTAGCAGGGATTAAGCAATATTACAAACCTGAGGATTTGGTTGGAAAGCAAATTGTTGTTGTCACAAATCTTAAACCTGCTACTCTAATGGGTGAAAAATCTGATGGTATGTTATTAGCAGCAGATATTGATGGAGAACCAATTTTACTGAATTTAGATAAACCTGTACCACCAGGAACAGAAGTAAAATAATGTATTATCTTCCAATATCAAACAGAATGCAGTTTTAGCATGAAGGTGTTAATTTTTCTTCTCGTTTTTTCTATAATGAACATATGGGTAACTTACGCGAAAATAGAGAAGTATATTCTCCTAATATTACATCTCCTTTAAATAATCGACACAAAGGAAAATTAGAGGTGTCAAAAGAATGAAATTAGTGACAGTACATCTACCAGATGAGTTCCTTCATGATTTAGATGAATTAGTAAGATTGAAAAGATATCCAAATAGGAGTGAATGCATAAGAGTTGCAATTCGCGATTTACTTAAAGAAGAAATGTGGAATAAAAACAATGCTTTCTAATTCCTATTATTTTCTTCCAAGTTAATGAGTGATCCAACTTTTCACTCTGATTTACCCTTTTACTTGAAATTGTAAAAAGTTTCTTAAAAATGAATTTGAAAAGATCTCACTATTTTTTCTGGGATTGATAAATGAGTTCCACCTGAGGTTGTTTTTCTTTTTCTGATTAATTCTAATAATCCTTCAACACTTTCTGTTGGTTCTTCCACGACAGTATACGCCATACCCACATCTTTAGCTCTATGAGCATCGCTGCCTCCTGTTTCAGGAAGATTATTTTCAAGTACCCAACGTTTTGCTTTTTCATTGAATCTTTGAAAAGGACATGAAGCGTTCTGTGTCTCAATAGCAACATTACTAAGTTTGTATACTTTTTTTCCAATTCCTTTTCTGGTAAAATCAAAGGGGTGAGAAATTACAGGTAGTCCCCCTAGTTCATCAATTCTCTCAATTGTTTCTTCTACAGTCATCCTTTTTGGGATATCTTCAACTATTCCCAATCCAATTATATGACCTTTACTAGTAGAAATTTCAATCCCTGGGATGATCATTATTTTACTCTTGAAGTGTTCATTTCTATGAAACCTTGTAGTATTATGATCAGTAACAGCAATTCCTGTCAGATTCTTCTTTTCTGCAATTTTAATTAGATCTCTTGGTTTGCTTTTACAATCAGTAGAATAGTGGCTGTGAACGTGCAAATCAAAAAGTACGTTTGAAGAGTGCATTATTCATCACTTGTTTCTTGTTCCTCTTCTTCAAATACTAAACGCTCTAATTCATCTAAATCAGTTATACCTACTAAGTCTTCTTCCTTTGCATGAGAGACCCATAATTTTTCTTTATCACCTTTTAATTCTCTCATCCTCTCTTCAATATACTTGTAAACAGTACTGTGTTTTGCTCCATTAATTAGTCTAATAATGCCTTCTCTTACGAATTGCAGTTTTCTAAACTCACCAACTAAACCTACTGTATTACCGAAAACAGAGATATTTACACCAGCCATCTGTTCAATGGTATTTCTAGTTCTCCCTTTCTGGCCTATTAATCTTGATTTAACTTCTCTTAAAGAATTTAGGGAAGTTCCAACATAATCTCTTAACTGTATTAAATCAAAGCCGGATCCAGAATCGTTTATCTTGTAGGCATTATGTGGACTGAAACCTCTTCCAATAGCCTTTATCATATCTCTAGCCTTCCAAAGACTAACTGGATTCTCTAATTCTTCCTCTGCAAGAATAATAACGTCGCCACTATTGCTGTCAATCTTAAGTGTGCATTCAGTTAGTTCTTCGATTTTCTTCTTTACGCTACCTTTAGGACCAATTAGTACCGCAATCCTTTCAAGCGGGATTCTAACTAGAAATTCACTTGACATTTTCTGCACCTTTAAAATTCCATTGATTTAATTTTTTGGCTAGGGGGTGTTTCTGTTATTTGTTCATAAAGTTCATCATTTGAGAGTGTTTGCACCCCTAGAGAAGTAAAGTATCTATTGATGTTACTTATATCCCTATACAAAAAGACTGAAGCATAAGGATGATCAAGCAAAACTGCTTGTGAAACATCAATAATGACAGGTTTTTTCTTATGAAATAGAACGTTATACTCGCTGAGATCTGCATGAACCAAATTTCCGTCATCGAAGAGTTTAAACAAAAAATCCACTACTTCAGCATATACTTTATTTGGCTTTTTTAGTTTTACATCCTTTAACAAAGGAGCTGCGTCTTGATTCTCCCCTATGAACTTCATTACTACTACATTCTTGGAAACCGCTATTGGAGACGGAACAAGAATCTTGGCTTTTTGCATCCTTTGAAGATTTTTATACTCTTTTTTTGCCCAAGTATAGATGAAAGCATATGTTCCTTTTTTATAACTTTTAAATCTTGGATCACCTTCTACATACATCCAGTTTCTCTTAAATTCAGCTGTAGTTGTGCGATAGATTTTTACTGCTAATTCTTCGTTTTCAACGCCATAAGCATGGTATACATTAGCTTCTTTTCCTGTTGAAACAACAAAACTAATTTCTTTCAAAACACCTTTATTTATTAGTTTAAAAATAACCATTCTTGTTTGATCATCAAAGACACTCTCAATTACTTTAAGCATATCTTTATCCTTTTCTTTGATCCTTTCTTTATCCAATTTTTGATCAATAGTATCGATTTGCTTATCCGACATTCTTATCACGATATTATTCTGTAATTGAGTGTGAGTTATCATCAACAGAGTAAATTTACTCTTGGAGGTGATTAAATTTATGGCTTGCGCTTATAGTATCATTAACAATCAGAATTAAATAAAACTATTGTTAAAGCTAAAAAACACGCATACAAATTAACTTTTCTTCTCGCATACAATTTGTGTTTAATTATGTGACAAAATCCTCAGGAATATGTCCATTATTAATTAACCATTGAACTTCATTTCTTCGAAATCTGTGAACAAGTTCTCCTTTTTCATCTGGGTTCATTCCATAAAAAGGCATAATGATTACTACATCTCCTACTCTGCACCAAAGACGCTTGCGATATTTTCCAGGAATTCTAATCTGTCTTGTGAAACCATCCATGCACTTAACCAATAGGATGCTTGCACCAAGAATTTGAATCACAATACCAAAAAACTCGCCTTCACCAGGTAATTGTGCCCTTATGGCATCAGAATTGGCAGTAACCCAATCGGTTCCTCTTGTTCCTTTTTTAGGTTTCTTTGCTGGTTTTTTTCCTCTACTACTCAAATATTAACCTCAGACTATGAATATGGTCTATCTTAAAATATCTTTTGTTCTATGGAGAAAATAATTGGAAAGACAATGTTGAGAAAAGAAGTTCTAAACGAAACAAACAAAAAGGCTAGAATAAAGAAAGAGATGAGGTAAGAAAATGGAATATGACAAATTGCTGGATAGGGCACGAGGACAGCTTCCTGAGAAAGTCTTTGAAAAGTCGAGATTTGAAATACCCAAAATTCTTTCAGTGATAGAAGGAAATAAGACTTTCATAACAAACATTAGAGATGTATTATCGAAAATTAACAGGGATGAAAATCATTTTCTGAAATTTATGGCTGGTGAACTAGCAACTTCTGTGGATATGGAAGGGGCTAGAGCTGTATTCGCAGGTAAACATGCTAAGGTAACACTTCATAATCTTCTAGAACGTTACGTAAAGGAATATGTTATGTGCGGAGAGTGTGGCAAACCAGATACATCTTTAGTTATAGAAACTCGAATAATGAGGAAGCGATGTGACGCTTGCGGAGCTTCAACAGCTGTTAAACCTTTGAGAAAGTAATAAAGAATGTGATTTTAATGACAGTTTTTTTCATGAAAATAATAACACAAAGAGGTGAAAGACTAGTAGCTGCCTGTGACAAAGATATAGCTGAATTAGAACTAGATAGTCATGGTGTAAAGATAAAGGTCAATCAAACTTTTTATGGAAAGGAATTAGTTAATGAAAAAGAACTGTTAGATGAAATTAAGAGATGTACTTCTGCAAATGTAATAGGAACTCAAATAGTACGCTTACTTATTAAGAACAGAATTATTCATAAAGAGGCTGTACTGTGGTTAAAACATCCAGAGAAGAAGGATAAAATTGGTCATGCAATCCTGATACGATAAACTAATTAAAATCTCTAAAAAGGTGATTGAAATTTCGGAAAGAGGTAGATTTTGCGCAATATGTGGGACTATGAATGGACCATTCTTAGACAATTTATGCGAGAATTGTTACAAGAAAGAAAATCCCTTAGAGATAAAAAAACTTGATTCCTTGCAGGTCGAAATTTGTCCTGAATGCGGAACCCTAAAGATACTAAGAAATCGCGTAGATACTTGGAAAAGAGAAGAGAATCTAGAAGAAATCATTAGAGAGGTCGCTAGAAGAGCAATTATTGAAAAACTAGAAGTTGATACACCTCTTCAATATGAATTTGAGGATGATATTGAAGAAAGCAAAATAATGAATTATGGAGTAAAAGAATTTTCAGCAAAAACAAGGATATATGCTAAACCTCACAAAGATTTCAGTGAATTTGAAGAGAGTTTTACAACTAGACTTAAAATGAAAAGAGCTATTTGTGATGAGTGTTCAAAGTACAAAACCGGTTATTATGAGGCTATTTTACAGGTAAGGGGAGAGGATAGAAAACTTACACAAAAGGAAGAAGAAGATATAGAGGCTCTAATAGAAAGAATGATGAAACAATACGATGAGGCGAGGATGGCTTATATTCTTGATTTGGACGTGGATCAAGATGGTATAACTGCAAAGGTAAGCACAAAGTTCTTAGCAGAATCTTTGGCAAAAGAAATAAAGGGTTTTTCAGCAGGGAAAATTTCTGTTGCTTACGAACATAAAACTACATCTAGAGATGGAACAGATGTCTTTACGAATACTTATCTGGTGAAATTGCCTGTTTTCGCTAAAGGAACTATCTTGGAATTTGAAAAGATACTATGGGTTGTAAAGAGTGTATCTGAGCAACAGATTAAAATGGAATCTTTAGAAAATCACGAAATCAGACACCATGATAGAAAGAGAGTGGAAAGCAGGGGAAGGAAGAAGGATGATGAAATAGTTAAAAGAGAATATATGATCGTTTCTAAGGAGAAGAATGCGATTGTTATAATGGCTATGGATAATTACGAGAATTTTGAGGATAATGTAGAAAGATTACCTCCAAAGAAAGAAGAGGGAGAGAATATTACTGGTTTTATTTATGATGATAAAAATTACTATCTAGAATGAATATTGATCTATTCATTTGATAATCTTTTTATTATCTATACAACTCCATCTCTTGATTATTATGAGTGATAAGGAAATAAGCTGGGATCTAACAGAGGTGTTTAAAGGATCAGACGATCCAAAAATTGCAGTTGTTATTGCGAATCTCGAAAAACGAGCCAAAGAATTTATTGATGATTACAAGAACAAGATAAATTCACCTAGTTTTTCAATAGATGACTTACTGGTACTTCTACAAGAACAAGAGAAATTCTTAGCTAACCTTTTTGAATTATCTATGTTTTCTCGATTAACTTTTGCAGCAAATATGACTATACCTTCAAGTAGGGAGCTAAATAACAAAGTGGAAGAATTTTCTGCAAAGATAAGAAAAGAATTAGCATTTCTTGAACTAGAGATAGGACAATTGGTTTATGAAAAGGAAAGCTTGGTTTATGATTCTAAATTAGCTAATTATAAACATGCTTTGGAAAAACTTAGAAGAGCTCATCCACATAAGCTTTCTGAAATTGAAGAACAGCTGATAATAGAAAAAGATCAATATGGAATAAAAGGTTGGCAGCAATTACAATCAAAATGGCTAAACACAAGAAAATTCGATATAGAAGTGGAAGGTGAACTAAAAACTCTATCATATGGAGAAGCTAATGGTTTATTATCTCATCGGGATAAGGATACAAGAAAATCTACAAACAAATCAATTTATGGTCTGTTAGGACAGGATCAAGATATTTTTTCTGCTGCTATGCATAATATCTGCAGTGATTGGTCAAAAATTTCAAAGAGAAGAAAATATGATTCTCCAATGCATCAAAGCTTAATAGCTAATGATGTAGACCAAGAAACTATAGATAATCTGATGAAAGCAATTGAGGAACATGCAGTTCTTTATCAGAGATATTTAAAATTGAAAGCTAAACTTCTAAATATCCCTAAACTAGGATGTGAGGATATAGTTGCACCGTTACCAGATGCCCCTGATATGAAGTATTCTTGGGAAAAAGCAAAAGAAATAATCCTAGAAGCTTATGGTAATTTCGATGATGATTTTCTATCAACAGCAAAGGATATGTTTGAGAGAAATCATATAGACGCTAGTCCTAGATTTGGAAAAAGAAATGGAGCTTTCTGTTCAACTTGGTATTCAGGAAAGACATCTTATATTCTTCAGAGTTTTAATGGTTCTCTTGGAAATATCTATACATTAGCTCACGAACTTGGGCATGCTGTCCATGGATATATAGCTACAAAAGAGCAAACTTTCTCTAATGCGCGTAGCCCGATGGTTATTGCAGAAGTAGCTTCAATTTTTGGAGAACTACTTGTAACAGATCTCTTATTAGCTGAAGCAAAAACAGATGAAGAGAAGAAAGCTATTCTAAGTAAAGTATTGGATGGTGCTGGAATGGCTACATTCCAAGTAAGTGCAAGAGTATGGTTTGAACAGAGCATGTACAAAACAGTAGAAGAAGGTAGTTTTCTAGACGGAAAAACTATTTCAAAACTCTGGACAGGTGCTAGAGATAAAATCTATGGGGATGCAATAGATTGGTTCGAAGAAATGGACTTTGAGTGGACTATGAAACCGCATTATTACATTCCAAACTTCAGATACTATAACTATCCGTATGTTTTTGCACAGATGTTTGTATATGCTATGTATCAGTTGTACAAGGAACAAGGTGAAGCATTCATACCAAAATTAAAAATGATCTTGAAATCTGGTGGAAGTAAATCTCCAAAAGAATTTGGAGAAATGATGGGATTAGAAATATCCAAACCTGATTTCTGGAAACTAGGGATGAAACAATACGAAAGATTTGTGGATGAATTGGAGAAACTAACCGAATAATCCTGTTTTTCCTAATCTTTTTCGTTTCTTCCGTATATTATACCTGAATATCTTTAGGAATTTTTGCTATCATATCTTGAAATTTTTTGTAAATTTCTTCTGGATTCACACTGTCCTCAAGCTTGATTCTTGCCGAATAACCTTTCATGGTAGCTAAAGTTTGTGTTACTAAAATAATCGTTCCTAAATTATGTTTTCCTTGGTAAAACTTTTCAGATATAAAACCTCTGCAACATTTTCATAAAAAATACTTCTGCGTTTAAAAGTGAAAGACCCTACTTGATATTCAATCCTATCTTTGAAAATTCTATACTCTGTTCTATTATGAGATCTTTTTCGTAGCAAACTCCATAAGATGGGAAAACCAAGGAGAGATACAACACACACAATTATGAAAGGATACAGCTTTATTCCGAATTCAAATGGTTCAATAGTAACAAGAAATGGTATATTAAAAAGGAAACCAAAGAAACCTGTGCAGAAAAGTGTGGCAAATAAGGTTTTCCAAGTTAAAGTTTCTTTATGTACCCTAAGAACAAATTTAGGTTTCAAAACCATTAATGGTTCTTCTTCGTCTATCATCCCTTTTGCTTTAGAAAAGGATTTTTCGCATTTTGAACAAAACAAATCATCTTTATCGTTATCAGCACCACAATATTCACGTTGCATAATTTTACCCTCTGGCAAATATAACTCGATAATCTCTCTATAATATTAACTCAATTTAGGAATACACAAAGCATTTTTATTTAATGAAACAATGTCAGATTAATCAAAAGAGATTGAAAAAATGATGTTAGATGAGTTATATTTAATTCAGAAGAAAGATGTAGAAAAAGCTACAAAGGTGTTGACAAGAGCTTTTCATGAAGATCCGTTGGTTAAACTGATTTTTCCAAACTCAGAAGAAAGAAAGATATTTACACCCACTTTGTGGAGGTTTTTGACAAAAGATGGGGTAAACTATGGAGAAGTTTATTCACCCACAGACAAAATAGAAGGCGTAGCGAAATGGTTACCTCCAGGAAAAGGGTAAATAGGAATATGGAGAACGATCAAAAGTGGGGGATTAAAAATGGGTATTGTATTAACTAAACAGAAAGATGAAAGAAAGCTATCACCCAGAAGGATTGAGGAGATTACTAATAAAATCACACAGATTCACAAAGAGTTAATGAAGGAACCACATTGGTATTTAACAAATATAGGTATAGACACAGAATTTCAAGGAAAAGGATATGGAAGTAAATTAATCAAACCAATGCTTGAAAGAATAGAAAAGGAAAGGTATCCAGTATTTCTTGAAACAAATTTTGAAGGAAATGTAAAGTTATATGAACATCTAGGATTCGAGCTTATAGATGAAACAAAAGTGTTAGATACTGAACTCGTAAATTGGGCTATGGTTAGAAAACCTTAAAAAAAGATAAAGGGAACAAAGAAACGAGCAACTGGTAGGGGACTTGGCTCAGTCCGGTAGAGTGGTTGGCTCCAGAGAACATTGTTAATCAATGTCGGCAAAACCAATTGGTCGGGTGTTCAAATCACCCAGTCCCCACCATAAAAATTTTATTTTTTCCCCTCTATCACATATATGAATAACTCTTTCAGTTCTTAAAAAGTGATAAATAAGCAGTGAATTGAAATTGGTTTAATGAATCAATATGATTCCACTCTGGAGCAATGAGCTTGTTTCCACATAAGTAAAACTGAATGAAATTACATTTATGCCGAAGGGTTTATTATCCTAAAAAAGAATCATTAAGTGAAAATGGTTTCAGCTGCATACATTATAATGCTTTTAGTTTTTATTACACTCATAGTAGTTGGAATTGTTTTCTTTACTATTTTTTGGTTTAAAATGATTATTCAACTCAAACAGAAAATAGATATGCCATCAACCACAAAAAACATAGACTTAGATAAATCAATTTACGAAAGGATGGCTGATGATTCTGAAGCAACAGGCCAGTATGGCTATATGCGACTTAAACTATTTGGCTGATGATTTCATGTCCTGCTCTTTTCTAAGGAAAAAATCTCATTACAACACTTAACAAACTTGAAATTTAGTTTTCCCTTTTCCGTTTCAATCTGCCACATAAAGCATATGTGTTCCTGCAGATCGCTTGGGAGATTTTTGAAAAGGGTCGCAAGAAGCGAATATCCAATCTTTCTATGAATGATATCTTCTGCCTCAAGGAAATACAACGCATAATTGTATCCTGGATATTTCTCTTTTAGAATAGTAGATTCTACTAATCCTTGCAATTTTTCCGATTGCATCACTATAATATCCAAAAAATGCTTTATAAAGGCAAAAAATTAATCTTCTCTTTTCATTATTTCATTGAATTGTTTTCTCCATAACCCATAGATGATGCCATAATTTGTATTTGTTATTTTCACAGAATTCTGTTAGATTCTTATCTCTATCGAAAGTTATTCTATAATATTCCTTTTTCCTATATGGATGAAGGTTAATAAGAAACTCTTTTACATACTTTACATCAGTACAAAGAAATGGTCTACAACCCGAGAAATAAGGACTAAATCTCCCATAAACTTTCAAATCATTATCAATGAATAAACCCAAAGGAATTGAATTTTTCCGTTCCCCTGGTGTTTTAAAATCCAAATGATTTTTCAACTCTTCTTTATTTATCGATGGAAAGGTGAGAATTATAATATCATAATCCTCAATAGATAGAATTTTCATTTCAGCTGATTCGGTTGGAATTATTTCTTTCTCTATTTTCTTAACTAAGTTCTCATCTATCAAATAATGCCAGGATTCAAATGCTAAATTATATCCGTTTTTCTTGTATAGTGAAATAGCTACGTCATTCTTTGTTTCTACGTACAATCCTATCTTCCTTACGTTCCTCTCCTTGAAAAATGAATCAGCATGCTCCATTAGCCTTAAACCATACCCTTTCCCTCTCTCTGATTTTTTTATCGCTATTCGAGCCAGGTGTCCATAATCTCCCATTGTCCTCAACATAAGATATCCAACTAAATTTTTCCAAGCAAAAAATCCAATGAATCCATCTGATTCCAACCATCTCAAGAAATCTTTCTTTTCAATCTTGTCTTCTGAAAAAGATTCAATATCCATTTCATGATATGCTTTCCAATCCCTTTCTAGAATATTCCTGAATTCCAACATTAGATTAATATTATGATATAACTATGTTAAGAATTTTTTCAAACAAATTTTGCTAAGACTTAACCAATTTCAAATTGAACTTCTGTTTCATCTTCAATCAGTTCTACAACTAAATGATAAAGCTGTTTGTATAATGCGTAATATTCAGAACCTTTGTTGGTGTTTCTATATATGAATTTTGGGCGTTTTTCTGTATTTTCGTATTTTACAATTAATCCACGTGCCAACATAAAATGTATTAATCCTTTTGCTCGATCTAGGGGTATATTTGCTCTTCTAGCTATCTGTGAAATTCCTGCTTCAGTATAAAATTGCAGAACTTCCAAAACATCAGCATAAATATCATATCTAGTCCTATTTATTACAGACATTGCATCAACCTTGTTTGAACAAACAATCTTGTTCAATAATAAAAAGTTTGAGTCCCATAAATTCGAGACTCGCTTTTTATTTTGAAGAAAGTAAGGTGATTATTAGTTTTCAGTATATTTAGCAGATGGGTCTGCTTCTATTTTTCCTGCTTTAACTAAACCAGCTCGTACTTTTTCACCTAATTCAACTTCATCTGCAATGATATCCTCAACCCTTGCTCCTCTTTCTATCATTACAGTACCTCCAATTAGTTTACCTCTGACACGCGAATCTTGACCAATGATAATCAACTCAGCCTTTGCAATTTCACAGTTCAGTCCACCACTTATGTTTAGTTCTTTAGATTCAATTTCCTCTCCAGAAAGAGAACCGCTTATGGCTATTTTTCCATCTAATTTCAAGTATCCACTTGAACCGCATGAACCACTAACTGTGATGCTACCTCCAGTAACATCTGAACCAAGACCAAGAGATCCACTGATTTTTGCTTCTTGAAGTTTTGAATTATCTCCAAGTTTAGCTGATCCACTTACGTTCAGTTTTTCAACAATGGATTCATCCCCTAATCTGCAGCTACCGCTTATTGCTATTTTTGCTGCCTCACAACTATTTTCACATTTGTATGATCCACTTACAGATAATTTTTCTTTAATTTGGGCAGATTTTGTTTTTACTGATCCACTCACATCGGTTTCGTTTGTAATTAAATCACTACAAACAAAAGATCCACCAATATCTATATCTGGACAATCTAGAGCTCCATCTATTTTAGCAGAACCAGATACATCTAATTCTTCTAGTATTACTGCATCTCCTCCAATTTTTAGAGAACCTCCAATTTCAACTTCCTTTGCATTAAGGTTCATTTCATGTTTTGCTGATCCACTGACGTCGTAATTTTCTAGATTAGAGTCACCATAAACAACACACGATCCCATAATTTTCACATTTGGACAATCAAAGTCTTTACCGACTTCCAAAGAACCATCAATTGAGCTTTCTTCTGCCTTAAGTGATCCTCCAACTATAAGCCTGGAACTTCCTCCTCTTCCACCATTCCTAACATTGACTCTTTTAGCAAAGACATCTCCTTCGATTTCAAGATATCCATCTTTGTGTATTATCTCTTGAACCTCAATTGAACCATTTAAAAGTACGTCTCCTTTGCTTAAGAGATTTCCAGTAATTACTAGCTTATCAACTTTAGATGATACATTAATTGTTGCTCCATCAAAAGCCTCAAGATCACCATCTACGTTACTTAACTCTACCGTTTCATCTTCTTTTACTACAATTTTATCCATTTTATCACCAAATTATTTTTCATACTACAATAACTTGTTAGTATTTAAAAAGAAAAATCACAAGTTGTGACCAATTGAGGCAATTTCTTAATCTGTTTGTGCAATGATTGAATCAGGTTTTTGCATGATTTTTTCTTCCCAAAGGCGTCTCATTTCTTCACTTGTTTTCAGAAGATCACCTAATTTACCTTGAGCTTCTATCTTACCATCTTTCATTACGATTACGTTATCTGCTCTCTTTAGAGCTATAGGTCTGTGAGAAACAGCAAGACATGTAGTCCCCTCTTTTGCAAAAACTCTTTTCCATAGGAGTTGTTCAGTTTCAACATCAAGGGCACTAGACAAATCATCGAAAATAAGAATTTCGGATTCTCTCGCAAACATTCGGGCTGCAGCTAAACGCTGTCTTTGCCCTCCTGAGAGTTTTACTCCTTTTGGGCCGATTAGAGTATCTAACCTTTTGTCAAAATCCTTCAATTCCTTCTCAATAACTGCTAATTTTATTGATTCTTCTATATTTACTGATTCTTCAGGTAATCCCATTAGTATATTCTCTTTGATTGATTCACTGAACAATCGAGGTACCTGAGAAGTGTATGCAGTTCGAGGTGGAACAAAGAATTCTTCAGGTTTATCAATGGCCTTATTATTCCAATATAGGGAACCGTCATCTTTAGGCAATAAACCAAGAAGTGCTCTCAGAAGAGTAGTTTTTCCTGATCCTATTCTCCCAGTGATTACTGTAAATGTTCCTCTCATAATTGTCATATTGATGTTCTTTATTCCTTTATCCGAATTTGGGTGTGTGTAAGATAATTTTCTAGCATCGAATCTTACTAGTTTGTCTGTTTCATTTAGTTTCAAAGGTTGAATTGGTGGAAAATCATCCTTGATATAGATGGGACCATGCTTAACCAGATCAAATTCAGTTACAGCTGGATCAGACCCTGTAATAAGCTTAAACATTCTATCAAGGGATACTTTGGTTCGTATATATCTTGGAATCATATCACCAAGATCCCACACAAACTCTCCTAAAGCTCCAAGTACTCCAACAAAGAACGATAGATCACCAACGGAAAATAAATTGTTGCTCAAGTTGCTTCCAACTAAAAGAAGAATGATTCCTATGCATAAATAGATAGTAACATAATATATTGCATGAATTAATCGATGAAAGAATTCATCCTTAACTTCAGCTATACGCCTTTTTTCATTTATCCCTCTGAAGTAGTTTAATACATTATCCTCTGCTGTTGCTACTTTGATTGCCTGAACTGATCTGAAAATTTCTCCTATTGTTCTGGTCACTGCACCTGCTGCTTTTCTACGTTGTTTCCTCAATCTTGTAAAGATAGGTCTTGTGAAATACACCAATACCATCATTAAAGTGAAGGGTATACTCACATAAACAGTAATTCTCCAATCAATACCTTGCATGACATAGAAAGACAATCCAGTGAATACTCCAAGACTACATACTGCGGTGATATGATAAACAAACCACATTACTTCATCGATATCTCCTCTAAATCTTGAAACTGCTTCTCCAGGGGAATCTGGCAATGCTGCAGCTCCAGGTTTCTTGAAAATTCCTCTTAACATATTTCTTCTAAGTAAAACACTACCAGATAGAAAGAATACCCACATTGTGAAAACGAATACAAAGTCTCCTACTAGTCTCAATACCATAGTTAAGGGGAGAATTAATAGCACTAATATCCAAATGTTGATACCTATCCCCCAACCTGTTGCTCCTTCAATCTGGTTGAAAATCTCCCTAGCAACAAAACTAGCAGCAAGAGGCTGTAAGAAGAATAAGACATCTGAAAGGAATCCACCAAATACTAATCCTGGTTTGTAGCGTAATAACTGCCAAGCTAATCCTAGAACCTTCATTTTAACAACTCCTCTATTTCTCCCGTCTGAAGCAGATGATAAAACTTCGAATCAGTATCTTTTTCCAAATCTTCTCTTTTACCGTATTCTAGTATATTTCCTTTATCAATAATTAGAATTTCATCTACCTTCTGAAGAGTAGATAATCTATGTGCAATAATTATGCCAGTTCTATTAATGAGTAATTTCTCAATTGCTCTCTCAAGTAAATTTTCTGTAACTGGATCTAATCTTGATGATGCTTCATCTAAAACAACTAAATTAGGGCTTTTTATGAATACACGGGCAAGGGCTAGAAGCTGAGCTTCTCCTGCAGAAATTCCATGCTCGCTTGAAGAAATGATAGTATTCAATCCCTTAGGTAATTTATCAAACCAATCCCCTAGTCCTATATCTAATAGAATGGATTCAATTCTTTGATCTGGTATTCTTTCATCAAATAAAGAGATATTCTCTCTAACAGAAGCTTGGAATAATTCAACACTTTGAGTAACATAAGAAATTTTGTCTCTTAAATCATTTAAAGCGATATCATTAACAGCAATATCATTTAGCTTGATGCTTCCATTGTCTGGTTTGATATCATATAAGCGAAATAATAGTCTAGAAATGGTTGTTTTTCCACTTCCTGTATGCCCTACAATTCCTAAGGTTTTTCCAGGTTCTATTTTGAAAGATATGTTGTTTAGAACATATTCGTCTTCTAGATAAGAAAAACTTAAATCATCAAACTCTATTGCAATGGGTCCTGGAATGATTTCTTCTGTTCCATTATCTTCAATCTTTGTTTCAGTCTGGAACAATTTATTTATTCTATCAATGGATGCCCCAGCTTTCTGAAGATTTTGCATTTGTCTTGTAATAACAAAAATAGGCCTTAGAAGTATTCCTGCATAAACTTGGACTAAAAAGATTGTTCCCAAAGTTATAATCCCTTTATTAAAGAGTGGAATACTTGGTGCAAATACTAGCGTATTTATCAGTGCTATAATTCCCCAAATTGTGATAACAAACAGCTGATCTCTCACTAAAGCTCTGTGAAAAGATTTATAGTTTATTTTTGAGTAATGAAAGAATTTACGCATTGCATTACTTACTCCTCCATTTGCTCTAATGTCTTCAATAGCACTCAAACTTTCTTCAATTGTTCCAAACATATCAGCGCTAGCTTCTCTTTGTTTCTCCCAGGATTTAACAGAAAAGTTTCTCATTTTATACATCACAATTATTGCTAATAGCGTGAAAGCTGAAAATGATAACCCTAAAGTCCAATGTTTAACAAAGAATGTTACCAAAACTCCAATAATGAGAAGTAACGAAGTAACCAATTGTATTGAAAATTGTGACAAAAATTGTGCTAAAGTGTTTATATCTCCATCAATTTTCTCTATCATCTCACCTGGTTTATGTTCATTATGAAATGTCATATCCAGTTTTACACAGTGTTCTGTTAAATCGGACCTTAACATATTTGTTGAAGACCATGAGAGATTTTGACCTACATAAACAGAAAAAAGTGAAACTGCTTGTTGGATAAACATTAGAAAAATATATGCTGAAGCAAGAAAAATCAACACAGGAAAAATAGTATCGTTATCAGTAAACAACCTTAAAATGGCTCTGAAAAAACCACTTAAATCCTCTAAAGACGAATCTTGGATTGCTAGATTTATGTAGTTTTCAATTATTAGAGGAGTAACAACTAAAAGAACAGTTCCACTAGCTAATAGAAAAGCTAACAAGATAACTCTCTTTTTGAAGGGAGCTAAGTACTTCTTTTGTACATCCCAGTATTTTTGAAGCGGAACTTTCATGGTCTTGGCTATCCGACCATTATGAATTTATAAATTTAATTAAGAGCGTTTGAAAATAGAAAAAGAACTCCTGCTAATGCAAGAGTTTATTCTTCTGGTAAACGTGGTCTTATAGTTAGATAGAGAAAACTACCAAACAAAGGAATACAGAATAGAATAAAGAGCTTCAGATTTTTCCATCCTCTTCTTTACTCCTCTTAATGCAAAGTATGGCATCATTGCATACATTCCAAGTCCAAATGATGCTAATACAAAAGGCCAAGAAGGAACGAATCTTTCTCTATTTTCAATAACTAGTATTACTGCGTAAAGCAAAGCCCAAACCCCTACTAACATGAAGATACTCCATTCTAGAGGATTGGTTTTTCCATATGCTATGTCAAAATCCCCAAAACCAAGATTTCCCTCTTTAGATGGTGACCAAATAAACATGTATAGTAGAGAACCAATCCACACTAGTAGAAATAATAAATTTGGACTTAGAAATTCTCTCCATGGAACGCTAAAATCTTTGATAGATGATAGTAGGTTTCTTTGTTTTTGTTCAGTTGTTTTTGTTCAGTTGTTTTTGATTCTGAATTTTCCATTTTAATTTCTACTTATGAGATTTAATTGTCATGTGTTGAATGCTCTGTCTCCCGCATCACCCAATCCTGGTACAATATACCCATTTTCATTCAGGATTGGATCGATAGCTCCTGAAAGAATTAGAACCTCAGGATAATGTTCTAATATTTTTTCAATACCAAATTTCGCCGCAATCGCACATAGAATAATAATCTTCTTTGGTTTTTGATTTACTAACTGCTTAAGTAAAAAGAGCATAGTAGATCCACTTGCTAACATAGGATCAACAATTATGGCTACTTTGTCCTCCAAAAAAGGTATGCTTGTATATGTACAATCAATTCTGAAATCTGTTCCATCAGTTTCCAACATTTTTCCTCTGGAGGCTGAGACTACTCCTACTGCTGCTTCAGGAAGTATTTCCAATACTCCGTCTGACATGGGTAAAGCTGCTCTTAAGATGGATATAATAACAATATCGTCTTTGTGTTCATCAAAATTTGCTGTTCCTAGAGGAGTTTCAACCGATGAAGTTTTTGTGTCTAGATATTTAGATGCTTCATAAGCTAGAAAATTACCTATACGTTTGAGAGTTATTCTAAATGAAGCAGGAGGTGTTTGCTTGTCTCTCAATTTTCCAACTGTTTCAGAAATCAAAAAACTTGTTTCACTTGCATTTATCCACATTCTTGTAATCTTTCTACTAACTTGGTTAAATATGTTATTCATGACCAATTTTTTTTGAGTGTTTAACTAGGTATATAAATATGTAAAGTTTGTATTTAGTAATACGTATAACGTCACTAAATTTAGTAAAAAATAAGAGGAATTAATATGAGTAAAGATTTTGATATGAATAAAATCGAAATAGTAGAATTTAACCCAATTAAAAGTTCAAGAGAAGAATGGAAACTGTATCACGATTATAGAAGAATCAGGCATGAAGAGACAAGTCCAGACGATCCTTTAACACCAGATGAAATAACGGAAAAAGGTTTACAAATGCAGATGGATCATCCTGAAATGGTGCCATATATATACGCCATCAAAGATACTTCAAATAACAAAAGAATTGGAACTGTTTCGTTTATGATTATAAGGGAAACTTCTGCTTCCTATGAAGGAAATAAACATCTAATACAGTATAATATGGCTTTGTTACCAGAATATCGTCGTAATAAAATTGGTACTAAGGCATTGAAAACGATATATGACTTCGCTGTAAAAAATGAAAAATCCGTTGTTATCACAGGTTCGGAGGAAAGTGATGGAAAGGCTTTTCTGAACGCGATTGGAGCTCAAATTGTTTTATCTGGAGTAGAGAATAGATTGAACTTTGCAGATATAGATTGGAAGATGATTGAGGAATGGGAAACTGAGGGACCAAATAGATCCCCTAAAACAAAATTGGAATCCTTTTATTCCATTCCCAGTGAAATTATCGAACCATATAGCAAAATATATTCAGAAACATTAAACCAACAACCTCTTGGGGATTTAGATGTGAGTGATATAATTTATACTCCAGAAAGTTTGCGAGAAATGGAAAGAAGACAGTCAGAACTAGGAAGGAAACACCTAACATTTATTACAGTAGAACCTGATGACGAAATTTCAGGTTTAACTGAGATGCTTTACATACCAGAACGGAAAAACATGATTACACAATTACTTACAGGAGTAAAACAAGAATATAGGGGACGTGGTCTTGGGAAATGGTTGAAAGCGACGATGTTACTTAGAATTAAAGAAGAATTTCCTGATGTTAATATTATTACAACGGATAACGCTACAACTAATGCTCCAATGCTTTCAATAAATGATCGTTTAGGATTTAAGGTTTATAAAGAAGGTATAACTGGTCAGATGAAAACTGAAGATTTAGGAAAATATCTAGAAGGAAAATAATTCTAATTTTCTTCCTTCTTTTTAAAAACTAATTTCCAAGATTTCCACTTAGGGAAAAATGCTCCTGTTATTTTTTGGTACTGTTTGTAGGAATCACCAAATCTTTCTACCAAATCCTTTTCTTCAAAATACTGTATAATGGGTACATAAATGATGATAAAAACAGACAGTAAGATGAAAAGAAACCAAGAATTAAGTGCAAGACCTAGCGCTGGAAACATTGGCATTTCTCCAGTTGTCTGTGGATGTCTAATGTAATTGTATATCCCACCATACATTTCAGTATCCTGAGAAGGAGTTAATGTTTCTTTTCCAGCGTCCTTAACTCCTTTATATACTACAATAGCTCCTGGGATTATGATAAGTGAACCTAGAATGAGACCAATCCACCACCTATGAAATATTTCCCAGTCTAATTGAGAAATTGGATACCAAATCCATAATAATGAAGTTAGAAGTGTTAGGGTCTCAAAGATAGAAGCTATTATGCGAAGATTTTTACATGCTTTCCAAGCTTTTTCTCCTATTTTTTTGCTCAAGGTTGCAGGCATGGTACTAAAAGCATACAGTACTGAAAAGAGAATACAAGATATAATTAGAAGAGAGAAATTAATCCATTCAAACATAAAATCAATTTAAAGAATCCATCTTAACTAATTAATTTATCTGGAGCATATACTCGATTAATTTAACTGACTAATGTTACTTTACCAAATTTAAGAGACCAATCATTATCATCATACATATCTAAATTATAGGTCTTCACTAGACCATCACCAATGAAATATATTTCCATCCCAAGTTCTTCGGCAAATTTAACTTCTATGAAAACACCCTTTCCAACATAATTTGAACCATCTTGCTCTATAGCAGAAAAAACAACAATATCACTGTTACTCAAAAGATCAAGGCATCTTTTCATTATTTCCTTCCCAGTTGAATCTTTCCATTTTTTCTCATAAACTGCAGGATTGATTATCTTAGCTTTTGGAAGAGTTTTCTTTATTAGTTTGAGTTCTCTTTTTTCTTGTTTTGTCCTATAAATGTTCATAGAATGAGCATAATAAACTCGTGGAAAAATACGATATTGACTCCTTCTATACAATTCTAAAAGAATACATGCAGCATAGAAGGCGTCATAGTTCGCTCTGTGTTCGCCATGATGTACTAATTCGTTTTCAAGAATTTTATTATTTTTTATACATTCTGTATTCTCGTTAAGAAGGTATTTTTTGGCTGCTGTTAATCTTATTATTTTCCTTTTCTTGTATTTTGATGGTACTTTGACATGTTCAGATGCAGTCAACATGATACAAGGAGCAAATTTACTTTTGTTTTTTTCAGGATTAATATTCCATGGTTCATGTTTCAGAAATTTATCAAAATCAAATGCGTTATTATAGGCTGATACAAATTTGTTTGATAACATTTTACGAACTTCTCCAGCTACTGTAGCTAAATCCTTCTTAGCTTGTTTTATTTCGTCAATGCTTACGATTCCCTTTTCGAAAATCCATGAATTAAGTACACTGTCATCCCAAGAAGAAACATCATAATGAATAACTGATTGGTAAACCTGTTCAATTTTCTGTTTTAGCAAATTTACTCGCATTATAGATATCTCGACAATGTGATCTTTAGGATAACCATTCAACCCTGTCGTCTCAATATCTACTACGTAAATATCCATCAAAATACATACTTCGTTATTTCTTTAAGTTTTTACCTCACCCTCAGGTAGAAGTAGAAAACTGATTTGTAAGAATTATTATATTGTACTTCTATAATCATCAAATTTCTTCTGACCAGCAGGTATAGGTACATGTAGAATATTTTCGTCAGGTACCTTTGTGCAATTCCACCTATCATTGTAAGCGCAAAGTGGATTATATGCAAGATTAAAGTCAACTACAACTTCATTATCAGATAATTTCTCAACTTCAACATATCTACCCTCTTTATAGGTCTCATTTCCAGTTGTCTTATCTTTGAATGGTAGGAAGAGATAATTGTGTTGAGGTATTTTAAAAATTATTAATCTATTTTGTTGCCCATCTAATTCGAATTCAATGAAAGCAAAACGGATGTGTTTTCTTTCATCACCTTTAGAACTTAAAATAGCAATCTCATCTTGTTCATCAAACTCTTTCATCTCAACTGTGATTTTGTATTTTTCATCTATTGGAAAGTTGGATAATCCCTTGAAATCTAATTTTTGTTCAGATGTAAGTGGAGAATTAGGTGATTTGCGAAAGGATTTGTTGTATCTCTCTCTAATCCTCTCAATTTTTTCTATATAAGATACCTCTACCATGGGAATCAAAGATTTTCATACTGTATTTAAGGAAATAGATATAATAAAAAATCTAATTTTCTTTATCTGGTTGATATTTCTTGTTTAAGATTTCAAATATCTCATTAGCTATTTTTTGAGAACCACCCGAATCATCCCAAACGCCTGTAGGGGTAAAAATATACCACAGTTTGGAAAATTCTTCTATTTCTCCACTTCTTATTTTGTTAACTATATTTTGAATGAACAAACCAACATCCTCACAAGTATCAAAATAGGAAAAAGTGGATTCCTCGCCATATGACAACATTTCAGTTGTTGCTTTTTCTAAGAGAGATAAAAGATGTTGAATTTCGTCATTCACATCCTTTACTGCAGGAAGGAGTTATTTAACTACTTCTCTAACTTGGGACCTTGCATTAAGGTTAGCTTCTTGATTGGGCATTCTTCTTGGAAGAGCATAAAAATTGTGAAAAATCGTTGTCAGAAAATTCATTTAAAAAAATGCAGATAAATTATCTTAATTCTTCTTGCTTAGATTTTAACCCATTTTCTTGCATTTTTTCGTAGTTCTTCTTCGATTTTCTTCATATTTGGCAAGAAAGGAAGAACATCTTCCTCCAGTCCCTCAAAATCGCTTTTCATCTGTTCTTTGGATATTTCTTCAAAGAGCATTCGGTAAATCCAATCAGTTAAATCTTCTAAAACCCTTTTGTAAAATAAGAAGACAACAAAATCTTCATTGATTTTATCTATTTCTCTAATTTGCTTGTAGCTGCGAATGAGCTCTTCAAGATTTTTTTCATTTAAGAAGAACCAAATATCCTGCTCAAAAGGAGCCAAGGTAGCTCCATCCCAGTCAACTAAATGGATTGTGCCCTCTATATTGATCAAAGTATTATGCCTAATAGGATCAGTATGGCAAATGACCAATTCGAGTTTATTTTTTTCTTTTATTTTCTCTGTAAGTTCTTCTAGATAAATTAAGGATTGTAAGATATTATCCATCTGTGGTTTAAGCATTTTTTGAAGTTTATTGTAATTCTTATCTTCTGAAGTCACACATTCTGTTGCCTCTTTGAGACTTGCAAGTAAATCCTTTCTGAAAGATATATCCAAATCTAAACTCTTTCCTCCCTCTAGATTTAAAGTATTGGTAGCTTGATGTATTCGGGCAAGCAGTTCTCCAAGTTTCATCATAAATTCGTTTGTTTTGCTTTGCTTCTCTGATACCATGTCTCCTTCAACATAAGACAAGATGACTATTTCTAGATTATCGAATTCTGTCTTAAGTAAACCATTTTCTGTTTTTATTGGATAAATTACTTGGTTGATTTTCATTTCTTGATTCAACTGATGTGCAATGCTCAGAGAGAAATCTAGGGCATGTAATTTGTTTTCAGTTAGCCGATTAAGTTCATATATTTTAAGAAAATACTGATCTTTATTGGATGCTTTTAGTAAATACGAATAAGCAATTTCCCCTATTGGAACAAAAGTGAGTTTCTCAACATCAATTCCATATTTCTCTTTAATGTGGTTCTTGATATTTTTTTTATTTACATTGGGTTCATTCTTCATGAATAATACACGTCATTTAAGTTCTGAATTTCTGAAATGAGTGATTTTATGGTTATTATTCTTGTTATTTCTAATTCCCACTAAGTAATAGATTAGATAGACTACTATAACTGCAGAGGCGATTATGATTGCTGTCGATAAGAAAACCCAGTTTATCCCGTAGCCGTTCCATATGGGGGTTAAGCTGAAGGTTGTAATTGATCTGGAAAAAGAAACATAAAATCCTAGAGCTCCTAGAGCCATTCCTCTTTGTGCAGTCTTAGATTCTACTGTTGTTCCAGTATTAACACCAATATAACTTGTAAGACTGCTACCACTGTAGATTATGTACACAACAACTAACCATGCAAAAGAATCTACGAATGTCATTAAAACAAGCATAATAGCGGAAATTAGTATTGTAAAAAGCATGGGCATTCTATAACCAATTTTATCAATAATTTTACCAAGAAATGGTTTGAAAAAGATCAAAACACCTGCACTTATCCAAAAAACTTGAGCTACAACGTCATCAGAAAATCCCTTTGACACAACAAGAAAAGGAAAAAATGCTGTAACCATATATTCCAAAAAAGCGATAAGCAACTGTACAAGATAAATGAAGCTCAACTTCTTTTGTTTGGTCACATTTACTAAATTCTTAAACATTGTAACGAATGATTCAAGCAATGCCTTTATCTTCGATTCAACTTGCATTCTATCCTCTTTTTTAAGTACTTCAGGCATGAAAAATGCCATCCCAATAACGCCCATGAGAGAAATCCCAGCACCCCATGCAAATAAAACTCTAAGTTCTACCTGAAAATGTTTCAATAATAACACTGCAAGTAAAGAGCCCAATATTACACCCAAATCAGTTCCTTGAAAAACACGACCTTGGAGTTGGCCAATATTATTCTCTTCGATATCTCCTATATAGGCAAATAAAATTGGCCAGAAACAGGACATGCCTATAGCAAGAAAAGTTATAGCTACTATTACAATGCTCCAATGTGTTGACAGAGCCATAACAAACAAACTCAAGGTGTAGAACCCAATACCTGCAATTAAAAGAGGTTTTCTTCCAACCATTTGTGAGAAGTGGCCAAGAGGAACACGTAAGAAAATCTGATAAATATTTCTGAGAGCTAAGATAACACCAATCAACCAAACCATAGTTTGGATATCCTCCAGATGAAGACCAACGTACGACATGAAGATGATCATGGGAAAGCTACCAACCGTACCTATCAAGATAATAGAAAGACGACGACGATCATTTAAGTAAAGCCTATTCGCAAGAAAGCTCTTTGATCTTGCAATAAAATTATCCTCTTTCTTCAGTGTTTTCAAGTCCTTTTTGTTTTAAGCAAATATTGGAAATATAAATTTGCTGAAACTGCTATAATATCAGTCCCCATCCGTTCTCTCTTTTCTAATCGATTTTTATTTCTTCTTCTACTGCTTTTCCTTTTCCACAATTTTATTATATTTCCTTCATAAGTGTAATCTAGAGGTATCATATGTTTCCACATTCTCCACAATCATCAGTCCCACCTGATAAACTCGTTCAACAATTAATTATGCAAGCTCTTCAGGCCTTCTATATTCAAGACTATGAAACAGCGGTTTATTTTCTTGAACAAATAAAAACTAACTTACCACGTTATATGTACCAGCTCAATCCACAGAACAGAGCACTTTGTAAAGAAATAGTAAAAATGCTTCAAGACGGTAGTTTAGTACCTGATCGTTCAGAGTCATCTGTTGCTCAAGCTGCAGAAGATACACATCCTGGTTTAAGCGGAATGTCTTCTGAAGTTGATTTGATTTCAGAACC
Organism: Promethearchaeati archaeon; assembly: GCA_013166775.1. Classification (GTDB taxonomy): domain Archaea; phylum Asgardarchaeota; class Heimdallarchaeia; order Heimdallarchaeales; family Heimdallarchaeaceae; genus UBA460. The sequence goes on from JABLTJ010000005.1 coordinate 78,915, forward strand.
AGAGATTTCTTCTGAAGATACTGAAACTTTTGAAATAACAATTGCTGATACCCCTGCACATTCTGAACCAAGAGAGCAACAATATGTGCCTCCTTCTTCAGAACCAACTCCTTTAGTTGAGCAACCTTCTATTGATCAAGTTGTAGATCCGGATGATATGCAACAGGATCCAACAATGCCAACTGAATTTATCTCAGAATTATCTTCCGCAGTGAATAAGGTTAGGGATAAGAAAAAGAAAAAATCTAAAGGCGAATTAACAGGATCCATGGACGAGTTAGAGGATTTTGATTTCTAGTAGATTATGAAATTTTGACTCCCTCTTGCGATCTATCTCTTACTTTTGACCAATCTTGCTCTATTATGTTTTTCACGATAAATTCAACATCCTTTATTGTTTCTTTTAGTTTCTCTTTCAATATTTCTTGAGGGATAGCTGAATAAAGATGACGTAATCCACCGTGAGGTAACATTTCTTGTTCCTTGTTTACAAGTCCCTGTTTCATTAGGTTTTGAACTAGCCTGACTGCTGTTGTTCGATCTCTTTTAATTCTAGTTGCAATATCTTTAATAGTTCTTTTCTGAGATAATGTGTAAAAGTAAATATGAATATGTAGCGGCTTTAAACCAAAGACAAATTCGAAAATTGGGCATATACAGAAATCGCACTCCCAATCCTCACAAGCACAGTTTTTTAAACCAAGCATTTCAAGTTCTTTTTCTCTTTCTCCCACTTTTTTATGAAAATTATCTGGCAAATCAATTAAGCAACGGTACATATGATCTCTTAGGTGTGTATCTTTCATGCACACTTAAATATTCTGTTCTTACAATATTGAAGAAAAACTCTGTTTTATGAGATCTTGGCTACTCTGGCATGCTTTCCCAATCTTGATTAACTAAATTGTTTACCGCCGATTCAACTTCTTTGACAGTTCTTTGTAGCCTGTTCTTTATTTGTTCTTGAGGAATTCCACTATAGGTATTTCTTATTCCTCCATATGGGAGCCCCTCAGTATCTTTGTTAAGTATTCCCTGCATTTCCATACTTTGCAGAAGTCTAACTGTAGTTGTTCTATCGCGATTAACATGTGAGGAGATTTCTTTGATAGTTTTTTTTTGTTTTAAAATGTAAAAATAGATCTTAACGTGAATAGGCTTTAAACCAAACAAACATTCAAAAATATCGCACCGTCCTCCCTTTTGAATTACTCCTGGAAGATTAACCAAACATTTCTTCATATCTATGTGTGGGATAAATTTAAACATAGATAAGTTTTATTGTATATAGTTTTGTCTGATAGAAAGTTTAAAAAGGGGGTATGTGCATATTTTATACACAGCCTACACGGACATAGGTGTTATAGAATGGACGATGAATTAGAACGAATTAGAAAAGAAAAGCTTACTAAATTGATGAATGACGATGTTCCTGTAGTAGGAACTTTTCCTATTGCTGAATTAACTGAGCTTGATGAGCAAACATTTGAAGGTTTTGTTGGTCAATCGGGAATAGTTGTTATTGATTTATGGGCAGCCTGGTGTGCTCCTTGCCGAACCATGGAACCAATAATGAAGCAATTAGCTAAAGAATGGTCAGGTCAAGTATTATTTGGAAAATTGAACATAGATCAATATCCCAGAATTGCAATGAAATACCAAGTTTCTTCTATTCCAAATTTCCTAGTATTTCAAGATGGTAAATATCTGGGAAATGTTGTTGGTGCAGTAGGAAAGAAACCTTTTGATAAATTGTTTAAACAAATAGTTTCTGGTGAGTTAAATAAAAGAGAAGGTTATACCTAACTCTTTAGTTATTTAATCCTCTTCAGCTAAATCAATTAAGCTGGCATAAACTATAATTTCATCTTCTTGCAGATTCATAATTCTTACTCCCATGGTGTTTCTGCCTATTTCTCTAATTGATTCAATTCTTGTTCTAATGCTTATTCCTTTATTATTAATTAAGGATATACTGTTCTCTCTTGTTGGTTCCTTTGGTACTACTAACATTGAAGCGACATTACCATTTCTTTCTCCAGTTTTAATGTCAATAACTCCTCTAGCACCTCGATGAGTAAAACGATATTCTGTACAAGCTGTTCTTTTTCCATATCCCATTTCTGTAACTGTTAATATTGAACAGTCTTTGAGCTGATTTTCAGGAATTGGAACTCCACCTATTACTTCATCTTTTGGTTTCTTGAATCTCATCCCTGTAACTCCGCGTGTAGCTCTCCCCATTGGACGAACTTCTTTTTCAAAAAAGTGTGCAGTCAACCCTAATTTAGTTGCAAGGTAAATATGATCTTCACCTGTAGTAACAAATGTATCGATAACTCTGTCGTCCTCGTCTATTTTTATAGCGATGATGCCTGTCTTTCGAACATTTGAAAAAGCAGATAAACTAGTCTTTTTTACGATTCCTTTAGCTGTAACAAAAAAGAGGAAAAGACCTTTGTCAAAAGAATCTCGTTCAACAGGGACAATTTTTACAACAGAAGAATCAACTGGTAAAACTGTTTTCCAAGGACTACCTCTAGCATTTCTTCTTTTAGCCTCTGGTAACTCAAATGCTGGAGTTGAATGAACTTTTCCATTTTCCGTTATCAAAAGCAGAGTATTTTTATTTAATGTTACAAGCATGTCATATAATGAATCATTTTCTCGAAAAGTGACAGCGGTCATCCCTTTCCCCCCTCTCCTTTGGGTTCTGAAATTCTTAATCTCAATAGATCTAACATAGCCTTGTTTCGATGTTGTTATTAGAAGATGTCTATCATGAAGCATTTCGTAAATATCAGCATCTAGAGGAATATCAGATTTAAACTGGATTTTTGTTCTTCTTTCATCTCCATACTTTTCTTTGATTTCTAGAAGTTCTTTCTTAATAATTTTCATTCTTTTCTTCTTATGAGCTAAAAGATCTCTGTATTCTTCGATTTTCTTCTCTATCTCTTTCTTTTCAGTAACAACTGCTTCAACTTCCATTCTTGCTAGTCGGGCAAGTTGCATTGCCAATATTGCTTTGGCTTGTGCTTCATTTAGTTTGAATTTTTTCATCAATTTTTCTTGAGCATCAGCACGATCATCTGATTTTCTTATAAGTGCTATAACCGCATCAATGTTCTGAAGTGCAATGTATAATCCTTCTAGAATATTTAGACGCATTAATGCTTTGTTAAGATTATGTTGAATTGTTTTTCTTACCACATATTCTCTGTGTTCCAAAAATATGGTTAAAGATCGTTTTAGATTTAATAAAAGTGGTCTCCCTCTTGCAAAAGCCATGTTCTTAGCATAAAATGGTTTTTCCAATTGGGTGTTTTTAAATAATTGACCAATAATAACTTTAACACCTTTTTCATGAGAATAATCTTGATGAACATCTATTTCAATACGAATTTTATCCCTTGATAGATCTCTAGCATCAGTAATTCCTCTTACTTTCTTGGATGAAATTAGAGTGTGTAGTTCTTCCATTAATGTGCTTTTATTAGTTAAATATGGTAGTTCTTGGACTATGATTGTAGCTTCTTCTTTAGTTTCTGTAGCTTCCTTGACATCAATTTTAGCTCTTAGAATTATTGGGCCTTTACCAGTACTAGCATATTTACGCATTGTTCTACCATTGACAATCACACCACCTGTTGGAAAATCAGGACCTTTAACAATCTTAGCTAATTCTTCAACAGGAGTATCTGAATCATCAATTAATTTAACCGTTGCATCTATCATTTCGGAAAGATTATGTGGGGGAATGTTTGAACTTAAACCAACTGCAATACCTGAAGTACCGTTTATAAAGAGCAAAGGGATCTTAACTGGTAAAACTGTTGGTTCGATTTCTTCCCCGTCAAAATTTTCTTGGAACTTGACTATCTCAGGTATAACATCTTGTAATAATTCAGCAGAGATTTTAGCTAATCTAGCCTCAGTGTAACGCATTGCTGCAGGAGGATATCCATCAATAGAACCAAAATTACCTTGACCATCCACAACAGGATATCGAAGCGAAAAAGGTTGAGCTAATCTCACAAGAGTTTCATAAACACCACCTGCATGTGGATGATATTTTCCTGTAACCTCTCCAACAATTCTCGCACATTTTTTATGTGGGGTTCCATAAACTAATCTCATTTGATGCATTGCCCAAAGGATTCTTCTATGAACTGGTTTGAGTCCGTCTCGTGCATCTGGTATAGCTCTTTCACTAATAACATAATGTGCATAATCAGCATAAGCTTCTTCCAATGTTTTTGCAAGGGATTCGCGATGGATTATTTCCTTCGATTCATTGCTTGTAATTTCTATCAACTCCAAATTAATACTAAAGTTCCAATTCATCAGGTGTTTCTTCACCTGAAATCTCAATATCGATCAATTCTTCTTCTGTAATTTCTACATCCTCCACTTCCTCGACGTAGTCAACACCATATTCTTTTTTATATTCAGCAGCATCAATGCTAAAAACCTCATCCATGATGAATTTCTTACGAAATGTTACATCACTGCCCATAAGTTGTTCGAATCTTTGATCTGCTAATGCAGCATCGTCTATCTTCAATTGAATTAGATATCTGCTGTCTGGTCTAATTGCTGTAACTTCCAACTGTTCCGCATTCATCTCCCCTAATCCCTTATATCTCTGCACTTTGATGTTAGCGTGATCTAATCCTTTATCAACCAGTCTAGAAATTATTGCTTCTCTCTCTTCCTCTGTGTAACAGTACTCATGATTTTCATGCTTCAAGAGTTTTGATTTACCTCTTGACAGATAGATTCTGAATAATGGGGGTTTTGCTACATATATTTTGCCTATTTCGATTAGATCTCTCATGTATCTATAAAATAATGTTAGGAGTAAAGTCATTATGTGTGCTCCATCAACATCAGCATCTGTAAGTATCACAATTTTACCATATCTACATTTTTCAATCTCAAAATCATCTCCTATCCCTGTCCCTATTGCCATGATTATGCTTTGAATTTCCTTATTGCTTATAGCTTTAACGAGTCTTGATTTGAAAACATTCAATACCTTACCTTTCAGAAACAATATTTCTTGAAATTGAGTGTCTCTTGCCTTAACTGCGGTCCCTCCCGCTGATGGTCCTTCTACTAAGAACAGTTCTCTTTTTTCTGGATCAGTTTCTCTGCTTTCCACTAGTCTTCCTGGTAAACCCATTCTTTTATCTTTCATACGAACTAATTCTCTAGCTTTTCTTGCAGCTTCTCTAGCTCGTTTAGCATCAACAGTCTTATCTAGAATATTTTTTGCTGTTTTCGTGTTAATTGTTAGATACTCTTTGAATCTGTCAGTAAGAATCCTCTGAACAATGCTTTCAACATCACTATTACCAAGTTTAGTTTTTGTTTGTCCTTCAAATTGAGGATCAGGGTGTTTAATACTTATTATAGCTATTAATCCTTCTCTGACATCCTCACCTCGCAAATTATCCTCTTTTGCGGAAAGAATGTTCTTACTTCTTCCGTAATCGTTTATAGCTCTGGTTAATCCTGATTTGAAACCAGTGATATGGGTTCCTCCTTCAGAAGTGTAAATTCCATTAACGAATCCCATAATAACTTCATTATATCCCTCAGTATATAGAATACTAATCTCACAAATAACGCCCTCAACTGTTCTTTCAAAATGAAAAACTTCTTCTGGTTTGTCAAAAATACTTCTCTTTCCTCTGGTTAGATCTAAAACAAATTGTTTTATTCCTCCTTCAAAAAGAAATTCTTGTCTTTTAGCAGGGTCCCATCTCTCATCAGTAATTGAAAATCGAAGGTTTTTATTTAAATATGCCATTTCTTTGATTCTGCGAGAAATAGTGTCATAAGTGAAAACTGTAGATTGGAATATCTCTGGATCTGGTTCAAAGTAAATATAAGTTCCTGTTTCGGGAGTTCCAGCAAATGGTCGTTCTACAACTTCTGTTGTTGGTTTTCCTTTTCCATATTCTTGTACATACTCTTTATCTTTGTCATAGATTTTTACGACTAGTTTCTCTGAAAGAGCATTTACACAAGATAATCCTACTCCATGTAAACCTCCAGAAACTTTGTAAGCTGTCTTATCGAATTTTCCACCTGAATGTAATTTGGTGAATATTACTTCCAAAGTGTTTAAATCAAACTTTTTATGTTTCCCAACAGGGATGCCTCTCCCATCGTCTAAAATAGAAATACCTTTGTCTCTGTGTATAACAATTTGGACGTTCTCACATTCACCAGCCATATATTCGTCAACTGAATTGTCTATAACTTCCCAAACAAGGTGATGCAAACCTTCTTCGCCTGTTGTACCTATGTACATAGCTGGTCTTTTTCGAATGCCTTCAGTTCCCTCTAGAACTTTAATTGATTCAACATCATACGTTGATTCACTGTTAGTTTTATCATCCATAGTTATCACTAAATAGTGTTATATTGTAGTCTGAAATTTTAGGACCAGAACTCCTTGGTTTTACGATTTAAGTCGGGATATTTTTCAAACTTTAACTGCTAAAAAAATAATAAGTTTATCATTTAAAAATAAATTGGTATGCACGATAATGAGCACTAAAACGATGAGAAATAAGACATTCTTACATTTAATTAATCAAAAAGTTTAGTAAAAGGTGAAAAATAAACAAATTAAGGTATAATATAAGCGCTTTTTCTATAGATAAAGCAGAAGTTCTTTCTATGTAAAAAATCATTCAATGATCTGTGGTACTGATTTGACAACTTTGCCTTTTAGCGTGCTTCTTGAATTACCTGTGACCTGCACACTTACTCTATCCCCAAGAATACCTTCAGTTAGAATCACTGGTTTGTAATGGATATTTCTTGCAAATTTATTCCCTGTTGTTGTTTCTTTAAGAATAATTACACTACCTTCCCAGTTAGACCATTTCTCATTTCTAAGTTTTTGGATTTCATGTACTTTCTCTGATAAATACTTGCTACGCTTTTTCTTTATATCAGAGGGTATTTTGTTTGGAAAACTTGATGATGCAGCAAAGGGTCTATCTCCATATTTAGATACATTAACTATATCGAATTGATTTTTTTCTAAACACTGAACCGTTAAATCAAAATCAAAATTAGTTTCTCCAGGAAAACCTACAATAATATCAGTAGATAGGGTGATGTCTGGTAATTCTTTTCTTATTTTTCGAATTAAATTGTTAAAGGCTTCTATGGTATAAACTCTTTTCATGGATTCCAAAATCTTATCTGATCCGCTTTGAACAGGAATATGAAGGAATCTATAAAGCCTTTTATCTCTTCTCATAAGTTTTAATATCTCGTTTATAATTTCACTTGCATAAGCAGGATTCATCATTCCAATTCTTATCTGATAATCCCCTTCTATTTCAAGGATTTTTTCTAATAATTCAGGTAAAGTTGCACAATTATCTCTTCCATAAACTGCAGTATCTTGTGAAGTAATGTAAAATTCTTTCGCACCCATCTCTACAGCTTTCTTAACATAGTTAATAATGGATTTTACTGGATAGCTTGTTAACCAACCTCTTGCATATTTTACCGTACAGTATGTACAACTTCCTAAGCAGCCTTGAGAAATTGGAACAATAGTAGTAAGTGGTAGTTCAAGTAAAAAAACGGGCTCTTCAGGTAATTTTGCCATTTGATAGGCTTCTCCGTTAGTAAGCTGGAGAGGTACGTATTTCAGAATTGATTTCCCAATATTAGGGGGAGTTAGAATCGCATCAGGACATGCTTTTTTTATTCTATCTGGGTTGATTTTAGATAAACATCCTGTTACAATTATGTCTGCATCAGTTATGCTGGAATCATAAATAAATTGTATCACTTTATCTTCAGTGGGTGTTTTAACAGCGCAAGTATTGATTATGATGACATCAGCTTTATACTTATCATCAACTTCTTCTCCTCTTGATTGAAGAAGAATCTGACGAATATTCTCACCCTCTCCCTGATTTTGAGTGCAACCGAAGTTCTTCAGATGGAATCGAAATATTATGGATTCATCCATTATGAAAAACGTAACTCTTCACTTAAAAAAGGCATTGTTCATTGACAATTTTACATCCAATGAAACAATTTACTTTTATGTAAATATATATAGTTTATATAAAACAGAAACATTTTTGGATGTAACAATAAGTAAATAACATACACATCTTCCGTGAAAAAAATGAGTGAATTCGTTCCGCAACCCTTAATCCAACTGTACATTGTTGATATTGTTGAAGGTAGATTAGAAAAAGAAGGCGATGAACAATATAGATGGGTTCTATTCACCAGAAATGGGGAGAAAGTTTACAAAATCAGAATCAATGGTACAGTAGTCACAAAATATTATAGCGAGGGGAATCAAGAAAAAAAAACTTACTCTAACTTCACATTAGACGATGGGTCAGATACTATTAGAGTAAAAGCGTGGGAAGAACAAGCCGAAATTCTAAGAGGGTTTGAAATAGGAGATGAAGTAGAAGTAATGGGAAGACCAAGACAAAGCGATGATGAGATCTATCTCCTCCCAGAAGAAGTTCTAAAAATAGATGACTTCAATAAATCTTTATACTTGCGAGCAAAGAAAATAAAAAGATATGCGAAAAAGAACTATGAACTTCCAACAGAAGAGCAAACGATCAAGGCTCATGATATGGCACAAATGGAGTTAGTATGGTCAATAATTATGGAAACTGAGGAAGGAATAGAACTTGAAGAAATAGTAACAAAATCAAAACTAGATAAAGCGATTGTAGAATCAGTTATTCAAGAATTAATTAAGAAAGGTGATATCTACGAACCAACCTCTTTGAAATTTAGAAAAATATAAACTAGCCTGTTTAGATTTCTAGATAATGAGAATCTATTATTTCAATTAGTTTTTCTTTTAACTCTAAACCATTGTGTGTGCGTCCAGTTTCTTCTATTGTATCTGATAATTCGTTCATACCTAGAATATACCTTATCCACAATCCAAGATCACTTGCAACTGTATTATCTGATTCTACACGATACAAGTGATATTCAATGGAGAAATAAGGTATATAGGGGAGAATTTGGGCTAATTCCTGTAATGAATAAGCCATTCCAAAAATCTTCTTTGGAGAATTGGGATCTCGAAAAATAAACGGGGGACTAATAGGTTTTGCAGATTTGTTATTTTCCACTTTTATCTCCGACTTTAACATAATGGTTCCCCTTAAGATTCCAAACGAGCTGAAAGAAAATTGCTAATTTTTAAGTTTTATGATAAAAAGAATTGGATAATGTTTAAGAACAATGTGTATCTATATTAACACCTCTACAAAGTAAAACATAAAGATAACAAGATAGAGTGTGATAAATTGAGTGGTATTTTAAGTCTAATCGGAAATATTTTATGGGTAATTCTTGGTGGTTTTTGGACCGCAGTGGAATGGTTCGTAGCTGGTTTAATTATGTGTGTTACAATTATAGGTATACCTTTTGGAATACAGAGTTTCAAAATAGCTGCTTTTGCTCTGTGGCCTTTTGGAAGAAATATACGACGTGGAACCACAGGAGCAGGAAAACTACTTCTTAATCTTATATGGATTCTCTTTGGTGGATGGTACATTGCATTAGGGCACCTTGCTGCTGCGTTGCTACTAGCCATAACAATTGTAGGGATTCCTTTTGCTGTGCAACATTTTAAACTAGCAGGAATAGCTTTAGCTCCATTTGGAGCAGTCATAGTTGCTTAAGCAAGATCAAAAAAATAGACTAGATTGATTACAATGGTTAAAGCCATAGTATTATACAATTCTCGTGGTGGTAACACAAAGCAAGTAGCAATGAAAATTGCTGAAGGTTTAGGAGTTGAATGTAGAAACAATAAAAAGATTCCTGATTTAAAGGAATATGATTTAATTGTTGTTGGTTCCTGGGTCATAATGGGTCGAATCAGTTTTGCTGGTGCAAGATTCTTGAGAAAACTTAGACGAAAAAGTATAGAAGGTAAAAAAATTAGCTTATTCTTTACAAGCGGTGGTCCAGATGAAATTCATCCATTCACTGAAAGGAAAGGAAATCCAAGAAAGATTAAAGAAATCATGTTTGAAACAATGGAAGAAATCTTGAACAAGAAGAATCTGGTTACTATCCTACCTGATCGTTATTACTGCAAAGGAGCAATTAGATTGACTAAACATGGTGAAGTAAAAGACAATGTTGGTCATCCTACAGAAGAAGAATTAGCTCAAGCTAAGACATTTGGAGAGCAATTAAAAAAACAGTTTGAAACTTCTGGTTAACGTAAAGAACCTAGCAAGGTTTTCAGGTTCGGAATGAGTCTGAGTGTTACCCCTTCACTATGGCCGCGACGCATCGCAGCGAACGGCTGTTCCCAAGCCCTCGCGGAACTTAGTACAAAGCCACACGTTGAAGGACTTAACTTTCCCGACCATCTGGAACGCATCCAGATGTTGTCTGACCTTACTAGGCAAAAGAATAGGATAGATTTTGTTTTTGAATGTTACTATTGGGGAGAAATGATATTCTGATTTAAACTGAAATAAGTCGAAATGTTTAAATTTGAATTCTAGTGCAAGAAACAAGAAAATAGCGCCAAGATACTCAAGTGGTATGAGGATGGATTGCTAATCCATTGTCGTAAGACTCCCGGGTTCAAATCCCGGTCTTGGCTCCATAGTTTTTTTCTCCACAAATCTCCAAATTTAAAAAGACTAACAATCTATTGCTTTCGGCATGAAACCTGATACAATAATTGAGCTTAATCATGGAGCTGGAGGTTCACTAATGGACACATTTCTAAAGTCTCTTCTTGGGATTTATCAAACTAAATCTATAGGAGGAGGCATAGGAGTTGACGAATTAGATGATGGTGCTACTATACCTCTATCTGGAAATCAAACTCTCATAATTAGCTCTGATTCACATACAATCGATCCCATTTTCTTTCCTGGAGGTGATTTAGGAATGTTAGCTGCAGTAGGTACAATTAATGATGTTGTTATGATGGGTGCAAAGCCTATTGCAATTACGTGTGCCTTATTGATAGAAGAAGGAACAATCTATTCAACTGTAGAAAAAATCTTGTCTTCATTTGCTCAAGTTTGTGAAGAAAATAATGTAGCAATAATTGCAGGCGATACCAAAGTTCTTCCCAAAGGCCAAGTAGATCGTATGTATATGAGTACAACAGGAATAGGACTTAGACAATCTCCCAACATAATCGGAGATAACCAAATTAAGGTGGGAGATAAAATAATTTTAACAGGTCCTGCTGGATTGCATGGTGCATCCCTAATAGCAAGAAGAGAAGGTATAAATCTGCAAACTGAGCTGGAATCGGATGTAGCCCCTCTCGTAAAAATGTTGTTACCAATAGCTGAGACAGGAGCAGTTCATGCGATGAAAGATCCTACTAGAGGAGGATTAGGGAGTGCTCTTAATGAGTTTGCAGAGAAGTCTGGAGTAGGATTATTACTAGAAGAGGAACATATACCAATTCATCCTGAAGTTAATGGTATCTGTGAATTGCTGGGACTAGACATTTATTCTCTTTCGTCTGAAGGAAAAGCAATCATGGCAGTTGAGGCAGAAAAAGCTGATGATATCCTTAAAGAGATATGTAAGGATCCTTCAGGACAAGAAGCCAGAATAATTGGTGAAGCTATAGATAAATATCATGGCAAAGTTGTTATGAGAACAACAATCGGTGGTCATAGATTATTAAGAAAATCATTAGGGGAGCCTATCCCTAGAGTATGCTAATTCAAGGTAGATATAATGAGTGAACAAACCTGTGAAATATTAGTCTCAGGAATTGTACAAGGAATAGGGTATAGACCATTTGTCTACAACTTAGCTGTTGAATTAGGTGTAAAAGGAAATGTTATGAATCTTGGGGATGCGGGTGTTAGGATAATTGCGCAAGCAAATAAAGAAATTCTTCAGAGATTCATTGTATTATTAGAAGAGAGAAAACCATTATTGTGTATATATGAATCTTTTGACGTTCAATGGGAAAAAAGTCAACCAAAGCTTAATGCATTTGAAATTGCTAAAAGTTCTACTGAAAAGAAAGGTTTAGGTTTTTCGTATCTACCTCCAGATATCTCGATTTGTGATAAATGTTTGAACGAAATAGATTCTGATGATTCAAGAAGAGCTGATTATCCATTTAACTCATGTGTGGATTGTGGTCCCAGATATACAGTCATAGAAAAACTTCCTTATGATCGTCCAAACACAGTTATGCAGGAATTCCCCTTCTGTGATGAATGTTATATTGATTATACAAATTCAAAAGATAGACGTTTTCATGCTCAAACTACTTGTTGTACTAAATGTGGACCAGTATACACCCTTTACAATTCAAATGGAGATGAAATTTCCTTTGCAGATCAGAAGAAGCTTGCTAAGTTTGTAGCAAGTGAGATTGAAAAAGGAAAAATCGTAGCTGTCAAAGGAATAGGAGGGACACATTTAGCTTGCTCAACTATGATTGATGATACACTTCTACAGTTACGTGAAGCTAAAGGTAAAAGAAAATTCAAACCTTTCGCGATCATGGCAAAAAATATTCCATCCATAGAAGAATTTGCAACAATCAATTCATATGAAGAAGAGCAATTGACAAGTTTCCGAAGACCAATAATGCTTCTACAACGAAGTAAGAATTACAATTTATCAGAGTGGGTTGCACCAGGATTACATAATATAGGTGTTATGTTACCTTATGCTGGAATCCATTATATGATACTCAAAGAAATGTCAGAACCAACAATGGTGATGACAAGTGCAAATCCTTCGAATTTCCCTATGTATATTGAGAATAGTGAAATAATTGAAAACCTACCTTATGTTGATTATTTTCTACTTCATAACAGGACTATCTTTCAAAGAAACGATGATTCCGTTATTAGAATCAATCATATCGGTGGTCAACTATCTCAGAAGTTTCTTAGAAGGTCTCGAGGTTGGGTACCAGAACCTTTGCTCTCTCACTTAGATGTTGGTCATCAAACTCTTCTTGGTATAGGAGCTGAAATGCATCTAATTCCTTCTCTTATGAAAGGATCAAAGATTATACCAAGTCAACATATAGGAACTGTAACGCTACTTGAAACATACGAAAATATGCTAAAAGCAATAGAACATTTACTAAAATTGAATGACGCTAATGTAGATGCGATAGCATATGATATGCACCCCCAATACCTAACAACAACAAGCATCAGTGAAATAGCAGATTTATTTGGTGCAAAAGAACTGGTTCAGTTCCAACATCATGAAGCACATATAGCAAGTGTAGCATTGGAAAATAGAATAGAACCTAATGAAGAAATAATAGGTGTTGCACTTGATGGTACAGGTTATGGACGAGATGGTAAAATTTGGGGAGGGGAGATTTTTGTTGGTCCAGTGTATAATTTAAGACGGGTTGGTCACTTGGAAGAATTCGCATTGCCAGGGGGTGATGTTGCAGTCAAATATCCATTACGTTCTTTGATATCTCTTTTAACTCATACTTACTCTTCTGATGAAATAATAAGCATAACTTCGAATCTGCAAAAATATCTTCCAAAGGGTATAGATGAAATCCACTTCATCTTGAACCAATTGGAAAAAGGAACCTATTCTACATCACAAATAACAACTAGTACTGGAAGATTCCTAGATTCAGTTAGTGTATTTTTAGATATTTGTGGAGAACAAACCTATGAAGGGGAACCCGCAATAAGATTGGAAGGTTGTGGAATGGATTTAAGCGATGATAATGGAATCCCTAAAACAGTAATTCCTTATGAGAAAACAGGAAAAGAATATATCCTTAAGATATCGGAAATCTTCCCACAGATTATTGCTTTCAAAAAGAATTATTCTGTTTCTCAAATTAGTTATGCTACACAACAAGCACTTGGACAAAGCTTGGGAGGTATTGCTAATGAGATCAAGGAAGAAACAGGAATATCGAAAGTTTTGGTCTCAGGTGGTGTTAGTCTAAATAGCATAATAATTGATGAAATTGCTAAAACAATCAATACAAGAAATAACAAGATTTACACCAATGAAAAAGTATCCCCTGGAGATGGAGGAATTTCTGTAGGCCAAGTATATTTATTAGCACTAAATAATCAAAGAAATTTTTAATTTTACCCTAGATTTGCTTAATATCAAATTTTAAAGAAAATTGTTGCTCAACTACTCACGATAAACCTTAAGAATTACTAGTTTTGATTATCAATATCGCGATTGCTATTCCCTTCTAGGGATAGCAAGAAAGATAATAGAAACAATCCTAAATGGAGGATTTACGCGAAATGTCATGGATTGAAATACTATTAATGATAACTGTTCCAGGTATAATTTTCATTGTTGTCATGGCCTTATTTATTGATTGGCTTGACAGGAAAGTTTATGCCAGGGGACAAAATAGAAAAGGTCCACCATTTCTGCAACCATTATACGACGTTGTAAAACTTACAGCTAAGGAATCTATAATTCCAAAAGGTGTAAGTAAGTTTTGGATGACTGCGTTGCCGATATCGTTTTTTGCAACTGCGGTAACTGGGGCTTTAATGATCCCAATAGCTGTTTTTCATGATGGTGTTGTAGCCGGATTTACAAGTTTTCCATTCGATATTTTCTTTGTTCTTTTCATACTTCTTTCCTATGGATTAATGATTTATTTCATGGGAATTGTAACAAAGAATCCTTTTGCACAAACCGGTTCTACAAGATCTCTTTTACAGGTATTAAGCTTTGAAATACCATTAGGTTTCAGTTTACTTGTACCTATACTTATTGTAGGTGGAGATAACGCTGCTGATTTTACTTTAAGTAAAGTTAGCGCTAATCTCTTCAGTGCAATTGGTAATCAAAGCTGGTGGTTAATCATTGGACTCATTATTGCTTTTGCAGTTTCGATAATAGTCATGATGGCAGAACTCGAAGAGTTCCCATTTGACTCTCCAACAGCTCATACAGAACTTGCCGATGGATGGTTAGTTGAATATGGTGGCTGGAGGTATGCTCTTATTCACCTCGGTGAAAGAATTGGAGCATTCTTCATAGGCGGTTTAATAGTGACACTATTTCTAGGTGGTCCTTACGTAGGAATAGTGGTTGAAGGCGTAGCCTTGATGGGTTTCTTAAACTTGATATTCTTTACTTTGAAACTAATAGCTGTAATAGCTATAATGTCTTTCTTACGAACTCTAGTCTCACGTATAAGAATCGATCAAACAGTTAGGTTAGCTTGGAAGATTATTCTCCCAATAACAATACTAGCATTAATGCTAACTATTGGAATAAAACTAGGAGTTGCTGTTTAATGGAATGGTATTTTGCCCTATTAATAGACGTAATCGCTAGTATTGTACTTGCGGTTGTTGTTTGGTTAATTAGTAAACGTGTAAGATATATCTTAGGAACACAACCTCCTACACAAAGTCAAATGAAAAGAGACTTATTCTCAAGTGGAGAAGGTTCCATACTAGCTAAACCCAGAAAGATATTTATCGACACTTATGTTTTCATTGCATTCTTTGTCTTGTTTGACATTGCAGTTTTCATATTAGTGACTGTATTCTTTGCAGGAGACGCTAATCTTGAAGCAGCTCTGATATACACAACAATTGTTTTTCTTACTGTCCTAGTGGCATTAAAGAAGAAATATCCAAGGGATGCAGTTGATCCAATTGTAGAAGGAGGTACTGAACAATGAGTTTAGCAGTAATATACGTTTTCATGATTTTAGCAATACTAGCAGCAATATTTGCTATCGAGTGTAGAAGATTAATGTTTTCAGTAATAGGTTTAATCGCAATGAATCTATTTGTCTGGATAATGTTGTTGACACTTAATGCTCTTCTGCTAGCGTGGATACAGTTGATAGTTTATGGTGGTGGATTTACAGCACTTTTTGTTGTTGTTGTAGCTTTAACCGAAAAACAAAGAGATGAAACATTTGACTGGAAGAGAAGCATAATAGCTTTAGCTATAATAGCAGTTATTATGGCATTTTCAATTTGGGCAGTAGTCAGTTCTGAAGGACTATATACACCAAGTGGTACTAGTACAATAGCAGACTCTCTTACATTGTTATGGAGTGAAAGAACTATGGATCTTATACTTCAAGCAGTCGTTTTCTTTGCTACATCTATAGCAATTGGTACTCTGTTTATCAGCCATAAAAAGAAGAAACTCAAAGAGGAGGTAGAGGCATAATGTTTGATCAATTACATCTACTGATTCTTGGAATTATCTTGTTCTGTGTAGGATTATACGCATTACTTGGTAAAAGAAACGTGATAAAGATTCTAATGGGAATCGAAATAATGACAATAGCAGTAAATGTCGTCTTTATTGCACTCGGTGCAAACATTACAAATGGAACATTTACACGATTTGCTCAAATCTTCCCATTGTTATCTATAGCCATAGGCGCCGCTGTTTTAGCAGTAGGTTTAGCAATAGTCATCAATAACTATCGCCATGCGAAGAGCGTGGATAGTGATGAAATGGCTACATTAAAGAGGTGAAAAAAATGGTAAACATATTAATACTATTAAGCATAGCAGTTTTAGCTCCAATCGTTGGTGCTTTTCTGTCATTGCTCTTAAAGAAATGGCCATACATAAGAGACATCTTTAGTGTTCTACCCATTGCAATTTCAGCTATAATGTCAGTTATAGTTTTTGCATCTTTCGACGGTACTGCAACCGATTATACATTTGCATGGGCAGATTGGCTATCAGGTAGTCTACAATCAGGATTCCATCTTGATGCTTTATCAGGATTGATGATACTAATTGTTTCTATACTAAGTATGCTAATTGCGTTCTTCTCAATAGAATATATGAAAGAAGATGAAAACAAAGTAAGATATTGGTTCTTCATGCAGTTATTTGTAGGAGGAATGCTTCTACTTGTACTTGCAGCAGATATGATACTTCTATTCGCTGGTTGGGAAATTGTTGGTCTTTGTTCTTGTTTCCTCATAGGTCATTACTTTATGAAGAAAGGAGAAGAAGGAAGCAAACCTGCAAAAAGTGGAATAAAAGCTTTGATCATGACTGGTATTGGAGACGTTGGTTTCTTAGCTTTCTTATCATGGGCTTACTACTTGAATACTCAAGCAGCTGTAGCTAATCCATTGCTTATAACAACTTCAGTTCTAGCACCATATCCAGTATTTATGGGTATCCTGCTTCTATTAGCTCCAGTATCTAAATCAGCTCAGTTTCCATTACAATCTTGGTTGAGCTCGGGTGATACTGTAGATATAGACGCAATGCAAGGTCCAACAACAGTTTCAGCACTAATACACGCTGCAACAATGGTTAAGGCAGGTGTTTATCTTGTTGCAAGATTTTCACCCTATTGGGGTGGTGAAGTATTCTACATCATTCTGATGGTACTAGCTGGAATATCATGTGTTGGTGCAGCATTTGGTGCATTAGTAACAACTGATTTGAAGAGAGTATTAGCTTATAGTACAATTTCACAACTGAGTTACATGTTCTTAGCTTTCACAATAAGAGGAATTAATGATGGTCTTATTGCAGGACAACTACATCTGTTATCTCATTCAATCTTCAAAGCTCTCCTGTTCTTGTCTGCTGGTGCAGTAATTCACTCAGTAGCTAGTGAACGAGATATAAAGAAGATGGGTGGATTGAGAAAAGAACTACCATGGACTTATGGATTCATGCTCGTAGGTGTTCTTGGTTTAATTGGAATTCCTATATTGACAAACGGTGGATATTCAAAAGAATCAATCATAAGAGCTGCATATGTTGGCATTACTGGCACTAAAGTCGTTGATGCACAGCCAATGTATTGGTTTGTTCTTATAATTGCAATATTAACAGCTTTCTTGACAGCATTGTATGCCTCAAGAATGTTCTTTATGATATTCCACGGTAAAAATAGAGGAGTTAAAGTACATAAACCAAAGTACGTTATGAGAATAACCATAGGCATTCTAGCAGTATTAGTATTTGCAACCGGCTTCATTCTTGAAGGTCCTGTTCATAATCTCATAACAGGTCATTATGGAGGATACAAGTTGATACCTACAGATACTGGTGGAATAGTTGCTTTAGTCAGTTCAATAATAGTTATTATACTAGGTATTGGATCGGCGTACTTGCTCTATGGTAAAGGACAAACAGAAGTTGCTTTTGTTGAGAACATCAAGATTTTCAAGTCTTTACGAAACTTTGTAGCAAATGGTTTCTATATGGATCATTTGTATAACATAGTGTTTGTGAAACCAGTGTTCTGGATTGGAAAACAAATTTCATACCTTAAGACTGGAAAGATAACTTGGAATATGATACTAGGTTCAGTAGTAGCAATAGCTACTATTGTTGTTTTAGTGGTGGTGATTGTCTAATGGCACTCGATACTTATCTATCTCTGATTATGCTTGTACCAATTGTTGGTGCTGGTTTGATTGTTTTGATACAACAGCTGAAGAAATACTTAGCGAAAATTAAGATATGTGCTGATTGCGTGAATCATGCTCTTGCTAATATCGTAGCTCTAGGTGTTTTCTTGCTTGGAATAATCTCTGTATTCTCTGATAATTGGAGAATATATCTAGGTCTAAACAGTGGATCGTTGATGGAATATGGAATGATACAAGCTGTAATGGTGACTATATTTAGTTTCCTTGTTTGGATGGCTGTATTATTCAGTGTTAGTTACATGAAAGGTAAAGAAGGCTTAGGATATTACTATGCACTGATCCTAACATTACTTACTGGTTTAAGTGCAGTAACCATGGCAAATAATTTCATAACCTTATTCATAGGTTGGGAAATGTTTGCATTAAGTGCTTATGTACTTGTTGCCTTTGACAGAGTAAAGAGAGGCGCAGTAGAAGCTTCGTTGAAATACTTCATCATGTCAACAGCAGGAAGCATGTTAGTTTTACTAGCTACAGCATTAACATATGGTTACTTCGGTTCAGTGAGTTATGCTGTTCTTGGAACATTTGTAGCAATAAATAGCAAAGTAGTTGGATTAATCGTAGCATTATTCATAACAGGTTTTGCAGTAACTGCAGCAATGTTGTTCTTGAATGCATGGCTACCAGATGCCCACAGCTCAGCTCCATCAACAATTTCAGCTTTGCTTTCTGGAATTGTAGTTAAAGCTGGTGCTTTTGGTATGTACAGAACACTCCACTCAGCTTACCCAGACTTCGTAGCTGCAGGAGTGGTTCTCTCTTGGCTAGGTATCTTAACCATGATTGAAGGAAACTTCTTAGTATTCTCTCAATTCAGGAGAAAAGATATTGTAGATTTCAAGAGAATATTGGCATACTCTACAACAGTGCATCTTGGTTACATAATCCTAGGTATAGGAACAAACACCATGTTAGGCGTCCAAGCATCAGTATTCCATATACTAACACATTCCATAGGTAAAGGATCTCTGTTTTTGCTCAGCGGAACATTGATTGCAGCTGTTGGTTCTAGAGACATACGTGATATGACAGGAATAGGAAGAAGATCACCATTCATTGGTATCATTCTAACAATAGGACTTCTATCACTAGGAGGTATTCCAATAACCGCTGGTTTTATATCAAAACTGATGGTTGTCTTAGCAACTTTCAACGGTGCTGGACCAATTGGTAACAGTATTGCACTTGTTATATTTGCTATAATTAACTCTCTGCTAGCATTGGGTGGTTATCTATACATACTCAAGATTATGTTATTTGATGAACCAGTTGCTAAAGCAGATGAGAAAGTGAAAATACCTATATTCCAAATGGTGTCTCTAACAATCCTAGCAGTTGTAATTTTACTATTTGGTTTCTGGCCAAATGGAATATTACAAGCAATAGTTGGTATAGTATAAAAAACCCAACCTTTTTCTTTTTTCTTTTTTCTTTTCTTGATTATTATCTCAAAAAAATGAAGGAAAGCGTTATGTTCATTTTGAGTTTTTCAAGAGATTTTTAAATCTCTATACATTCTTGTGCTTATGATACTTGAAATAATTGACGGGATTTTCGTAATTAGTGCAGGTATAATAACGCTCATTTTGTGGATTGTTGTGTTAATAAAAAGACTGGAATACAAATTCATTGAGAAGCCATTTGAAAGGTTATTTCATATTGTTGCTGAATTTGTTATGTCTATAATAGCAATAATAAGTGGGATAGCTTTGTTGTTTCAACAAACTTGGGGACTTCCCTTACTTTTCTTAGCAATGGGTTTAATTTTATATGCTTTAATTAATGCAATTGGAATTTATGGGGAGAAAAAGTATAAACTTCTAGTAATAATTCTAATTTTATCTACGATGATTACAATCATTCTAATAGCAATTTCTCTTGCTCTATTAGTTTTTTAAAATAAATAAAAGTAAAAAAAATAAAGAAAAGAAAAGCAATTATTCCGCTGGAATTTCTTTTTCCTCTATTCCTAGAAGATCTCCTTTCAGTTTTCCAAGTAAAGTAGCAACAGCTGCTACAATGTTCTCTGGTCTAGGTGGACATCCATAGACCCATGCATCGATAGGTAAAACGTAATCAATTCCACCCAAAATAAAAGGACATTCTTGGAAAACTCCTCCTGACGAACAACAATTACCTACAGCTACTACGAACTTTGGTAAAGGCATCTGTTCATAAACTCTTTTTACTCTCTCTGCAACTTGAAGAGTAACAGGTCCTGTTATTACAAGAACATCTGCTTGTCGAGGAGTACCTCTAAGAGTAATTCCGTATTGTTCAAGATCGTGTCTTGGTGTTAGTGCATCTACAATTTCAATGTCACAACCATTGCATCCGCCTGCATTCATGTGAATGATCCAGGGGGATTTAAGAGCACAGTTTACTCCAAATTTCTTTAACCAACCCATTTTTCTCAACCCCTAAACTCCTCAAGATATTTGAGTTTCTTTCCGCCTTCATCAATAAGTTCCGCTAGCTTCTTATCAGCTTTTTCTCCTTTGAAACTTCCTTTTGCACAAATCATCTCATAATCTTGTCTATTATTGAATGAGAAAAGAGAATTTGACAAAGCTGGTTCTCTATCTATATGGATTGCATCCTTTGGACAATATGTCTGGCAATGACCACACCACATACATTGAGCTCTTTGTAGCCAAATCATTCCATTATCTTTATCGTCCTTCTCGATTTCTATACAATGAGTTGGGCAAACATTGACACAAGTTCCACACATGATACATCTGTCTTCTATTATCCTTGGTATGGTTCGAATATCTTCGGGAGGTGGGTGATCTCCTATTCTCTTGAGAACATGTTTTGTTACTGGTCCTTTAGCTTGATTCTTTAAGGCTTCTCCGCCCATTACTAGTACTTTTTTCATCTTCATTCACCTCAGAAAAACGACCTATTATACTTCTTGGCTTTTATAGCCTTTCGAGCAAAATCGTCTTGGTTAAGTATCATCTTCTCACCAGTTTTTTCGTTTATAATCATAACCCTGTTAGTACAAGAGAAACATGGATCATAACTTCGAAGTATTACTGGCATATCCGCAATATATTCACCATCCATTCTTTTGAGTGTAGCATCAATATTTCCTAAAGATGGAGCTCTGATCTTGTATCTTTCTGGAGTATCAGTACCATTAGCAATTCCAAAGTGAATATCTTCACCTCTTGGAGCTTCAGCTCTTGACATATAGCTTCCTTCAGGAATTCTAGGTTTAACTCTAGCTAAAAGCTCTCCTTGAGTAGATTCTAATCTATCAAGTATCTGTTTACACATCTGAATAGATTCAAGAGTTTCATCTATTCTCACCATAGTTGTAGCAAGAATATCTCCTTCTGTATAATAAACTAGATTCCAATCTATTTTATCATATAACTCATAGGGATATGACTTTCTTATATCAAATGGCAATCCTGAACCTCTTCCAGTAGGACCATTGGGTGTTGTTTTCTTTGCATCATCTTTGGTTAAGACACCTACATCTTCTAAACGATTGCGGATTGAAGCTTCTTCTGTAAAAACTTTCTTGTGGTATAATACCTTCTTTTCCAACTCATCAAGCATAGGTCTTGCTTTGTCTGCTTTTTCTTTTGGAATGTCTCGTTTTACACCACCAGGCAACATCAAAGCTGGATTAACTCTGTTCCCACTAAAATCTTCTACAATGTCCATTATTATCTCACGATCTCTCCATGAAATATGTAACATAGTATCAAAACCTGCATCGTGTGCAAGAATACCATACCACAGAATGTGAGAATGAACACGCTCTGCTTCCAGGCTAAACATACGAATTAATCTTGCTCTTTCGGAAATTTGGTCTTCAACTCCTGCAAGTCTATCAACTACACGTACGTAGATATTTTGATGGACAGCGCTGCAAATTCCACAAGCTCTTGGAACTAACATTGTGTTCTGTCGCCAAGTCTTATTTTCCATTGCTTTTTCAATACCGCGAAGGTTAAACCCTATTCGGATATCAGCTTCAACTACTCTTTCCCCTTTTACATGGATAATAAAATGCGCAGGTTCTTCTGCCCAAGGATGCTGTGGTCCAATAAAGATATGATGATCTGCATCAGGTGGAGCATCACTTCCATCTGTAAGAGTTCTAAATCTTGATCTAAATTCACCAGTCATATTAATCCTCCTCCAAAGCTTTCTTGGCTATATCCAATGTGATTTCTTTAATCTGTTCCCAGCCATATTCTTTACGTAAAGGTCTAACATCATCTGGCCATCTCTCTGGTAAAATTAACCTTTGTAAGAACGGATGGCTCTCAAAATATATACCAAAGAAGTCATAAATTTCTCTTTCGTAATAATCGGCAGAAACAAAGAAATCAATCATACTTGGAGTTTTTGGATTTCCTTTATCAACTTTTGTTACGAAGAAATTGATTGGAATTTCTCTGAATTCCTCTTCAATTCTATGTTGTAAATGATAACAAATGTTGAATTCTTTCTCCTTTTCAATTCCAGAAATTGTTGATAGGTGGTAAACACCTGCCTCCTCATGAAGTATTTTCATAAGTTCATAGGCATTTTTTACTGTAGAATGTACATTGAAATGCCCTTCTTCAACTTTTACAATATCTTCTATGAGTTTTTCTGGCAAAGTTACATTTAAAATTCCTTCTAATTCTTTGAGTTCAGCACTCATAAGAAATCCTCACTTTAGATTTAATACAATCATTTTGTAGTTATTCAAAAATGTTATGCTGTGGAGTTATTAAAATTTCTTCATAAAAACATAATCACTTGTCTTGAATTTCTCAGGGATTTCTTGAAAATACCACCCTCTTGCTTGGAGTATTAACAGGTAGCCAAACATCCATGATTCTATCTTTAAAGTCTTAAAACGAAAGACCTCTTCTGATATCCAATTTCCATCAACTTCTTTGATTTGCATCCACTCATTTATCGATAAAAATCTCCCAGTATACAAAACTCCATACGCTCTTTCAAGAAGTTCTGGAAGGGCTTGTGTTAACTCTTTAATTAGCTCGTCATCTGTTTTTTCCTGCCCTTTCACAATTTCATTAAGTATAGCTGTTTTTGTGTTAAAATTATCTGATAATTTTGGTTTAATCGGAGGGGATCTTTCAAAATCAGGATATACTACATTTTCTTCACACAAATAGATTTTATTCATTACAGATCTGAATCTATATCCTCTAGTAGTTAGAGCAACTAGATAAGCGATATCTATATTATTAATTTTATAGTCTCTTTTTATAATATTAATTCCTTCTGAAATACTAATCTGAGTTTTTGCTTCACCAAAGCATTCAGTTTGGTCTAAAACATCAGGAATAACGTGTGCTAGATTTGTTAAAAAATATTGATTAGGTTTGTTGTAAAAATCTGTAAAATTTCTTAAAATCTGTGCATTGGCATCTTTTTCAGGTAGTACCATACAAATGAAATTATCCAATCTTTCTATATAACTTATTCGGAAAATGAAAGCAAAACTGATTAACTACTAAGAATTTCATCCCACATTTTCAGATCTTCTTTAGCTTGTTCAGGATCAAGTTTTGCAATAATAAATCCTGTATGCACAAGAACATAATCTCCTATATCTAGAGATTCTTCAAGAAGAGATGTATCAGCTTCTCTTCTCACTCCAGTAATGTCAACCATTACTCTAGTTCCTTCAAGAAGTTCTGTAACTAAACCTGGAATTGCTAGACACATATATCTCACGCTTTTCTTTTTCTAAGTGTAATTAACTCTTTTTATTCGGCAATTATTCTTCCCAAATAATCTCTTCGTAAGTTGCAGCAACATTACAGGTTCCCTCATGACTAACCATGCACGCTCCGATAGGATGATCTGGTCTACATGCTTTGTTGAATAACTTACATTGATGGGGTTTAGATTTACCAATAAGTATCTCGTCACAGATACAACCCCCATGTAAATCTGTTACTGGAAGCTCTGGTATATCATACTTTTTCTTGGCATCAATATGAGCATAGTTATCACTAATTTCATGCCCTGTTTTTGGAAAGACACCTAGCCCTCTCCATCGAGCATCAGACACAACATAAGCTTCATCCAAAGCTTTTAGAGCAGCAGTATTTCCTTCATATCTTACCCATCGACCATAAGTATTATCGACAACAGGATCTTTTTCATTTATCTGTTTAAGCAAAGAAAGAATTCCCATTAGAATGTCAACAGGTTCAAACCCAGCAATAGCGACAGGGAAGTTATATTTTTCAGGTATGAATTCATATGGTTTGATTCCTATTATTGTGGAAACATGACCAGGTGCCAGATAACCATGAAATTCTATATCATCTCTTTGAAGAAGTAGTTCCATTGCAGGAGGAATTACTTTGTGTGATGCGTATATGCTGAAATTGGGTAGATTGGTACGAACAACTTCAGCTGCTGTAACACAAGAGGTTGTTTCGAATCCAACGCTAAAGAAGATAACATCTTGCTCTGGTGTTTTCTCTGCTAATTTAATTGCGTCAGATACTCCATAAACTACGCGAACATCTACTCCTCTTCCTTGAGCTTGATAAAGAGATTCGGTAGAACCGGGGACTCTCATCATATCACCAAAGGTGGTTATTGTAGTATTGTGATTGTCAGCAATCCATAAAACTTCATCAACGTCTTGAGCACTGGAACAACAGACAGGACAGCCGGGCCCTGCTATAAGCTCAATTTTCGAGGGTAAGAGCGCCCTTAATCCATGTTTTACTACATCATGTTCATGAGTTCCACAAACATGCATAATCTTTATTTTTTCACTTTGTTTCTCTGTCTCGTGTTTGATTTTGGAGATTAATGCTTCTACTACTTTTTTATCTCTATAGACTTTTGTTGGTTCTGACATTTCCTCTGAGTCCAATAATGATTTCTAAGATTTGCAAAAAATATACGATTAAATAACTTCTTCTCTCGAACAAAATGTTAGGTTATTTATAATTACAAATTTTTATTTCTGAAATTCTTCTGGTATATCTATTTCAAATGTGCAAAGTAAAGCTCCTGTTAATGCTGTTTCACTTGGTTCCACTTTTACTGGTTGATCAAAGATTATCTCCCAATATTGCATAATAAATCCTGCACTACAATGACAGAAATTAGATGAGATATCTTTTTCTTCTCCTTTCTTCATTGCTCCACGAACCCAGGAACAATAACAGCTATAGTATCTTTTCATTTTTTCATCATCAGTAGTTAGGTGTCTTTTTACTTGATAGGGGATTTTTGTTGCAATAATTTTGTTTCCATCTCTTTTCCCAGGACTTATTGTTGGATTGTTTCTTACAAACTCAACTACATCTTTATCTACATACTGTGCATATTCCAAAGTTCCCTCCTTTTGATGTTTCTCAAGCCGTTCAATCAACTCTTTTCTTTTCAGTTTAAGAAATTCATCAATATCATCTAATCTTAAGAAATCCTCTCTATCCCTCTTGATTGGTTCAACTGGTCGTCCATGTAAGCAAGGAGCTAATAGTTTTATCGTTTTTTCTTCTCCTATTTTTGCTTCCATTCGCTTCATTATTTCTTCAGTGAAAGCTGGTTTTTTATCAGGATGAGCTCCTAAAGGTGGAATATCAAGATTACTAAAAATCTCATCACGGATTTCTTTTCTGAACTCATCTCCAATTCTCAGATACAAATTATCCATAGCATTGTATGCTTCTGCAATATCTATAATTTCAATAATCAAATCATAATTTTCTATAAAATTAGAATAACTGATTAAAGCTCTCAAAAATTCTAGAATTTTTTCATTCTTGTTGCTGATAAGATATTCTGTATATTCATTTATTTTGCCTTCAGGTAATGAATCAACACTAATTCCTTCTTTACTCAGGAACTCCTGAAATTCTCTCAATAAAACAAAATATCCTTGCAATATTTCATCCTCGACTTTGTTCTCCAATAAATATTTTCTGAAACCTTCTTCGTTCATCCATATCCCTTCAATTTTTTTACATTTACAATCTTATTTATAACTCAAATTACTCAAACAGTTATATTTGTTTTTCAATTCTCTCAATTAATAATTCAGCAAATTCTTCTGCAGCATTTACACATTCATCTGATAAGTCAGTCATAAATTTTGTTTGTTTAGGTTGAATTCCAACATAAAAGATAATTATTTCAGGTATAATTGGTTTTAGAAATTCTTCTAGCATTGTAAGTGACAATGTATGAGTAGACAAGTGAAATCCCTGAGCAATCATCTCTTTAGGGAAGATGGCTATCGCACCTGGAATCTCTTTCATATCTGCAGCATCAAGCACAATGATTCTGTTTGGTGCTAGATTAGCAATTTTACCCAGAAAATGTTCTGGAACTCTTTCACAATAAAAAATTGTTACCCATTCTGGTAGATTGGCTTCTTGGAGAATCTCTGTAATATAGAGACCAACACCATCATCACCATTATCCTTGTTTCCGACACCTAAGATAGCTAACTTGTTCGCGTCAGCTAAGAAGTTATCAATCGTTTGGATAAACTCTTCAGTGAATTGATTATCTTCGTTATGTGTCATTTGAATCGAAACCTTGATATTCCTAAATAAGTGCTTCCTTTTTACTATGCCAAGGAAATCAGAAGTAGAGAAACTATATGATGAATATGCTCAATATTATAATAACGACGATAAATTCATTCCTGAAACTTTCAATACAGGAAGAGCCGCAATGAGTTTTGCAGATGATATTACTTGGCACTTTATGAAAAAGTATGCACCAAAAGATAAGAAGGCAAAAATTTTAGATGCTGGTGCTGGAGACGGGTATTGGACTATTAAATTCATTGAGCTGGGATATAGAAATATAACTCTTTCAGATTTATCTGAAGGAATGTTGGAACAAGCTAAGAAAAAACTTTCAAAAATCGCAAAGAAACAAAACTGTGAGTTTGTAAAATCAGACATTGCTAATATGAAAGAATTTAATGATAATAGTTTTGATTACATATTTTCTCAATATGATCCAGTATCACTCTGTATGAAACCTAAAAATGCCATTAAGGAATTAGCTAGAATTGTGAAGAATGATTGCTATATATCTGTTGTTTTGGATACTAAGTTCAGAAGAGTGTCAGAATTAATTGAAGCTAAACAGATTGACAAAGTAATTGAACTTCTTAAAACAAACATCTCTTATGATTTTACTTTTCCTCAATATAATTTTACGTGGGAAGAGTTAGCTACATATTTTGACTTAGCTGGTTTAGAAGTAGTTGAAATTGTAGGCGCACCAGTTTTCATGCATCAAATAAAAGAGGACATTCTAAAAGAATTAGAGGAAAATAACAAAATCAGAGAAATACTTCTTGGAATAGAATTAGAATACTGTACAAATAAAACACTTGTAAATTTTGCAGGTCATCTTCAAATGATTGGTAAAAAGCACTCCTAATTTGAAATTCTGAGAGACCAGAAATAGTAATGTTTAAATTCATTTGATGGGTTGCAATAACTACTTAACTGAACCGGTAGCAAGGACTAGCCGGGGGGCCAGGGCTACCCTATGCTGGAAATGCTCTATATGCCAGGGTGAATGCTAACGCTGCGGTATCGTTGAGGTTGATACGCCTTGCCTAGATAGCGTCGAAGCGTCGACCCACAGGATTGTGTATTCTGGAGGCGGTTTCGGAGGAAACCGTTAGAAAGGATAAGGTCAAAATGGGTCAGGTACGGAAGTGAGCAGCTCTAAGATCAATATGTG
Organism: Promethearchaeati archaeon; assembly: GCA_013166775.1. Classification (GTDB taxonomy): domain Archaea; phylum Asgardarchaeota; class Heimdallarchaeia; order Heimdallarchaeales; family Heimdallarchaeaceae; genus UBA460. The sequence goes on from JABLTJ010000005.1 coordinate 107,101, forward strand.
ATGCTTGTGATAATCGGCGTGGAGCTTAAGGGCTTGAAACGGCTTCTGATTCGGTAACAAACGTTAGGTCCCTATAAACGATTCAGTTACGTTAATTTTTTCTTACAAATTAATTGAACAGCCTATGAATATATTTTTGAAAAAATAAAAAGGGAAAGTGAAATTCTAATAAGTTTCACATAAAATTTCAAAATAGTGGCTATTGTGATTGCAGCTTGGACATGCATCTGGTGGTTCTTCACCTTCGTGTACATATCCACATTGTTGACAGACCCATCTAACCTTTTCCTTCTTCTTGAAAACAGTTTTACCTTCAACTTGAGCTAGAAGTTTTTTGTATCTTTCTTCATGATGAGATTCTGCTTCACCTATTGCACGAAGTCTTTCTGCAATTTTTGAGAATCCTTCTTTTTCTGCAACATCTGCAAATTCAGGATACATTGTTTCTGTCTCATAGTGTTCTCCTGCTATTGCAGCTTTTAGGTTGGCAATAGTATCATCTAACACAATTGGAGCAGCAGCATCTACTGTAATTTCCTCTACATCTAGTTTTAACTTCTTTTTTACTTGGTTTAGCATACGGAAATTCCATTTTGCATGTTCTCTTTCATTATCTGCTGTAAGGAGGAAAAGATTTGCAATTTGCTCGTATCCCTCTTTTCTAGCTATTTTTGAATACATTGTGTAACGGCTTCTAGCTTGACTTTCTCCAATGAAAGCTTTAGCTAAATTCTTAATCGTTTCATTCATTCTATAATTCTCCTATGAATTGAACATAGTTTGTATGTAGAATTTCAAAAAAACAGTTTAAATGGTTTTTGATTTCAAACTTGGCAACAATCTAATCTAGGTATTACTAAATTAATAGTTTTCTAACTGGGTTTTAACCCAGCAAGCTTTACATATTTTTCCTGACGTTGCTTCTCCGCAATTCTCACAATTTTTGAGAGTTCCTTTTAGTTGAGTAGTTTTCATTATTTCAAGTAACTTATCCTGTCCGCGAAGGATGTTAAAAGAAAGCATAGGCTGTTTCTCTTGAGTTTTGAAAACAAACTCTCTTACATCTCCTCTATAGGCTTCTGCTGAATACGGGCAGGGTATCTCTTGATACTCAAGATCATTAAGAACACAATACAGCACAATTTCTGCTTGCGGTGTAGCTCTGAACGGTTTCACTCTAGGAACAAGTGATTCATGAATCTTTCTTGGATGTGGGTCCAATCTAGCAAGTCTTTGAATATCACCACGAATGATGTTTAAAAGTATAGTTTCTACTTCATCTTCGAGGTTGTGTGCTGTAACAAGAACATCAGCTCCAATATCCTTTGTCGCTTTATTCAATATCTTTCTTCTCAAAATTCCACAATAAGAACAAGCTCCAAATTCTCTCTCTTTTCCTCTATCACCAAGAATCTTTAGTATTTCATCTAGGTTATAACCAAAATCATTCTTGAAAGAGAAAATATGGTGTTCCAATTTCAACTCCTCAACATGTTTCCTCGCGAAGAATAATCCTTCTTCTCTATAATCTTCTATTCCTTCATCAATGGTAATAGCAACCAATTCACTTTCTGGAAAATCCTCTTCGATTTTATTTAAAATGTGTAACAAAGCAATACTGTCTTTACCACCTGAAACTCCAATTGCTATTCTATCACTTCGTTTGAGCATTTTGTAACGGGTAAGTGTTTTTTGGACTCTTTTTTTCACTTGTTCATTGAAATGTTGTTTGCATAATGCAATTTTATCATAAGGACGAACATAAACTGCTTGTTTGCCACAGAAAGTACAATTCATAGTGATTACTCTCAAAGTTTGATCATCGAAAGGACTAGGTTAATTACTATTACTAATAAGCTGAATAATCTCAATGATCTCATTATTGTTTTCTTTTTTCTATCTTCTACTTCTTTGATTTCACAGTATTCATTTATTATTTTATCTCCATCGGTTATACCTAAAGGAAGCAAATTAAGAAAAACTGCCATTACACTCAAATTAAGAGAGTACAATACTTCAATATTCCAATAGTATGGAAACCATACCGATAATCTCTTTCCTTTTGGTGGTAAATAGTTGTGAATATTTATTCCAAGATAAAGTTGTGAAGTGCTTGTTGTATTTGTATTAGGATTGATGTTTGTTGGCGTAGCTTCAACGTTACTTCCATTTAGAAGTGATATGAGAATTTTACTTGAATTAAAATTACTAGTAAAGAGTGTATAATAATCATCAACATTTTCAATTATTGTAACATTTGTCGAGTAAGCGCTTTCATTCATTAATGTAATTTGCTGTATAACATCCCCTTTATGTAATCCAGATTCTTCTGCTGGGGAACCTTCAAAAATATTGGTAATTAAAACTCCATTCGAAGCTCCATAACCAATGGAAACAATATAAGGTGATAACAGATACAGTATCAAGAAAATTAAAGCGAAAATTGCGTTAAAAGCTGAACCATTCATCCACACTCTAATTTTGCTTTTTGACGTTGCCTTTTCTATGCTTTCTTTTGCTATTTCGATAAATCCTCCGAAAAGAACAAGTAGAATAAAAATTCCTGAAGCTTTGATTTCTAACCCTTCTCTTTTTGCCATGACTGCATGAGCAATCTCATGTGGAATAATTACTAGCACAAAGGGTAAAATAAATAACAGGGCAACCTTGAAATCCATGGTGACTCCTGGTATTATTAATTGGATACCTGATCCTGCAGGGGAATTGAATAAAAGTAGAAAAGGATTAACTAGGAAATAAACTAGAAATCCGAGAGCTATTAATCCTGCTAGTATTTTTCCAATATTGTAAATTGCTTTCCAGAACCTTTTCCCTTTCTCCCCCATCTTTTCTAAGAGTTTATTGAAGAATTCTGTCTTAAACATAACTCCAAGTGGAAAGAAATGAATTCCATACTTTCCTAAATTTAGAATGTTTCCTAGAGCTGTCAGAAAAAAAAGTCCCATAATAATTAGCAGAATTATCTGAAGAGTGGTAACCATTGGAAATCCCTTCTCGTTTTTTGTAAATTCTACTGTTTATAAAAAGTGCCTTCTTTAACAATTACATTATATGCCTAAACTGATTCTTTTTATTAATTATATTCTCAAGTTCCTAAATGAGACGAATCACAAGGTGGCACGGAAATAAAATCACAGCAAAACCATCAGCGGGATGTAAACTCTGTGCATTAGGTGCAAAACTAGTTTTATTTATTACTGGTGATTGTGATTCTAATTGTTTTTATTGCCCAGTTGCAAAAGAACGAAGAAAAGATATAATTTTTGCAAATGAGCAAGAGATTAAATCTCCAATTGAAGTTATTCAAGAGGCTAAGATGATTTTTGCCAAAGGTGCGGGAATTACAGGTGGCGATCCTGCGATTACACTTAAACGAGTTATTGAGTACCTTAGTGTTTTAAAACAAGAATTTGGAGAAAACTTTCATTGCCATCTTTACACTTCTTATTCATTAACAAAGAAACAACTTGATGAATTGATAACAGCTGGTTTGGATGAAATCAGATTCCATCCACCAAGATTGAATCTTACAAATGAAATGAAAAAATCTATAGAAGAATCAAGAAAATTGGAATGGATTACAGGCATTGAGATACCAGTTATCCCTGATAAAGAACAATCTATTATTGAAATTATCGATTTTGCTGTTGATAATAATTTGCATTTCATAAATCTCAACGAGTTCGAAATAACAGAAGCTAATTTTGAAATCTTGAACAAGATGAATTATGAATCAAAGGGAGCTGCAAGTGCTGCTGTAATGGGTAGTGAAGAACTTGCTTACAAAGTACTCAAACGTTATAAAAAATCTCCAATTGCTATTCATTACTGTACTTCACAGTATAAGGATAAAGTTCAATTGCGAAATCGTTTAATCAGAAGAGCAAAGAATTATTCCAAACCTTTCGATACTATTCTGAATGATGGTTTAATTGCTAGGTCAAGAATCAAAACTAAATCTGTACAGGATTTACATAAACTACAAAAATCAATTATAGAGGATTTTGAGGTCGATAATCATATGATTGAGATAGATGCAAAGAATTGTTATCTATTTACAAGTTGGCAAATTGTTAACACACTACAAGATAGTTTTTTGGAATATTTCAAAGAAGAAATTGTAAGTATTGAGATAATTCATCAATATCCATATGATGGTGGATTTATTACCTATCTTGAACCTTTATTTGAAAAAGACAAAATTTAAACAGGGAGAGGAAATCTCAATAGAGCAGCTATCCCGCCTAATTTAGACAGTTGCTCTCCAGACTCATGATTTACAGACATAATGACAGTTGATCCCCTTAATTTTGAATTTTCTTCAACTATCTCATCGATACTCATTCTCTTTGAGATATCATCAATTTGAAGCTGATCATCACTTATGAGAAGAGTTTCTATGGCACCTAGAGAAAGTGCTCGTTTAACGCTTTGTAATCCATAAGTAACTGTCCCCGTATCTTGCCCGATTCTTTTAAAGACTTCTTCAAGCAATCTTGTCTCATAAGCGACTCTTTGGTTTTTAGCTATTTGCTCAGGAAGTTTTTTCGAAAGCACTTCCTTTAATCCAACTCTTCCACCTGTACTTACATGTACTCTTCTGGTTTTATCTGCAATAGTTGAATCTCTGTTCTTAATGAACTCATAGAAATTTTCAGGAGTAAACCCAGGACCGGCAAGTATAATCACTTGAGGAACATACTGTTTATTTGTATCCTGCATAATTTGCAAAACTTCATTGAAAAATTGCCCCATCTCACTTGAGTGTTGCTTAGTATCACTAAACTTACGGGTAACAGAAAAAGAAGATTCAGTTATAATCTTAACAGAGAATTGAGTTACAAGAGCTATACATGCAGTGTTATCCTCTACAGTAACAATCAGAATTTGTGCTAGCATTGATGATTTTTCAACTTCTTCTAGAACCTTTCTCTCCATTGGCGTCCAATTATCTTTTGAAATCTGCACTTTTTCCATAAGTGATAACGAAAGAGTATGATACGTGCCTATAGAAACAAGATTTTCAGGACCACTAAGAATTTTTCCTTTTAATCTTAGATTGTCACCAAAACCATGAAAAGCGAACTCCTCTAATTCGATCTCAAGGGTCATTTTGACACGCTCTCCAGAATCAGCACGCCCTTCATCTTCCTTTCTTCTAATTCTTCTAGAGGTGGAAGCTTTTACTTTGTTACCCATCTTAAGAATTCTATAAATGGCATACAAATCATCAACTGTATCTGGAATCAATTCAACAATACCATGCTTATAGTCCTTCTTAGTAATTTTCATTGAATCTCAGCTCTCATGTTTGCAACGTAATGCTAGTTTTATTCAGAATGTTCTCCTTATACTTTTATGGATTTATGAGTGTTGTATAATCTATGCCCTTAATTTTTAAATTATCAATACTTATTCGATAGCTTTCACCCTTGCTTTCAGTTAACGAATCAGGTACTGATAAGAAAAGAAAATCCATTCTTTTTCCAACAAATTTAACAGCTAGATAAGGTCTTCCTCCAATTCTGTTTGCAAATTCAATTAATCCATCTATCTGTTCTTTTTGCACATAAAATACATCTTGGCGACTTGTTTTAATTTCCAATGCTAATAGTAAATTTCTTTCTGCTGATCCAGCAAAAACATCAGGTCGAGGCATTTTGCTTGTACCAGAAGAAGAGGGTGCTCTCATTACAGCAAATCCACTCTCCCAAAAACGATTCACTAATACTCTTTCATAATCTGCAGCTCTCTTCTTACTCACTTTTACCAACCTTATGTTCTATCTATGTTAATTCAATAAACTACTGTATAAAAATACTTTATGTCAAGAAGGTTCAACCAGAAAAAATAAAAGTGAAATTAGTGGAAAAATTTTAAACTGGAATTTGTTCTCGAAGCATAATTCAAAAATAATGCAAAATTTACAGTTCCAAAAGCCAGTGACAGTCATGGAAAATTCAAACCTCCTGATAAGACATATGAGAGAGGAAGACATACCAAAAGTCTATGAAGTAGAGAGAAAGAGTTTTCCTTTTCCATTTGGTGAGGTTCTTATTGGCAATATCTTCTATGCAGCACCAGAGCTGTGTTTTATCATTGAACGTGATAAGAAGATAATCGGATTTCTAATGGCGGGGTATACACCTATACCAAAGCGAGTTCATATATTATCTATCGCAGTTTTAGAAGAATCTAGAGGGCAAGGATTGGGACGCAAAATATTAACTTACTTCTTGAATTCAATTAGAAAATTAGGATATTTAAGTGTCAAACTAGAAGTTAATATTGATAATAATAAAGCGATTAAACTTTATGAAGAATTTAATTTTAAAATTGAATCAAAGATAAGAAAATACTATCAAGATGGATCAGATGCTTATCTTATGATTAGAGTAGAAAATGAGAAATGAATTCCTAGCAAAGCTTTGCTTGGTAATAACTTTCCAATGAAGTTTTATATACTTTCTATTTCCGTTTCCTCTATCCCCATTATTTGCTTGTGAATACTCTTTGCTGCTACTTTTCCTGCTCCCATTGCTGCTATTACTGTAGCTGCCCCTGTAGCAATATCTCCACCAGCATAAACGCGTTCTTTGCTTGTTTTTCCTGTAATTCTGTCAGTAACTATAGTACCCCATTTTGAGATTTCTAGATCTGGGGTGGTTCTTGGTATTATAGGATTTGGATCATTACCAACAGAGATAACTACAACATCACATTCTATCAAATGCTCTGAACCTGGGATAGGTATTGGTTTAGCGCGACCTGTTTCATCAGGTTCTCCAAGTTCAAATTGTAAACACTCAACTGCTCTCACTGCACCGAGCTCATCGCCAATGATTCTTACAGGATTTGTCAAGAATCTGAATTCTATCTCTTCTTCCTCTGCATGATGAACCTCCTCCACCCTTGCTGGGCATTCCTTTCGACTTCGACGATATACAATTATTGAATGATCAGCTCCTAAACGTTTGGCAGTCCTAGCAGAATCCATTGCTACATTTCCTGCTCCAATAACAACTACATTCTTTCCTCTTTTCACAGGTGTTTTGTATTCAGGAAACAGATATCCTTTCAGTAAATTAACTCTTGTTAAATATTCATTAGCACTATAAACATTAACAAGATTTATACCAGGGATATTAAGTAATCGAGGTGCTCCAGCTCCAGATCCAACAAAGACTGCGTCATATTCATCGAGTAATTCGTCAACTGTTTTGTTTTTTCCTACAAGAAAATTAAGTTTTACCTCAACACCAAGTTGTATCAAATAATCAATTTCATACTTGACCATATCCTTGGGAAGTCGAAATTCTGGAATTCCATAAACAAGAACTCCTCCTGGTTTATGTAAAGCTTCGAAAATTGTTACTTTATGACCGAGTAGCGCCAAATCTCCAGCGCATGTTAAACCGGCAGGACCTGCACCTACAACAGCTATTTTTTTTCCAGTTGATTTTGGAAGCTCTGGGATTTTTTCACCTTCTTCGCGTGCATAATCTGCTGCGAATCTTTCTAGATTACCTATTGCAACTGGTTGATAACGACGACCCATAACGCATTTGGCTTCACATTGTAGCTCCTGTGGACAGACACGTCCAGTGACTGCTGGAAGACTATTTTTTGCTTTAATAATTGATGCTGCTTCCATGAATTTTCCTTCACGAATTAAAGCGATGAAGTCTCTTATTGGAACTTCTACTGGGCAACCACTTACACAAGGCTGATTCTTGCATTGCAAACATCGTTGAGCTTCTAACATAGCCTCAGCTTCGTTATAACCATACGGTACTTCCGAAAAATTATCTATCCTATCTTCAGGATTTTGAGTGGGCATAGGTAATTTTGTTCTGATGATTCGAGGGCGTGGTTTTCTCTCAGTTGTCAGTTTTATCACCCTTCATTTTTTCTGCTTGACATTCCTTCTCTTTTTTGTAGAGAGTCATAGCTTCTCGTTCTTCATCTTTGTATGCAGCTAACCTTGCCATGGTTTCTTCCCACTCAATTTGATGAGCATCAAAATCTGGACCATCAACACAAGCGAATTTTGTTTCTCCCCCAACTGTCAACCTGCAAGCTCCACACATTCCGGTTCCATCTAACATTATTGTGTTCAAGCTTGCTATTGTTTTAATATTGTAAGGTTCTGTAACTTTAGCAACGAACTTCATCATTATTGGTGGTCCAACACAAAAAACTGTATCAATTTGTTTTCCACTATCAATCATCTCTTGTAATTGTTCTGTAACAAAACCTTTTCTTCCTGCTGAGCCATCATCTGTACAGATATAAAGCTCATCTGTAAAATCCTTTATTTCTTCTTCATTGAATACTAGTTCTGCTTTTCTTGCTCCAATTATAACTTCTGTATGATTTCCCGCTTGTTTGTATGCTCTTGCTACTGGTGTTGCTATAGCTATTCCCAACCCTCCACCAATAACTATAGTATTACCTGCATTTTCGGTATGTGTTGGTATTCCTAATGGACCTACACAATCTTGCAAACTTTCCCCTTTTTGATATTCTGCTAACTCATAGGTACTTGCTCCTACCTTCTGAAAAATAACACTTATCCACCCTTCTTTATGATCCCAATCAGCTATTGTAAGTGGTATTCTTTCCCCTTTTTCGTTCGAGCGAAGTATAACAAACTGACCAGCTTTACATGTTTTTGCTATCTCAGGGGCTTTTATCTTGAACCATACACTCTCAGGAGTTACATCCTTTCTATCAATCAAGGCATACATTAGTCAGTCACTTTATGAATTTCTATCAAATTAATGAACATAAATTTTAATAGATGTGGCTTCTAAAATTTTTCTTATTTTAATTATTCTCTATATACATTTTTCAAAACAAGAAAATTCATTTGTTATCCCATTAATTCTCTTAAGAACTCTGTAGCATATGAACCTTTTTGAATTTTGAAGCTCATATTCATTCTGGTTCTCCCCTCATTCAATTCATCCTTACAAATTTCCATAATTCTGATATCTTCTGGATCAAAACTGATTGATCTAAAAGATCCCCTTCCACCTATTTTTTTAATGAAAGGTTTTTGGAATTCATGCAATGATAATTCTTCTTCTACTAATATTGATTGATAAATTTCTCCCATATCACCCTCTAGTTTAGTATTAGCCCCTACAAGAGGAACAAATACAGCATTATTCTTTACAATCTCTCCAGATATGGGCTCAGTTATCTTCTTGCTATACAAATTATAGCGAGTTTTCAAGTATCTATTGAAGAGAAATGATTGATAAGCATGGATGAATAATTTTTGAAGCTGAAAAGGAAGCGAAGATAAAGCTTGCATATAATTTTGTTTCCTTTTCCTTAGAGAAAATAGTAGCTTTCTTTCTATTCTCAAGTATGATGGAAATAGATCAAGAGCTTTTTCAACATCCTCATTTTCCCAGAAAGAATTTCTAGCTTCTATAATGTTTTCAGCCTCTCTATCGAAAACTTTACCCACATAGATTCTTATTGCTTCTTTTATGTTACCTTCCAGAAGCTTCTTTCCTACTAAATGCGTTATCGGTCTAATCTCTCCAAATCTCTGTATCCCATATGAATTTTGAATCCCACCAATTTCCTTGATTTCCTTTAGAATTGAATTTATTTTCTCTCTTACTTCTTCTTTGGGAAGATGAATGTCTCGAAGAGTAACATCAAAGAAGTTTCCCCAAAGCCCGCCAAGTCTGATTTCTTTTAATCTTAAAGAAAGCGATTTTGTCTTAATGGTTGGCAAATCAATCTCTTTAATTATACCTTTTTCAAAAGAATCTTTTAATCCCCATACAGATACTCGTTGAGCAGTAAATGCTCTTTTATCTTTTAGTCCCGCAACATTGATGTTGTCTCTTTGTATTTTCCATAATCTTGAAACCCAATCTAAAGCGTTTGATGTATCAAGATTTCTTTTGATTAAGACAAAGTGAAGGAATAATCCTGTTCGTCCTGGTAAATTAAATTGCTCTTTTCGAGGATCTAAGACTTGTTGGTTCTCTATAATTTCACCTACAATGAAATCTTCTGGTTTTTGTTTAATCTTCCCCCCTATCCCTTCTGAATTAATAATATTTGGTGCTTGTAAGTGAAGGAAATTTGATGTCACACTACTCCCACCAATTATAATAAGGGTAAATCTGAACAAAATTTATCAATAAGCTCTTCTCGTGAAGGTCCAATTCCTACAACTGTAATCGTACCTGGTTGAAGTTGTGTTAGACCAGCATCATTGATAATAGCAAAAGGGATGTCGTTTTTTCTAGCTAGTTCTGCTAATTCCTGAATCTCTTCTTCTGATTTTACTTTCACAGTGATCTTTTTCTGACCTTCTTTCAACCAGTTATCAGCCCAATCTGGGTAGTATTTTTTTGTTTTTATATAAGAAGAAAGGGAACCATGTGCAACTTGAACTGCAGTTTTTCCTTTAGACATCTTCAGATCGGTTCTAACTGCAATGATCTGTTTATATTTAAAACTCATACAAAAATCCATATACTCTTTGATATAAAATTATAACGATTACGTGTAATTTTGAAAGAAGTCTTGAGAGAATTATTTTTCGTATTTCTTTGTGTTTGTTGTATTGTTTATAAATTAATAACTCTCTCTTTTTCGTTAAAGATATTCAACATAGGCTTCTGTCTCTAGTACCGATGATACTGTTTGAACTATCACTTCTTCAGGGATGGGTAATTCGTTTTTGTATTTCTTATCGATTTCAATTTTGTATTCTTTCTCACTAAAAGGAGGTAGGTACAGTGTTGAAACATTTACTACAGGTATTGGGTGTAAGAGACTTTCTACAAGTTTTTTCGGATCATTTGTGCGCTCCAAAAAACGAATCTTTTTATGTACGTTCTGCTCTATTTTCTTCAGAATTTCAGGATTTTTAAGTAAAGGAACATCTTGCTTTCTTATAACTATGATAACAACATCTTCAAGTTCAAAAGATGAATAAAAAGCAATATCTTTCAGATTCTTGTTTCCTTTTGAAAGATCCAATAAGATTTTGGATAGTTCGATATCTATGTCGTTGATTTTCCCTTCACGATAAAGTTGCTTGCATTTTCTGCATAATGTATTTGTTTGAGCATCGATTAAGCAAATAGGAAGTTTCAACTACCTATCACCACTTTTCAATTATATTATAAGCTATTGAAGTGGTGTTTTAAGAATTGTGAATAGTGAGGAAAATGAGAATTATTAGAAATCAACAAAAATAAGTTCGTTACAGAATCAATTTATATTAGTCCCCTTTCCATAAGAACTTTGAATTCATCTAAAGTTAATTTATTTCCTTCTTTATACTTAGATAAAATTTCTTCAGCTTTAGCATCCATTTTTCGGTCAATAACTCTCTTGGCCTCAACTTTTCTAGCTTTTCTTGCTGCTTGAATTTCTAGACCAAGTTCGTTAGATAATTTCTTTACTTCTCCTGTTAATCCATCAAGTTCTTTGCGGATAGCATTGATGGAAGAACTCATTGCAATTATCTCTGCGTGAATCTCATCTGCTTCTTCTTTGGTGCTTCTAGCTAGCTTTGAGGATGTTATCATCTTTTCTTGATGTATTTGTGATTCTTGAGCCATTGTTGTAACGCTTGTATGATAGGTTTTGATTTCTGTTTGCATGTACCGAAGCTTATTTTGGATTTCTCTAAATTCACTTCGTAAATCTTTGAATTGTTCAATTCTCTCAAATTCAGAGCTTAGTTCTTCGAGTTGTTGAAGTGTAGATTTTTCCATTTCTTTTGTAAGAAATGGTGTTGTTTCTAATTGTCTTTCAAGTTTCCTGATTTTATCTCCCACTCTTTTATTTCGAGGAACACCTACATTTTTCATTTGTGAACCTAATTCTACGAGACGTTTTCCAATTTTATCTGCATCTTCACGTAAAATGTCTCTCATCTGTTTTCGAACTTGTACCTCTTCATTGATTTGATCACGCCTTTCTTTAGAGGTTTTTGCTTCTTCAAAAAGAGTTTTAGCTTCCAGATTTTTTTTATCACGTACATTTCTTAACTCGTTTCTTTTATTATTGAGAGTATGTAATTTTGTTATCTGATCTTTACGTTTTAATCGTAAATTTGAAAGATGTTCTTTCTTTTCATCAATAGACATTTCCTTACTTTCGGTACTCATAGATTTCACATTGGATTAGGATTAAGCGTTTCATTTACAATATTTATAAATCACAATTAAATAATTGAGAAAATAGAATACATTTAAATCTTATGTCAAGTAACTATTTGACAAATTAGCATAAAAGAAAAACTGTTCTTATTTCTTATTTGAACGTTTCATACGAAGTTCTTTAGATCTACACTTTCGGCACTTTTTTGCAGAAATTGGATTAGTTGCATAACATTTACGACAAACTTTTTTATCCATGGTATGAGCACGAGCAATTGCACGATATTCTGGGTTTGTTACTGGCATCAAATTCATCTCGTTTGTTCTACTTTCAGCAAAATTCAAATTAATAAAAGTTTTTCTATTGAGAGTAAAATAGTGATAGAAAACCTTTGAGTTAACAACTTCAAGTGAATCTATATTGCATTTTTTCTCTCGCAAAATCAAGTAGTTCTTCAATCTTTTCCCAGTTTTTTTCACCCTTCGCCCTAATCAGTAGTTTAATTTCTTCTCTGTATTCCTTCAGATCTTTAATATCTGCAATTGATTCTTCTATTTCAGCTTTCAAAGATTCAATTTTGTTTGGTATTTTATCTAAAGCAATTTCTATTTTTGTTATTGAAGGATCTTCTCTTTCTTGAGCAAGAAGTAATTCTGTAATTTCAATATCAGATCTTTGGATTCTTTTATTCAGTGTATGTATCCTCTGAGTGATCATAACCATCATCTCTTCTGCTCTAACTTGCAGGGGATGTTGATCCTTTTTACGCCTTTTGAGGACAATTATGAGAAAAATAACTATTAACAGAAGGGGGATTCCAACACCAAGACCAATTTGTAATCCTAGACTCATCGGGTTCTCTAGAATACATCATCAATTCGTGTTATTTAAACTTAAGCAAAATACCCGCGTGTTGAATTCTTATTTGGTTTGCCTATTTACAGTGAAACTAATAGTTACTAGACTAATTGTGGAATATGGGAAGTCTTTTAACATTAAGTGAAAATCGTTTCTTGAACTGAAGAAACAGTTCTCAAACAAAATTCAAAGTTAATTCAATATTAAAAATTTAACATAGATTAAAGTTACAAAAAGGAAATTGATGGATACTATTAATCCAACAACCTATCACATTCATCACTATCACATATCACATATCACAAATCCAAATCACGTTTGAAGAAGTGTATTGTATGCAAATATGCATTTTGCAATAATAATGCAACTGCAAAGTGGAGTAGAGTAGGGAATATTAATTATCCGTCTTTTTTCTAGTAAATTGAATACTGAATTACACAAAGCAACATACATAAAGGTGAAATTTATGGGCGCTAAAACAGATACTTCAACAACAAAGTATGAAATACGAGCAACATTCGAAATCGAAGGAGTCGTTGAGAAACCTGATATTATTGGTGGTATTTATGGCCAAACTGATGGACTTCTTAGTGAAAATCTAGATATTCGTGAGCTCCAAAAGACAGGTCGTATAGGAAGAATTAATGTAGAACTGAATAGTAGAAGGGGAAAAACAACTGGTAAAATAATTATCCCTTCGAGTCTTTCAAGGATGGAAACTGCAATTTTAGCAGCAACAGTTGAAACAGTAGATAGAGTTGGACCATGTAGTTGTAAAGTTCAACTAGAAGAAATTATAGATGTTAGAATCAGTAAGAGACAGTCAATTGTTGACAGAGCTTCTGAAATAATCCGACAATGGGATCAGAATGTTAGTCCATTCTCATCTTCAATAGCACTTGAAGTTGAGAAATCAGCAAAAACAAACCAAATCCTCAGTTTAGGAGAAGAGGGCTTTAGTGTAGGCCCTGGTTTTGAAAGACAAAAAAAAGTTATCTTAGTTGAAGGAAGAGCTGATGTAGTTAATCTTCTAAAATTTGGTGTAGATAACACAGTAGCAGTAAATGGTACTAGTATCCCACCAAAGCTACTCGATTTAATAAAGAAAAAAACTGTTACAGCTTTTCTTGATGGAGATAGAGGCGGAGATTTAATTCTCAAAGAATTACTTCAAATAGCTAAAATAGATTATGTAGCAAGAGCTCCAAAAGGAAAAGAGGTAGAAGATTTAAGTAAAGAAGAAGTAGAAAAAGCTCTAAAGGAAGTTGCCTCTCTGGAGAACGCTATTTTCCTAACAGGAAGTGATGAAGGAATCACAGTTAAGGATTTTCTTGGGGAAAGTAAACCCAAAAAGAAAGAAAAATCTAGGTTATCAAAAGCAAAGAAAGTTCTGAAGAAGAAAGAATCTGAACCACAAGAAAAACCGACTAAAAAACTAATAGAAAAGAAAGTTGTGGAGAAACTAGTAACCAGAACTGATCCTAAACCGGTTGTTCAATCGAAAAGCGAAACAGTTGGAAAACCTCCTGCTAGGACCTCTGATAGAAGACCACCTACTAGGACTTCTGATAGAAGACCACCTACTAGGACTTCTGATAGAAGACCACCTACTAGGACTTCTGATAGAAGACCACCAACAAGATCTACGAGTACTTCAAGAAGACCACCTTCTAGAGGGAGTTCTTATGATAGGCCGCCAAGAAGAGAAATTAGAAAAGTAGAATTACCAGACCATCTCACTAAGGTTATAAACGAAATCAAGACAAAACTTGAAGTTGTAATCTTCGATGAAAACAATAAGGAGATTCTGAGAAGTTCAACTGCAAATATATATAAAGATTTGGAGAAGTTGGAAAAAGGAGTTACCCTTGTCATAGATGGTGTAATAACACAGCGATTATTAGAGCGGGTAAAGGCTAAAGGAATCAATCTAGTAATTGGTGCTAGAAAAGGTGAAATTACAAAAAAACCAATCGGAATTAAAATTGTAGAGTTCAAGCAAGTTTAATTCTTCCTTTTTTTTTCTTAATCAATTGCCAAAACTTTATGAGTTAACTAGAGATTATCATCGAGAGATGATGCCCTTGGAATATCAATAACCTCCTGGTGGAGATTAATTAGGATAATTATAGCAAGGCAGAAATCTTTAATTTCTTTTAAACAATTTTTAGGTGAAGCTCAATGAATATAGAAGACAAGATGAAACTAGTCACAAAAAATACTGAAGAGATAATTCTAGAATCTGAAATAAAGAAAATATTGGAAGAAAAAGAAAAACCAAGAGCTTATATTGGTTTTGAATTATCTGGATTTTTGCATTTAGGAACAGGATTAATTTGTGGAAATAAGCTTAAAGATTTGGCAAATGCTGGATTTGAGACAATAATTTACCTAGCAGACTGGCATAGTTGGATTAATAACAAATTGGGAGCAGATATGGATAAAATACGTATTGCAGGTGAGTATTTTCAAGAGGGTTTTGAATCTGTAGGTCTTAAAGGTTCAAACATTAAATTCATTTGGGGAACTAGTTTAGCAGAAAACTTGGATTATTGGGAAAAAGTTGTCAAGGTAGCTAAATCCAATTCTCTAAATAGAATGCTTAGAACTCTCCCAATTATGGGGAGGAAAGCAGAAGGGGAAGTAGAATCAGCTTTTATTTATTATCCTGCAATGCAAGTCGCGGATATATACCAAATGGAGCTGGATCTAGCTTGCGGAGGAATGGATCAGAGAAAAGCCCATATGCTAGCTAGGGATACTGCAGATAAATTGGGTATAAAGAAACCTGCAAGTCTTCATACACCTTTACTTACAGGATTGGAAGGTTACGGTAAAAAAATGGATGCTGAAGCTATACCTGATTTGGCTGATCAGATAGATGCGAAGATGAGTAAATCTAAACCTGAAACATGTATTTTCATACATGATAGTGAAGAAGATATTTTAAGAAAAATAAAGAAAGCTCATTGTCCACCTAATCAAACTACAGGGAATCCAATAACTGAAATGATTCAATACATTGTTTTTGATATGAAAGACAATTTCAAGATTGAACGAGATACTAAATTTGGTGGGGACGTTGAATTTAATTCATACCAATCCTTTGAAGAAGAATATATTGGTGGAAAAATTCATCCCATGGATTTGAAAACAAGTTTAACTAGAATCATAAGTGAAATACTGAAACCTCCAAGAGATTATTTTGACAAACATCACGATATTATCGAAGAAGTGGGAAAACTCTGAAATTCCCTCTTTAACTCTTTTTTAATGATTCAAGTGAAAGACAAAAAAGTTCAAGATAATAAAGAACCATATTATCTTGCCTTTTATCGAGGACCTTCTCGAGTATGCGTAAGCAATCAATGAATGAAGGAGCAAAAAAAAGGCAAAAGGCTACCATACGGGCTCATATGGAGTAGAGTGTGTCACTCTAAACTGTGAAGTATAGTCAACCCTGGTAGTCAACATGTGCTCCTGAGGAGCTCAACTGGTAGATGTGGGATATTCCCTTAAAATGACACCAAGCGTTAACCTCAGGGGTACTATCTTTTATTTCTTAACTAACAAACAGAAAAAATAAATACTTACTAACCCTTGAAAATTTAAACGGGCGAGTGGTTTAGTGGTATAACGTTTCCCTCACACGGAAAAGATCGCAGTTTCGATTACTGCCTCGCCCACCAACTCCTCAGATTATGTGTGGAAAATGACGATTAATTCCGATAATCCCTCCAAATTAACTTTTGTAGATTTATTTTCAGGTGCAGGGGGTTTCAGTCTAGGTTTTGTTCAGGAAGGTTTCAAAGATTTAATGGCAATTGAAATAGATAAAGAACCTGCAGAAACATATAGTTGGAACTTTCCCCAATCTACTGTTATACTTGAGGATATTAGGAAGTTACACTCCTTAGAAATATTAGATACAATAAAAGAATCACCCGATGTTCTTATTGCATCTCCTCCATGTGAACCATTTTCTGCAGCAAATCCAAATAGATTGGATTCAGCATGGTCAAGATTTTATGAAGATGCCCAAGGAGACTTAATATTTCATGCGATAAGACTGATAGGAGATCTTGCTCCAAAAATCTTCGTTATTGAGAATGTTGTACCAATGATTAATCAAGAAGGTAAAGATATTTTGAAAGCTGAATTTCAAAAAGTAGGGTACGAAACAATATTCTTCAATGTAATAGATGCGGAAAATCACGGATGCCCAAGCATAAGAAAAAGAGTTTTCATTTCAAACATTCATATTTCTCTTCCAAAAAAGAAATCTTTGACCGTTGCAGACGCACTGAAGGATTTACCTTCTCCATCGGAACCTAACGATATACCTAATCATACTTTTACTCATTTTCCGCAACAAGTTTCTAAGAAAGCTTACAAGATAAGACCAGGGATTGCAGCTGTTTTTTTTAGAGGAGCGAAATTAGAACATAAAAACTGGATAAAATTAAACGCCAATGAAAAAGCTCCTACTGTAATGGGAAAATCAAAATTTATTCACCCTACTGAAATAAGAGCTTTAACACCAAGAGAACAAGCAAGATTGATGACCTATCCAGATGATTTTGAATTCAGAGGACCACATTCTTCAACATTTAACCAAATTGGAGAATCTGTGCCACCAGTGATTTCTCGTCTAATTGCACAAAAAATAAAAGAAAAAATAATTAGAAAGAAGTAAAAAGCTCACGAAATCTGGAAAACATTATTCCTAGTGGTACTTCAACAAATCGATCAAAGTACTGCTTTGCTTTTTTAACAGAGAATAAATCCTTACTCGATTTTAAGCTTCCATCTTCTTTTACTGTTAGAATCTCGTTTTTTGATAACCAAACAAGCTTTTTCTCTCCTCTCCTTCCAATAATTTCTGAAGGTTTCAGAAAGAAAGTAGCGCTTTTGTTTATCAGCCAGAGATGTTTAGATTTATTAGTGGTAATTAAGATACCCTCTTCTTTCATTCCTGGAAAATGTTTATCATATTTGAAATGAACTTTAAAATCCTGGATTTGATTTTCGTAGATCTCAATATTATCCAATGGACGTATTTCTTTGACATGATCGAAGGTTATGAAGGGGAGTTTTGCAGGTAAGAAAAGAGTAGAGGAGTAAGTTTCTTCAATAATCTCTCCAACTGCTCCTTCCTTAGAATGAACAAGTAAATCTCCTATTACGCCGACGGGTCCATCTAGAAGAAAACCAATCTGGATGTCTCTTCTATCATCAAATACGGGTAATAGGATAGCGTTTTTAGAGAATGAGAGTTTGACTTGTTTGTTGTCTAAAGTGTATTCAAAACTGTGGGTGATCTTCAAAGGTCTGTTCTCAATACTTAGTCTCATCAAAGTTACACCAAACCCTCTAATCCTCTATATCGATGTTAATCGATTCTTCCTCTTCTTCATTTTCTAGCTTTTTCTTACGAAGGTATATCATTTCACCTAGCTTAAGTGCTTCAATACCTAGTTGTGTAATAAGGTATCTTCCTCTAACAGCTTCTCTTGTAATAAAATCAGCTTCTTGTAAGATATCTGTGTGATGTTTGAAAGAACCACCTTTCAATTCAGTAATTTCAGCAAGCTCTTTCTGATATTGAGGAGATTCTTCTAAAATCTTGAGAATCTTAATCCTGTGCTGATCACCAAGAGCGGAAAGCAACAAAGCAGTTTTGTCATAAAAATTGCCTGCTTTCTTAATAGCATGATTATCCCCATTACGCGTGTCAATAACTATTGTTGTATCGTCATCATCTTGAGTAGATTTACTTTTTATGACGTGTTTGAACGGTTTTTTACCATCTGGAAAAACAGTTCGAAAAGTAGTTTCCATGCTTTTACCTACTGAATCCATTACTCTTGAGATATAATCAGTAACAGTACCATCAACATCGACATCTGCAGTATGAACTACACGAGGACCTTTGGTTCCTGCTTGTGCATGGTGAATCTTGGCAGCTCTTCTTTGCAGCCTAGCAAACTCACGTCTGGCTTGAGCTAATTCAGAACGTATAGAACGAGTGTTTTCTTCAGCATCATTTAAATCTTCAATAGCATCACGAAGACTCTCTTCAGCATCAAGTTTTTCTTCAGTATCTTCACGCTGACGAGCTCTCTCAATGCGTCTCTGAGAAGCTCTAACCTCTTGTTTAGCTTGAGCTAAACCACGACGAGCCTGATCCATAGCGCGTTGATATTCGTCAATCTCTCGACGAGCTTCATCTATTTCAGAATTGATCTCACCCAATTCTTCTTTAGTAATTTTAACAGCTTTCTTGATTCTGCTAGTCTCTCTTTCTAAGAATTTACCAAGTTTCTTCTCAAGCTCAACAGAAATTTTTTCACCAATTTTCTTACCCTCTTCAGCAGCTTTTTCGACTTTCTTCTCGAGATCTTTCATTTTTTTCTTAAATTCATCAGAACGGAAGAATTCAAAACTAAATTCAGTCGGTTTAACGGTTTTAACTGGTCGTGGGGGTCTCGCATGTTTTAAAGGTTTAACAGGTTTAACTGGTTTAACTGGCCTTGCTGGTCTTACTGGCTCTTTATGAACTCTATGTTTGTTTTCATTAACTTCGTATAGATCTCGAGCAAGGATCTCTTCAGCAGTTTTCTTCGCTTCGGATAGTTCTCTTTCGGATGGTTCTCTTTCGTGTCTCTCTCTGCTCTCCTCGGAAGATCCTACTTTGTTGTAGACTTCTTCTAATAAGCGAGACATCTTTTTGTTACTCTTTTTTAGCTCTTCGAGCTCTTCTTTTAAATCATCTATTTCATCTTTTGACATTTATTTCACCTAAATTAATGATCGTGATCTCCCTCCCGGAAATCAAAGCTGGAGGTAAATATTTCGTTTAAATCTTCGCGGATATCTTTAAACATGTCATGTAAATCCTCTAGCATATCTTTCAAAGATTCTTTTAAATCACGCATACTTTCTTTGAACTCATCGTCAATTTGTTCGCATTTACCTCTTCTATTCAACTAAATCACCAAACTACTACATAGCCGTCATGCTTCTTCTTCATGACTTTACGGGCTTTCTGTAACTGGCCTAATTCAGTTTTAAGCCTACGAATTTCTTCATCCAAATTTTTAATGGTTTCATCATGTTTCATGCCTATCACTTCTGGTTGGTTACATTATTTTCAATTTTTTTCAGAAAAAATTACAATTTTCCTACAAAATGTAACTTTTCTGTAAGTTATCTTTTGTCACTATATTATTTAAACTTTTCCAATTCACAGTTAAAGAAAATTGTAAATTATTTAAAGGCTCTGAAGTGGCTGAAAAAAAAGGTTTGGATTCTTGCTTATAGTTTCCCTTCCTCTTTAAGATACGATTCTATCCTCTTCATATATTCTTTAGATAACTTAATTCCTCTTCTTCTCGCTCTCTCGTCTAACTTCAATCCCTCTGCTTCTAGTTCTTCCTCACTTAACCTAAATGCATCTATCAAATTCATCCATGCACTTACAACTCTTTCTGTTCTCCAACTTATTTCAAAATCCCTTTTATACAGTCCTTTCTTTACCCCGTTTATAATCTCTATTCCCTCATCTAATGTCCACTCATAATATCTTTTTCTCATTCTCTCTAATTCTTCCAAACAAATTTGTTTCACATACTTGCTTCTTGTTCTCTGCAAAACCATTAGATTAGTCTTATAATCGTATTCTCCAACAAATTCAATTAGTACTCTTTCCGTTTTTTTTTTGCATTTTTTAAGGCAATTACTTATAGCACTTGTAAAACTCTCAACCCCATATTTATGTTCCCATTGATTGATTATTATCCCTAATTTAGTGATTAACTCTTTTACTGTTCCATCTTTGAATTTCTTCTCTCTTTCTAACTCCTTCACAAAAACCTTTATCCCTTCTTCAAGCTTCTTAAAGTGCTCATCCAGATAGTTTGATAATCTATCGCCTATATTTTGTGGAGATTCTAATTCTTTGAATACTCTATCCAGAAGAAAGAGTAGTGAAATTATCTCTTCTGGTTCTTCTATTTTCGTTATCTTATCTATGTTTTCTTCTTTTAATTCAAAATCTGTTTCATAAAACCTTATTTGTTCAATTATAGAACTCTTCTTCTGCTTTAGTTTTTTTTTCTTCAAATTAGACACTTCTTTCTTTTTGGATAGATGATAATGATACTAGTTTTTACTTCTTTTTCTATCAAAAGTTTTCAGTTTTTTCTCCAACTTCTAATTCCTTCTTTTTTTCTAATAAAATCTCGACTTCTTCTAGTTTTTTAATAATATGTTTGTCTTCAAGTACAATTAAATCTTTCATGAGTATCTTTCTTGCTATTTCTTGTTCTGTATCTCTTTCTTCTTTGTTTTTTCTTATTGATTCTTTTTGTTTTTCTAACAATTCCTTAGTTTCCTTTATTTCATCAAATTCTTCTAATTCCTTCTTTGTTTCAATTGAAACTTCTATTTCTTCTAGATTCTCCAAAATATCTTCAATCAGGTATCTTTCTGAATGTTTGATAGTTTCTTCTACACTAAACTTACCCTTTGATTCTTCCTCTGTAATTATGCCTTTTTCAATTAATTCTCTAGCTCTCTCCCTAATCTTTACTGGTTCTCTCTCAAGTTCTTCTAAAGCTATTTTTCTATATTCTTTCGATGCTTTTTTTTCTTTGAATTCGCCAATCATCTTCTTCTCTTTAATTGTCCCCTCTCTTTCAAAATACTCTATCACTCCTTTCGAGAACTCATACCCAATTTCTAATATTCTTCTCTCTATTTCTTCTCTCCCTTCCAATCCCATTTCCTCTAGTTTTTCTTCTCTTATCTTATATAACTTCAATCCTTCTAACCATGTTGATACTGTCTTTGACGCTTCCCACCTTATCTCCTCATCACTATTCTCCAATTCTCCCTTTATCCCATTTATTATTCTTATATTCACTTCTGGATCCAATATATCATTTCCTTTTCCTATTCTTCTAATGTTTCCCAATGCTTTCAGTTTCACATACCTATTCTCTGATTTTTCTATTGCTTTTAAAAATGGTTCATATTCTAAAAAGTGTATTATTTTCTTTATTAAATCAATAGAAATGATTGCTAGAAGTTCATCATTACTCTTCTCCATTGCGTTTAATAAAACATCTACTAGCCACTCATTCCCGCTTTTTGAATACAAACTCAATCCATATGATATATCCTCAAGCAGCTGTTTTGCACTACCATCTCCAAACTTACCAGCGGATAACAGCTCGTCAATAAACTGTTCCAAGCTCTTACTAACTCCTTTCTGTTTATCAATAGTTTGTCTAGTTAGATACTCAATTTTACCTGAATGATTTTCTGCACCTATTCTATTTAAAAGATAAAGAAGCGGAGTGACTTTTATAGACAATTCTAGATTGCTTAGTAGAATTATATTTTCTTCTGATATTTCGAATTGAGTTCTAAAAAATTCAATCAAATCTGTATTAGATAAATTTTCAATGTTTCTAATTAGTTTCTTCTTGTGCAATCCCATCACTCAAATTATCTAGTAATTATACTCTGAAGTACATTTAAGAGTTGTGAAGCAAAAATGAAGTAGCTAGATGAAAGTAATTTTGAAATCTAAATCCTTAATAGTATTTAATTATTTCCTTAAGCCGAAAAAGGAGAAATTTGATGAACTTCGTAATGGAATGGGGAGAGATAGCATGACCAAGGACAACTAGCTGAATATCTTGCTGGAACTTGGGGATCATATACTTGTTTAAAATGTGGGTATAACTTTGATTATGAAGAATAGCCACTTTGCTTGAATACTCAAGTTCTTAGATTTTTTAATTCCTCCCATTTCACTGTTTTGATGATTTATATAGATTTCAAAAAAGTAATAAAATATTCAGAGATACTTTTCTTTATGTCCCAAGCTTCACATGTAGGTTTTCTGCTTATTCATGGTTTAGGGAGTAATAATAAGGCTATGAAACCTTTAGAGCAGTTTCTCACTAGTCAAGGGTATGTTGTTGATAATATTTATCTTCCAGAATTTAATTCCACTCCAGAAGACTTGCAAGCTGTTGAATGGTTAGAATGGATTAACTATTCACAAGAACGATTGAATATTCTCAAAGACCAGTGTAATTCTGTTTATGTTTCTGGTACTTCATCAGGGGGTGTAATTGCCCTCTATCTGTGTTCGACTAATAGAGATTTAGCTGGTGTAATCACTTTTGCTACTGCTGTTAAACCCTTTAATTTCATATCTTGGTTTGTTTACATTTTTCGTCCTATTCAATTCATTTTCAGATGGATTAATGTGGGAAAACATAGGGAGAAATACATTGGGAAGTTTATAGATTGGTACGGTTATGATAGACTTCCTATGAGTGCTTTAATTCAAACTGCTAGGTTATTGGATGTTATAGGTAGAAAACTTAAGCTTGTTCATCAACCTATCCTATTACTTCACGGGATTAATGATCGTTTGGTGCCTATTAAAACAATGAAGCAGATAATTAGAAAAATAAAATCACGAGACATAACTACTGTTAAGATTCTTGAAGGAGGGCATTTAGTTCTACTAGATAGGGGCAGCAATCAAGCTTTGATAGAAATAGAAAAGTGGTTAGAAAAACGGATAGGATGAAAATAATTAAGATTTGGATTCTTTTTATTCATATGTTCTTAAAGTATCTCAAAAGACTTATGTTCTGTAAAAAGAAAAAAAAGAAGTTTCCTAAACACCATTTTGGAAATTCTAATCTTCTGGTTTGAGATTCAATTTTCCTACAGCTAAGTGAACATCTTTAGGCCAAATGAAGATTCTATTGTAGGGTTTAACTTTGTAATATTCTTGTGGTTCATAGATTGTTAATGTGGTCATATCGAAACAGTACCGTTCAACCCATCCATATTTTTCATATGAATTTAGGTTATCTCCATCAACTAACTTTTTTGTTACTTTCCAAAGCCTATGACACATTCTGAATTCATATCCTGTTAGGGTGTTAGGATTTTTCCAAGCACCCGATTTATTATTAAAAGCATTTTTAGCAGCTTCTTGAAGTAGAACCAAATCCTTATACTTTGGTAAACTTGGATAAATTGGGAACGATGCTCCCCAACCTGATTCAATCATAAGAAGATTGAAAGTAGCCATCTCTTTATAAGATAGAGCATTTCGTTCAGTTTTAGTATAACTTGGTGCTATATAAGCCAATAATCTTCCATATTGATCAAAATTCTCATCAGCTGTCCTGAGAAAAACTTTCCTTTTTCTCCCATCTGGTTTGGTAAGTTTTCGATCAAGGAGTTTTTCAAATTCCTTTGTTGCTAATTCCCCTTGTTCCTTTTGCAAGGTTCCTGCTTTTCCTGTCGCAAGTTTTTTTTGAAGATAATCTCCTAGACCAGGATTTATAGGAGCTTTCTTTTCTTTTATCCAGTCCGCAAGCTCTTTAAACTTTCCATCATGATTTTTTGGATTTTCATTCCCTGGGTAATGCACTTCAGGAGTATCAACACTTAACATACGAATTGATATAGAAACATAAGGAGTATCTCCATCAGTAGTTTTTAAAAAATCCTTTTGTCCTACTGAATCAAGTGTATATCCTCTAGGATCCCAAAATATCTTAACTTTTGTCATTTATTCACCTCCTTTTTGATAGAACTTAAAGACTATCTCCTTTAGATATAAAAGTTTTATTTCTAAATTATCTAGCTAATATATACTGTTTTTTTTCCTGCACTGATCCATAACATCTTTCATAATCTATCTTTCATGTTCGATTTTGCTTCTAACAGTATTCTATATGTTCGTGTACTAGCTTTAAATAATCTCATTCAAATAGATATGTTGAAAGAAAATGAAGAAATCCTTTTCAAGAAAATGGAT
>JABLTJ010000070.1 GCA_013166775.1 Promethearchaeati archaeon
TCTAATTTTGTTGGATCCCTCTCTCCCCACATAAACGCCTGTCTTTTTGATGGGTGTTTAAATAAAATCCCTATTTCCTTTTCCTGGACGGCTGGGAACATTTTCCCGGCGTCCAGTTTTTGCTTGCTTCAGTTGGCACTAGGCTTATCATTGAAATAAAAAAAAGTAATTAGTTTGAGTTTTTTCTGAGATATTTACTCAAACTTCTTTTTTCTTCTATAAATTACCAGTGTAATAAGAACGAATGAGAACATTGAGACCATTACAAAATCACTTGCATTTGTAAAACCGAATTTTTTGGTTTGTATCTCTGTTACTTCGAAATCTGTCATCTCATCGTCTGTTGAGACTTCAGTTGTTAGTTTCTGCCCGATTTCTATGGTGTGTATCTTTGTTTCTTCCCAGACAACATCGTCATCCGTGATGTGTTTCACTGTTAGGTTCACATCTTGCGTTGCACTGGCAGCATACGAAGCGTCTATTATTACTTGGAAAGTTTCTGCTCCATTGGCCTTATTCGCTGCAGCTCCCATAACTAAACCCGCTGTCGGAATACGAATCATAAAATTGCCAAACAAATCATCCATGTATTCCGCTCCTTCTATTCCAATTTCAATGCCCATATGATTATTTGGGAAATTATCGTTCAATCCAACATGGTAGATTTCTGCAGGTGATACTTCGTAGATTACTTCCAGAAAAATTGAGGGATCAATCTCGAATAGTTGTATTTCATAGAAATCTTTCAGTTTGTATTTATCTATAGACATATGGGGGAACAATCTGTCTAGGAATTCCCCCCAGCGAGTATCTATGTTCAACTGCAATCCTGCATACATGTTTCCATACAAGAACCCCTTAAACATATCATAACTATCTGGGAAGCAAAAGCTGAATCCTTGCAAGTAGGTGGCAGGATAAGTAGCGTTTTCATCCCAAAAATTGTAGTGGTCCATAAGTATTCCATTTGGATTTGGCTCTAACATAGATATTAAAGTTGTAGCATATGTTCCTATTTCTGCTGTATTAAAGTGTGTTTGATTCCCAACTATTTTTTCCAGAAAATCAGTCAAGTCCACAAGCATTGATTCTGATGAAATCAAACCTTCAGTTCCTAAACCACTTCTTAACCATTTAAAGAAATTCCTTTGAGTAATGTTATAATCCAATTCATCATGCAGACTGTCTACAAAGAAATCAAAGGTATCCATAAATGAAAAGCCTATACCAGGATTTGGAAATTCCGTTAAGTCATAAAGAGAACAGGAACCCCAATCACGATAGTCTGGCAAAATAACCGGCTCAATACTCACATCAAAAGTCATTTGGGCGAATTCTCTGGGGGTCATATTTAGGTCACGACTTAAATTGTAAACATAATCCCATGGTGAATAGAGCTGGTTAACTCCTAGAGTTGTTTCCCCACCTAACATATAGTCTGCTTCACCTACTAGTTGCCAGGCTGTTTCAAAAGAACCGCCTAGACAAGTGTTTAATAGTATCACATCAACATTGTTCGTCCCTGACAAGGCGGTTTCTAATTCGTTGAGAGTGAGACAATCACCTATAGCATATTCCCACACCGGATGGGGAGCATGATAATCGTAACAGTAACCAGCATAAGCTCTTCCGTGATCCACTAACGACAAAGCATAGTTATCCGCTGGATAATTTGTTTTGCAGAAATCAACGAAATCATCAAGTACTTGCCCATCACCCATATTCGTGGCACCCCAATTTGCTATTTGTGTCATTCCTCCTGCTGATTCAGCTTTTAAGTCATAGATAACTGCACGTCCATTTGGAGTCGAAGGTTGGTACGGATAGTCATGTAAAACGATTACATTTAGATCCGCCTCGGAACCTGCTAACATACCGTTTTCAACAATCCCTGTTATCATCTCAAACGAACATTCTTGAACAAAATTATACGAATTATCAGCACTAGAAGTTACATTATGTTCTCTTGTATCTGCACAATTGTAAATCATATAAGTCCATTTTTTGTTTGCTTCTGGTTTTAACTTGTATGAAATCCTCTCAGAGGCATTTCCATTAAGATTGATTTTTGGAATTAATAAAATAGAAACAACTAAAACTAGTATTAAGACGGGTTTAATCTTTTTATAATTCATCAACAAATCCCCTGGGTTTTGTCGCTATTTCTTATTACTTACTTGGGTAATTTAAAGCTACTTGTTAGAGATTAATCGGAAAGTAAATCCCTTCTTCTTTTGAAATTATAAAGCTTTAATTAATCAAAATCCCTATTTTACTTAGATTAATGATTAGGGGATTGCTATTGAAGAAAAGATTGTGGTTAATAATAACTAGTGTTCTCAGTTTGCTAGTTGTTTGTTTTATTCCTTATATGATTGACATAAAAAGTGAAACTACTTCAAATCATATTGATATTATCTTCTTTAACGGTCGTTATTACCATAATGTTTGGGGAGGAACAGATTCTTTTGTTCAAAATTACGGTGCTTACTACTGGTCATATCTTGGCATTAATTTCGATGAATCTTTGGTGATAGTTCCACTTGTAGGGATTTCTTGCGTTATTATTGCAGGTCTAATCTATCTGTTAAAACGCAATCTCTCTGATGTTATAGCCTATATTGTTGCTTTTACAGGTGGTTTAACTGGTTTTGTTGGAACACTAATTTTTATTCCCTTTGGTTTGAGTGTTCGAAATCACACTTCTTATAGTACAAATTATAATTGGTTTTTTGGCGGAGTCTTTGTTGTTGGAGGTATCTTTCTGGCTTATTCCATCTGGGGACTAGCTAGATTCATAAAACCGCCGAAAAAACTCTCAACAACTGATGAAAGTAGGAAACGATTAATTGACCTAGCAGAAGCACGTAGGAGTCTTGCACTTATTCATGAATCCTATGATACTATCCCTATTCATATGCTTCAACAATTACTCAAGTTAAATACTGAGGAAGACTTGGAAACATTACGAAAACTTCTTCCAGCTGAATTGCAATTTACAGTCGTTGGTTCCGATGTTCTATTTCTTAAAGAGACTATATCCAGAATGGTTGACCCAGTAACCCTTATTAAGGCTACTCGGAAATTTCCATGTTTCCATTGTGATTTTTTGATTTCATTAGATGAGAAGATCTGTTCAAGCTGTAAAAAGGCAGTCCCACATTGCTCTATCTGTAAATTACCGATCAAAAACAAAGAGGATATGGGTCAATGTCCGAAGTGTGAAACACATTGTCATCTTGAGCATTTGAAGACTTGGATAGAGATCCGTATGAAATGTCCCACTTGTCTTCGACAGTTACTCCCTACTGAAATCCAAAGGATTGATTCTGCCGTTACTGATTAATTTATTATAATTTGAATATCAAATATGGAATTCGCTATCTCTTGTTGATTTTTCTGCTTCTTCTAGTATTTCGTTTTTTCAGACCGAATACAAATACTAAGAAAACTACTGGAACGGCTAATACAAAGGCAGGATTGTTATCCGTATGTGGGAAGCCAAAAATTCTTATGAAAACCAGATTCGTGTGATCAGACCAATCTATCATTATCAACAAGTTATCTGTTCTGGTGGCAAAATGTGAAATATATATTAAGTCATTTATGATAAAAAAGATTTCATAAGAGCCTTGATTTTCTCCTCTTTGATAAGATCCTAATTGCTCAACATTTTCCAAATCAGTTATGTTATAGATAATTAATTCATCACTTTTCAAAAAGAACGCGAAGTTTTCGTGAATTCTTAAGTAACCATATGACTGGTTTGTGTCGAAAACGCCAATTTCCTGGAAAGTTTCATTTTCTGTGATATTAAACACTTTAGCAAAACCATTTCTTGAAACTAAATACATTCGATTTTCTTCTATAGCAATATCATAATAATGGAAATAATTTGAATCAGAAGACCAACTTTTAAGAAGCTCAAGTTTAGTGTGATTTGTCATATCAAATATTGCTAAAGTATTATTGTCTCCGTTTGTCTCATATGTACTCAAACATAGATAACCGTCTTTATAGATAGCAGCATTGATATCATCATTACTATTAAAGAATGATTCATGAGTATATTGAATAGACAAATCTTCTACTTCCTCTGTGCAATTGAATAAAGAAAGAGATTGCCGATCTTTGTTTACTAGAAGAACTAAGGAAGTATTATTTTCGAGAATTATGAATTCTTTGTATGCATCAGGCATAGTGTAATTTCTTACTAATTCTAGACTCACATCATTTTTAACATTATAAATGGCAAAATAGGTGTAATAACTAGAATTTGTTGCATTATAATATGAGCCTATACTAAAAATCTGATCCTCAACGTTTTTGTAGTTATACAAACCAGGATTAAACGAGGGTCTCCCCAAATATAATGGATCTTCTTTGTTTGTATTGTTGAAAAATTCCAAACCAAGACCCATACTCACTATTAACAAATCATCAACTGGAAAAACATTTTCAGCGATATAAATCGCTATTGGATTTTCTTTTTCTAAATCCTTAGCTTCTGGATTTATTTGACAGTTTGATAATTTACTAAACACTACTAAAATAAAAAACAAAATGAAAACAAATGAAAAGATATTTTTGATTCTTCTTTTTCCCTTTCTCATAAAAATCCTCTCTATTAACAGATATGTTATTCAAACCTAAAAAACTTCTGAAATTATATAAATAAAAAGAATAGAGTGTTGTTACTCTATTCTATCTACTCAAAGTTAATTCGATAATATCTTTGTCGTGTAAGATATGACCTAATCCTACTTGTTGTCCATCATGTACGGTAGATGTTCCCCAAATCTTCGCATACCTGAATCTTTTCAAGAAACTTGTATGGATTTTTATAGCCACATCTGCAACAGTTGCTCCTTTGCGAATCACAAAGGGTACATCTAGATTTGGTTTTTCCCCTGGTGTTTTAGTGTAGACGCGAATTATTTTGAGTAAATCAAAGAGGGATTTCTTTAGTTGCTCGAGTGATTCTTCGTTGTTATATGCTGTTGGATAGACAGTCCATTTTGTTTTCTCGAGTAATTCTTGATAGGCTTCTTTTGAACCAGGTAAATCTCCTTTTGATGCTATAACAGCTATTTTGTATTCCGATTTCCCATCAACGAGTATTTTGGCTTCTTCTAGTTGCTCTGTCAAGAATTCTAATTGTCTATCTATATCCATAGCTAAATCTACGACCATCACTACTGCATCGGATGTTCTTGCGACTCTGTTTATTTGCTTGCTGATCGTCCAATCTTCCTTGAAATCGAGAAAACCAGGAAGATCAACTATTTGAAAGGTTACACCTTGATAGGTACAAGCTCCTGCTTGTCCGATTGTTGTGGTATGTAAGAAATCTCCTACTTCAACTTCCGTGTTTGTGATTGCATTCATTAGGGTGCTCTTCCCAACATTTGATAACCCAAATAATGCAATCCTACCTACACCTGACATAGGAATTTCGAAAGGATCATATTGCCTTGCTTTCGCTTTTGGTTTTTCCAAGACTTCTGCTTTCTTGCCTTCGAGCCATTTGATGAGTTGTTCGTACGGACCCCATGAATCCAATTTCTTCCTACGAATCTCTTCTATAATGGCATCTACTTCTGCTGCGAAG
>JABLTJ010000022.1 GCA_013166775.1 Promethearchaeati archaeon
GTCTTTATTACAGTTCAATATAATGATTATAGGGCAAACTACACTGATGAGTATGTTTCAGATGTTTTTGTTTTAGAAGTAAGCGCACCTAAAACGGTAATTCAAATTAATTCAGCAGATAATTCAATCTATACTTATCATACCGCATTATTCAATTTTGATTTCTTTGATACAAATCATTCAATAGATTTAACAGGGGCTGTAGTTGATGTGTGGTTTAATGTTACGGATGTTTCTGCAATTGTAACTCCTAGCGGTAGTTCTTATCAGGTAGAAATTACAAGTAATAATCCTTACACTATTGGCATATCTGTCTACATAAATGTAACAAAAACCAACTATGAATCCATCAACAACTATTTGCTTGGTGAAATAAATGTAGTCATAATTCAAACGGAAATAGTATCCATTGATGTTCCTTCTGATATGTATGATGGTTACAATACTTCAGTAATAATCCTATTCAATGATACAGATAATGTTGAAACAATAGATGGAGCTTATCTAGAGAGCATTGTAACAAATTCAACTAGTTTTGTAAACATCAGTATTGTTGAACTGGGAGGAGGTCAATATAATATCACTTTCATTAATTATGATATAGCTGTTTTCTGGTTGGACATGAATATTACGCTTGCAAAACCTGGGTATTACAATGCAGTAATACGAATAACCATAAAGATCATTGTTGTCCAAACGGATTCCGAGCTCTTGGATAGTAGTTCTGTTTCTATTTATTACGATACGGGTACAACATTCGATATTTTATATTGGGACAATATTTCCTTCGTGAATATCACCAATCCTCAAGTATTCTTCTCAGGCAATTTAACAGGTGTAGTTACTCCTAGTTATAGTTTCTTGGATAATATTACCACAATAACGATTCTCACTATAACTGACTTGGGATATTATGAGCTGAACATAACTATTGTTAAACCAGGATTCGAACCTCAGATAATATCTGTTTATATTCTTGTTCAAGAAAGGCAAACTTCAGTAGATTCCGATGAGACGGATATAACATTCTATGCTGATTTGACGGATAATATACTGTTAAATTATACGGATGAATTGGATGAAGTATCAATCCTAGTTGCTACTGTAGATATTGATTTTGCAGCTGATAATAGTACATTAATTGTCCAAGATTATTTCAATATTAATTTAGTCGAAGTTGGATCATTATATGAAATTACATTTGATCCAATTGAGAATATGGCAACTGGTTATGTGTTTATATTTAATATGACAATCAGTAAATATGGATATGTAACAAACTTCATTATAATTACTGTAACAATCAATATTCACCCTACAGATATTGATCCCTCTTCAACTTCCCAAGATACTGTTTATACTGATGAAGATGGTGAATTCACAATAATTTATGAAACAATTGAAGATGATTTCATCAGTGGTGCTGAAATGAGTTACATTCTCATTAATGGTACATCTGCTGAAATAGAGGATGTTGTTCTAACTCAAATAATCGATACATATGTAATCTATGTTTACATTAGCAGTAGTATAATTCCTGAACTGAGTTTTGAAATCGAGCTTACTTTTTATAAATATGGTTTCGAAAATCAAACTTGGATTATTCTAATAACTGTAGCTATTCATCCAACAGATATTGATCCCTCTTCAACTTCCCAAGATACTGTTTATACAGATGAAGATGGTGAATTCACAATAATTTATGAAACAATTGAAGATGATTTCATCAGTGGTGCTGAAATGAGTTATTCCCTTCTTAATGGTACATCTGCTGAAATAGAGGACGTTGTTCTAACTCAAATAATCGATTCATATGTAATCTATGTTTACATTAGCAGTAGTATAGTTCCCGAACTGAGTTTTGAAATCGAGCTTACTTTTTATAAACATGGTTTCGAAAATCAAACTTGGATTATTCTAATAACTGTAGCTATTCATCTAACAGATATTGATCCCTCTTCAGATAATCAAGATACTATTTATACTGATGGAGTTGGCAATTATACAATAATCTATGAAACAATTGAGGATGATTTCATCAGTGGTGCTGAAATGAGTTATATTCTCATTAATGGTACTTCAATGGATATAGAGAATGTTGCTCTTTCTCAAATACTTGGCTCATATGTTGTTGATATTTATATTAACAGTAGTATAGTTCCTGTTACGAGTTTTCTAATCGAGCTTACATTCTACAAGCATGGTTATGAGAACCAAACTTGGATAATAACAATAAATATCATTAACCACCCAACAGATATTGATCCCTCTTCAGATAATCAAGATACAATAAATACTGAAGAAGATGGTGAATTCACAATAGTCTACGAGACTGAAGAAGGAGATTTCATCAGTGGTGCTGAACTTAGTTACATTCTCATTAATGGTACTTCAATGGATATAGAGAATGTTGCTCTTTCTCAAATACTTGATTCATATATTGTTTCTGTTTATATTAACAGTAGTATAGTTCCTGTTACGAGTTTTCTAATCGAGCTTACATTCTACAAGCATGGTTTTGAGAACCAAACTTGGATAATAACATTAACTGTAGCGATTCATCCCACTTCAATTGATCCCTCAGAAGATCAAGATACTATTTATGCTGATGAAGATGGCGAATTCACAATAGTCTACGAGACTGAAGAAGGAGATTTCATCACAGGAGCTGAAATGGAATACAACATTATTAACGGTACTTCAGCTGAAATTTTATTAATCACTTATTCTCCAATTACTGATTATTACCTAATTTTCATCAACTTTGATGAATCTCTAGTAGCTGGGAAAAACTTCTCTATTGAGCTTATCTTCTACAAACATGGTTTTCAGAATCAAACATGCATCATTAACATCAACGTTCTTCCTAAAATTACTTATGATATTATTTTGGAAATTGTAGGTGAATTAAGGCAATTAAACACAATTCAATTCCAAATAACATTAAGTAATTTTAGTATCGATTTATTAACAGCTTTATCATTCGAAAATATTAAGTTCTATACTAATCCAAATGGAGATTTTGCTTTGATAACATATATATTCACATTTGCAAATGGAACTACGAAAGAATATCAAATTCAAGCAGAATTTCAACAGATTTCAGAAGGTGTTTTTGTAGCACTAACTAGTGAAATAACGATACCATGGCGTGTGACTGAAGTTTCGTATATTGCAACATACACTCCCACTAGTCAATCAGTGATATCAATTGAATCAACAAGTATTTCAGAAAGCTTGACTCAAAATCCCAAAATCTTGGAACTTCTATCATACATGTTTACTGAATTTACACCTTACATGGCTGCTGCCTTAGCAGTTATTGCAGCAGTATTCATAAGCTTGACAATATTCTTTGGAGTTATAAGACCTAGAAAACAAAAAAGAAGTGCTAAGAAACGTGGTTATCTTGATAAAATTTCTAAGATACTTGCAAGTGTTATATCTATGAGGAAAGTCATTGTTGTTCATAATGAAACTGGATTACCTGTTTACGAATGGGATCTCGGTGGAGAAATTTCTGTTGATTCTTCATTAGTTTCTGGTTTCTTACAAGCTGTTTCAGGTATGGGTGGTGAGATAAGTGGAGGAGAAGTTGGTGCAGTAAGAAAAATTGATTATGGTCAATTCTGCGTTTCTAGTGCAGGAACAGATTGTATTACAACCTATCTATTTAGTACTGGTGATATTTCAGCTGATGTTGAAATAGGTTTAGCAAGCTTTGTTGAATGGTTTGAAAAGAAATTCCATGATCTTGTTAGCACAACATGGGATGGTAAAACTGAAGAATTTCTATCAAATGAAAGATCAATAATTGATACATTATCTGAAAATCTATTTGTTTGGACATTACATCCACTTTCTGTTAATACAGTAAAAGAAAAAGATGTCCTAAAATTGGGCACATTTAGTCAGAAATTATACAAATTCATTAAAGATTATAATGAAGTATCAATAAGTGTAGCTCTAGAATTCTTCGGTAAACAACCTATGGAAGAGACACTTTCAAAAATATTTGAAATGGTTGATGCTAATATTCTACTGCGTAAGAGATTAAGGTAAACCAGTTACTTTAAAAACCAATAATTTCCTTTTTTTTGTTATGAATGATACATCTAGCTGGAATAACTATTGTATACTATTCGATATGGATGGTGTTCTTATTAGTCTCAAAGCTAGATGGATTGATCCTGTAGAACAAATTATTGAGAAAATCCATCCAGATTTTGATAGAAACAAAATTGCTCAACATGCTCCTTCTCTTATGCTTATCCATGGTGGTCGAAGTGCTAATATCATGTTTAAAGGTATTCTGGAAATCTGCAAAATAGGAGGTCTCTCAAAATTTCAAACATTTAGAGTACTAGTAAGATTGTTTTTTTCAATCCTCTCAAAAAAGAAATGGCCAATAGTTCCATTTGAAGGGACATTTGTAACTCTCAAACAACTAAGAGAGATGGATTTCAATTTAGCATTGATTACTTCTGCCTCCAGATATACTCTCAGAAGAGTAAAAAGGGAATATCCTTCAATCTATGGTGCGTTTGATTGCATAGTAACAAGAAATGATGTTCGTTTTACAAAACCATCACCTGAACAAATTCTTATTGCCCTTGAAAAACTAAGCATTCAAAATGAAAATTCTGTTGTCGTTGGTGATTTCATGAGTGACATACAGGCAGGGAAAAATGTTGGAACAAAAACTATAGGCGTACTAAGTGAATTTACTGAAATAAGTCAATCTTATATAGAAAGTACAAATCCCGATTTGATCGTATCAAGTATAACTGAAATTCCTACTCTATTACCTAAGGTCTTTTCAGTCTAATATATAATGAAAAAAGAAAAAGATTAAGAAGGAAAACTTCAAAAAGATATTAGAAAGGATGAATTGACTAAGATGAAAAAACAGTTTAGATTTCCCGAAAAATGCCTTTACCAATCCACATACGTTTGGCTAGAGGAAATGGGTAGAGGTGTCATCCGTTTGGGAATTACGGACTACGCTCAATTCTCACTTGATGATATTATCTCCATTACACTTCCTGAGAAGGGGATCTATATCGAAAAAGATGAAGAGCTTATATCAATTGACTCTATAGAAGAAACAATTGTCATCACAGCTCCCATTAGTGGTACCATAGAAGAAATTAATGAAGAACTAAGACAATCACCTGAACTTCTTAATGAAAGTCCATATAAAGAGGGATGGATTCTTGAATTGGAAATAGGAGATAACGATGATCTTGATTTATTAATGGATGTGGATGAGGTCCTAGACGCATATCAAGAAGAAATAGAAGATGAGGAATTAGAAGACGAAGATTTCAAAGAAAACATTGGTGATTACGACCTCGAAAGTGAATTTTAAGGTTAATAGTCACTTTTTTAGATTATATTTATGCTCGAAAGTTTTAAATAAGTTACAAAATACTTTCTAATACCGTAAATTGGGGCGTATCGTGACTTGGAATTTCATTAACTCTTTCTAAAGTGCCCGACAACAACAACTTAAAGGTAATTAGTTTTTTATATCAATATTTTAGGATTGTTAGACAATGAGTAGTGTAAAGAAGAAAATTTCGTTAGCACCAGAAGTAGTAAAACTCTATAAAGAAATTAGCTTAAAGGACGAAATATCGATAGATGAATTGAAGAACATCACAAAGCTAGATCATGGGAAACTAGAATATCTACTTGGAGCTCTAACTTCAAATAATCTTGTTGAAAGGATTATAGAAGTTAAGAAAAAAGTTCTCTTAACTGAAGCAGGTGAAATTGCAGCTGCAAATCAATTAGTAGAACGCAGGATTCTTTCTGCTTTAAAAGAAAATCAACCAATTAATTCTTCTGATCTTTCAAAAATATTAGATTGTGATAATAGGGAATTGAATGCTGGGATTGGTTATCTGAAAAAACAGGGAATGATTGACATTGTTCAAGGACAGATATCTTTTTCTCAAAAAGAGGTAGAAGTTAGCACGGATATACAGGAAATTTTAGTTGAACTGTCCAAAGGAAACGAAGTAGATATTCAGAATTATGAAAAAACATTGCTTCAAAGAAGTTTAATAACAATTGAAGATGAGAAAAAAATAATCGTTAAAACAATTGTCAAGTTTGAAGAAATGAAAAAGAATATAGTTGAAACATCTGATATCAGTAGATTAACTCCAGAAATGATTAGAAATGGCACCTGGAGAAAAACAAAATTGCGAGAATATAATCTAGATGTTTCTCCACCTGAATTCTTTACTGGCAGAAAACAACCTTATGCTAGATTTTTGGATGAAGTTAAACAGAAATTAGTTGCCTATGGATTTCAAGAAATGCGAGGTCCTATTGTGGAGCTAGAATACTGGAATTTTGACGCTCTATTTCAGGCTCAAGATCATCCAGCGAGAGAATGGTCAGATGTATATAGAATTACTAATCCTAGTAAAGGAAAATTACCAAAAGAAAATCATGTTAAATTTGTTCAGAAGGCTCATGAAGACGGCTATGATACTGGAAGCAAAGGATGGAGATACAAGTGGGATCCGATGAAGAGTGCCCGTTTGGTTCTCAGAGCTCAAGGAACTTCTGTGAGTGCAAGAACTCTTGTAGATTTACCAATCCCTTCAAAGTATTTTAGTATCTCTCGATGCTTTAGACCTGATACAACAGATGCTACACATCTATCAGAATTTAACCAAGCTGAAGGAATTGTTTGTGATCCTTCTATTACATTTCGAGATTTATTAGGTATTCTCGAAACTTTTGCAATTGAAATATCTGAAGCACCAAATTATACATTCAAACCAGATTACTACCCATTCACAGAACCATCAGTGGAATTAAGTGTTAAGGATCCTAAAATTGGACATATAGAATATGGTGGAGCTGGAATATTTCGACCTGAAGTAACAAGGCCATTTGGCATTGATGCTCCAGTAATTGCTTGGGGTTTAGGTGTGGACAGATTATTCATGGTCAAATATGGAATAACCGACATTAGGGAACTTTATAGCTATAAGTTAGATTGGCTGCGATCAGCTAGGATGTCGTGAGGTGAAATAATGGTATCTATAAAAGCAAGTTATACAAAAATTCAGGAATTCCTAGGAAAAGAATTATCACTGGAAGAACTAGAAGAGCTGCTATCATTCGCAAAAACAGAGATTGATGATTACGTCAAAGAGGAAGACATGCTTGTCCTTGATATTAAGACGAGTAATCGTCCTGATCTTTGGTGTGCTGAAGGAATGATTAGAGAAATAAAAGGAATTTTGGATATGGAAAAAGGCATTCCTTCTTATGAAGTGAAAGAAAGTGGTTTCAGTGTCAAAGTGGATTCATCATTAGCTTCATCTCGACCTTATATCGCTTGTGCAATAGCAAAGAAAATTAATTTAGATGATTTCTATATTAAGCAACTAATGCAGCATTCCGAGAAAATAGATAATTCTTATGGTAGAAAGAGAAAACGGTCATCTATTGGAATGTATAATCTTTCAATGATTCAAAGCCCCGTACTTTATCAAACAGCTCAGAAATCTCATAAATTCACTCCTCTTGGGTATGAAAAAGAAATGACCTTAGATAAAATTCTTAATGAGCATGAAAAAGGGCAGGAATTTGGTCAAATAGTCAAAGATTATGGTATCTATCCCATCTTATTGTCTGCAGATGGAATGACACTATCTTTACCTCCTGTGATTAACAGCAATGATGTAGGAAGAATTACTGAAGATACAACTGAATGTTTAATCGAAGTTACTGGCACCAATTTCGAGACAGTTAATGTAGTTCTGAATATCTTATGTCAAACAATGGCTGATCATGGAGCAGATATCTATAGTGTTGTTATCGAATATCCACCTGAAATTCATAAAGAGCAAGTTATTACTCCTATACTAGAACTTGAAAGTATCATCATAGAACTAGACATAATTGAAAAGTATTTAGATGTAAAAATCAATTCCACAAAAGCAAAGGAACTAATGCAGAAAAGAAGATTTGAATGTGAGGAATTAGAAGGTAATAAAATCAAAGTAATGATTCCCCCCTATCGAAAAGATATACTACATTGGGTAGATATAGCAGAAGAGATAGTAATAGCGTTAGATTATAATAAAATAGGTCCAACAAAATGGAAAGTACTAACAACAGGAGGTCTCCTTCCAGAAACAGAAAGCGAAAATCTTGTACGAGAAATTTTAGTGGGTGCTTATGGCATCGAATTGGTTACAAATATACTTACAGATCCTAGTATTCTGACTAGCAATGTTAACCTCGACAAGCAAGAACTGATAAAAATTGAAAATCCAGTCAGTCAAACATATAGTGTTTTAAGAAATCAGCTCTTTCCCAATTTGGTAAATGTAATTTCAAAAAATACTCACGAATCCTATCCTCAGATTATTTTTGAGGTTGGTGAAGTAGTAAGAATGGATAAGAATGATGTCTGGACTCAAACCAATGCTGCTTTTTGTATTGCAGATGCAGATGCTAGTTTTGAAGATGCTCATAAAAGACTTCATCATCTTATGAAACTGTTAAACACTGAATATAAGATTGAAAGCACAACTCACCCTTCCTTTACAGATGGACGATGTGGAATAATAAGTATCAAAGATATCCAATGCGGAATTATTGGAGAAATTAATCCACTTATACTTGAGAAGAATCAAATTTGGGTACCTTTAGTTTGTTTTGAAGTAGAATTACCTAGCATTCCAACTCTTAACTGTAAAACAAAGAAGACTTACTAGTTTTAGGATTCACTTAACTAGCTTTTCTCCTTCCCTTTTTCCAATTTTTCAAGTTCTATGATTCTATCCCATATTAAATCCATCATTTTACCAATAGCTTTACTGCTAATGGAGGTTTCTATCATATGTAAACCTAATTTTGTAGCTTCCTCTACAAGGTATGTTTGTATGTTTCTAATCTCAGAAAATGCTGAAATATATCTATCAGCACTTCGTTTTACTATTGATGAACCTCTAGTTCGAATTCTTGTAGAATGTTCCTCTTCATCTTCTAAATAAAGAAGGAACATCAAAATATGTGGATTTTCAAGAATTGAGGATTGAAGAATATTTGGTGCTAAATGCACACCTTCTATAATCGTACTCTCTCTTGAGTATAGAGCTGATTGAATTGCTGCTTCTACACCTACTATTATGTGTCTACACTGTTCTTCGTAACCTACTATTGACTGCCTTAAAATCGGATTCAGTTTTGATTTGAGATATTTATAAGCATCATAGCTACTACAATGGAGTTCAGGTACTAATTTTGGAGAAATTGTCTGCCGAAGAATCTCTCTGATCATATCAGTTCCTATAATGCTTGATATTTCCAATCTTTGAGAAAGACGGGATGATATTGTGCTTTTTCCTATCCCTGGAACTCCTGCAAGTAGTATAACGATTGGTTTGTAATTTCCATCTCCTTCATGGATTTTGTATCTCTCTGCTAATCGTCTGTCAATCTTCTCGATTTCATCAGTTATTGTTTTAATGAGTTTTTTTCTTGGAACAGGGTCCTCTAATTCTCCCATTGTCTGTTCTACGTGATTTGCTATTTCCATTGCTGAATTTGCATTCATTCCAATTGAATATAAAGAAGAAGAAAGTATTCCTTTAGAGAAATATTCAATTTTATCTTTTCCTCTTCGAATCTTCAAAAAACTACTGGAAACATTGCTATTCATTAATAATAGGATAGGATAACTCATCTAAAAATGTAACTTTTGGGAAAGCAAGAATAACTATGAAGATAAATAAGGTAAAGTGGGTGATTTATATGATATATACATT
Organism: Promethearchaeati archaeon; assembly: GCA_013166775.1. GTDB lineage: Archaea > Asgardarchaeota > Heimdallarchaeia > Heimdallarchaeales > Heimdallarchaeaceae > UBA460. The sequence continues at coordinate 9,807 of JABLTJ010000022.1, forward strand.
CTTCATTAAAACGCAAAAATTCTTAATGGTGGTGTAACTAATATATTTCATGTGATTAACCGATGGGTACTGAACCTCAAATACTAATCAAAGGAAAACCTGATCAACTTTTTTCTAGAGGTTTACTAGCTAAGAAATTGGAACTAATAGGTTTTAGTCTCTCTGATGGTTACGAGTTTTCAATACAGGTTCATAATGAATTGATAAAACTAAAAAAGAAAGTAATCACTAAAAAACAATTGGATGAAATTGTAAGTGATCTCTTGAATCAGAACTACACTAATAGACTTGCTGGACAATACAAAAAAATAGAAAATTGGCGAGAATCAGAAATTCCATTGTGGATTTTAATCTCTGGCGCAATAGGTGTTGGAAAAAGTACAATCTCAAGACAAATAGCAGGAGATTTAGGAATTCAACATGTAGTGGGGACAGGAATTATTCGAGATGTTCTTCAAAAAGTCCTTTCAGCTGATATAATGCCTGAACTTCATTCTTCTTCCTATAATGCTTTTCAAACATTAAGACCGATATACAGTAGCAGATTTGAGGAAGTTATATTAGGTTTCGAAAATCATTCAAAATTTGTTAATATAGGAGTTGAGGCTGTTTTATCAAGAGCTGAGACTGAATCTGTATCGATTGTGGTCGAGGGTGAGCATCTTCTGCCTGCTTTTTATGAAGAAACTGTGCTGAAAAAACCTAATGTGCTCTACATTACCGTTGCTACTCCAGATGAATCATTACATAAAGAAAATATAAGTGCTCAATATACAAAAGAAAAAGAAGAATTGCTTAACCATTTTAAGCAAATTAGGAAAATACATGACCATCTAGTTAACGAAGCCAAAATACGTAAGCTCAATTTAGTTTTATCTGAAAGAGGAAAGAAACCCATAGGAAGAGTAAGACAATTGGTTGTGGAAAAAATAACTTCCTTAATTGCATATGAATAGCAATTCTTTAAAATTGTAACAAGAATCAATCACAGCCAATGATGTAGTTGCAACGATCTGAATTTTGATGATCGACTTTTGGCTGAGGCACCATATGTGGTTGATATGACTAAATACTGTTATATTCACAGAACTAAGGAATCTTTCAAGGAGTGCGAGAATTGCGGAAATAACATATGCCATGATTGCTCTAAAAAATATTGGCATACTAATGCTATTTCAGCTATGTTCTCTCCTCAGAAACAGAAACAACAGGAAATGATTTATTGTCCAAGTTGTCTTAAAAGAGCTAAAATCAGGAATATGATAATTACAAGTTTTCTACTTGTAGTAATCTTAGGTATAATAATATCTACAATTATGTTAGCTAGAATGGGATTTTAAAACTAATAGACCTAATACTTCTGACTTGTATTAGTTATCTAATTATGATGTTGATTTTTCTTCTTCTTGTTCTTCTTCTAAATCTTCAGAATCGTCTACAATTTCATATTCTGCATCTATCATTTTGATTTCCTTTTCAAAATCTGCATTGCAGATTGGACATTCTGTAAGATTGCTGGAAATTAACGAACCACAAGAGAAACATGTGATAGGGAAAAACTCATCTTCTGACCAGTCGTATGTATATGGTTTTTTACCCCAAGTTCTTGCTCTCCATTTTTCTAAATCTACTTCTCCATCTTCTCTAAGAAATTCTTTAAGATCAACATCAGACATATGTATCATACGTTTTCTTTGATAATATTGGTAAATTGTTAAAATTGATGGAAAAATAATGATATGGGTAATCAGAAAGACTGTATATAGAATACCTAACGACTGTTGGAGACCACTTAGAATAAAGGAAATAATTAATACGAAAATAAGAGAACAAATACCCGCAGTAATAATTTCTGCAATTATGAATGATATTATTGAAAATCCTGCTATTTTTAAAATATCAAAAAATACTTGTTTTGAGTTCTCAAATTTGGTAAACCCTTTAAAATCTAATTTCAAATACTCAATATAAGTTCTAAACGAACCTATTCGAGTTTTTGTTATTAAAAATGTTAATGGGATAATAACCACTAAAGAGAATAGGAAGATTAAGAAAATAAACCACCATCGATTTGCAATGAAACCTAGAAAATCAACGATACCACTCCTATATCCAAGAAAGGTCAAATCGTATTCTCTTAAGATAGGATATGTTCCGCCAGATATACCAAAAATGAACAATAAGAAATAAAAGAAAATCATGATTGTTGCAATTACATCAGCAAAATCCTGATTTTTTTTTCGCATTCTTATTTTTTGAGAATCCCATAAATAGACAGCTTCGATGATAGAAGGCATTTAGCATTTATAGGATTTATAATATAATAAACCTTATCTAAATAGTTCTGAAAAAAGGGTTTTTATACAAACTTTACGACATTGTTTCATCAAATGATCTCTCTAGGAATCGAATGCTCTGCAGATAAATTGGGTATTGGGATTGTAGATGTAAACGGAAATATTTTAGCAAACATTAGAAAAACCTACAAACCTCCACATGGTAGTGGAATCCATCCAAGAGAAGCTTCAGAATTTCATTCAAACAATATGTCACAAGCAATTGATGATGCGTTCAAACAGGCATCAATTAAACCAAGAACGATTGATCTTGTTTCATTTACAAAAGGACCCGGTTTAGGACCCTGTTTACGTGTAGGCGCAGTAACTGCAAGAACTCTTTCACTTGCTCTAAACAAACCGTTAATGGCTGTAAACCATCCAATTGCCCATGTAGAAATTGGGAGGTTAGTTGGAGAGCTAAATGATCCAGTCGTACTTTATGTAAGTGGAGGAAATACACAAATTATTGCTTTTTCAGAAGGAAGATATCGTGTTTTTGGAGAAACGATCGATATTCCTATTGGAAACTGTTTAGATGTTTTCGGACGTAATGTTGGATTAAGTGACCAACAAATGCCTATGGGAAGAGTGATTGAGCTTAAAGCAAAAGAAGGTAAAAATTATATCTCGTTTCCATACGTAATAAAAGGAATGGATGTTTCCTTTTCAGGGATTTTAACCCATGCAACTCGATTATATGAAAGCAATAAATACTCAATTGAAGATTTATCTTACAGTTTGCAAGAAACTGTTTTTTCTATGCTAGTAGAAGTGACTGAAAGAGCTCTTGCTCATACAAAGAAATCTGAAGTTTTGGTAACTGGTGGTGTAGCATCAAACAAACGCTTAAAGGAGATGTTAAACGAAATGACATCATCTCATGGAGCTATTTTTAGTGGTTTAGATGCTGATTTAGCTTTAGATAATGGAGCAATGATAGCTTGGTTGGGTTTGATTATGAAAGGAGCAGGAGATAAGACAGATTTTGAAGATACTTTAGTTGATCAACACTTCCGTCCTGAAGAAGTCGAAGTAACCTGGAGATAATTAACTTGAAGAATAGTTCTAAAGCTTTAATCTTTGATTTCAGCAAGAAGAATTTTTACAGTCTCACTCCCTTGATATCCACGATTGATAATGATGAAAATTTGAGCGATCTAGATGTAATCTTAGCAGAGGAGCTAGATGTAAATGTCATCAAAAAAGAATTGAAGAAACATGATGAAATCATAATAGGAACTTCTTTTCGAACTGCTCAACTTCCTGAAATATATGAGAGAATGAAAATAATTTATTCGAATCTCAAAACTACTGATTTGGAGAAAATAACATTTATTGCAGGTGGAAGCCATCCTTCAGGGGATCCATTAAGCACATTGAAAATCGGTTTTGATGCAGCTTTTATCGGTGAAGCTGAATCCTCATTATCCTCTTTTCTGGATGCATTTTTACAACAAGGGGCAATATTCTCTACACCAGGTATAGCATATTTAGACGATAAAACTGATGAACTAAAGATAAATCCAAGACCCCCTGCAATAGTTTTAGATGAGTATCCATTTATTTCTGCAAAAAGAGGACTTTACCCCCCATTAGAGATTTCAAGAGGGTGTGCTTTTGGATGTACTTTCTGCCAAGTGCCAAATTTATTCCATCGGCAAGTACGTCATCGTTCTCCAGATGTTATAATTGATGCCATAAAATGGATGCTCCCCAGAAGATTGAATGATATTCGATTCATAACTCCTAACTCCTTTGGTTATATGTCATCAAAGTCGAAATATGTTAATGAGGAAGCAATCCTATATCTTCTTGCTTCAATAAGATCAATGGATGGTATCAGAGATGTATTCTTTGGAACTTTTCCAGGGGAAGTAAGACCTGAAACCGTTAGTGAAGATTTTATGAATAATATCAAGCCATATCTATCAAATAGGAGAATCTCTGTTGGACTTCAATCTGGTAGTGATAAAGTGCTCAAAGAAATACGCAGAGGACATTCAGTTAAAGATGGTCTAGAGGCTATTAATATTCTCCTATCCACCGGTTTCACTCCTGTTGTTGATATTATAATAGGGATACCAGCTGCAAGTGAAGAAGATGAGCACTTAACAATGGAATTGATGAATAATTTCATTGAAGAAGATGTTGTATTCAGAGCTCATGCGTTTATGCCTTTACCAGGAACTGCTCTTGAGAAAACTGAATATTCTCCAGTCTCTTCAAAAATTAAAAAAACATTGGGGAGATTAAGCTCACAAGGAAAAATAGAAGGAAGTTGGTCTCAACAGGAGATATATGCACAAAATACGTGGAATACGATTAAAAGAATATATGATTTGCCCCCTATTCAGAGAGAAGATATTCATTAACAAGTGCTTCTTCTTTTAAGTGTCTCCCACGAGCTTCGACTTTTACTGCTCTTTTCAGAACACTTTTCGCATTTTTCATAGTAATGTAATATCCCTTTTGAAAAGACTCAAACAATTCTTTGCTGATTTCAGTGTGTGTGCTTATGAAGCATTTTTTTAGGAGTAAAATATCTACTGCTTTATCTTCGACAGCACTAGAAAATTTTCCTAATCCAAAATCTATGAAAATAATTTTTTTCTTAGTATCACTCACTATGTTGCTTGTGGTCAAATCACCATGGATTATATCATTTGAATGAAGTTTTCCTACTTGCTGTCCTATTTTATAAACTAATTCTTGTTTTTCTTTGATAGCAATCTGCTGTTTTAAGATTTTTTTAAATAGTTCTCCCTCAATTTCCTCCATTATTATTGTTGTATTTGGAATATCAATTTCATATATGTAAGGTGTTCTCACACCTAATTTTTTAGCTTCAATTATTAAACGAGATTCAGAGATTGTTCTACTGTTTCTTAGTTCTTGATCAATTTGAGGTATCCTATATTTCTTAGGCTTTCTTATTTTCTTAATAACATTGAATCCTAACCAGTTGTCCTTTACAAGAATAGCTTCGGCTCCCCATTCTTCTGCTTTTGAATTGCTATCATCTGTTTTTATTCTCTTATGCAATTTTCATCCTCTCTAGTTTTTTCAATGCGATTATAACTTGATCACCCTTTGGTTTGTCAAGAATTTCTCCATCTAGTTTAACAATTCCTTTTTCTTCAATTACTGAACCAACAACATCAAACGGTATTTTTAGATTAAGAAGAAAAACTTCCAATTCTTTTATCTTTGCTTCATCGATACAAATAACTAAAACTCCAGAAGATATGATTCTGTAAGGATTGAAATCTAGCCATAAGGCAAGTTTTTGCAAAATAAGAGAAATTGAAGGTTTCTTATCCAATTCTATCCCGAATTTCCTATAGGCAACAATCTCTGTCAATGAACCATAAATTCCCCCTTCTGTTGCATCGTGAATAAGAGAAGGCTTGAATTTTTTATTAATCTCAAGAGCTAGTTCCGCAACACAAAGAAGTTTCCCCATCTTACTCCCCTGCTTAATCTCTTCTTCAGATAAAACATCTTGAATTATCTTTCCTGATTCAGCTAATATTATTCCAATCCCTTCAGCACCTATTTGTCCTACTACAACTATTTTCTCTTTTATTTTCAACTTGTTTGGAACCGCAAAATCAGATGGTACAAATCCTAACATATGACCGGAAACTACACAAGTTCTAACTGCATCCGAGATTTCAGTATGCCCTCCTAAGACACTTATTTCCAAATCGTAACACTGTTCATGAATCTGTTTTTGAATATCCGAGATTCTATCAAAAGATGTTCCTGGAGGAACTATGATTGTTGATAAAAATCCATAAGGCTTAGCTCCTGAGCATGCAATATCATTAGCATTTACAATCACTGCATATTTACCTGGTTTTGGAGTAGGGAATGTTATAGGATCTGATTTTTCTACTAAAAGCACTTCCGAATCTGAATTGTAAAATTCTTTTACTTTCATCTTTGCTTTTTCTAAATCTATAACAGCTGCATCTCCTCCAACCTCCCCTGATAAAACGATACCTTCATTTTCAAATCCTTTGAGTTGTAATATTTTTTCAAGTTGTGAAATTGGTAGCTTTCCTTCTTCCATTATATGTTCTAAGAAAATAAATTTCTAAAAGTTTTCTGCTAATGTATCGCTTTTTAATAGAAGATAGGGAAGTAGCATTAGAATCCCATTGTATTCAAAATGTGTTTTACTATCTTGAATTTATATCCTACATTAATAACATCGTTAACATTAGTAGTCATACCAATCAATAATTTACCTTCAGAACAATCCTCAACTATAATTTGCACTACTTCAGCGTTCAGTGCTTTTATTTCGTCTTCCGATCTAATCATCTCATAGATAACTCGTGGAAAATTGGTTATTGTTTCTAGAACATAGATAATCTTTCTCTCTTCAAGATTTCCTGCGTACAGCTCTCCCATTACTCCGTCTTCCTTTGGAAAAATATATGCGGAAGCAGAGGCTGCTTTACATCCCCTTATCGAAGAGAATAATAATGAAGTGATTGCTCTCTTATTTGCTTCATCAAGTATTTCCTGTGTCATCTCACTTGTAGGTATTTTGGGTACTGTTTCAAACGGTCTTATTCTCTCATATGTTTCTAATCTGGCTTCCATTCTTTCTTGTTCTACTGTCTTTATCGTAGGAACAATCTCTTGTTCTTCAATCCCTCCAGTTGGAACAATCTCTTGGTCTAATTTCTCGATACCAATACGTGTAAAGACTTTATTCAACTCTTCCCTATAAGTAGCAACATTCTGGATTTTCTTTATAACGGTTTTTGTTAGATTGGAAGGAGTATCGTGAATTAAAGCATTTAGAATTGTAGATCCTAGTAATTTCACATATTCCAGAATTCTAGGTCTAATTTCTGCACCTATATTTTCAACTCGTGAAACAAATAAGATAGTTACATCAAAAAATGTGATATAAGTTGCCCTGTACTTTCCTCGAAATATGGTGATTTCATTATACCTTCTTACCCATTGATAGAATTCAATAGGTTGGATGAAATATCTATGAACCTCTTCTTTTTCAAATTCATTAATAATTTGCTCTAATTCAAAAATATTAATACCTTCTAAATTATAAACAATTACTGCAACTAAAGGACTAATATCAATTTTAGGGAAAGGCATAAGACCTCAACTAGAAATTACTAGGTATTTTTTGCTAATAAATGTTGTTGGACATCACTTTATATTTAATTTTTAAAATAGAAGTGAAAAAAACACCTTTCCTTTGGCTTTTTATCTCTCTATTTCATTATTTTAATGTACGAATACAAAGGAAATATTTTTAGATTTTAGTGATATAATCAGTTTGAGGATAAATAATGAGCTCAAAGAAGAAATCAGATGAATCTCTATCAAGCAATATTATTACAAGAAAAAGAAAAGTTCCTAAAAAAGATCTTTTTGTTGAAATGGAAGAAACTGCATATGAGACACTAAACATCTCCAAAAGAAAAATACAAACTGGTCAGTATCTAAAAGAATTCCTAAAAGAAACTTCTTCAGCTGAAGCTGTTATAGAAGCTATACGCGTTACCATAGACGCCCTTCTAGATAGTATAGCATCTGATTTGAGATCTTTATCAGCTGCCGCCTTAGTTCCACACCCCGAAAGCACAGAAACCAAAGCTATTGTCAGAGGTCCTTTAAGCAGAGACATTGTCAAAAAAATTCTAGGGATTTTTAGAAAATATCCTCCTGTTATAAACGATTTACTGGGATCAGACGAAGAAGTAAAATTTCTAGATACTGGTATTGGGTATGTAGTTCTGGAAAACTGCCAGAAAGACAATTTTCTTGTCGGGATAGTACAAAAACAAAAAGATGTGGATGAGCTCTCAAGAAAATTGAGGCATGTACAAAATGTTGTTGTAGATAATACTCTTCTAATCGAAGAATTGTAAATTAACTCATTTTTTCTATTGTTTCAGAGAAACTTTACAATTCGGACAAATTTTCTCGTTTTTAGTAATTTCAGAGAAACAGTTCCAACAAATTGTTCCTGATAGCTCTTTTTTTGTATAGTCCAAAATCAAGTCTTTGATTCTACCTATTAATTCCGAAGCTAGTTTTTTTTGATTTAATCTTCTTTTTACAGTCAAAGGATTGAGCGCTAAATAGAGTATATAAAAGAGGCCACCACAACTGACCAATACTGTTCCAAACACTCTCAACATTAGTAATCTTTCCGAAACAATACCTATAACAATAATTGGTATTAGTATAGTCATTACTAAAAGAAGAATTAACCATATACTATTTTTCAGTCTTAGAAATTTTTTATCCAACCATTTTCTAACTGATTCAGGAATTAGCACTATTTCTGATGATATTTCAATGTTCACTAAATTAGATACCACATCATCCTCTATAGATATTATTTCTCTTTTAATGAATTTTCTTGATTTTAGCTGTAAAGCGTATTCATTGATTTCTTCAATTTCGTAATTTGTTTGCAGAAATTCCTGTTTGATAAAATCGAATAAAGCAGCAAGATTCTTCACTTTACTTTTAATATCACTTGATGCGAGGATATTTCTTTTTTTCATGCTATCTGATATTGTTATCACCACTATTATTCTAAATAGATATGTATGAAATTTCAGTTTTTGGTTAAGAAATATAAGATCTGTCTAATTAGAATGATGATTTCAAAAATTCATCCATCATAATTTTAACCACTTTGAATCTCTTAGCAATGATTGGGATTTCATCTCTATTTTTAGTTATACTTACTAACATCCCGCTTTCTGCCTCTTCAAGAATAACAACTCCATCCCCTGCATCTAATGTTTTTTCTTCTGTACTACTTTCTAATGTTTGTTTGATAACTTCTGGATATTTCGAAAGAATTCCTAGGACAAATTCTGCATGCTTTTCTGTCATCCCAAAGGTTAAGGTTTCTAGTCTCCCATCTTCTCCTGTATAAACAAAACATACTCCTGTTTTTGTAGATAAACCTTTGACAACAGACGAAAGGACTTTTTCAATAGATGTTCTCTTAGTTTCTTCTAACATCTGTTGTGTCAATAGAACTTTTTTATCTTCTTTTACTTCTTCTGTTTTTTCAGCTTTAAATCCAATGAATTCAAGAAGTCCTTCAACTTTCTCTTTTCCACCGACAGGTTGACTTGTTAATGGAGTAGAACTTGTAGTATATGGAGAAGGTGTAGATGTTGGAGGTTGAGTAACTGCTATCTCAGGTTCTACAGGAACTGGTTCTTCTTCCTTAACGATAGCAATGGGTTCTGCTTCAACTTGTTGTGGTTTCTTTGTTGGATAAAAATCATAACGAACCTGACTGGCTGCTCTCTCTGATATTAAATTACCAAGTTTCTTAATAAGAGCAGTTTGTGAACGAGGTTCCATTTTATCAATAGCACCATAATCTTGTAACTGTTCAATTAATTTCTGTTTGATAATATTGATAATCTTTACAGATTCTTGTTCAGGTGAATCAGGTAAGAACATGCAGCTTAATATGATATTATAAAATAGTTGATAATCTATTCTGAATACCTCATTGATTAGAGTGATTGTTTGAGATTTTTTCAGCTCTTCTCTTATTTTTACGCTGGTGTCTATAACTTGAAAAACAGTAGAAAAAGGTGTTTTTTGATTTATAACTTTGTCAAAAACCATATCTTCATCTAATGTAAAAAGACTAAAGCCAACAAACTTGTCCCAGGGTAATTCAAAGTCACTCATTTAATCCCCTTAAATTCATCATAGTTTAATAATATATCTAGTCATTACTTCTTATTGCTATGTTCTTCTTTGTTTTTTTCTTCGCAAGTTTTTTTCTCTTCTATCTTTCTTTCTTTCCCACTGCTTCCATTTCTTTACATTCTTTGATGATTCCTGCCCAAATACCACTGCTGAATAAGCTCTTCCTTCAGTTTGTCCCATATCCCTTACATGGAACTCTTCTTCCTTTTCCCTTTCCTTAGTCTCTGCTAACATCTGTGCAATGATCTCGTTTCTCCGTTTAACTTGTTCATCATCAAGATCAGGCATCACTTCAACTTGTTCTTCAATTTCAATTGTACTGTCAGTACTTACTTCTAAAGTATCCATTTCTACAATTTCTTCTGGTTCTGGAACAGAAACAGTCTCAGTCCCTGGAACTACTTCTAGTTCAAAAATATTTTCGGGTTCAGGATATACGATTTCCTCAACTGGTGTATCCTCAATTTTGGAAACTTCTGAAATAACCTCTATTGGAGATGAATGTTCTGTAATTAAATCAATTTTCTCATCGGCTTTTAGGGATTCGATTTCAAGTGGAACTAATTCTTCCTCAGTAATTGGAACGCTAGTAGCTTCATCAATAAAAACCATTTTATGTACATCTTCAGGAATGTGTTCAGGTTTAAGAAATACTTCTTCATTAATCACTGGTTCAGTAACAATTGGTTGAGACAAATCTACAGGTTCAAGTTCTTTAATTTGTTCTTCTAAATCGATTCCTTCAAATTCTGTTTCTCCCCTTACATCTTCTACTGGAAAATCGGGTTTTTCAACTTCTGTGAGTATCTCGCTTGCTGTAATTATTTCAGGTTTTAATTCAGGAGATTCCTCTGTAGTTACTACTTCGTCTATTGGAAGGGGAATTTGTTCCTTTTCAATAATCTCCTTTAAATCCTCCTGATCCTTTACAATTACTTCTTCTGCTGTTTCTTCCCCTGATACAGCTTTAGCTAAACCAATTGTAACTTCCTCTAGACCTATTTTTCTTTCAATCTTCTTAGCTTCAACTTCATCTATTGTTTCCGTTATTGGAACTTCTTCTGTTACATCATCCACTGCTTTTGTTTTTTCTTCTAGAACCTTTTCTTTCGCTAGATTATAGAGATATTGAGCAAATCGAGTGATATTTTTCTTATCCCATTCGAGTAAATCATCGTTTTCATTTGAATTCATGATGTAATCACTTAGTTGAAATTAAGGAATCTCTACTCACAATACAACTCATATGTTATTAAATTTTTTTAAACTCTAAGTGAATACTATCAGAGAGTCACAATTAATTAAATATCATCTACAAGTTCTTATGTTGTTGTTTATCTAATTTCTGCTAATAATAAACTAAACTTTAATAATCTAACAAATAATTATAATTTGATGAACTCTTCTGTGAAGCCACTGTTAATCCAACTAGTTAGTTCTTTCTCCTATTATCTTGTAGATGAAGCACGTAAAGAAATGGGAAGCGAAATTACAGAAGTTAAAATAGATGATATTGAATACTACAAAGCTAGTGGGAGATTTGGAGATGTGTATGTAGTAGACGTTTTTTATACATCTGTAGTGGGAAAACACAAAAGTAAACTTGCGATTAAATTCATTGAAAGCTCAATTGACGTAATAACAGAGATAAAAAATTCATCATTTCTTGAAAAAAAATTCTCAACTCGATCATTCGTTCAAGTTCCAAGATATATCTATGTGAATCTGAAACAACCTACTTTTATAGCATATGAAGGCATAACAGGAGTAAATTATGAAGATGCTGATAGCGTTCTTAATAAAAGTTTCTGGGCAGGATATGTTTTATCCATAATTCATGAAGGAAAAGCTAGGTCAGTCATTGCTGATATTTATGAAGAATTATATCGAAGATTAATTCTAACTATTTTTGGAGGAGAAGAAATCGAGCAAGAAATAATGGAAAAATCTAAAGATCTTCTTGAGATGGTGACAAATTCTCAAGGTGGAAGTGATTCTTTCGGAGATTATCATCAAAGCAATTTAATGATAAGAACAACTCCTCAAGGAGAAATAGTTAATATTGCTATTATAGATCCAACATTCTGGATGCAAGGATCATTTGACCGTTTTGAGGATATAGGTACATTCTTTGGAAGACAAGCTTTACTCGAATATCGAACATCAAGGACTCTGATAAGCACTATCTCTGATATTAAGCAATTTATAGAAGGATATAATGTTCATCTAAAAGAGATAAATAACGTCCATCTGGAAAAGTTGTATCCAAAAGGCTATCCAATCGATTTCTTTCTTTCAATTTGGGCTATGATGGATATTATAGATAAAACTAGCACACTGAATATTCCAGTTGACCATCCAGACGTTGTTCTATTGAAAGAATTAGCGATAAATTTCTTAACAGAACATCCAATAAGCAGCGAAGTTAACACTTTTCTTTAACAAGGGGAAAAAATTTAAAGAATCAATGAGATAATGAACTGAAGAATGACTCAATACAGAAAAGAAATCCTGATTTCTCCATATGTTTTAGCAAAGATATTGTCAGTAGATTCTATAGAGCCAACTAAAGAGTCTGCGGGTGTTCTTCTAGGTTATTTGGATGAGGACGGAGAAACGTTAATTGTAACAGATTTTGATACAGGAAGTCAAAAACAAACATCTACTTTTGTTACCCTAGATGATGAAGCTCTTGTTCAGATTGTTGAAGATTTACAGAAAAGAGAAAGAAATGAAACAATTGTTGGTTGGGCTCACACTCATCCATCTTTTGGTTGTTTTCTCTCAGGAACAGATAAAAATACTCAACGAATATATCAGAATCTGTTTTCACATGCTGTTGCACTTGTTGTAGACCCCTCTAAATACTATAACACTTCACAGCAAAAAGATTTGGAAATCCAATTTTTCAGATTAATCGATGATCTTGATTACAAAGCTGTTCCTTACGGGATTTACTTTGATGATATTACTCAACATTTATCCAATTTAGTAGAGGTTGATATTAAATGGGATATTCCACAACTTACAAAGGAAGAAGTCAGAAAACTTCATCAGAAATTGGAAACCATTGTCTCTCCAAAACTTCTTGAGAATGATAAGATGTTGCTTCATGGTTTTGTTGATATACTAAGTGAGTCAAAAGAAGAGCTGGTGGATGTTGGAGAAGGTAAGGAAATATTGGAATCTATTGATAAGAAATTAAGCATTATTGGTGATAATGTTAATCAAATATATAACGAAGAAACATTCAATCTTTATGCTGTTCTCAATATTATTGCTGTTGTTATAATAGCAATCTCTTGGTTTTTGATAGCTTTTTTCATTTGATATCTGAAGAGAATATTACAAAAGTAGAAGAAAGCGGTGTAGGAGAAAACTACTACTAGGAATAGTTAAATTATCTTATAATACGCAAGATAAAGAAGAAAAAATTACTTGGCATCATTCAGGAAGTATAAGAAAATTTAGAGATAATTACTTGATTTTTACAATAGTAGAAGAATTTTTCAAATACTTATTTTCAATACAATATAATGTTCAATTTAGAAATAATCCCAATTAAGTCTGTCAAGATCATAAAAGAAGATGATGATTTATTATTTATACTAAATCAATCTTTAGAAAATCAAAAGATAACTCTTATGGATGATGATATTCTAGTAATTGCCAGTAAAGTGATATCCGTTGTTGAAGGTAGAATTATTTCTTATGATACAGTAAAATATGGAGAATTGGCAGAAAAGCTCGGATGCGAAGCTAAAATACCTCCCGAATTTGCCCAACTTATACTAAATGAATCAGGTGGAAATTATATTGGTGCAGTACCTGGTGCAATCACTACTATCAACGAATATGGATTATTAGCAAATGCAGGAGCAGATCAATCAAATGTAGGAGACAATCAGGCAATATTGCTTCCAAAAGATTGCAAACAATCAGCCAAAAAAATACATGAAATAATTAAAGAGCAACATGGTAAATATGTTGGAATTATAGTTGCTGATTCTAGAACTATGCCTTTAAGACTAGGTACAGTAGGTGGGGCTTTAGCAACATATGGTTTCAAAGCTGTTCTAGATGTAAGAGGTAAAAAGGATCTATTTGGAAGGATAATGCACATAACAACCAGAGCAATCGCTGACCAATTAGCAACAGCTGCTGAGCTATTGATGGGAGAAACAGATGAACAAATACCATTTGTTATTATTAGGGGGTATTTCCATATGAGAATTGGTGAATCTGAGGAAGAGAATCTAAATACTTTGATTACCCCAGAACAATGTATGTTTATCGGGCCAATTCTTAGCTGTCTGGAAGAGAAAAGGGGATTATAAATATGATAAAAGGTAATCTAGGAAAAATAGAAGTGGGGGATGGAAAACCAATAAGAATTGTAGGAGTAGTCAATCTTTCTTCAGCTTCATTCTTTGAAGAATCAATTGCATCTTCCTCAGAAGAAATTTCTCAAAAGATTAAAAGTATGATTGAGGAAGGTGTAGACTGCTTAGATCTAGGAGCTCAATCAACACGTCCAATTCAAATCTATAGTGGAGAAGGAAGAGTTGATGCTGATACTGAGATAGAAATGATCAAGAAATCATCAGACATTGCTTTGGATATAACTAGCAGTTATGACAATATTGAGATTTCTATAGACACAACACGAAGTATCGTTGCGTCATATGCACTTAATAAAGGCATTCGTGTTATCAATGATATTTCTGGTCTCAAGAAGGATAGTGAAATGGCCAAAGTTATTGGAGACTACAATGGTTGTGTAGTACTAATGGCAGCAAAGAATGAGCCAGGAGATGTTTATAAAATATCAGATGTTGTTGAAGAATTGAGAATCAGTATAGCCAAAGGAATTGAAAACGGGATAAATGAAGATAACATAATTGTTGATCCAGGAATAGGTAGTTGGGAAGCAAGAGATTACTTCCATGATTACTCTTTGATCAAGAATCTCGAAGAATTTCGTACAACTGAAAAACCAATTTATGTGGGAATTAGTAGGAAAACATCAATAGGGAAGATTCTAAATAACGCTCCTCCTGAGGAAAGACTTTTTGGTTCAATAGGGGCAACAATTGTAGCAGTTATGAATGGTGCTCATATAATTAGAACACATGATGTAAAACCAACTTTAGAAGCTATAAGGGTCGCTGAAAAAATCATAAATTTTAAACAATAACAGAGCTGAAAGATATTGAGTTCATCTTTTCTCGAAAAAAGCACCTTCATCAATATTGACAGACCATACTTGTAATCTAAGCTCTCTCTCCAATTCCTGCTTAATTTTAGCATTCTCATCTTCAACTAGAAGCACAACACTACCTCCCAATCCTGCCCCAGTAAGTTTTCCACCTAAAGCTCTTTTTCTTAAACCTGTAGCAACTATTTTATCTAAAATTGGCAAAGATACACCAATATTTTCTCTTAAGTTTTGGTGCTGAGATGTAAGAAGTTTTCCTAGTACATGTAAATCGGAGTTAGATTTCAAAAGTTCTTTTTCAGCAATTTCCGTATCTGATTTTATTGAAACAACACCTTCGAGTATCCTATAGTCTTGTCTGGATAATTTTTGCTCATTTCTTCTAACGTGATCAATTGAAATATCTTTCAGATCCAATTTGGTTATTTCTTCTATTTCAAAAACAGCTTTCTTAATTTCATTTACTTTTTTTCCATGAACCTCGCTAGTTAGTTTCGGTGTATTGCTATCAACTACAATCAAGCTTAATTCTGGTTTGGGCAGAGAAGATAACAATGGTGGTTCAGTGCAGATGAGGCTAATAATTGAACCAAAAGAAGAGGCATATTGATCCATTCTTCCACAGGGTATCCCAAGGATATTGTGTTCAGCATCATAAGCTAGTTCAGCTATTTCGCTTTCAGAAATATCTAAATTGAGTATTCCATCTAAATGTTTTATCCAACAAACTAGAAGAGCTGCAGAACTGGATAATCCACTAGCAATTGGTATATCACTCTGAATTTTAACTGATAATGATGGAAATTCTATATCTCGAATTCTATTTTTCAAAGCTAGTAAACCAGATTCAAGATAATTCCGAAAATCCTTCTGATTACTACTTAGCGAAGAAATTCTTGTTGGTAAGGTGACTACCTCATCAGTATCCAAGCTTTGAATTTTTATACCTTTACCATTTTTTTCTGTAGAAGAGATGTTGAATCTCAGGTTAATAGCTGCAGGAATTACTCTTAATCCTAAATAATCCTGATGTTCTCCGTATAAACACACTCTGGCTGGTGCTGATGAGAAATACATTAGAGTCAGCAAACACTTCATATTCCTATTAATAATACTTTTTACATTTCAATCACTTTTCCGTCTTGACAAAGTATATATAGAAAAATTACATAAAAAAAGTGGGGATATTGTGCCAGATAATCTATTAGATAGGGTATTCAAAATTTCACGACATCTAAGAGATGGTAGCTACGATATACAGAATCAAGAATTCAGACGAGATCCTTGGACAATGGAATATGTCCCAGAGTTATATGTATCCTCTGAAAAACTGAATAGTCAAATCGCTAGATTGGTTCAGATAATAAAAAACGGAAAATCAATTTGTTCAATTATGGGCGATATTAAATCAGGAAAATCCTATCTTATGAGCCTTCTTGATGAAGGATTCAAAAATGCTTTGTGGAAATATACTGATTTTGAAAATATTCATGTTCTTTTCTTTAATTCTGAGGATGTGAAAGAGTATTCTTTCACAATATACATGCAACAGATTGCAGAACAAATTCTAAACAAATTCAATCTCTCAAAAGAGCAAGTAATTTTTGAACTGACGCACTATGTTGAAGAGAATAACTCTCTAGTTGTGGTTCTCTTAGATAATTTCAAAAGAGAACAGCTCTTCTCAATCTCGAGAGATTCTGCAAAAATATTAAGATCTCTAAAAAATAATTTCTCTTGTATTTTATCAAGCAATCTTTGCGAAATGCAAATAGTTTCTGATGGGCTCAGAGAAGGAGGAACAGATCATTTTTCTTATACGATTCATATCCCTGAATTATCAATTGAAGAAGCAAAAGATTTAATCGATAAAAGGATGCGGTATGCATTAAACAAATCCTCATTACAGATAACTGAGATTTTTACTGAGAGAGCTATTGAAACAGCATGGCTAGAATCAAAGGGAAATCCTTGGGTGCTTATCTCTATTTTATCAGATGCTTATTCGTACGCTGAAAAGAGAGAATCAAATATAGTCAATCACAGCGATATTGATTCAGTAATCAATATGTTCTCAAGAACACCCATTCAAGGATTGTACGAAGATCATGATAAATTTATCATTCAACAAGCATTGAACAATTTCCCATATAGAGAAAGACAAGTATGTGAGTATCTAATTCATAAAGATGCAACTGCAAAAGAGATTACTATTTATCTTTATGGAGATTTACCTTCTTTAGAATATCGAAGCAAATATATGGGCACAAAAAGCTTCTTGAAACGACTAAAGGATAAGAATGTTGTTGTTGTTAAAGGAAATGAAGGACGATCTTTACTATTTGGGCTTAATCCTAAAATGAGAGACAGGTTGACACAAACACACGATGATAAAGAATCTCCCTTAAAGGATGAATCTGAAATAATTGTAACATAAAAAATAAAGGGAAAAGAATAGCTATTATTTTGTTGCCATTCTTCGTATTAAAGTTATTATTAGGAATATTATATAGGCTACTAACATGTTAATTAGAAGTAGATTAGTAAATTCAGTGAAAATAGTAAACCAGGTTGATGTTCTAATATAGAAGTAAGAAGCGAATCCCATTGCATTTTGAAGTATGAAACTATATGCACATATAATCAAGAATGGGGCAACGTTGAGTGTTAGAAAAGTACCTTGATGGTTAAATCTCATAAAATTACTAGTTCCGTTTGCTCTTTGATAAACAATCAAAGCCATACCTATTCCTATTACAAATCCTACAATTGGAAGGATATAAAAAGCATTCAAGAGCTGAACTGCCATAAATTGACCATCCACCATTTTGGCAAATAATCCGTTTAGATAGTATGTATTGGTTTCTCCAAATACTGATGCTGCTGTTGTGCTAGTAAATATCTCATGTGAGAAGACAATGAATATAAGCGATCCAACAATGCCTAAGAAAATCAGGACTTGTCCAATTATTTCAAATTTCTTGCTAGAATGTTCTACAGTGACGTTTCTTCTAGATAGAATAATAAATACTATCATGTAGATTAAGGAAAAGGCTCCTACTATGACATCATAAAGTGGAAAGGTACCCATCCCCCCTCCATGAGCGATTCCAATTGAATTATCATGGAAATTCGAGACTGCACCTTCCCAGGTGGTAAAGAAACTTACTCCTGCTCCAATCAATCCTTGAAGTCCCATAACTATGCCTATGGTTAGTAATGCTGATTTTCCTGTGATTCTTACTGTTGAGAAGAAACCAGCAAAAAATGCTGTCACTGCATATATAATTACTACAGATATGAATCCGTAATCAAGAGTAGAATAAGGAGTGTAGAACGAAAGAATCGCTGCAGTTGCTAGTAGAATAGAAGCTGCAACATTCTTTGCCATTGCAGAAGAAACAAGAATTATAGCTATCGTAAACATGATTGTAACAGGTGTAATCCAATCCCACAAAGCTTCAATTTGAAGGATTCCTAACCATGGAAGAAGAAATTCCGTGATAACTATTAAACCTGCTCCAAAAAACGTAGATAAGAAAGCCCTTTTAGTTAAAAACTGTCCGATATGGAAAAATTTTGGTTCTGTCATAAACATCTTTCTCTTTCTATAAATTAACCGATTAACAAACTATATGTACTAAGGTAAAAAAAAGATTTTGGGTGTAGGAAGAGAGAAATCTATCTTGGTTTGACAGACATAAACATGCAACCAATGAACGTTAGCAAGCCTGATGCTGCTGCAATCATTATCACAGAGACACCTGAGAGGACTCCAATGTTTAAATCTGCATGATCGTTCTGCCAAATTGCTAAGTAAACTGTGTAAAGAATCAAAGCTGCTAGCATAAATCCAGTGAGAACAAGATATGCATTTTTCTCCTCAGTTTTATAGACTCTTGATACAGAACCCAAACCAAAACCACCAATTAATCCAATAGCTATGTAGAATAAAAACCACCAGTATTGATTTGTAAGCTGGACAATTGTAATTATTACTCCAAACATTCCAATTGCGAGTAAAACTCCTCCTATAAACGATGAAGGTCGAGCTGTCATATTTGCATCTCCATTATTCTTTACTATCAATTTGCTATATTAATATTTCTAAATGCTTTGTAGTTAATTATCAAAAGAAGTGGAAACAGTTACTATTTTTAACTACTTAAAAAATCTTTAATTATTGTTCCATCATTCATAATTAGTTGCCTAGAAGCTAGCATTGCTTGTTCTGTATCATGTGTAACATATACTAGCGTTTTCTTGTGCTTTTTACTTAAATCCAAAAGAAGTTGCAAAATTTTTTCCCCCGTTGAGGAATCTAAATTCCCTGTTGGTTCATCAGCCAAAATTATCTGAGGATTATTTGCTAAAGCTCTAGCAATTGCAACTCTTTGTTGTTCCCCCCCTGATAATTGCTCAGGTTTGTGATCTTTTCTATCAGATAGGTTTACCGCTGCAAGAAGCTCTTCAACTTGTTTTTTTCTCACCTCTTTTGGCTTGCGAGAAAGTATCATTGGCATTTCAATATTTTTTTCAGCATTTATCTCTTCAAGAAGATTGAAATTTTGAAAAACATACCCTATAGTCTCCCTCCTAAGATAGCTTAATTCCTTATCACTTTGGTCACTTAGTTTTTTACCATCGATTCTGATCTCTCCTGAATCTACATAATCTAATGCACCAATGATATTTAGAAGTGTAGTTTTTCCACTTCCACTTGGACCAACTATAGATACAATCTCTCCCTTATTAATTGACAAAGAAACGTTATCAAGAGCCTTAACTTCTACTTCTCCCAAAGAATAAGATTTGGAAACATCTTTAACTTTGATGAACTCCTTATTCTCCTTTCTCTCTTTTCGAGCAGATTTCTTCTTTTGTTCCTTTGCCATTATTATCTTCTCACAAAACTACTCTATTTGTGTTTATCGTTTATTGGAAATCTCGCTTTCATTATTTCAATCTCTTCCAACCAAACATTTTCCAAATCTATATTTAGCAATATGCATAACTGCATAAAAAGAGAAAATGCTTGAGCAATTTCTCTTGAAAGATTTGCGATAGGAGGTTTTTCATGACCTTGTTTTTCAGTTTTGTATTTCGATAGAAAAAGGAGATATTTACCTATCTCTCCTAGTTCCTCAATTAAGTGTATGAAAACATCATTTGGAGAAAAGGATTGCCATCCTCTTTCATCTAAAAATTTTCTAAATTCATCTATAATTTCATTTAATTCCAAGTAAAACCCTCAATTTATACTGCATATGATTTAAGATTTCTTTTCGATATTTTTGTTTTACACATAGGGCATTCGTTCTTTATCTTCATCCACTGTTCCATATGATCATCATGAGCAACATTGGAACAATTCGGACATTCTAGGATATTATCCCCTCTTTTAATTAAACCCTGACACACTGAACATTTTGAAGGAATTTCTTCGCAGTTATTGCATGGTTCATATGCCGATTTGATTAAATGCCCACAATTTAAACAATGCATCTTTAATGATGGTAAAGTGAGTTGTCCTCTTTTTTCGAAGTATGTGTTTGTAAGAATCCCAGTGTAATACCCATGAGCAAGCAATTGACAGATGATTCTAAAAATATCGTGCTCCATTAAAGAGAGATTAGAAGCAACAATATTGAGTCTGATTTTTTTCCTTCTTGATTTTTCTATTTCATTAACTATCCGGACATAATTTTCTCCTAAATCTTCCAATTCCTTATTTGGTAAGAATTTCTGATAAGATAAAACATTTAGAGAATTGCTTCTCAATTCCAGATTTACTAAACCTGAACCTGTTAATTCATAAACAATATTTCTAGCTGCATTTATCGATTTACTCCAGTTTTTCTGAATACTACTTAATGGGACTTTCTTATTCGCAGTAATATATCCAAATATTTCTTGATAATGAATGGGGAGGTCTTCTAATTGTGTGAGAGGAGGAAAAATAGGAATCTCATCTGGCTCTAATCGATTTCCCACAATTGTACCTTTTATCAATCCTTTACCATAAAAACCATACAATCTCTCTTTAGCATAAAATTTGTCTACCCCTAGTGCTAATGCTATATCTCTAACATTGATTTGTTTTTTAGCAATAACCATTCCAAGTAGAATCTTTTCCCATCTATCTAGAGTTCCTTCTTGTGTTCTACTATATCTTCGAATGCTTTCAACATAAAGAGTATTTCCCTTAATTGTTCCAGAAATAAATCCTTCCAATAGAAGTGTAATTACTCCCTCTAGAATTTCACCAGTTGTTCTGTTCATAAGAGTTCCTAGTTTTTTAAGAGGAATTCTATCTTGGGTAGATAATAATCCAAACAAAGCTTCATAGTTGAAGAATGAAAGAGTAGCCATTTCCTCAATAGTTCGTTTGGGTTTTAATTCAGGTATAACGATTGGATTGATATAATTGGACTCTGTAAAAATTACTTGAAAAGTACCTCTCGCTGTTAGAAAAGCTAAAATTTTCAGCACTCCAATTGGTTCCTTATCTACAAACTTAACTAATTCCTTGATTGAAACCCTTTTTCTTAGTATTGTGTATCCTGCAATATCCTTTTCAACACCTTGTAAAGAAGCTAATGGGAGAATTCTAGGTGAAATATGATATTTTTTCACATTAACAAAAATATTTGAAGAACCAACTAATTTTGATTCAACTTCGAACTGAGCTTCCAGTTTTCTATAAAGCATTAAATGAGAAAGTTTCGTAAATACTTGTTCTCTGGAAAACCCTGTGTGTTTTGCTACTATTTCTAATTTAGCATTTCTTAGCATCATACAAACTCCTACGACAAAGGTATCATCTGATGAAATAGTCACTTTTTCAGGTGGTCTCCAAATGTAATTTGAAATGAACTCTTTGTTTTTTATAATGCCTATTATAAGTCCTCTATTGATGAAATATTTCAAATGATCCAATAGATTATCATATTTAATCTCTGCAATCTTAACCAGTTCTCTCAAACCTATTTTCTTCGAATATGCTAATAATCCCAAAATAGCTTTTCGATTTGAAGTTAAACGTCCAGGATTGATATTAGGAAACTTGTAGATAGATCCTACGACAAACCTATCTTTTCTGTAGTAACCTCTAATAGTTAGTGATTGTATGAGTAATTGAATGTATTCTTTTACTGCACCCAAATTCATTTCGTGCTTTTCAGAGAAATCTGTTAAAGTTATGCTACGATAGAGAAATAATTGAGTAAGAACTAGAGCTTGTTTGGTTTTCGACAATTTGGGCTCAGGAAGTTCTTGTTTTTTAAAATTGATGTTATAAACATCTTCTCTCTCGTAACTCAGTTTAATCATCCATAAAATGTTAGTTTTATATTATTAAACAAGATTTATTAACCTTCTCTTATTCAGCAGAGTTGTTATGTGATTCTTAATACAAGATTAATTAAACTAATTTATACCCTTTCTAAATATGTTTGATACTCCCAATCCCATTCTTGTTCTTCGCCTTTATTTCTTGCATCAAGATAGTCTTTGTACTCTTTGCGTTTTACATTCAAGAAAATTTCTAGTATCTCATCATTCATAACTTCTCTAACAAAAGTGCTTTCTTCTAAAAAGTCTAAGGCTTCATCTAGATTTTCAGGAAGTTTTGTTATTCCCATTTCTTCTCTTTCTTGAGAAGATAAATCCTCTAAGTTTCTGGTAGTTGAAGAAATAGGTTCGATCTTTCTTTTAATACCATCTAATCCAGCTGCTAATAAAAGCGCAGAAGCTAAGTAAATATTTGCTGCTCCATCAGTAGCTCTGTACTCTAATCTAGCATTCTTTTCGTAACCAGGAATGCGAATTAATGCTGTCCTGTTAGCTACACCCCATGATTTGAATACGGGTGCTTCATGACCTGGAACTAACCTCTTATAGGAGTTTGTCGTCGGATTGAATATTGCTGTCATCGCATCCACATGTTCCAAAATTCCCCCAACGAAATATCTGAGTTCATCACTAATTCCTTTCTCCTCATCTGAAAAAATATTTTTCCCATCTTTAACCAAATACTGATGAATGTGAAATCCGTTCCCAGCTTGATCAGGGAAAGGTTTTGGCATAAATGTGCTAATAATCTCTTCAAACGCTGAATCAGCTTTAATAATCATTTTTGCTGTTTGAACATTATCTGCTTGTTTGAGTGCGTCTAAAACTAAAAATTCTATCTCTTGTTGTCCAGATCCACATTCATGATGAATTGTTTTTATAGGTATTCCCATCTTTTTCATATCAGCAGCTATGTCTCTTCGCAGGGATCCCATCATATCAAAAGGAAGTATATCCATATACTGACCATAATCTATTGGATCGAACTCAAAATCTAAGAAAAACCATTCCAATTCAGGTCTTGTTTTGTATTCATAACCTAGTTTTTTTGCTTGATTAATTATTCTCTTTAAAATACTTCGAGGATCTGTAGGATGAGGCTTACCATCATTTCCATAAATATCACATATAAATCTCGCTACTCTTGGTTCCCATGGAAATATAGCTAAAGTATCAAGATCTGGAATGATTAGCATATCACTCTGTTCTGTTTTAAGAAAACCTAAGGAGGAACCATCAACTCCTGTACCATTACGCATCTCTTCCCAAATATCAACAGGAAATTCTACAGATTTTAATTCCCCAAAAATAGTTGAGAATTGAAACTGAATAAACTCTACTCCGTTATCTCTAAAATAATTTTCTAAATCATTCATCGTTTTCATCCATGAGATACTGTTTTACTCAATATCGTATCTATTCTATATATATGTTTTTTCGACAATTATTTAAGTAGTTCAAAATGACTATGAGTTGTTACTAATGTTACCAACAAGATTTTGGCTCACAGCAGGAAAAGGTGAATCTGAGAGTTCTGAATTAGAATCTATAGATTCAGCCTTTATGGATGCTGGAATAGGGTACCAGAACCATGTTGCTGTTTCTTCTATCCCCCCAAAAGAGGAAATCTACCCTAAAGTAGATAGTGAGAGAGGAATAACATACGTTCCAGTTAATGGTGAACTAATGCTATTACCTTTTAGTTCCATAATTCATGTAGTAAGATCAATGAATAAAGGAAACAAAGGAGACAAAATCTCATGCTGTATAGCTTTAGCTAAAATTGAAACAGACGTAGCTGGAAAATCCATAGAGTGTGTCCTAGCATTTGAGGTTCAAAATTCATCGTTAAGTAAAGCTGAAGAAAGTGCTCTTGAAGGAATAAAAAAAATGGTTGAATTGCGAGATGGGCGCGTACAGGAAGATTGGGGAAAATCTGGATACAAACTAATCTCCTCATCTCTCCAGATTGAGAGGCAATTTGGGTGTGTCGTAGCGTTCGTTGTTTTCGATCCTTTCACATATGGAAAAATAAGAATTTAAGGAATTTAGAAAACGTATGAGACGCAAAGCATAAAAATAGTACAATTTAAAACTACCAAGCACAAATAAAGTGACGCAATATGAGACGCAAAAAATCACTAACCCTACTTTTATTAACTTCAATATTAGTGAGTGTTGTATTTAGTGTTATAAATACAAAAAACGTTTTAGCAGAAAATGAAGCTAGACCAAGACTCGAAAGCATAATTGCAGAAGGTTTTGAAGGCTTTAATGGTCAGAATTATCCTAATGGAACTCTGATTACTGTCGAATATTCTGTTAAGCGTTATGTTGGTGTTGATGGAGTTAAATTAGTTGGGGCTGGTTCCAATTTTACTCTAGATATAAACCTAGGATTGGAATTAAATTTCTCAAATTCGTTTGAGTTACGATCATACTATACTGGGACATTCAATCTAACAGAACATTCATACTTCAAAGCATATGGCTGGATTGGGGATGTTACAAATGGAACCTATGAAGAAGTTGATTATTTTGCTCACTTAGGTCCTTGGCACTATCTTTTTGTCAACGAAAATTTAGCACCAGAATTTGATAAA
Source organism: Promethearchaeati archaeon (assembly GCA_013166775.1). Taxonomy (GTDB): domain Archaea; phylum Asgardarchaeota; class Heimdallarchaeia; order Heimdallarchaeales; family Heimdallarchaeaceae; genus UBA460. The sequence goes on from JABLTJ010000022.1 coordinate 35,060, forward strand.
ATTCTAAATGCAACATCGACTGATGTATCTAAGGTATTTTATTCTCCTGCTAATTATACAAATCATACAATTGTAATCCGTTACAAAGTTTATGGAGGAGGGGAAAATGAAAATATCACTCTAGCGACTTCAGTTTATCGTGATAAAATTGCAAATTCATCTATAACTGAATTTGATGCAGATGTATCTTTCATTAAAATGGATTGGGTGAATGAAACTCATGAAACATATGAGGTTTATAACACAACAATACTATTCACAACGAGAACCTTCTACTTCAGTGCAAATAATTCAAATGGGTGGGATACCTGGAATAATGGTGTGATTACAGATAGATTAAACATCTACAGGATAGATAATGGTTTTCATTTTGAATCCAAAACGGTATTAAATGAAAAACATACAGAAGTTAATCCAATATCGTTTAATATCACATCAATAAATGCTACCGAATACGAAACGTTTGGAATCAGTTATTATGTAGTTGAAAGTTCAGAAAACAGTACAGAAATAGTTCCATGGACGTTAGTAGAAGCATTACTAAACACTACATATATTGATACTGATAGTGATGGATACAATAGTACAATCAGGAAATTTAATGCAACTATAGGTCCTTTCAATGTTGGTAATATAATCTACTTTGAAGCATACAATATTTACAAAGGAGAACATTATAACGAAACTACAGGTAACCTTCACAGAATAGAGATTTACGATTCCACACCTGAGCTGTATCTTACTCCTATAGATGGGATATACACAAATAATCACACTGTCACCTTCTTCTATGAGGTTGAATTAAATAGTGGAAATATTACTGAAGCAACTTTTGATTATGGTGATGGAACACCTTTAGATATTCTATCTCTTGAGAGTCATGATACGCTTGTTCACGATTATCCATTCGGTGTTGCAGCTTTCTATAACTACACTCTTTTTGTAAACAATTCTCTAGGTACATCAAATAATATTACTCACTTGATTTATTTGGACTTCCAAAATCCTCTTCTTGACATGACTTCAAATACAAATACTTCACGAGACATAGTGGATGGTTTAGTTGAACTTCGCTTCGAGTATTCCGACGATTATACAGGAATAAAATTCGTACACATCGATTGGGGAGATGGCATTGTTCAAAATGTAACTGATGAGCATTATGCTTTGCATTACTACGTTGAAAGTGGTACTTATAATGTAACAATAACTGCTCAAGATCGTGCAGGAAATAATCAAAGTGTAATCTTAATCTACAATGTTGTACTGTCTACAGAGACACCAACAGAACCTACTCCTAATAGTTTTGTTTCAGTACTGATTACTCTAGTCGCAATGGGGATAGTTATAAGTAGTAATCTGAAACTTAAAAAGAGAAAATAAATCTCTTTTACTTTTCATTTATTTTTGAAACAATCTCTTGTTTTTTATGTTCAAACCAAGAAATAATTGTTTCAATTAAGTGTTTATAATACATATCAAATTCACGTATCTGGGCGCTTTAAACTACAAGGATTTAGCTAGCTTTATATATGTCTATAGGTATCTGAACATAGTGAGAAGATAGATGAGTAGAGATCGCTGTCCTAACTGCAATTCCGAAGAAATAGTATCCGACTTTCAGAGAGGAGAGTCTATTTGTAGTAATTGTGGGCTAGTGGTTTCCAGATTAATTGATACAACTCCTGAGTGGAGAGCATTTTCTGGAGAGGAGAAAGCAGCTCGAAGCAGAACCGGTGGTCCTGTTTCAGCTTTGAAATCAGATTATGGTATTTCATCCCAGATTAGTTTCGGTAATATGGATATTCATGGGAAGAAACTTGAACCCAATGTCATGGCTAAAATGCGAAGACTTCGATGGTTGAACAGAAGAGATTCAAGATCTCAAATTAGGAATCTTAGAATAGCCCTTAGAGAACTTCGAAGGATAGCAAGCCAACTTGAGCTCAGTGAAGAAATAGCTGAAGCAGCAGCAACAACCTATAGGAAAGCTTTGAAAGCAGATCTGATCAGAGGTAGAAGTATTGAATCGATGGTAGCTGCTGCAGTCTATATAGCAGCAAGACAATATAATAATCCAACAACGTTGAAGGATATTGAAAAGACAATCAATGCTGACAGAAAAGTAATTGCTAGATGTTTCAGATTATATGTTCAAGAATTAAGAATCAGACCAACACCAATTGATCCAGCTGTTCTATTATCAAGGCTTTGCAATGAACTAGAATTAACAACAGCTACACAAAATGAAGCTCTGAAAATACTAGAAGAAAGCAAATCAAGAAGACTTGATATGGGTAAGAATCCACTAAGTGTAGCAGCTGCTGCAATATATATCGCAGGAATTAGAACTGGTGAGAGAAGAACTCAACAACAAGTAGCAAAAGCTGCAAAAACCACACCCGTTACATTAAGAAATCGTTTCAGAGAAATAGTCGATTCCTTAGAACTTGCTAATGTCATTGTCAAGAGAGGAGCAGCAAGCGCACCAGTGTATGTTCGAGATCCTTGGAAATTTGACTAGGTTCTTTCGTTTTCTTTTCGTTTTCAATAATATGATGGTAATTTTTTCAATTTTCTAGTATTACCCTCATGTTACTACTGTATTAATCTGCTTTTATTAGCAGATAATCATCCTAAATATAGGTGTATAATCTATGGCAAAGAAAAAAAAGGATATGCGCCAATCTAACACTAGTTCAAAGGATGAGGTTAAAGTAGTTAATAGTCCTCCTGGTGTAAAGTTTTATTCTTTAATAGATGTGGTTCAAACTGAAAGAATATTGAGTGAAGTGGAAAATGGAAACCTTGTGTTTCTAAATATTGGTCGTATAGCTGCTTTTCCAGAAAGAAAGACTGAATTTCTTAAAAATTTAAAAGCGACTTCTAAACAACTTCGAGCAACATTGAAAATGGTGTCAGAAGAAACAGTAATGGTTGCACCTTCTTCAGTACCTATAGAAATACGATCTTTATCACCTGAAAAAATAAACAAAGATAAAGTTAATGAATTGAAGATGGAATAGGATCAGAGATTGATCTTTGAGAGCTTAGACAATTCATATTTTTGATGTAATTATATCTTCAATCTTGTTAAGTATCTCATCAATCTTTTCGGTATTTGGACCTCCGCCTATTGCTAAATCTCCTTTTCCTCCTCCTGATCCTCCCGCTATGAGAGAAAGCTCCTTAATAATGCCTGAGATATCAGCAGAAGAAGAAGGAGTTTTTACACCTACAATTACTATTTTGCTTTGAACTTCAGACATTAAGATACAAAGACCTTTATCAAAACTTTTTATCGCTTCACTTGCTTGAATAATTAGTTCTTTCTGGTTTCCCTCTGTTTTTCTAATTATTACCTCTTCATCCTTGATTTTTTTTGAAGCAATTTTGGTTGAAGAGAATTGTAGCTCAGCGATTTGTTTGTTCAAATTTTCAATTAGCTTTTTCTGCTCTTTCCACTCTTTAAAGAATCGTTTAACAGTCTTGGGGAGAATTTTTGGCTCAACACTCAGCTCAGAAGATGATTCTCTAAGAATTGATTCCTGTGTCTGAATGTACTTTATTGCAGGTTCTCCTGCTAGAATTTCAATCCTAACAACGCCATCTTGTATTCTTTCGCTACTGGGCAGTTTAATGATTCCTATATCACCTGTGTTATTTAGATGAGTACCACCACATGCTTCGATATCCCAATCATTAATTGCTACAATGTGAAGAGATTTTCCAGGTACAACACCCCCCTGATATATCTGAAAACCAAAATCTCTTTCTGCATCATCTCTATCCACATCTTGTTTATCGACTGAACGATTCTCTAAAACAACTTGATTTGCAAGATACTCTATTTTCTGTAGTTCTTCAAAACTTATTGACTGATAATGTGTGACATCTAATCTAGCTTTATACTCGGTTTTATCCGCACCTGCTTGCCAGATGTGTTTTCCTAAGACTTCTCTTGCAGCATTATTTACAACATGCACTGCAGTGTGATGTCTCATAATATCCATTCTTCTTTTTGCATTGATCTCTCCTTTAATCTTCATCCCTTCCTTCAATTTACCTACAGTTTCTAATTCATGCAAAATGGTTGAAGCTTTCCTGAAAACATTAACCACTTGAAGCTCTGTTTCTTCAACAAAAAACTTACCTGTGTCATGTATTTGTCCTCCACCTGTTGGATAGAATAGAGTTTTGTCTAGAATAACATATTTGTTGTCAATTAAAGCAATAATTTTCGCTTCAAACTCAGTTTGATATACATCCTCGTAAAATAATGGTTTTGTCTCATATTCTTTATCTAATTTAATTTCTACTGCTTCCTCTTTCTCTTTTCGTTTAGCAGCTTGCTGAGCAAGATATTCTTCGATTTTTATATAGAAATCATCAGGAACATCAACATCAACATCTCTTTCTTTTGCAAGCTCTTTAACCATCAAGGGATTGATGCCATTATTCTGATACAAATCAACAAGCGTCGCAAAATTGAATTCTTTCTTTTTCTGGAGAAGTTGACTGACTATTCTTCTACCACTTGTTTTTGTATCTTCATATCTTTTGGTCTCAATATCAACGATTTTGTGTATAATATCTCTATTTTCCTTTACTCTAGGATATGAAACAGAGAGATGATCAATTTGGAGATCAAAAATCTTCTCAACTGAAAATTGAAGTTTGTATAATTCTTTGAGTGCTATTATCCTGCGAAGTAGAACACGCAAATTATACCCTCCTCCAACATTGGATGGTATTGCACCATCAGTTATTGTTATGGAAAGAGTTCTTGCATGATCCGCGATTGCATAGATTGCTTCTTGTGGTCCAAGTTCCTTTAACATTTCTTCATATGTCATACCAAGCTTCTTAGCCATTAGTTTTCTCTCTTCTCTAAGATCTTTCACTTCTTCAACAGCAAGTAAACCTGCTAGTCTGTTATATTCTACTAATAGCTTATGATCAGCTTTGTAACCATTTTCTTTTTGCAGGTAATCAATTGCTTTTGGAAAAATAGCTTCATAAATTGAAGGAGTTCCTTGAGTAAACCAAGAGACTCTTTCCAATCCCCACCCTACATCGATTACTTGCATGTCTAGCTTCTTAACAGTGTTATTTTCAAAACCATATGCGATGAATACATTATTCACTAGTTCTGATCCGTATGCCATAGCTTCCAGATTTGGTCCAAAGTTTCCTCCACCAGACCAAATACCTTCAACATACGATATTTCTTCTGGTTTTAGACCTAGTTCTTCTGTAAGAAATTGGAAATTTAACTCTAAACATCTATCCATCCAATATCCTTGAGTTAATGTTCTAGAATTGAAAGAGTGTTGCCCAAACATAACAAAACTAGTTAAATGTCTTGCAGTCTTTCCGATGTTATCTATATCCGAGAAATCTCCTCCTGTCCTAATGCACATCTGAGGAACCACAAGTGGATTTGCAGGAGGATCTATTACTCCTTCTAATACCCAAGGTTGGAAATCCGCAATAGAAGCAATTGTGAAATCCATATCTGGTCTCCATCTCGCTACTACTGGATAATCATTGATTGCTGTATGTCCATGTTTTACAAAGAAATCTGTTAGTCTATTTAGGGTTTGATCAAAATCCAGATCTTTTCCTTTCTTATCTAGAAATTGATAGCCACCAGAACATCTTGTATCTCCACATGTTTCTTGATCTGGAACGAGTGTCCAGAATTGATGATTACAAATTGGGCAATGCTTTCGAACAAATCCTTTCTCTTTGAAGAGATTTACTTCATAGCTATCTTTATTGAATCTCTTCTTTAGTTCATCTTTGGATATAGACATTTTACTCTAAAACCAGAATATTTCTGAAATATAAAAATTTGTTTAAAAAAGGGTGAGTTTCCTTGCAATAGTTTTTTAAACGTTTTTTCAAGCATTTTTCTATGAATAAGGTTGAAATAAAGGAGCTAAGAGGAGAAGATGTTGATCCTATTCTTGAGCTCGCTTTCTATGCTTTTTTTCCAACTCCTGGAAATATAGAGCTGATAATGAAAAGAAAACCATACATGAAAGAAGACACATGTTTAGTTCTCTACGAAAATGAAAAACCAGTTTCAGGATTGATATGTAAACCCATTCCTCAGAATGTAAGGGGGGTAATAAAGGATATGTGTGGAATTTCAGAGGTAGCAACTCATCCAGAAGGGAGAAGAAAGGGGTATGCAAAAAAGTTAATGAAATTAGCTTTTGACAAAATGAAAGAGTATAATCAAGGTTTTTCAACACTCTATCCTTTCAAAGAATCATTCTATGAGAGATTAGGATATGTTTCTTTTCCACAAATACGAACAGCGATTATTTCAGCTAAATCTTTGGTTCCATTGTTAAATTTGAAACTTGATGGAACTGTGGAACGAATGGATTTTGAAGAAGGCTTTGAGACCTATAAAGAATTCCTAAAAGAAATAAGACAAAGAATTCATGGAATGGGTGTTCTTCATGATACTGAGCTAGAACGACATAAAGAAGAGAAAAAAATGTGGGTGATTGTTGCAAAGGAAGGAGACGAAATCATAGGAATTATGACCTATGCAATAACAGGTTTTTGGAAGGATGTTAAAGTAAGAGATTTTTATTGCAAAAATAGTTTAGCGAAATACTTATTTCTTCAATGGTTTGCTCTCCATGCAGATCAGATAAAAAACGTTCATATTCCTATCAAACCTGATGAATATCCAGAAACATGGTTGAATGATACTTTCTGGGGTGAATATGGAAAAATACAGAGTAGAGAATGGGTTCCATCTTGTATGGGAAGGGTTGTGGTTGTTGAAAGCATATCCAATCTGAAGGTTGGTCATGGGAAACTCTCTGCTAAAATAACAGATGACCACTGTGATTGGAACAATAAGCATTATACATTTGAAGGAAAAGAAGGAAGGTTATCGGTTTCAGAATCTACAGATTATGAATGCGAACTTAGTATTCAAGCCCTTTCAGCAATCGTTTATGGATGTTATAATCTGGATGATTTCGAAATCAAAGGATGGGCTAAACTGTCTGAAGAAAACAAGGAAAAAATACGCGAATTATTCCCAAAAATACCTCCGCATCTTCATGCGGATTTCTAATCTTTTTTTACATTAACGACTCCCAAATAGTGGGAGCTGAATCAGGATAGAAATTTCTGATATCTTTAATCACAATAGCTATTTGTCCTGTTTTTCCATGAACAGAATAAGGCATTCTACTTACTCTTCGTGTATCCATTGTAACCTTTCTATCTATCCTAGGGTACCTTCGAAGAATGAACTCGTCAGATAATTTTCTTCTAACTAATGTGTCATTAGGTATAATAATATTGTATTGTGTATGATTGAATTGCTTACTTAATTGAACATTTTGTATAATTTCTTTAGCTTTATTCAAGGAGATTCCAAGTTCCTTAAGTTGTTCAGGAGTTGACTTTTCTAGAAATGATTTAGCTACTAAAGAATAGATTCGATTCCGAAGTGGTTTTGCTTCATTTGGAATTTCTTCTATGGATTGTGTCCTTTTTTCATCATGTATAAAAGTCAGATAATTTAGAATTGCTACACGTTGTGCTTGATTGAAATCTTGAGTAATTTTATCCATAACCCAGCCATGAACGCCTCTTCTTCCAGAAAAAATCCAGATTACATCTTTAAATCCAAAATCATCTTTCATTGTTTCATCGATGAATATTGCAGCGTCTTGTACAAGTGACCAGCATTCTTTGCAATATTGATCACCTTTGCATCCACATTTTCGAACTAAATCATACTCATCAATGTCAATATCAAAAATAAATTCTCTTCCCTTCCACTCTATTTTTTGAATGGGACTTTCTCGTGATGGTGATGTATCATATATAGCACCAACATATGCATGTTTAACTGCATTATTAATCATATATTCCCGTAATTGATCGGTATTCTGAAAAGAAATGTTTCGAACAAACGCATCCTTGCCAACAACAAATCCAAATTCTCGGTTTGAAAAATTAGAGAGTCCAATAAAAGACATAAAGTAATCCATTGGAAATTTTTTTTCATAATATTCAGCAAGGAATTCTGGTTTGAGTTCGTTATTCATTCTGTTTCACTTCATCAGTTTTTTCCTTTTTCTTTTCATCATCCTTTTGTTTCTTATTATGGAACCGCTTGTATACTTGTCTTGAATAGTTAACCATATGGTTCACTCTATTACCACCCATCCTCCACCCCGTGAGTAGATTAAAATAACGAGCACATGCTGTTTGAAATTTCTGATTGATTATAAGCCTTGAAATATCTTCAATAGCTTTTTCTACTACCTCTGCGTTTCTATCAGCTAAACCAACTCTAATATCCTCAGAGAGATCTTCCAATTTTTTATGTGCCCAGTAACAGAAATATCCATCTATACATGTTTTACAACTTGGTGGAGAATAATCTATTCCTCCCCCCGCTTTTCCATAAATATGTCTTATTTGATATCCCACTCTATTTACAAATTCATCAAAAGACATCCCGACATTGTCTACGGAATTTCGATACCAAAAAGCATATTGTTCTTCTATACTCATACCAACTCTCTTGAGATATGTTCCAAGTTGCCAATTTTCAACATGAGAGAGATGACCTTTGGCTTGTAAAACGGAAATTAAATCTCGTATACATGGAGGAAAAGTTTCAGGCTTAGTGAATATTTCTTCTCCTGCTTCTATACCTAATCTTGATAAATCTCCAGATAAACGAGCAGATCTTGCGATTTCGTCTATTTTATCTTTTATTGGTTTGACAGTAGCTTCCAAGCTAGAATCTTTCTCTATTATCATCTTTGATTTCTCAATTATCTCTTTCAGATTCTTCTCAAATTCTCTTTTCACTGCGAGTCTAATATCAGCTAATCTAACAATTGCCCATCCTTGATACAGTAATACTTTCTTAGCGGAAACAACTGATGGTATTTTGAAGAATTTAATTGCTACTCTCTTATCCAAATCTTTTACTTTTCCTCCGAATTTACTACTGGAATATTTCTTTTTCTTAGGAGGAACATCTGCTAGATTGAATTTTCTGTAGATATCTATTCTGAAAAAAGCATCAATCTCATCCATGGTTTTAACATTATCTTCTCCATAGAGATCCATTAAGACATGAATTTTTTCATCAAAAATACTACTGCTAACAAATCTAAATTCAAACAAATCACCCTCAACTTCTACTAACCAAGAAGTTAATCTTGGATCTTTTGCAACCGCTAATCTTAGAAAGAAATGCCCACCAATTTCCTGAACTTTTGTATCGTTCCACTCTTCGTTAGACATCCAAGTTGGTTTCTGAATAATCCATAGATCTTCAGATAGAAATCTCTCTAACCTAGTATCAGCATACTTGTACCAACTATTTACATCTATAGTGATATCACCTGGATCTTTCAAAATATACCAATCTGGAAGTGCAACAGACATAGGATTTTCCTTTGTTTCTTTTAAACACTTAATCTGTCTTATTAAAAAATTGTGTTAACGTTTTTTGATTATCATCAATTTTAATCATATTAGAGATTTTTACACCAACTAATCGGATGTTATCAGGAGATTTATCAGAAAATTCTTCTAATAATATGGATACAACTTCTCTCACTTGCTTTTCTGAATTAGCATAACATTGCAGAGAATAACTTCTTGTATAAGTATCAAAATTCTGAAATCTGATTTTTAAAGTAACAGTCCGAAAATTCATTTTTTTCTCTTTAGCTTTTGTAACTATAGTCTGAATGGAGGAATCTAGACTAACCCATATGTCCTTCCAATTAGAATAAGAATGAAAGAATGTTCTTTCTTCACTAATGGATTTTCTCTCTCTACTAACGAATTTTCCTTCAGTTTTTTCTGTGTTATATCCATTAACCAATTTCCAAGTTTTCAAACCATATTTACCGAATTTCTGATAAACAAGCTGATGTGGTAATTTCGCCAAATCTCCACAAGTATTTACACCATTTCTTATGAAGATCTCCTTGCTCTTTTTTCCAACCCCAGGAATTGCAGTAATATCTAAAGGTGCAAGAAAGTCAGATATTTCCAAAGGTTTCAATACTACAAGTCCATCTGGTTTATCAGTTTCACTTGCTATTTTTGCTAATATTTTGTTAGGAGCAATTCCTACTGAACAAGTCAATTTCTCACTCGCGTATACATCATCTTTCAGTTCCATTGCTAGTTTTCTAGCTTCCTCATAATCAGATACAACATCTGTCAAATCTAGATGTGCTTCATCATTGCCTGCAACTTTCATTACATCAGAATAGTGCTTTAATATACCCATAATATTATTGGAAACTTTAGTATAGAGACTGTAAGTCCCTCTAACCATAACAAGATGTGGGCATAATTTAACAGCTTGAGAAACAGGCATTCCTGAATGAACACCAAATTTTCTAGCTTCATATGAACATGTACTGACCACTCCTCTCTTTGTTTTAGGATTTCCACCTACAATAAGTGGCTTTCCAGCTAATGAAGGATTTTCTCTGATTTCCACTGATGCAAAAAAAGCATCTAAATCCATATAGAGAATTATGGAATCAAATGATTGCTCTTTTTCAGAGAAATAAGTTGCTTGGTTGGCGAGGGCCATGTCATGAGAAAATGGTTATTTTAATATATAAACCCAAAAAAATAAAAAAAAGAGATATTATCTCTGTATTTTTCTTTTTAGAAATAGAACAGCAAGTGCTGCAACAGCTATTATTGGTAGAACTAGAAATGTTGTAAATTCAGGTCCTACTGGTGCAACCAATCCTGGAGTTGGATTGTCTATAGTAAAATCTGCATTACAATCATCTGAATCTTCGTTAGGTGGACTGCGTTGTAATGTCTCATCTTCCCCTGTTGAACTTCCTGACCAACTAACTACTCCTGATACCGATCCTGATCCCCATGCGACAGCATCTTTTATACTGTCATCTGGATCTTTGAGTATGGTTTCATCTCCAGTGTTTGCCAAGGCTATATCCCCTAATCCATAATCAGCAGCTGATACGGTGATACCTAATGCTGCCATCTCACTTACATAAGCTGCACTGCTTTGAGCAAAAACCAATACCTCATTAGCATTAATTTGAGCATCCTCAGGTACCGTATAAGTTCCTTCATTATCCGTCAATGTCCAGCCTTCTATTGCTAAAGCAAAACTAAAGTCGTTGAAGATTTCAACAAATTCACCATCAGGTTCAGTGTCAGCATCATATCTTACTTCCGTTATAAGAAGCTTCCAATCTACTGTATTCACAATGTTAATGTTTTTCTCTATCTCTATTGGTGATCCTACTGTAGGAGTTCCTATTACCTTCACTGTATGAATTCCATCTGTATAAGTGGAAGTATCTACTGTGTAACCAACAAGTCCTGAAGGACTCGCCCATGTATGAACTGAAACTGAATCTATTAGCAATTCACCAGAAGTATATGAATTAATGGAAAATGATGCTTGGAAGTTAAAATTACCATCAGCGATACCTCCTGCTTTTGGTGAAACAAGATCCACAGGTTTTGCAAAACCAATTGGAGTTTCACTAACAGCCCAATCCTCATCGAAGACATCTTTGTAGTAAGCTGCAATATTAGAATTCTTTACAATTGCTCCAGATTCTCTATTATAATCTACCGAGTTGTTTGACCAGTTAATACTTGAAATTTGTACAGTTTCACCATCAACTAAAACATACTTATTATGATTATGTCCCAAACCTTTGAAGAACTTAACCTGTATGCCGTGATTTATGAGAGTTTCAGTAACATTTTCATTTGCTACTCCTGGTTCTGGAATTAAGACTCTTACTGCAACACCTCTTAGTGCAGCATCTAATACATCATCTACCAAATCACAGTCAAATTTCATATACTGTAATTCAAGATCTATAGAAGTTGTAGCAGCATCAATGATTCCAGAGAGTAGTTCATAACTGTTATCTGGTGCAAAAATAGGTGTAACTTCTGTATATTCATTAAAAGTCGATATTGATGAAACTGGAGTGTAAGTGCCTGTTGTTTCATTAGCTTGTAAACTACCACCACCAGAACCAAGTACATATGGAGTTGAGATTAGCCCATCAGCAATGAACACATTTTCAAAATATGTTGCAATACCTGCATGATTGAATAGAAAACCCATCTCTCTATTTGTTCTAGCACCTGAATATTGAGGAATACTTGAAGGCGCCCAATTTCCTGAATAAACAAAAGTTTCCAATCCATCAATTATCCAGAATTTTGCATGAGTAAAAACAAATTCTGTTCCATTAGTCCAATAAACATCAATACCTGCATCTTTCAATCTATATGCAGCTTCTTCTGTGTAATCCTCTTCATAGGGGTTTACTCTGTCATCTGACAGCTGAACTATAACTTGCACTCCTCTCTCATGAGCTTTAATTAAAGCATTAACAAGAGGTTCACTAGAAAGTGTGTATACTTCAAGATGAATTGATGTTTGAGCATGTTTTAACGCTTTATAAATTACATCGTAAGCATAATCAGGTCCTACAATTGTAGTAACGTTTATTGTACCAGTAAATGTTTGTGTTGTGATAACTTCTGTCGAAATTTCAGAACTATCTTGAGACAAAATTAATCCATTTGTTGTGTAAGGTGTTTTTATTGTTGTAAATAATAACGTCGTTATGATTAGAATATTGACAAAATCTTTCTTGTTCATAAGTATACATAGAAATTTCACTTTTTAAATATCTTACTACAAAACAAAAAAATGAGAAAGATAATGGTTACGATATATTTTCCAGCAGATTATATGCTTTAACAACTTCAGGGGGGGCAGAAGCATTACTTGCAGCCACTTTTATGTACCTGCAATATTGTTCATAATCGCTTTCACTTATTTCCATTATGGCTGTTATATCCTCTATTGTTAGTTCATTCACATTTGGGATTTTTACAATTTCTTTTGCAAATACAAGCGGTGTCATCTTTTGAACAATTTTCTTAATTGGTTCTCCCCAGAATTGTTTTAGATAATTAACATCCTCATCTTTAGCTCCCCAAACCTGTATTCTGTGTCTATATTCCCTTACCTTTTCTACGATTTTTAATTTAGCTTTAACAAAAATGAAGTGTCCTTTCCCTGTATCTTGTTGTTTTACTGTTGTCCCATATTTTTCTGCAATTTCTTGTAATTGATCAAATATTGCTTCTTTGTTTTCTGGTTCAAAAACGACTTTCATAAGATAAATAATGGAAGCGTATTAAATAATTTATTTGTAGTTCTAATAACACACAATGCTTACTTATGGTAATCATAAAAACTTTGCATTTTCTTTTCCAGATTTTCTTCTTCTGGTTGTACAACTACAATATTTTGCTTCAACCAATTTGGTAAATGCTTCTTATAATAAAATCGTGCAAATCTATAATCCATTAGAACAATGACTCCGAAATCCTCTAAACTTCTTATGGGTCTTCCTGCTGCTTGTGAAGCTCTAGTAAGTGCTGGTAGATTGTATCCATACTCTCTACCTTTCGTTGGAAATTGGTCTTCTAGGTATTCAATTGTTGCATCCAATGATGGACTAGGTTTTGCATAAGGAATGCCTATGATTATTACGCTCTGCATCTCTTCCGCAGGATAATCACTACCTTCTGAAGATCTACCACCGAGAACAGAAATAAGGACTCCTCCTGAATTTCTAGCTTCATCTTTAAAATTGTCAACCAAATCATCAGTATCAAACGAGGACATCCCTCTTCGAGCAATATAAACTGGTCTTGCTATTCTGTTCTCTAGTCCATGTTTCAATAATCCATCCATAATAGTATAGCTTGCACAGAACACACCTACATTTTTAGGGGTGTTCTCAATAACAGTTGCAATTGCATCTACTATTTTTAGGTAGTTTGCGGGAATTCTATCCTCTAGTTTTGAGGAAACTTTATCGACCACAACAGTCAAATGATTTTCTTTTTTGTATGGTGATGGCAAATCAAGACTCACAATTTTGTTCTTCTCTAAACCTATTATTTCAGAATAGGCATTGATAGGCTCCAAAGTTCCAGATAATGACACTGAAGCATATACTTTATCATAAATTTCTTTTGTGATGTTTCTTGCATCGAGAGAGAGAACAATTAGTTTTGGAATTGGATTCCCTCCTCGTGACTGGACTTTGGTTATAAAATGTGCATAATCGTCTCTTGTCTTTGTGTTATATAACAATGCTAATGATCGTGCAACAGATGAAATATAGGAAAAGGGAGCCTTGTTTTGCTGAATGAGATTTTTCTTAGCTAATTCTCCCATCTTATTTAAGGTTTTAATTAAATCTTCATCTATTTTATTCTGTGCTCTTTTTTCAACAATAGCTAGAAATTTAGTAGCCTCTATTCTCTTCTCTTCATCTACTTTTAGGTTCTTAGTTTCGATATTGAGAACATGAGAAAGAGCTTCTAGAGTATCATAAATCTCTCCCATCCTATGTTTTATAGCTTCTTTTTCTGCACTTTCGACAGTATAACTGGATAATGTTGAACTACTTACATCAATTGCAGTTGAAGGAAGATTATGTGCTTCATCAACTATTAAAATGACATCCTTTAATTCCTTCTCCAAACTGTTGAAAAAGGTGGTTTGAATGTGAGGATTAAACACATATTGATAACTACATGCAACGACATCTGCTTTTGGAAGAAGATCGTATGTTATCTCAAAAGGACATACTTCAAGAGACTTACCAATATCTAGCAGTTCTTGACCATCGATAACTTGTTTCTTTGTAATCTCCTCCAATTTAATCTGGACATTCTTGTTTGCTAATCGATTGAAATATTTGCACTTTCCACCTTCTTTTAAGTATCTACAGATGTCTGAAGCATTTCCTGCATCTACTGCAAATTTCTGAACTATAGGGTGAAGACATATCTCTTTCCTTCCCCTCAAAGCTATTCCAGTTACAGGTTTCAGCTGTTTAATCATCTTGAGCTCTGAGATCACTCTGCCCATTTGTTGGTGAGTTCTGCAACTATAAACTATGGTTTTCTTTTTATTTTTACTTTCAAGAAGCAGTGCAGCAAGAACAGCAATAGTTTTGCCAACACCATTTGCTGCTTGAATTATGAAATGAGGTTTTTTATTTATTTTTGTGAAAATTGCTTCACTAATTTCTCTTTGTAAAGGTCTAATTTCTAAATAAGGGAAAAAATCTTCCCAATTCCCTTTGGATGGTTGGTTCTTAATCTGTACTTCTTCTTTTTCCAATTTAGAACTAATTTGTTTATTAGGTAGTCTCTCTCCGCACTTAGTGCATCTAGTACCTAATCGATCAGTAATTAGTATTTTTCCACAATCAGAGCAAAAAACATAGGAATCTGAATAGTGATTGTCTTCATTTTCGTTCATAGTTCTTTTCTCAACTCAATTGATAGTAATAAAAAGGTTTGTCAAGGAGGTAGAAAAAAATATTGAAAGTGAAGAAAGAATAACAGATTTTTTATATCATTTTTGGATTAAAAATACGTTTCATGGATTCATTTATTAATTTCCAAAGCTTATTATTTCTTTAGACAGCTTTCAACCAGGCTTTCGAAAGAAAACTAGCAAATATTTAAATACAACAGACAGAGAAAAAATATTTCAATAGGGATTAAGCGGTCTTAGGAACTAGCAATTTAAAAACTAAATCCTTTCATATTTAGGGGTTAAACTAAGTCTGGTTTGGTAAAGCTTAATGACTCAAGAAAATAAAAGAACTATAGATCAAGTGTTGGAAAATACTACCGTCCTATTGGAGACTATAGTTTCTGACGTTATACACTCAACTGAAAAAATATATGGTAGTCACCTACCTGGGGAGATGGGTCCAAGCTTATTTGATTTTAAAAATGATGATTTTCTTGATGACTTTACCTATAATATTGAAACAATAAAAAACACTTTAGTAAAAAACATATCCTCACTCCCGTATGAGAAATTTGATGAGATATTGATACTCGCAAATCTTTTACTTGAGATTAAGGAATTTGATCTTGCTATAGTTCTTTATGAAAATCTCATAAAACAAAAATCTGATAATCATTTTGCATGGGCTAATTTGATGTCAATTTACATTTACAAGAGGGAAAATGAAAAAGCTATGGAGTGTTATTTACACTTACCACCAGAATTTATTGGACACTCAACAAATGAGAAAAAGAATCCTGAGAATAATTCCTATAGAATACTTAACATTTCATCAACATATCCTCTACATTCCTCCCTGAGGTCATTGGGAGGAAGATTAGAAGAATCAACAGAATTGAAACAACAATATGAGAAGGAATTGAGAGAACTTTATTCCATGAGTGATTTTGTTAAAGGTCAAGAAGCTTTGGCAAACAATAATTTCGATGAAGCTTTCATTCTTTTTTCAAGTTTATTGCAAGGACAACCAGAGAGTCATCTACTGTTATTCTTCACAGGAAAAGCAGCTGCTGAAGGAAAACATTATCTCATAGCTGAAGAAAATTTCAAAAAAGCCATTCAGATAAAAAATGATATACCTGAATATTGGAATGAGCTAGCAGAAACCTTCTTTGCTCAGCATAAAAATGAACAAGGAATCAAAGCTCTGAAGACAGCACTTACTCTGGATTCTTCTTGTAAGGAATGTTGGGATTTAGCAGGTCGTACTATAAATATATTAGAATCACTTAATGAATACGATTATTTCATTAAACAAATTCAACTTATGCCTTCAGCAGATGCAATCCTGAAATTTGTGGGTGGATTAATTTCAAGAAAACGTTTTGAAAATGCATTAGAGGTTCTACAAATTGGTGTATCTAAATTTCCTGAGGAAACAAGGATATTAGAACACTTAGCACTTGTTTATGAAAGAATGGGTAAATTCGATGAAGCTATTTCAATCTATGAAGAATTACTTATGGATGGGAAATCAGTTCAAAAATACCTACAGAAAATAACTTCTATATTATCAATTTTACATGACGATAAAAGATTGGTTAGAATACTTAAAATGGTTTCATCTTATCTTCCATGGGATGAAACAACTCTGTGGAATAAAATTGGTGACTTATTAATGAGGGCTAAAGATTACTTGGGAGCAAGTGAAGCTTTTAGAAAAGTTGTTTCATTCGATGAAAATGACCCAACAATACAATTTAATCTTGCTCTTGCGTACCAAGAATTAAAATTATATAAGAAAGCAGAGGAAACATACAGAAAAGTATTGGAATTAAATCCAAACGATCACGCTGCATTAAACAATTTCGGAAACGTTCTGAAGGAACTAAAAAGGTATGATGAAGCTATCGAAGCGTATCAAACAGCAATAGAAATTGAACCCATCAAAGCTATTTCTTGGGCTAATCTTGGAATTCTTTATGAAGAATTAAAACTAAAGAATGAGGCAAAAGATTGTTATCAAAAAGCTAAAGATATAGCACTTAAGAATAAAGATTATAAAACAGCATCTAAGTTTGAAGAATGGGAAAACTCAGTATAATCGTTGATTCTGTGATAGAATGGTTTTTGAAGAAGATAGATTTAAAATAAACTGGAAAGAAGCACAAAATTCTATAGCTAAGTTTTTAGCTGACAACAGTTTTATGATTTGGGAAGAAAGAAGTTTATACAATAAAAGAGTAGACATTTTAGCAAAACGAACTTACAGGAATAAGATTTTCTACCTTGTTTTTGAAGTGAAACATTACAACAATGTCACAGCTAGCGTAGAAGAGAAATTTAGAAAACAACTTGAAGAATATCTCAAATTACTAATCAAGAGGGAAGTAAAAAGGAAATCAGATAGACAAATTTCTAATAATTATGTATTTGTAGGTTATCTAGTTTTATCAAAAGATTATGGTATTTATCTAAATAGAAGAAAGAATTGGATAAAGAAACAGCAATTTGCTAAAGATTCGAATCTTGATAAAATATGGAGAAGGAATGTCTATCTTTTCTGCTCAACTGAGGATTTCATTCAGAAAAACCTTGAAGATATTGGATTACCATTTTATTCTCAATCAAAACTAAGCGATTTTTTCTAAATAGGGATAATAACAAGAGTAAAAAACCCAATAACGCTTAAAATATCAGATGAGTTCTAGCATATCAGACTACAAAGATATACTATACTCAATACATATTTTGGAACAAGGAGTCAGTATTCACAGCGAAAAATTCGATGAATTTCTGAATATCGATGACATATTGTTGTTTGGTTTCATGTCAGCTTTACATAGTTATACATACTCTGTTGGTCAAGAAGAAGTAAAATCCATAGATTTTGGTACATGCAAATTTATCTTCGAACCTCTCAACAAGGATAAACTTTTAGTAATAATTGCGAAAAAAGCTATCCCGTTTGAGGAGGAAATTGAACTTGTTCAAAGCCTAAAGATAAGATTTGAAGTTATATCTGCTTCTGGATCCATTAAACGGGGTAGTTCATTACTAGATGTTAAAGAACGAATGATACCATTTGAATTGATTTTAGAAATGAGAAGGAAGGGAGAAAAGGAAGAAGCAAGTGAAAAAGCTTCAAAAGTCGATCTTTCAATCCCTGCTATTCCTGAGATAAAATCAGAAGAATTCTATTTTGAATGTCTTATGAATGAAAAAGTGTTAACAGAAAATAAAATCATGTATATTAAAAGAACTCTAAGCAATTTTTTTCTTGGATATAAAAAACTAATCCTGGGATTCTTTGTCATGGGAAAAGAAGAACAACTAACATCTTTTGCTTATAGTAGAAAAGAAATCAATGAAATCTTCCCTCTTATCCAACAAATCCTTAACGACAAAACCATAACAGAAAAAGAACTCTCAGAGGAAATGAATTTTTATAAGAAAATAGAATTTGAAAACCAAAAGATTTGGGTATTAACTCACGCTTCAAATAAATATGCTGCGAGAGTTATATTTTTCAGTATGTCAAAGGCAGAACTTGAATCTATGGCTCCTCATTTAAGTAGAATTATGTATTTTGTCAATAAATTAATCTAGAAATGTTTTAAATACCTTAATTCAAAGATAATATTGAAATACTATAAGTTCTACAACATACTGTAGAGTAATGGTGGGTAATATGAGCCTATCTGGACAACAAATAGAAGAAATGTTACGTGAATTTGAATCGAACACTGAAGGTGTTCTGGGCTGTTCAATAATTTATGCGAAAGATGCGCTGCTTCTAGCAGAATCTTCTCAACAATTTGAACGATTGGTTATACAGTGGTTGAGTGAAAAAATGCTATCACTTGCCAAAGAATCTCTGCAACAATTGATGAAAGAATATACTCTCATGAGTGTAACGATAGAAGAAAAGGATCATTTTGTTTATTTGAGACCAATTGGGGAAGAATATTACGCTGTTATAATCACAACTAAAGAAGAGAATAGAGGTTTATTAGAACACAACATTAAACGGTTATTACAAAGACTAACACCAATGATGGTAACCTAAAAAACAAATCAGAGGTAGGAGATTGTGGATGTCACGACACTAAAAATTCTTGCTAGAATGGCAAAAGGAGAAGAAGGGCAAAATGTAAGGTTTCATTTTGTTTCTTCCGACTCCACGAATGTTCTTTGCTCATGTTCTACATTGGAAGAATTATACGAATGCGTTATGAAGACTGATCCGAAGATTCTGATTAAACATGTATGTTCCTGTGAAGAAGTAGATAAGATTGAAGGAACCAGAGATCTTGCATTCTATATTCATTATGTATTTGGTGATGCAGAGCTCTCTATGAAAATCTATAACCTAGCAGAACGTTTAGCAGATGAACCTGATAAACTGAAACTAGAACTTGGTAATCTATTATTCACAAGATTACTAAATTTCAGTGAAATAGCACTCATACCAGATTAAATGAAGCCGCACAAATTCTTTTAGTTATCTATTTTTTCTTTCTTCGAAAAACTTTCTTTACGCCACCTTTAGTCTTGGAATAAGCTCCCCCTATTGCACCTGCTACTTTTTTAGTAGGAGAGACAATTACTTTTCTAGCAGCAGATTTTGCTCCTACCTTAATTCCTTCTTTGATAACCATGTTGGCATATTGTTTCCATGAATCTTCTCCTCTTCGTATTCTATCTAACCTCTCAACTAATTCATCGAAAGGAGGTAAGAACTCAAATCTATATAATTCAGGAGAAGCATATCTCCTAAAGTTTTCAGACATTCTGTAATTTAGAAGGAGAAATATGATAATACAAGCTAACAAGATAATTGCAAATTTATCTCTTAAACCTGCAAGTTCAGTTTTTGATAAATAAAAAACACTGAATAGATCATCTTCTGTTAGAAACTGAAGATAAGTCACATGATAGCTTAATATTAAACCCATAACTGTCATCAGAACTCCTAATGGAGATAAGAATCTTGGAATTCTTAACAAGAACCACTTACTTACTTCTTCCAATTCTGTGATTTCTTTATCCTTCTTTTTCTTAGTTTCCTCTACTTCTTCCAAAACTAATTCTTCGGATATCCCCTTTTCTATTCTTTTCACTCTTCTGCCATATGTAGAGACTGTATAGAAAATCAGGAAAAGAGCTATCAAAACACTTCCAACATTGTCTCTTGCATCGTTTCCCTGTGCAGTATAGAAAGTCAATTTCCACAATGTAAAAGAAGCAAATACATAGAAGAAAGCAAGGATAGTGTAAAAGACATCATCACTTTTACCAAATCTGAATATCATCAAGTTCACTAGAACAACTGCAAGTACTGCAAATCCTGCAGTAATAATCAGTGTTATTTGTAGAGGATTTATTGCTTTGTAGATTAGAAATCCACCCATACCTGCATTAGTGAGTGTTAACACGAATACAAACCATCCAAAGATGATTGTTCCTTCTCCATCTTGCTTACC
The DNA here is from genome assembly GCA_013166775.1 of Promethearchaeati archaeon. Classification (GTDB taxonomy): domain Archaea; phylum Asgardarchaeota; class Heimdallarchaeia; order Heimdallarchaeales; family Heimdallarchaeaceae; genus UBA460. The sequence continues at coordinate 55,940 of JABLTJ010000022.1, forward strand.
TAGAAACATAATACTTCCTAGAACCTTATTTCCCCAAAAATTTCTTGAGAGTGAAAAAGTGATAAAGACTGAAACTAGAATCCAAGAAAGATAACCAATAGTTGCTATGTATGGAGAAATTACATCTACAAAATAGAGGAGTACAGCTCCTCCTGCTGTAGTTAAGAATGCTGGACCTACCCAGAATTTAAATGGGTATCTAGCAAAACAAATTCCAAAGAATACGTACGTGACTGCAGCGGATAATTCTATCGCTACAAGAATATCTCCTACTATTCCTAATATCTCACCAGAAACATTTTGCAACTGCCTTTCAATTAGATAAAAAACAGTAGAAGTTATTGTAATAAGTATAAATGCAACTGTGTAGAAAATGTATTTTCTGCTGAAAAGAACTTTAATCCCAGTTGTAAAAATGCTCTTAATGTATTTGTAAAAAGCTTTCTCAACATATGACATAATAAGGATTATTGAACCGATACATAAAAAAGTTTGTAAAA
>JABLTJ010000071.1 GCA_013166775.1 Promethearchaeati archaeon
TGGCAATATTGGTAGTCTCAAGAGACTCTCCATATATGGGATTTTTTGCAAGAAGGTTATCTCTAGTATTTGATCATCGAAAATTGTTATTGAATTGCTATCAATATACTGTGACCAATACCAGTAATTTGGACTACCCCATTCGGATTCGATTTGTAGCATGTAAGAATAATAGATGTCTTGTGAAGTAATTGGTGTACCATCAGCCCATTTTGCTTGATCGTTCAAGAAGATAGTATAGGTTAAACCATCAAAGGTAGAGTAATCAAATGCTAAATCTTCAAGATAATATCCATCATCTGCAGAAGCATCCTTAATTAAACCGTTGAAGATTTGATTCAACCATTGATTATCAAATTGATTCCAATCCCAGTGAGGATGGAATATATCATGCCAACCGGGGGATGCATAATGCAGTTCAGTAACACCTGGTCCGAGTTCCCAGTTTTCCATAGATTGGTAACTATAATACCAAAGATTGGGATCCCAACCAATAAGTTCAGGGTCATGAGCATAAACAGCTTCGTATTGAACGATAGGTATACCAGGATTATCTTCATGTAGTATTCGTTGAATTTCACTAGCCCAATAAGCAGTATCATCATACATGAATGATTCAGTTAAATTACCAATAGCAGCGTCCATTTCAGGATTGCTATACTGATAGAAGTTATCTCCGTTCGGTGTTATCATTGAGCTATCAAATACATAATGAGGATTATATTCCTTTGACCATCCCCATCCTATGAAAAAGGCATCATATCCACCTTCAGCATAGGTTCCTATTGGATATGGACCAGCATTTCCCCATGTTCGAGGACTTATCTCCTCCCAACCTGTTTCATCGAAGATGTTCACATGAATACCTATTTTTGGCAATTCTTGTGCAATCATATGTGCCCATGCTACTCTATCTGGGTTTGTATTTGGCACTAGTAAATCAATTGAGAAGAATGGTCCTAGTGGTTTGCTCCACTGATCAAATGGATCTGTATCGTAGATATTTTCTTCTTCAAAGTCCGAATAACCATCTCCATCGGTATCGAACTCCATATCATATCCTGCCAAACTCATATAGTATTTTGCCATCTCAAGGTTGTATTCATATTTGTTTACATCTGGGCTTAACCATCGTCCATGGGTTGCTTTTATCGGATGGTTTGCTATCTCATATGTTCCTTCGTATTGTTCTTCATTTTGTTTCGCGAGATTTGTCGCATAAGCAATTGCTTTTCGGATTGCTAATCCTTTTGTTATTGTTGGATCTCCCGGACATGGGTCCATACTTTGCATTGGAGTACCTCGTGTTTCTCTCATGTTGAATCCATAAAACAGTATACTATCTTGATTTCTCTGTTGTATAATGAAGTCTGGTGTATAATCATATTTCCAGAGCTCTTCTGGTGATATTTGATCGATCATGTCGATCCAGCCATTGTAGAATTCTTCTTCTCTCATATACTGATCAGGCATCACTCGTATTCGCAAGTTATCTATCGCCCAGTCAAAACCAAATCGGTTATAGAAATCCAGTTCTGGGTCGCTTGTTATTGCTGGGTCAAACCGCCAGCCGTTTCGATCAAGTGTTAAGATGGTCTCTACTCCTGGGAAATGACTTCCAAATTGGAATATTCCTGTACCAAATGGTTGAGTAGCAAAATAGTTCCAACTCATATGAGTGATATCTGGTGTTATCCCGTCCACGTCTTGTGTTTGATTTAGATAATGTTCTGGCAAGACTGCAACATTTAAGTCTGACAAATATGTGTGGTGGGGAATGAAATTTGGGTCTATTATAATGTCCAAAGTGTATTGATCAACTATCTGCATGTCGGCTATCCAATCATACAAATATGAATTTCCAGATATATTCTTCCAACAATAGAGTGAGAAATAGACATCTTCAACATCTAAATATTCCCCTGGAAACAGTCCTTCTGGGTCTAGTTGCCATGGAATATTCTCCCTAATATGTAGTCTTATTTGGTCATCGCTTAATTGTTCCCAACTAACTATGTGGGGCCAAAAAGCACTAGTATCTTTATCATACCAGACCAAAGGGTCCATTATGCCGTATTCGATTAATTCATCGAGGTTATTACCTGAGAATAATGGATTAAGGTCGTACCAATCATCTTGTGCTGGTATTACTAATTCATTGGTTGCTATTTGTCCCGGGTGTATATCACTCCAGTACATCTTTCCCCATGATTGTAATAATCCACTCGTATAGTCAAATCCCTGTAAATTAGACCAATGAGCCATATACTCTTGGGCAGTATAGGCTGGTACTAAAGGCAAAATTTCTTCCATCATATAATTTTGCCATTCATGATAATGAGTAATTCTCTCTTGTGAATCTGGTGGCATAATTTCTAATCCATGTTGAATATACCACTCATTTATTCCTGTTCCTAAAAACTCATCATAATCCATACTCGTATGGTAACCAAAAAGGTTCAAAGAACCGTTTTCATCATACACTCCTGAATAATCAGGATCCTTCGAACTACCAGACAATCCTACATAACACATATCAAATTCTCTAAATGCAATTAATTGTCCAACAAATGTAGGCCAATCAAGTAGTTGAATATCTAATCCAATGCCAATTTGTTTTAAATCATGTTCCAGGCTATACAAAGCTTTTTGCCTGGCATATAAGGCATCTTCTTCTCCTTCATTTGTCATCGCTGTAAGTGTAAAAAAAGGCGATGACAAATTTCTAACAGTTTCTGAGTAAGGGGCATCGGAAGCTATAATTGGTCCTTCTCCAAGTGGTCCATTAGCGTTTTGAGTAAATCCACTCAAACCTATGACAGCACTTGTAAGAAGAACGAGCAAAATAACTAAACTAGTTATTTTTCTTTTGTTTTCTCTCAAATATATCTTCCTCCTTAGATGTGTAACTCATTAAAAGTAAGTTTTATTAGTTACACAAAAATAGTATAGTCATTCTTGCTTAAATCATTTATTGAATATTTTCATGTTTTCTATTATCCCTCATTTTCATTTTTTTCAACTGTAAACATTTTTGAACAATTATCCACTAAATATTCTTATGAATGCTGATTTATCCTCTCTTTATTTTCTAAATAGGAAAGCTGTTTTTCATAATTTAGTTTTCATCCGTATCTTCAACAACGTCCTTTTCATTTTCTTCAAAAACTGATTCTATGTTTTTTGGACTAATTAAACTACCAATGAAAGACATGAGAGGAACTAAAAGAAGAGAGATAAAGTAAACAGTTAATTCAATTTCTTCAGCAAACCAACCAGCAATTATTTGATGAAATAAAATAGCTAAAATTAGAACAAAAACAAGTGGAGTGATAGAAATTAGATTAATAAAACCTCTTCTTCTTGGATTTAATATTCCAGGAATCAAACCTGAAAGAACATAAGAGATAATTACTATTGGAACATGATATGAAGGTTCAAAGTAAGTATCACCGATTGAGTATCTAATTGCTAAAATAAAACCTGGAAACATAAGAATAAATCCAGATAGAATTCCAGCTAAAAATAATTTTTCAAAAAATAATTGATGCCTCAGGACTCACACTTCCTTGCTAAAATTAGTTGCTACTTCAATCTTCAATTAAGGTTATTTCTCTTTGGCAGATAGGACAATTTGCATCAGTTTTTAACCATTGAATAAGTTGTTCTTCGTGAAACATTGAATTACAAAAATTACAAACTAAAATATCTTGCTTTTCACGGATTTCTAATTTACATATTGAACATTTACCAAGAATTATCAAAGAAAAATCACTTGCAGAAAAGCGTTCCACTCGAGAGGAATCTGAAGAAACTACTGAATCAACATCAGTATCTCTTGAAATTTTGCTTAGTAATTTTTGTTTAGAGTTTTTTGACCCTATTCTATAGGGTATCACAAAACTAAGAATGAAAGCAGCAAAAAAACCTATGAAACTAGATAGAAATAATAACAACTGAACTAAGAATGTCTATGACGTTTTAGTTTCAAACGGAGAAAAGGTAAACTGATTGTAATCATTGAAAGAATGACTACTGGAAACATCTGGAAGCCTAGAGAGGAAGAGGGGAGAGAACCAAGGTCGACCGAGAGGACAAACGTATTGTAGACATTGAACTTGCTCATAATAAAATAGACAACTTCACCTGAATTTTCAACAAAATCGGGATGGACGTAGGAACCATACAAGGTGGGATACTCAATTGCACCAACAATCGCTTGAGGAGCGCTCCAAGGTCCCCAAAGATGATTGGCAGTGCGAAGTACAATATCAAGGGTGATAGAATCAAAATAAAAAACAGTCCACTTATTGAGGTATGCATTCCACATAATGGAGAGCTCACCAACAGGAGCAGGGAAGATAGAAATCGCATCAGTATGAAGAGAGGACCAAATAGGGTTGTTAAATGAGTCATAATCAGAATAATACTCATACGCTGATTGATCCAATAATGAATTGTAAGGAACGCGACATAGGTAACAAGCACCGAACCGACCCGAAGGAGTGGCAAGAAAATAGAAGCAACCATCATCGATAGGAGAAAGGGCATCCTGCACGAGCCCAAATTGAACGAAGTTACTGCCACCAGGCCAAGAGATATTAGCCATTTTGAGAAAATTCTGACCATTGTCATTGGAAACAGCGATGGATGCATTATTGCACTCCCAGACACCTGGAGTGCCCCAGTGACGAACACTCATATAGAAAATATACATAAGATTATTGTGGCTAACAGCAGCAGTGGGGATAGATGTCTTTTCAACGTAATCAATCTTTAAACTAGAAATCAATTCCTTGGCATGACCAGAAGTAGGAGAAACAATCCAACCATTAAGAGAGAGACCATCAGAAGGATTGGTATCAAAGCTGTAAGCAATGGTGTTACTACGCCAGTTTAAACCACCACTACCAAGGGTATCCCCAAAGATGTAATGATATTTACCGTTGTGTTTGAGAATAATCCCAAGATCCGTTCCATATACATCAAACGGTGTGGTATCAGATAAAGCTGTAGCACCGGTCAATTGGGAATGAAGGGTATGTGGTAAATAGGTAGTTCCTGAGACAAACAAGGGGGTGGATAAAAAGGTGAAGAATACTAAAGAAACAAGCGAGAATATAAGCAATACTTTCAGTACTTTTCCTTTCCAAGAATTATGATACTTTGGTTCCTTTAACACAAAAATCCCGCTTTTTTATTCATTTTATCTTCATTACTTTGGTAGTTTTTCCTACATTAATTTTTTTGAAGAAAGAATCAATAAATAATCCAAGTTTTAACAATTAGAAAAAATAATGTTGCTCAGGACTCACACTTCTTCTTGAAGGGCTAGCAGTCCGGGGCGGGAAGGACACGCTAAGGTGGTAAGTATTGTAGGCTGAACATCTCACCCGAAATCTCGATTCCATTCCTTTCAAACCGATTTGGATACCTAGATTCTTGGAGAGTTCTTAATATAGATTCAAGGTATCTGTTCGAGTAGTTGGTGCATAAGTGGTATGTGTAAGGTTTTCCACTTTTAAT
>JABLTJ010000072.1 GCA_013166775.1 Promethearchaeati archaeon
ACATATTCGGGTTGTCGATTACCAATTTTCCTTTTTTGGTATGTTAATTCTTCAATCTCTTGAAGAGAGTATAGTACAATTTCTCCCTGATCAATTCGATTAAGACGTTCTTCTAATTCTTCAATGATAGCTGCTGCTTCTTTAGTTGTGGTTTCAGTTATTATTTTTTGTAGTACCTTCGTTTGTTGTAATTCAAAAACATCCTCTTCCTTACTTGCACTACCATCTATAGTTCCGATAGAAAGCAAATTTGCACTTGTCCCTTGAGTTAACCATTTGTGATGTTTCTGTATATGTTCTTGAAAAATCTCAGAATAGTGACTATTTTTTGGCTGAACGATTATAATACTTCTAATACCCTCTTTGATAAACTGTCTCAATGTATCAATAACTAATTCATGGAAATTGTAGAGCTCATTGTCAGCTAATTTTTCCCTTCTTCTTGTGATAGTAATAGTTTCAAGCGGTTTTACTTTTTTGCTGAAAACTTGCCACATAACTGCTTTTTTTGTTTCAAATCCAATCAATATAGCAAGTGGATATCCTCGATTCTTATGAGTTTTTTTTCGCTTTTTACTCAAAAATGGCTTCTCCTTCAGTATTCTGTTTTAAGTCTTGTCTTCTTTGCATTCATTCATGTTTAATGAATAAAAAAAGCTATTCCTTTTCCGGAAATAATACTTTAATAGTTAAACTCCTTACTTTCTAGTTAATCATGAAATTAGAATTCCCTTTAACCCCTGAAAAGATACGAGAGGGAATGGAAAAGGTCATTTCTACTATCCGTGAGGAAACAAAATGGGATTTGCAACGGACTCTTGCAGATGTAACCATTGAGATAGGTGAAGCTCCGGAACAGGGATATGTTTTTGGTGTAAAGAGAACAAAGAAGAAACTCCAATTCGCTACTTGGATAGAAAATGTTCAACCGGAAATTACTGGTAAGAAGATATGGGAATTCATTGTTATTCGAGAAAGCATGTCTCTTTTTGTCTCAGAAGATATTCTTGGAGATCAGATTTCTGAATTAACGAATTTGTTTCTTAATTTCATGGCTATGGCTTATCACCAGAAAATGCATGAAGGAAAGTCCTTTGAATCTGAATTCCAACTGTTAAAAGCACGATTCTTGTATTTAACTGAAGCAGAGAAAGTAATTACTAAGGAAATGGAAACGGAATTAGATTCTTTACTAACAATTATAGTTACTCAAGGAGTAACCTATGAACTAATTTACAAAACCTATCTGTTTTTCATAGAAGATATCCCTAAAAGTGAAATTGATGCTGAGGAATTAGTTAGTGACTTTAATAGGTATTTAGCTTCGTCACCAGAGGATATTGCCGCGCCAGTACAATTCAAAGATGCAGTCGTTATTGTCATTAATGAATTAATTAATCTTGGACATAATACTTCTGCAGTTGAAATTGCGAAAAATCTTCAAATGAATCATGCTACTGTAACTAGACACTTAACAAAGCTCGTTTCAAGGTACAATGCTTATTGGCGCAGAGAATACAATTGGAAAAAAATGGGATTGCACACATATCTTCTTTTAATTAAGTTTAGTAAAGATGGAACTATACACAGAGAAGAGATAAGTAAGTTACTTGAAAACATACCCTACATTTATCAGCTTTCTGAAGGTGAAAATTCTGAACATATTTATTTGTATACTGTATTTCATTGTCCACACTCAACAGCTGATAATCTATCCTACTCCTTAGAGAAAAAACAAAACGAAAAAATAATTAATTCATTTGAAATAAAACCAATTCAAAGAAGAGTATATAGAACCGCATTTGTACACCCCAAAATTAAACCAACTCTCAACAATTATGAGAAAATGATATCAGGTAGATCACCATTACAAAAATTTGAAGTTTGGGACAATAGTGTTTTTGATTCTAAAGCAATTGAATTAGATAACTCTAATGAGAATTTGCTTGGATTCATGTCTATCTTATTAAATAAATCAATTACCACAAAAGGTTATTTTGGGGTTTGGCTTGACAAACTAGAAGATTTTTTACTTGGCAATAATATTAACCCAAAAGACACTTTGGAAGGAACAAGTTTCTTTAATGAATTACAAAAAAAAGCAATAGAAAAACAATTATTAGATTTTCGATTAACAATATCTCCATCTAGAATGCGTTCAGTTGAAAGATTGATAATTAGAGTAAAATGTAAACCAGATTCTGATACAACTTTTCGATTAATAGAAGAATTATCGATATTTGGCTGGATGGTAATTCTGTACTCATATGATGAGATTTTTCTTTTAATAAATGGATTGAATTTCAAGGATAAACTAACAGAACTTTTGGCAACAATCCTTGAAGAAAAAGATCTTGATTTTGAGTTTTTATCAATTAAGGATAAATTAATTCGACATATCCCATTGAATGAACTTTTTGATTATAAAAACAAAAGATGGAAATTATAAAAATAAGAAAAATTGTGAAGATTAGGTGTTGGATTTATCCTCCGCCACCGTCACTTTCATCTCCTTGTCCAAATCCTGAAGGTCCAATTGCATTTTTAGCTGCAATACCTCCAGCGGCTACGAAGGAAAGGATCATAATTGCTAATGCGACTATCTTGGGGTTTACTTTCTTCATTTTTGTTAGTCTCCGAATATTAATTTCAATAAGAAATTACTCAGATTATTATTAAAAGGAAAAACCCAGACAAAATAAACAGATGATATGCACAACTTGTGCATTTTTGTTTTGAGTATTTAAATACCACAGAAATTCCTTAACACAGATTTTTTGTTATTTCTCTTGAGTATACTTGTCTTAAAACGTGTCAAAATGACAAAAGTGAGGTATATAAATACTAATTTCCGAATAAATCTTTTGAAGGAAATACGAGATGGGATTTTTGGAAATGTGGTCTCCATTCACAAATTTAATTTCCCCATCTCTTCTTCTTTTACAGTCTCCTAAAAAAGAGTCTCTCTAGAAAACTCTTCGGTGCTGCGACTATTCGAGGGGGCTCTTTCTTTTTTCTGCTTTTACTTACCAATAAGTTGTCTTCAGGTTATTATTTAAGAAGGAAATTTACCAAAAGTTTTCCACGTTTTCTTTCTTTTCTTTACATTTTTGTTTTTTTGTCGCTCGAACAGACATTGGCCGTCATTGGGGTTAAACGTAGTTCTTGAATTCACCCACTAGCCCGATTGCTTTTTTTAGCAGTATTTCCCCTGCTGTGATAAATGAGAGGATCATAATTCCTAAAGCTTTTATATTAAGATTGATTTTCTTTATTTTTTCTAAAAATTGGATAATTTCGAAAGTCTTTTTACTTTTGATTTCTATATTTGAACTGGAAAGAGGTTTCAATATGAAAATGAAGATATTAGGATTCTATTTATCCTTTGTAATTTTAATTTCTTCAGTTAATATCTCAGCAATTAATAAACCTGTTGAAAAGCAATTAGAGCCGCAATATATGCCAGTTCATTACAGACCAAATGACTATTTTGTCAATGAGAATTTTTTTTTCGAAAGAACTAGTAGTTTGGAATTAACTATTAGTGATATTAGTAATCCTTACTCTAGAAAGTACATATCAAGCTATTCCATTAATGATACTGAAGTTATTGCAAATATAGTATTTGTTAATGATACTATGTATATTCTATATTATGATGAAATTGGAGCAGTTGATGATTATGACAAATACCTAGTCTCTTATGCTCTTGAATTGGTGAACATTACTGATATTTACAATCCAATATTTCTTAGTAAATTGGATTTTGTTGGAATAAATGGTTATAGTTTCCACGATATTGAGATTTCAGATGGTTACTTCTATCTAATAACACAAGACACTTATGACTACACAAATTATGTTAATTATGTTCATATAGTGAACTGCACAGATATCTTAAATCCGAATATAGTGGTAATCTATAGTATTAACGAGATGTGGAATTGCTGGATAGAGATTAGAAACGATATTATGTTTGCTTTAGCTTATCACTCAGATTCTAACTCTTCTCTTACAATATGGGATATCTCAAATAAAACCGGTTGGGAGAGATTATACCTTGAAATTTTCTATGATATTTCTATGCAAGAACTTTTCTTACAAGAAAATTACCTCTTTTTCTTTTCTAATAATTATGAAAGTGACAGTTATCTCTTCCAATATGACATTAGTAACTTGAGTGATGCGTTACTAGTTAGAACTATCCAATTTAATCCAGATGATGAAATAGTGTCTTTAAATTTTTGGGATGACTATTTAGGCGTTGTTTCTCGTAGTGGATTTAGGACCTATCACTTAGATGCATTAGAAACGAATCAATCTTTAGATTACTTTGGTTCTTTTATAAAAGATAGAGGTTATTTTTATGATGGAATCTATGACAATTTTAGGATATATGCTAGTAGATTATCTTTCGAAAAAGCAAATCGCATTTTCTTCATTCTGGATGTTACTGATCCTTTTAACATTCAAATGATTTATCCGAAAAATCCATATGTACTTTGGATTGTTCCACCAGTTGTGATAATTACTAGTATTGTTGGCTTAATAGTAACTATAATGTTAATTAAACGAAGAAGAAAAAGTTTGATTCTATAGACTTTAAAAATTGTGAGTCTAAGTTTTTTTTTTCCAAGTAATCTTTTTTTCTTAAATATTCTTGAAAACAAATCATTAATTGTCTATTTTTTTAAATCCTTTATATACTATATAAATGCTAATTCGATGGACTTAAAAGGCGCCCTTCTAGTACTTATACTAGAGAAGTACGATCTTTTAGACATTAATTGAGTCAAAACACAAAGTTCGCTTCCTAATCTATCTGAAAAATCTTTGACTCAACACTTTGATAAATTTAATCACATGAGGTGATTCTGTAATGGAAAATATAGATTTAGTTGATACGCCCGATAGTAACACCTATGCAATGTGTTCGGACTGTGGAAAAAAAATTGCTAATCAAGACGTCCTAGATTCTGGTACTGCTCAATCCTGTTTTTATTGTAACAGAAAGCAAGTACAACGTTTTTAGATCTAGGATTAGAATGATATGATTATTCATATCTAATCTTTTTTTCTTTTTATTTTGTTTCTCTCTCAAGTAGATACTGATTGTTTTTGCTTTTAATCATAGTTTAGTAGTTACTTTTTTCCTAAAGAATTGTTATTTATTCTACTAACTTAAGAAATAAATAACTATTACTCTATTTTTTCAATTATTTATTAGCTTTATAAATAAATGAACGATGGATTTAAAAGGAGTTATAGAAGTACGTACTCTTGTAGAAGCCTAGTCTTTATAATCACATTTGAGTCAAATATAAAGCTCGCTTCTCGAATTATACAACCTGTACTTGACTCAACACTTAACTATATTAGAAATAACTCACGAGGT
>JABLTJ010000073.1 GCA_013166775.1 Promethearchaeati archaeon
TCCTCTGGAGGATGATAGGGATATAATTATAGAAAAAATTGAATCAGCAGATGGAGTGATACTAGCAAGTCCCAATCATACAATGAATGTCAATTGGCGAATGAAAAATTACATTGATCGTTTTTCTTATCTGATGCATAGACCCCGTTATTTCAATCAACGTTTCATGATTCTTATTACAAGCGGTAGTTATAGAGGGATCAAAGAAGCAACAAATAGCCTTGCACCTATGGCATCAGGTGGAAAAGTTATAAGCAAAATAGGTGTAATGAACTCTCCTGGTATGAATGAGAAGAAAAGGGAAAAGCAAACTAAGAAATTACAAAAAGAAGCAAAAAAATTCGCAGATAAAATGAATGAACCATTTAATTATAAACCCTCGTTTGGCCACCTAGTTTGGTTTTCAGCATTCAATGCATTGTATCAAGGAGAAGCAGATGAATCTTCCGCTGATTATAGATTCTATTCTACTAAGGAATTCTTTGTAGACTTGGATCTCTCAATAGGTCAGAAATTTATTTTGAAAACATTTCAAGGTATATTCGGTTTTCTTATACGGATAGGAATGGTATAGACAAAAAAAGAAACCTAAATAATAAATTATTAGTATTTGGAGATACGATACTTTCTCCGATTGAAAATAATAGAAATTTAGCAGTCTTCAGATCAATCCAAAGTTGCTACTTATTTAAATTCATAAAAAACTCGGTACATTATTATACTTGATCGATATTTCTCTAACAGTTTATTATTTTTAAGAGATGGAAAATATGATAAAAGTGTCTTTCTTATACCTGTTATCATGATTGGTTTTGCAACTCTAAAAAGAAGAAAATGATATTAGCATCTTTCCTTTTTTTACTTTCTTTTATTTGTTTCTTTTCAAATATAGTAGAGTAATAAGTTATTAGTTCTTAAATTTCTGTTCATATTCTAAGAAAGCTTACAATACTATCAAATGAAAGGTATATGGATTCTATTACTTGTAACGAAACAAGTTCCTGAAATTAAAACTGCACCAGTAGACATTACTCTTCACATTATCGCAGAATATATAACAGGATTTCTATCAATCATCAGTGGGATTCTTCTCCTTATAAATATTGCATGGGCAGGTACTCTATTCATTGCAGCAATAGGTATGGTTATTTATGCGGTTATCAATGCAGCGGGATATTATGGACAGAAAAAAGAATGGAGTTTTGTAATTATGTTTGGAACACTCTTAATCTCTGCAGTGATATTATTGATACTCAGCATTTTACAAATAATAAATTACTGAAATTTCTCCAGAAATTCATCTAAAGAGAATGGAGCTCCATTTCCAAGATAAATCGTTTTTATATAATATTTCTTGCCTTATAAGAAACTTGATTCTTCAGATATTATTCCATATCAGAGTCAAATAAACGAACAGCAGGAAAACCAGATCCCGACCACGAATAATGAAGTTGATTAATCTTCCATTTACTATTCACTTTTTTTAGATTAAAAGTGCATCTTACTGGCCAGTAAAATATCTCTCCTCTTTCATATTGAACTAAAATCATGCTAGCATCATGAATGACTTCATATAGAGCTCGTTTAGTATCCCATTCAGTTTCAGTATAAGATTTTATTCGAGCTAAAGAGCGTTTTCGACTAGCTTCAGAGCTTCGAGACTCATGATCTGTTGCTTTTCTTGTAACCAATCCAAAAACTACTACCCAAGCAAATTGACCTTCAAAATCAATTTCAATATCTGCTTCTTCAATAAATAAGCGTAAGTTCCATTTATTGTAATAGTCATTAGCATATATTTCTTTTGCAGCTTGAATTCCCTTACGCCATTCAAATTCCCCTGGAAATACGCCAATGGTTCCAATAATAAAGGTATTTTCTGTAAAGTTTCGAGTTATCCATTCATCTAATCTATTTATGTCTCGATTCAAATACCAGTCGTGATGGTAGTGTAAGAACTGAATAATCTTCTCTTGTTCAGGAGAGTATTTTTGTAAAGGAGTTAATTCTTGGGTGATTAATTCTTGATAAGATATCTTTTCCTTAAGAGTGTAACCTTTAGGAATATCAATTATGTCACTTGGAATGTTCTCTTCTTTGATATCTTTAACCTCTCTTGTAATTCGTAATTCTTTACCTCGAATTATTTGACCGATTTCTTCATAAATAGGGAAACCAGTTTCTTTATCTAATTGTTTATGAAACAGATCATCATAATTGGGGAACTGGAATCTTCTTGCTATCCTTATCAATTGATAGTAATTCTCGAGATTAAAAGGGACATCATTTGTTATCCATTGGTTAATAGTAGTACGATTCATATCCTCAGCAACTATTAATAATTCCTCACATTCAAAGTTGTTAATTTTCTTCGATTGATTTGTTTTGGTAATTTTCCCTTTATTACGATAACCGTTCTTGTATTGTAATCTAGCAACTTTAGTTAAACATTGGAGTAAATCTAAAGGAAGTGAAAAATCCGTATAGAGCTTTAATTGAGGATCTAAGAAAAATAACTTGTTATCTACAAGATTTACAATAAGCCACCTTTTATTGGAAATATGAATGAAGTATTTATCACCAATCCAAAGCTCTTCTTGTTCTATAGATTCTGGGATTTTTTCATTAAATCTTTCATGAGCATGTATATGAGTTTCTAAAATTATATGATAGAATTTTTCATCTTCTATATTCATCTGAATCATCAAATTTATTATAGAGGAACTTATAAGCATTTTTAAAGAATGGAATTAGCTCAACTAGCGGAAGACGGTTTTAAATAGTTAAAAATCTCTAGAACTTTTCATGAAGAAATCAAAACTTGATCAGAGATACTCTCCATATCAGATGCCAGGTGTTATTATAGGAACAATTGTTGAAGAGAAACCAAATTTCATGCTTTGTACCTGGGTAAGTAGGGTCAATAGGAATCCTCCAATATGGATGACTTCTATTAACAAGAAACACTATACAATGGAAGGTATCCACAAAAATAAAATATTCAGTATGAATTTTCCTTCTTCTAATCTTGTGAAGGAAGCTGATTATATAGGAACAACAAGTGGCAGAGAGAGAGATAAATCCTCTCTTTTCAACATTTTCTACGGACAAACACAAGCACCAATGATAGAAGAGTGTCCTATAAATATCGAATTTACCGTTGAAAGTATTATAGAATATCCTGATCATTATATTGTTTTAGGAACGGCAATTAACACCTATGCAACTGAACAATATTTAAGCGACGGAATACCTGCTATGAAAAAAATCAATCCACTAATCTACACAGGAGCTGAAAAACAACCGACTTATTGGTCAATTGGTGAAAAAATAGGAGACGCTTTTAAAATAGGTAAGGGATTTAAACAATAGATTGAAACTTCAAGACTTATCTTATTATTCCATCATATTGACGATAAACCATATCATCTTTTCCACAGGAAATTTTTTCAATTTCCACTGCCCAATAGGTGATAAGAAAGAAGAAGATAAAAAAAATATGTAAGGATTTGAAACTCTTAATTTTCATGTTTAAAATTATAGAAAAAGAGATAAGGGCTTCAATATTGCATTTAGACGAGTGGGAAAAATCATGGTTAAAATCAAGATAACTGTAATTAAAAAATTTACACCAAAGGATGTAATTGGAGAGGATTTCATTCGTGAAACAGGAGAACCCATTCCTCCGTGCTTTTTAAAAGAAGGGGCAGTATATTTAGTTGATGAAGAAATGCATATTCGTATGCCTGAAGGATTTTGTCCTCATGCATGGTACGGAATTTTCAAAGACTTCTGGATGCTAAAATGGGGTGGTTGCTATGAAGATTGGACTGGAAAAGATGTAGCTTATGCCACATGTCCAGATGGAATTCGACCTGTTTGCTTTAAATTGGAGAGAATTGAATAAATATTTTGAAAAACATCAAGAAAATCTCATCTTTAATTATTTCTAAGACTAGTTAATCACTTAAGAGATGAAGAGATCAATACAGAGTTAGTTTCATTCATCTATGAATTAGTAGAATACGATTTTAACCTTGTATAAAGGTCTACTTCTTGTAGCTTCCTCCTTCTCAAAAGTATATATTCGTTACAGTGTTTTGCAAACTAGATATTAATCAACAGAAAGTATTGAATCTCAACCTATTTTTTGCTCTTCTTCTTACTATCTTTCTTAGTTGATATAGAATTCTTGGTTATAATTAGTGATACAGTTATAGCAATTATTAGTTGTGACAGAAATATAGCTCCCGCAATGGTTAGAATATCAAGAATGTTCATCTGATTTAGAAGACCAAAACCACCATTTTCTGCAACTAGAAGCTGTTTGAAAGGACTCTTTAAGCATTCATCTGCAATTCTAGACCATTTATCTTTATCGTCTTCTGGATTGAGCTCATCCAATTTATCATCTGGATAAAAGCCCCTATATGTTGTTTTCCAGGAATTAACTCTAACGTTCGCTATACCCCATCCATCTTTGGTTTCAGCATGTCGAATATTCATCTATATCATCTCTTTAGTGTAATGTTTCACCTAGTCTAGTATAAATAGTGTTTTAAATAATTTTGAGATTCTTACCTTTGTGACACACGAGTTAGATAAATTAGTTAGACTAACAGAAGATCAAATAATACCTGCTGCGAAGATGTTAACCAGAGCTTTCATTGAAGAGCCATCATTTAACATTTTTTATAGTTGGGCCTTTCCTGAAGAAGAAACAAGAGAAGAGTTCTTAGAGATTTCATTGGAATTCAGAATTAAGTATGGAGTTCTCTTTGGTGAAGTTTATGCGAACTCTCCAAATATTGAAGGATTAGCTGTGTGGATACCGTCAAACAAAGTGAAAATGACAATTATCAGAGCTCTTAGAGCAGGGGCGATGAAAATCTATTCAAGCTTCGGTAAAGATAAAGAGATAAGGAAAAAAATGTCTATTGTAAGTAATTTGGAGGACAAGCTTCATAAACGGTTAGGAAATTTCCCTCACTGGTATCTTGCACCTATTGGTGTCGATCCTATTCACCAAGGGAAAGGATATGCAAGCATTTTGATGCGTTCAATGTTAAATCGATTGGATAGAGAACAACTTCCCTGTTATCTTGAAACTCTAAGTCCACGAAATGTCGAAATTTACGAACACTATAACTTTGAAATAATACATGAAACAATTATTCCAGAAGCTGAGCTTACCCACTGGGTTATGCTAAGAAAACCAAATAAAGATTAACCTTGGAAAAAAGGATAAAGCCACTACTAAGATTTCCTCTGAAACGAAGTTGTATTTATATTGCAGTACATAACAATATCAATTAGACTTTTCATTATGATGTAAATTCAGATTTTCTCTTTGATAAGAAGATGCCTTCTTATTTCCTCTTCTTT
>JABLTJ010000074.1 GCA_013166775.1 Promethearchaeati archaeon
CTTCTCTCTCTTCTTTTGGGAATTCTTCTATTTAGGAATGACGCTAATCCGTCGTATTTTTTGATTATTGGTATTAACCAGTTGTTTTGTCTTTCTTTTCCATTTTCATGATGTTTCTTACACGCTTCTCGTATGAATCGATTAGCTATTTCTACCTCATGATAGATCTTGCTGTCATGTTTCTCAGTATGAACAAAGTCATGTAAAAGTAAAGTTTTGATTGCTGTTTGCATTAGTTTTGGGTGATGTCCTAAACCTTTTCTTATAACTAATTTTTTTCCTCTAGGAGTCTTCTTTTTGGCTGTAACTTCTTGTCTTTCCAACCATTGCATTTTCCCCATCCCGTTGTTTTGGTGCTTCCCTAACCCTTTAAGACTGAGAAACCACTGTAGTCTCTTTACTGTTTGCTGGTTGTTTCCTGGAAAATCTACCACTACGAATCCTTGATAGCAGTTCTTGATGGTAGGAGCTTTTCTCACTCCTTTGATAAGTTTCCCGTAGTGCATCCTTCTCGGATAAGGAAGGTACCCTTTCTCATTCTCTTTTGGTTCTCGAGTAATACTTACTTTGCAACCTTTGACGTAGAAAAAAGGTTTGGGAATAACAACTGGAGTGATTGTTTTCCCAATAATCCTTAAGCGTTTGTTGGTGCCCATGCTTTCATTCCTTCCTGCATTTCTTTCCAAAGGTTTCGTGCTTTCTCTTCTTCTACGACTTTTCCTAGTTCTCCAAAGTAACTCTTCCAAATCACTTCTTGCAAAGCTACTTCCTTTACTATGACTTTCCCAGCTCCATTGTTCTTGCTGGCTCCTAATCCGATTTTTTGCGCGTAGAGTATGCTGTTCAAGAGGAATCCCAGTTCTTCTTTTGTGAGTTCTTCCAAGAATTCTATTGTTAGAGTAAAATCCCCTGCGAAATATCTTTCCCCAAAATCTTGTATCCCTGTTTTTGTGTGCTGCATGAGTGCATTTCGCTTGTCGGTTGCTATGTGCACTTGTTGGACATACTTTGGTATAGCTCCCTTGTATGCATTCGAGACAATAATTACTGGTTCGAACTTTAGTTTAGATTGTTTTGTGAATGATCCCATTAATCGGTGCTTTATGCATTCCTTTCCTTTCTCATAGCATTTCCCTGATGGATGAAATCCCTCCGGTAGCAAAGACACTCCTTTCTGTGTCTCTGTTTTCTCTGAAGAATGACATACTTCTACTCCTTGCTTTTTTGCAAGGGTCATCATCGCGTGGTTGATCCATCCTCGTAGTCCTTTCACGATGTATTTTTTTCCTTCTTTCCCATTCTTTCCTTCCGCTCCTATCAGCATCAGGTTGTTCACTTTTCCACCCACTGCTGGGCCATTCCCAGTTTTTGTTTGTGGGGTCTCTAGCTTTATCACCAAGCGTTTGAATCTTTGAGTTACATCATTCATTTTTTTAAAACCTACCAAATCAACACATACGTTACGTTAACCATACACATAACCGTAACGTTTTGACTATATAAACCTCTCGTTTTTCTACACAAAAACGTTACAATTAAAGTTACGCTTAAATAATCGTAAAACTGACATACTATTGTGAATACAATGTCTGATGAATCACCGAAGATAATTTTCGAGAGGAATATTATATATGGATCAGGAACACACAGAATTTCAATTCCATTAGAAATTATCAAAGCTTTGAATCTAGAAAAAGGCGATAAAATGAATATAGTTCTTGAAGGTAAGAAAATTGTAATATGGAAAAATAGTGATTAATTGTTGTGAAAATATGGGAGTTAATATGTTCTATTAACAAAATACTATATGAGAGGACACTATGTTGTTGCACTGGTCGACTGATCCATTACTGTTAGACGAACAACCGATTAAGTATAATGATTGGCAGACGGCAAATTCTATAATACAAAAGGAAGGACTAAAAGCAGTTCTTACAAAAGACCTCGTTTTCAAGAATCTCTATGGCATAATGGTACGGAAGATTGATTTTGTTCGAACGAAAAGCTCTGACCGGATCATTGCTCGATTCCCATTCATAGTAATAAATACGGATGTAAAAGATCAAATTCAAGATGATATTCTCCTAGTTAGTGAAAAGGTTAGAGACTATTTTTACAAATCAATTAACAAATCAATTATGCAGTGGAATACAATCATCCTGAACTATCTTGAGAAAGGTTCTTTACCGTATCCTATTTTTCGGTGTTGCTTCGAATTGAAGCCAAATTTACACGCCTTAATTAATGATACCTCTCTTCGCTTTACTAGTGCCCGTGGAGAAGCATTTACCTTCCCAATCAAACTGACGAATAAATTGGCTTATCTTTGTGGAATCTGTAATGGGGATGGGAATCTTCGGGATTATTGGGTTATTATTGCTGATGAAAATAAACCGCATATTGAGTATCTAACAATACAACTGACTGTTTTATTCGGTAAAAAGGGGAAAATTATGAAAACAGGGGGTGCATGGATAGTAAAACTAAATCTTCTCTGGGTTACTCGTTTGTTTAACTTCTTAACTGATCAATCAATTGACGAACCTAAATATTCCTCCTTGTTAGAACCACTTATGTTTCAACAATTAAAAGATGATACTTTTCGAAAAGCCTATTGGCGTGGAGTGATGGATAGTGATGGTTCTTACTCTAAATATAATATATGTTTAACAACAGCATCAAAACAATTTATGAATAGTTTTACTGATTTTCTTGATAATTATAATATTCTATATTCCACTCGAGAGACTTTTTTTGAGGAAATGGCTGCTTATGGGTATAAAATAACAATACTTGCTGCTTCACATATAGATTTTTGTTTATTGATCGATTCATTTCATTTAAAGAAAAAAATACAGCTTGACACGATATTGAAAAGAAAAATCACACAAAAAGAAAAAGGGCAGATAATAAAATTAAGAGAAGAAAGTCTAACATCAAGTGGATTTTACAACTTTGATTTAATTGATGATTTACGTATCATGCTAAATCCACAACTCGCTACTAAACTATACGTTAATGTTAATGAATCCCTCTTAAAACAAAAACAACCAACTCATAACAGGTACAAGAATGGGAAATTAGCTATTCCCTTGTCTCTTATTAAAGAGTTACTAGCAATAAATAATAAATCAGATATTACTAATTTCTTGCAACAGAATGAAATCAATACATTTTATTCCGGAAAGAGCTCAGCAAGATTACCATTAAAACCTAATGACATTCTATACGAAGTTTTACCAGATCTTAAGTTACGAAAGGGTTACATTGTAATCGACTTGTTAAAAGATAAGAATAATGATAGCTTGTTTAATTCTATCAAAATTAAACTTAGAAATTTGTTCTCAATCTCAATTACTAATACAGAAATTTGGAATAAAGTTATCCTCAAATTTTTGAAGACTTTTTATGAAATTAATGATTATTAGTTTATTTTTTTCTTGTTGCACTTTTTTAGCTAAATACTTATTATTCTAAAATTGCTTGTTAAAATTGAGAAGCGTTTTTTTCTATTTTTGAAATAGATGGAGAATGAGATTAATGGTAAGAAAAAACAATCATTCATCTTTTACTAAAAAGAGACATCATAGAGTTCCTATCTTACTTTTATTGAACATTACTTTATTACTGGTTAGTACTTTGCTTATTACATCGACACAGAGCTCCTCCACGTACTTAGAGCAAGGTAATGTCTATTCCATTGATAGATATACTGAGAATGGACGTGTTCATAATGAAGTGTTTATCAATTGGCCCGACTATGCTAATCTCGGCACAATTATGCTCCGTGTTGGATCCATTATTCATGTTAATTACACTGTACTTGCTACTTCTAATTCGAGTGTTGAATTCGAAATAATGAAATCGATAGGACATGAGAATCGAACGCTTTTCTCCCCGGAAATACCCAATTTTGTCCTGGCTCCTGGGGAATCCCTTGCAGAGGATTTCACTGTGGTTAATGGTACAGCTGAGTACAGTACTGAACTGAGCTACGATGCTTATCTGTTATCGGAGGGAGGAAATGCCACTGTTCACTGGTGGTATGAAATCATTAAGAAAGTAAAAATGCCAGCTCCTGGCTTTCTGTTCTCTTTTGGAACAGTGACTGTACTTACAATTATTGTTATCCTCATTAATAAGAGGAGGAAATCTTTCTAAGCAATTTATGTAAATGAGTGCTTGAGGAGATGTCTCCTTTCATTTTTTTCAACTATTTATTTTATTAATATTATTATCAATACTATTATTAATAAACGTATTTATAAACCCCGCTATACACTTACTATTAATTAAAAAGTCATTTGGTGTGGTAAAATGCCGAGGAGAATTACATTTCGGAGAAGCTTAATAGATAACAGGGGATCACTAATGATAACGATTCCAAAACCATTTGTTCAAGCATTTGAACTAGAAAAGGGAGATGAGTTGGAAATCCATATGGATGGAGAAACAATAGTTCTAACAAAAGTAACTGAAAAATAAGGAATTATTAGTTAACTGCATATGGGGTTAATAAGGGGTTTTTGAAACAATAACCTATGAGAGGATACTATGTTGTTGCATTGGTCGACGGATCCCTTACTATTAGACGAAAAACCGATTAAGTATAATGATTGGGAGACAGCAAACACTCTCATACAAAAGGAAGGACTAGAAGCAGTTCTCAACAAAGATCTTTCTTTCAAGAACCTCTATGGCATCATGATTCGCAAGATCGATTTTGTTCGAACGAAAAGCTCTGACCGGATCATTGCCCGATTCCCGTTCTTAGTAATAAATGAGGAAGTAAAAGAACTAATCCGGAAAGACATTCTCCTCATGAGTGAAATGGTTCGAGACTACTTCTATAAATCAATTAACAAGTCAATCCTGCAGTGGAAAACGATCATCCTGAATTATCTAGAGAAAGGCACTCTGCCATATCCCATTTTTCGTTGCTGCTTCGAATTGCAGCCAAATTTCTACGCCTTAATTAATGAAACCTCTCTTCGATTCACCAGTGCCCGTGGAGAAGCATTCACTTTTCCAACTAGATTAACGAACAAACTAGCTTATCTTTGCGGTATTTGTAATGGGGATGGCAATCTACGTGATTACTGGATAATTGTTGCTGATGAGACAAAAGAACACATAGAATTCATATCTAACATGTTGAATGAGCTTTTCTCAAAAAAAGGCAAATTAATGAAAACAGGCGGAGCATGGATAGTAAAACTCAATCTCCTTTGGGCGGTTCGATT
>JABLTJ010000023.1 GCA_013166775.1 Promethearchaeati archaeon
ACAGGATTAGGTTGAATACCTCCAAAATTACCTGAATGAACATCAGAATCAGCAGATATCAGCTCAATTCTCATAGTTACAATTCCTCTAGCACCAAATTCTAGTGTAGGTTTCCATGTAGGATCTGCAGGTCCATCAGAGACAACTACTAAATCCACATCTTCAAAGAATTCAGCTTTGCTTTTGAGTGCTTGATCAAGATAAGGTGAACCTATCTCCTCTTCTCCATCAAAAACAAACTTAACGTTTACTCCCAATTCCTCAGCTTCAAGAACACATTCAATTCCACATAGATTGGCAAATAATTGTCCTTTGTTGTCCCCTACCCCTCTAGCATAGATTCTACCCTCTCTTATTTCTGGTTCAAAAGGGGGAGAAACCCACTTATCAAGGGGCTCTGGAGGTTGAACATCATAATGACCATAAAACAATAAAGTAATGGTGTTTTTTTTCTGAATCTGAGCTTTCCATTCAGCTATAATAGCTGGATTTCCTTCTGTTTCAATTAATTCAACAAAGTCTGCTGTTTTATTCAAACGATTGATGAGCCATTTAGCAGCTTTTCTAACTTCTTCTTTTTCCCTTGTGATACTTGGTATCCTTATCAGATCGAATAGATCATCTATAATCTCTTTCTTTTTAGTCTCAAAAATATCTAAACCTTTCAAGAATAAACCTCTTCTTCCTTTAAAATTCGTTCTTTTTTAATTTTCACCTTGTAGAAGAACAAATCTTTCCTTTTATATTATGATTTTCACCTAATTTCTTGATTATTATTCAGATAAGCTTTAAATAATTACATAAATATTCTAGTTTTTGATACTATTAATAATAATATTAAAAGTGAATAATATGAGTAAATCAAAAAAATACTTAATTAATCTAGCTTTGCTTATTTCTTCAATTTTCTTCATTTTAGCGATTCTAAACTCAACAATTGTTAGCACTGGTGAAATTCGATCAGAAGATAAACAAATTAATCCGAA
The DNA here is from genome assembly GCA_013166775.1 of Promethearchaeati archaeon. Classification (GTDB taxonomy): domain Archaea; phylum Asgardarchaeota; class Heimdallarchaeia; order Heimdallarchaeales; family Heimdallarchaeaceae; genus UBA460. The sequence goes on from JABLTJ010000023.1 coordinate 987, forward strand.
TTATACATCTCACGCTCCAATAGAAATAATTTCTGATGATAATTTTACAGATTATGGCTTTCCTGGAGAAGGAACAGATACCAATCCATATAGAATAGAGAATTTATATATTCAAGCTGAAGTTGCATACGGTATAAATATTAAATTCGTGAGAATGCACTTTGTAGTTCAAAACTGTTTAATAGAAGATGTTTCAACAGGGATCAATCTATACGGTATTAGTTGGAATTCATGCCGCATTGAACACAATATAATGACACAGGTTAGTAAAGGAATTCATGTCTATTCAGTAACAAATGGTACTATTTTTCACAATACAATTGAAGCTGAATATACTGGAGTTGACATAGAATCAGCAGGATACTTGGCAATAATTAATAATACTATCTCTGATACTATGTGGTCAGGAATCAACATAGATGGTGATGCAGGCACTATTATTACAGGAAACAAATTCTATAATAGTGGAATAATGGTTAGTACTTCGTTAATGAGTTCTCTTGATACGTATACGATAGAAAACAATTTAGTTAATGACAAACCGGTAGGGTACTTTAAGAATCAAGATGACCTAGATCTTACAACTTTAAACTATTATGGGCAGATAATTCTTTATAATTGCCAAAGAGTTACAATCAGTAACCAAGACCTAAGATACAGTACAATAGGGGTTCTCGCGTATCAATGTAACAATATGGTGATTTATGATTGTGATTTTGGATACAACTATGCAAGTATTTTAATGGATTCTTCAGACTACTTATATGTACATAATTGCGAATTTAAGCATAATCCTCAGTGGGAAGCATTGAGGTTAATATACTGTGATAATTGTCTGCTTTATGAAAATGACTTCGAAGATTGTTATGCTTTCTATATTTTCTATGCAGACAACATTACAATAAGAGGAAATTATTTCTACGATGTTGGTAATGCAATGTACCTTTGTGGCCTCTCTTATATAACCGTTTATGAGAATTTGGTAATCGAAAGTAATTGTGGAGTACAAACATCTTTTGTCGATTTTGTTGAAATATATGACAACAAATTCTACCAAAACTACTACGGTGTAGAATTAACTGATTCCAATAATGCAACAATATATAGTAATCTGTTCCAAGAGAGTTCTGCTGTAGCAATAGAACTGGAGGATAGTACAGAAAATTGTACGATTTATCATAATACCTTTGTTGATAATGTTCTGATGGGGTTCTATTCCTCTCAAGCATATGATAATGGGATAAATAATATTTGGTACAATAAAACGTTACAAGAGGGGAATTATTGGGATGATTGGACATCGGGTCCCTATGATATTGATGGAGATGCTGGATACCAAGATCTCTACCCATTGAGTAGTCCTACGATTACTCCATTTATTCCAGAATATAATAACTCCTTTATGGCTAGTTTCATAATAATACCAATTCTGGTTTTTATACCCTCTTTTATACAAAGAAGGAAAAAGCGAAAGCTTAGCTAATTCTCTCTCTATCTTTTTTTTCTAAAATTATCTTGATTACTTCAACACTGAATGGTTTTCCATGAGCTGGGTGAAGCTTTTTCACTCCTTCCTTAATTAATAATTCCCAACTTGAGAATACCGCATCCAGGTCTACTGCCATTGCAGGTGATTCTGGAGTTAATTTTTGAGGATAGCCGTGAGCTGTAAATCCTATGAATGCATTTCCATTTCCATCTATGACAGATATAGTTCCAGAGGTATGTCCTGGCGTATGAACTACTTTGGCATTAATCCCAAATTCTAAGAGCGAATATTCGTTATTTATAACTATATCTGGTTCAACTGGGTCATATAAGTGCATCCTTTTTGGAATAATATTCTTAAAACATTTACCAACGAGTGTTATTGGTACAATTTCTGCTTGAATACCCCGAACAAGAGCATCCCTATCCTTCTCATGGATCAAAACTTTCGCATTAGACGCGGTTTTTATTTTTTTCAATGCTCCTACATGATCAGAATGAGCATGCGTGACTACAATTAGTTTAATATCTTCTTGATTGATTCTTCTTCTCTTTAATAAACGGAAATATCTTCTCGAAGTATATTTTAATCCTGCATCTATTTGAATAAAACCAAAATCAGTCTTTAGTAAGAAAACTCTAGTAAAACCTAAATTCAGCGTGATGATTTCATCCATAATTTAACATATGAACAATCTAATCTTTTAGGATTTCCTTTAGATCTTTCTCATAATTTGATTTTTGCAAAAGAATCTTCAGAATAAGATAATCCTCTAGAGTATGCTGTAACTCCTCAAGGGGTAAATTACCTACAATTTCTGCAAGTTCATCAGGAAACTGTTTGAACAGTATTTCTGATTCTTCAAGCTCAAAAGAACGCAGTTTTTCTATTATCTTTTTCAGATTGTCAATAGTTGATTTATCTACTTTGTGAGTCAAAGCAAATAGTTTTGTTAGGATTTCAACCCTCTTCTGCAATTTCTTAGGTTCCATCACTTTCTCTGTTTTGTTTGTAAGATAGAAGAATTTGGCTGTTCTGGCAAAAAGCTTCTGTGTTACTGGTGGTTTATCTTCTTCAGTTCTATCAAGAATTCGAACCCCTGCTTGAATAACTATGTCAACATCAGACAAAGCTTTAAGGTGCCTATAAATTGTTTTTATGTCTTTAGCTTCATATTCATCTTTGGCTTTGAATTCTTCAGCAATTTCTTCAGCTGTTTTTATTCCTTCCCTAAGAATCAGAAGTATTGGTCTGTAAATGGGATTAGATAATAATTTAGTGGCTTCTTCATCGTCTACAAATTTAACTGACACTTGATTGAAATCGATTATGTCTCTAGAACTCATAAACTGTCTCTTCCAATTAGACATTGTGGGAACTGATTATATAAACTTTCTCATAATAAAGTAAATCATTCTCAACGAACAGAGAAACCTTTATATATCTATGCTATCTACACGTACTTGAGAACCATTCTCAATCAAAAGTGAAAGCAAAGCGTGAGTAAAATGATGACAATAAACAAAAAACAAGAAAATAACCAATTTGAAAGAAAAAAATCTAAGGTTGAATACTTAGAAAGGATTCTTCTTATCCGAGGAATACTCTAATATTTTTTCAAAAGGTGTGAAACATGGAAGAACAGAATATACCAAAAGAATCGTCTTATAAAGATGTTTTCAAGAATAGAGAATTTGTCAAATTATTATCAGGACAGTTTTTTAGCAATTTTGGAGATGCTGTTTTTAGAATATCAATGGTTCTTTATGTTTATAGTATTACAGGTTCGGCAGCTAAAATGACTGTTGTTTTAGCTGTACAAACTTTACCTTGGATTCTAATAGGACCAATATCTGGTGTTTTCGCAGATAGGTTTAGCAGAAAAGCCATTATGGTTTCTGCGGATATGATCAGAGCAATTTCCATAATTGCTATTCCCTTCCTAGGTTCAATTTATCCTTTACTAGTTATTGCATTCTTAGATGGTGTTGGTTCAGCATCTTTTGCTGCACCAAGATCTGCAGCCATCCCTGAAATTGTTGGCATGGATTCATATGTTAAAGCAATTAGTATTAGTCAGCTTATTTTTCAGATTTTTGCTGTTTTAGGACCATTAATAGCTGCTCCTCTCTATGCTTTCTTTGGAGCTCCCACTTTCTGGATAACAAGTGGATGTTATACAGTCTCTGCAATTATATTATTAATGACTAAGATTCCATCTGCTTCAAGCGAAAAGGAACCTCTATCAGTGAAAACAGTTTTTGGTGATATAAAGGAAGGACTAGGATATCTTTTCAAGAATCCAATAATAAAAATCTTGATCATATTATTTACCTTTGTTGTTATAGGTTCCTCCTTTGCTAGCCCCTTACTTTATCCTTGGATATTTGAAGTTCGGCATGGAGGAGCTCCTTTGTTAGAGCAGCTAGCACAAACAGAATTTGGAATCATAGGTGCAATAGTAGCTTTTGGAACTGTTGTAGGCAATTTACTCTTTGGAAAATTTGAGAAAAAAATAGGTAGATCTAAAGCAATAATCTTTGGTGTACTCTCATTAGTAGTCTACTATGTGATATTCCAATTTAATCCATCAATCTATATTATTGGTGCTTTTGCTCTAATAATGGGTACATTGAATGGAATGGGAAATTTGAGTATTAATGCATTCTTCGCAGAAGAAGTTCCAAATGAGATAAGAGGACGCGCTTATAGTGCAACTAATGCCTATATCACCATCTTTAGTGTAATATGTTTATCTCTCTCTGGAGTGACTTCAGAATATATTGGCTTAGCTAACACAATGTTGATGGCTAGTGTAATAGTCTTCGTTGGTATTTTACTTCTTGGGATTAAAACTAGAATGTTAGATTTTTCCAGATATCAACCAGAGGTATCACACTCAATCGGTGACTGAAAACATTCACTTGATCTGAGTGAGTTCTTCACAGAGCTCACACTTTTTTATCTTTACACCAATATGATTATAAGTTATAAAAAGTGACATTCAATTGAAGATTTAGGGTTAAAACTCAATCTGGCGTCACAAAATGAGGAAAAGGAAAATAGTATTAGGTCTCCTTCTGATCATCTGATTCATTACATCTATTGTTATCACTAATAATTATTTTAAGCAAAATGAAATCTGTTGTTCATTAAATGGTTTAGATACTTATGAATTCAATATAACAGAAAAAGATCCATCAACTTTAGGTTTGAAAGAATGGTTGGAAGACTTTAATCATCTATATGATTTTATTGAAGCGAATAATGCTTATCTTCCACTCAAAGAAAGGACACATGGTTATGATTGGTTGGAATTAAAACAGAATTACATTGAGAGAATTGAAAATGCAACATATAACGAAGATTTTCTTGTTATTTTGATGGATGCTATACAAGCTCTCCAGAATAGGCATTCATGCGTTATGTTCCCTGAATCCATATCATACTATCACAGTTACTACAAGAATATGTATCCTTTCTGTAAAGTGTTCAGTGATGATGTTCTCAAAGCTTCTGAGTATTGGAAATCAATATTTGAATGCTGCTATGATGTGAAATATTGTTGCAAATTTGAAAGCTTAATTATTTATGAAAAAGGGGATTATGTAGTTCACCATCAAACTGATTCAAGTGAAAAATTAATCGGAGGGAGATTGATAGTGAAAGCTGTAAATGGTATCCAGATTGATGATGCAATAAAAGGTTGTTTTGAGGTAGATTATATTGACTGGGATTTTCAAAGAAATAAAAGTTACGTCTGGATGATATCCCCTAGAACTTTCGGAAAGAATGCTTTGTTTACTTTAGAAGATTCTGAAGGTTCAGAGATAGATATGAGCTTTTGCTGTGAAAAAGATTACTCTATTCAACCATACAAATACCCTGAACTGCCATTAGATTTCAAAATCTGGCCTGAGAAGAATACTTGCTATATGAATGTTCAAACTTTCGATTTGAGTATTGATGGATACAGTAAAGCTTTTCGTAATTTCTACAAGCAAATAGTGGATTATGAACACTTGATTATTGATATACGTGGTAACACAGGCGGTTTTTATTCCACATGGATAAATAATATAGTCTTGCCTTTACTCTCTAAGGAAGAAAAACTGCAATTTTATCTAGTCTTTAAGACTGATGAATATATTAACTGTTTTCGTGAGTATTATGATTTTACTACTAATGTGCCAAAAAACACACTTGATTTTTTACCTCCCGAGGTGCATGAAGAAGATTATAACATCTATGATTATTCTTTTAGTTTTTACCCAATTTACAAAACCACTTTCAATGGTGAGATTATATTGCTGACAGATAATGTAGTATATTCTGCTGCTGAAGCATTTACTTCATTCTGTAAACAAACAGGTTTCGCTACAATTTATGGTACAACAAGTGGAGGTGATGGGATTACACCGTGGCCTCTTTACTATGTCCTTCCTAATAGCAAAATTGTTATTCAGCTTCCATCAGCAATGGGTCTGGATCATTTAGGAAACGCCAATGAAGAAGTTAGAACACAACCTGATGTTTTCTTTGAAAGCGATTTTGGTGATTATAACGAATTAATAGAGTATGTACTTAGCATAATCTAAAATCTCTAACTCCACTTGATTCTTTCACATTTCCACTCTCTTAGGGTTTTAGCGAGCTCACCTAGATGAAATGAGTTGTGTCTTAATAGATAAACAAGTTTTTCGTAGATCGATTTAAACCAGTGAAAACCATCCTTCTTAAGTAAATCCTTATCACTCTTCTCTTTAAGGAAATTTATGACTCTTTCGTTAATATCTTCAAGATATTCAAACAGAAACTTTTTTGTTATTTCAGATTTTTTCTTACTAATTATTTTTTTAGAATCTTCATTCCAATCGAAACCAGCTCTTGATCCCCATTTCATACCTTCATGCGTGTCTCTTATGTAAAACTCTGCTGTCTCAATTATATGGTAGATAGTCCACGAATAAGACCATTCTCCAATACTTTCATGGAATTTTTCATCAGGGCATTTAATTAGAGCTTCTCGTAACATTATCCATTTTCCTTTGAATTGGCCAAGTAAAGCATCATTAAAAGTTGCTTCAATTCCTTCCTTTTTCATTCAGAATACCTAGTGTGTATACAGATTTTTACTTTATTAATTTTTCAGTTTAAAGTTCTAATTTAAACAATTTCCAAAAACTATTAATTTCTTTCTTCTTATTCTGTTACTATGATAGAAATTCTACAAGATGTGTTCAAAAAAGGTTTAGAAGGATATGATTCTCATATTAATCCAGAAAAAGCATTATCAGAAGTTGATTCAGAATTATGTAAGAAAAATCTAGATGGTTTCCCACACTCAATCTGTGATCTCTTACACCATATGATTACCTGGCAAGATGTGGTTGTTGATTCCATTAAAGGAAAGGATATTGATTGGGATGATATTTCGAAAAATAAGAACTGGCCTACTTTAGAATCAAAAGAAGATGCTTCAAATTTTGATAAATTAAAGAATAGATTCTTGGAAGGAATTCAGCAAGTATCCAATATAATTATAAATACTGATTTATCTAAATCAATTTCTTCATGGAGAAATATTCCTAATGTGCAAGCTCTAATGATAGTTGTTACTCATAATTCATATCACTTGGGTCAGATAATGGTTTTGAAAAAGAATCTTTTAGAAAAAGGAGCTGATAATTAATGATTACTAAAATGAATTTTGGTCGCACTGGGCATGCTAGTACAAGAATAATATTTGGAGGGTATGCCTTGAGCAATGCAACACAAGTGGAAGCTGATCGCATACTAGAAATGCTCTTAGAGAAGGGTATAAATCATATAGACACAGCGCTTGGGTATGGGAATTCAGAAAAGTGTATCGGATCTTGGATGGAGACACATCGCGATGATTTCTTTCTCGCAACCAAGACACGACAACGTTCATACAAAGGAGCTTTGGAAGATCTTAAGCGTTCCTTGACTCAATTGAAAGTTGACTATATTGACCTTTGGCAGATGCATGGTTTAACCAACCCAGTAGGTTGGGAAAAAGCAATGGGATCAGGAGGTGTATTAGAAGCTTTTATTGAAGCACGAGACAAAGGATTGGTTAGATTTTTAGGCGTAACAGGTCACGGAAGCAAGGTGCCAGCGATGCACTTACGCAGTTTGGAAAGATTTGATTTTGATACAGTCCTATTGCCATATAACTATTTAACAATGCAAAATTCCCGTTATGCTGCTAATTTTAATGAATTGTATGAATTGTGCCGAGAAAACAATGTCGCAGTGCAAACCATCAAATCAGTTGCTCGAAGACCGTGGGAAGATCGATCTAAAATCTATAATACCTACTTCTATGAACCTTTAGAAACTCAAGATGCTATTGATAAATCAGTACATTGGTCTATGGGTCTCCAAAATAATTTTGTTATCACTGTTGGTGATATGCAGATTCTACCCAAGACATTGGATGCAGCAAATAGATTCAAGAAGAAACCATCTGATATAGAAATGAATGATTTAATTAACGAGTATGATGTACAGAAAATTTTCTCCTATTAGATAGAAAGAAAAAATAGTGTTTGTAACAGAAGTTTCTCTGTTCAGATTTATTCAAATTTCACTAAATTTCTAGCTTTCTCAGAAAATCTCAACTATAAAAGATGTGATAGAGAATGCCCTATGAGTCTTCCTGTTGAACAACATGTGATAAGAGATAATATGGAACATAGAGAATGTATTTTATGTTGTACTTGTATTGATGTCTGTCCAAAGAATGCCATTACTTTCTCATTTAGCTCATATAAAGGATGATTATTTTTTTTCTAAATCATCCAAAATCTCTTTTCTCAACATATCTGCGGAATATTTATAATTATCAGTTATTAGAACTCATAGTTAAAAAACAAGGTTTAGAAAATGACAAACGATAGAGCTATTATTCTAAAAGCAGAAGAATTACCTGATAAATGGTATAACATTATCCCTGATTTACCCGAACCGTTACCACCACCTATGGATCCTCCTGAAGGATATTCTAGAGTTGGTGATCTCCCCAATCTATTGATTGGTGAATGTCTTAAACAAGAGATGTCTGGAGAGAGATGGATACCAATACCTGAAGGTATTCGGGAGCTTTACTTAGCTGCTGGTAGACCCAGACCATTGTATAGAGCTAAGAATCTAGAAGAGAAATTGGGCACACCTGCGAAACTATTCTACAAATCTGAATTTTATAGTCCAACAGGAAGTCACAAAGTTAATACTGCACTTGCTCAAGCTTACTATGCTAAAGAGCAAGGATTTGAGCGCCTTACAACTGAAACAGGTGCTGGACAATGGGGAAATGCCCTTGCATATGCCTCAAGTCTTGTTGGATTGGACTGCACAGTTTTCTGGGTTCGAGCAGTTTATAGGTGGAAACCTCAACGACTGAAATTCATGCAAATGTTTGGTGCAGATGTATTTGCTTCCCCAAGTACTCAAACAGAGTTTGGTAAGTCACTGCATGCTGAAGATCCAAACCACAATGGTTCGTTAGGAATTGCTATTTCTGAAGGATTAGAAGATGCAAAAAATGATCCAAAAGCAGTTTATTGTTTAGGTTCTGTTTTGAATCATGTACTTCTACACCAATCTATAATTGGTTTGGAAACCATGAAACAAATGGAAATTGCCGGTGAATATCCTGATACGATTATTTCCTGCCTAGGTGGTGGAAGTAACTTTGGTGGGATTGCTCTTCCTTGGATGGGTGAAGCTTTGACTAAGAACAAAGAAATTCAATTTATCGCTGCTCAAAGTGAAGCTGCTCCTAACTTGCAAGGAGAATACAAGTATGACTTTGCAGATCATGCTGAAATGACACCAATGCTGAAAATGTATACTCTAGGTCATCAAGTAACAATGGTACCAATCTATGGGGATGGTTTAAGATATCATGGAAGTTCTCCTATTTTGAGTCTTCTAAGAAATACTGGACATCTAGATGCAGTTGCATATCCCGCAGATGAAAAATACGTTTTCGAAAAAACAAGAGAATTTGTTCAAGCTGAAGGATTTCTACCAGCACCTGAATCAGCATATAGCGTTGCCTGTGCAATGGACGAAGCAATCAAATGCAAAGAAAATAATGAGAAAAAGACCATACTCTTCAATATAAGTGGACACGGTTTCTTAGATATGGATGGATATGGAGACGTTTTAGGATTGAAACCACAACCAGAAAGATCATAAAACTAATCTCTCCTCCTTTCTTCTTCTTTTGTTTTTTAATGCAATCTCCTGAAGGAGTTGTGAAAAAGATTTAATGATGATGACACTATTATCTAATCTAGTTGTAATTTATCTAATATATTTGAAGGTGATTGATTGGCAGTGGAAAATGAGTATGCAATCGAAACTCAAGATCTTGTTAAGATTTACAAAACAGGTAAAGTTAAAGCTGTTGATGGCTTAAATTTAAGGATTAAAAAAGGTGAAATTTATGCTTTAATTGGTGCTAATGGAAGTGGTAAAACAACCTCTCTAAATATGATATGTGGTGCTCTATTTCCGACTTCTGGCACAATCAAATTATTAGGATATGATATTCCAAAGCATAGAAGAATTATTTCAAATTATATTGGAATTGCTCCACAAGATTACTCTATTTATTATGATTTAAGTTTAGAAGAAAATGTGCGATTTTTTTCTAGATTGTATGGAATGAGTAAAACGGAATTTGAACCTAGGTATAACGAAATTATGCAAATGCTAAGGTTAGAGGAAAAAAGAAAAACACAAGCGAAAAACCTATCTGGAGGTATGAAACGACGGGCAAGTATTGCATGTGCTTTAATTCATTCCCCAAAAGTGGTGTTTTTTGATGAAGCAACTGTTGGGGTTGACCCTGTTCTTAGAACATTCTTCTGGGAATACTTCAGATCTCTGAAAGAAAAAGGAGTAACTATTGTAATAACATCTCATGTTATGGATGAAGCTGAAAAAGCTGATAGAATTGGATTGATGCGAGCTGGGAAGATGATTGCTGAAGGAACTCCTGAGAAATTGAAGACAAAATATAAATCTACTACGATTGAGGAGATTTTCATCAAATTAAGTGAAGGAGAGATAGCTGATGAATGAAGAAACTGCAGAAGAATTTAAACCTAAGAATTCAAGATTCTCAATGCGAAGAACTTTCGCAATCGCTTTTAAAACAATTAACCAGTTTCGAAGAGATCGCAGAACCTTGGCGTTACTTACAATAGTTCCCATAATAACTATGTTAATTTTTGGCTTAGCTCTGAGTGGAGAAGTGAATAATGTACCAATAATAATAGAAAATAATGATGTATCGTATTTTGGTCTTGATCTTGGTTCTAATATAACTGATGTACTTGAAGATGATAACCGCGTTTCAATCACTCATGATAGTTATTCTGAAGGGATTAATTCTGTTGAAACCGGAAAATATTATGCATCTATTCTGATTCCTGAAAATTTTTCTAAATCCATTGTCCATATGTTAACCTTTGGAAATACAACTCCTGAATTCTATATTTACATAGATGCGACAAAACCAACTGTTAGAGGAAGCATTTTAGGTGCTGTCAGAGAAGCAATGGAGGAATCGATTGGAGACAAAGGGATTAATCTTGTACAGATCTTAGCACATGAAGGCGCTGAATTCACTGGATTGGATGTGGGAATACCTGCAATAATTGCATTCGAGCTCATTTTCTTATTAGTAATAGTTGGTGTTATTACAGTTACTCGCGAAAAAATCCAAGGAACACAGGATCGTCTCTATGCTACACCAATTAGATCATCAGAAAGATTACTTGGATATGTAATAGGATTACTTCTAATTGCTACAATCATGGTTACGATTATTCTTATCTTTGGTATTTTCGTGTTCGGAGCTAAGGTTCGAGGAAACGCGTTTCTTTTAATTTTCGCAGCTTTGTTATTTGCATTGGCACATATCTTTATGGCAGTTTTTCTATCGAATTTTGCTCAGAATGAATTACAGGCTATTCAATTTGCACCTTTAACTGCAATACCAAGTATGGCTTTAGGTGGTCTTTTGATTCCTGTTGTTGGGCTTCCCATTTGGCTTCAACCTGTTTCTTATATAGTTCCTTTGACTTATGGAATCAATCTGTTCGAAGGAATAATGCTCAAAGGTTGGGGATTCAAAGAATTGTGGGTTGATTTCGTAGTTGTTTCTGGTATGTGTTTAATTTTCTTTATACTAGCAGTAATATCTGTGAGAAATAGAATGAGAGATTAAACCAGCTCTGGAAGAAGCTTTTAGTTAAAAAGGATCTACAATTATAGAACTTATGGCAAATAAAGATTCAAAATATACTGGTTCCTCAGCACACGGGTGGTGGGATTTACCTATCTCTTTAGATATCAAAGCTAGATGTGAAAAATGCCTAAAAGAAAAAGAAGCTGAGGCTATAAAACTCAGCTTGTTTGAATTTGGGTGTTCAATTTATTGTGTAGCAAAGCTCCTGTTTTCTATGCGATTTAATAATGATTCTAAAGAAAAATGGGAAAGAACCTATTTCGATTTTAATTACCAACTTCATATCTATCACAAGTTCTTTGTAAGATAATCGATTACGTCCTTTGGACCTTTTTTTATCCCATAGACTTTAAAAGCCTTTATAGTCTTCGATACAAGTTTCACATCAACATCTTTTGCTATAAAACACATTCCGATGACAAATAAGGTAATCATCTTGTTTTTATTCAAATATCGCTCTAAACTATTTCTGTTTAGATGCACAACTCCAACTGCAAAGAAAGATCCTTCTTTGCTACCTTCTTCTTTGATTACTGAATCAATAGCAAAAGCGTTTTTTTCTATCTCATTCTTAATTCCAGTTCGAATAAATTCTGTTCTTGTATTATAGAATCCTTGTTCTACAAGGTAATCTATCTTTCCCAAATCAACTACTGGGAGATTTACAGTTATTTTTTCGTATTGTTTTTCTGTCACACATTCCACCTGACTTCTTATTGGATGTTCTATAACATCCAGAGGGATGGCAATTAATAAATGTTTCTATCTATATTAGTAGATAAAATTCTCGAAAACATTTTTAAAAAACCTAGAAAACAAATTCTCATGACTGAAAAAAAAGAATCTCGATTTAAAGTTCCTCTCAAATTTAATCTAGCATTTGCAACTGGAGAAATTACAGACGCTGTAGCTTATCAAGGATTCTCTTTTCTGATTTTTACTTTCTACTATGCTGTTATAGGTATCAAAGTACAACATGTCATGATAATCTATATTCTATGGTCTATATATAATGCATTTAACGATCCTATATTGGGTGGATTTTCTGATAAAACTAGAACAAAAAGATTTGGCGGTGGAAGACGTAGACCTTGGATGATAATTGCATGGATTCCTCTATCTTTGATAATGTTTTTCCTATTTACACCATTTACTACTGCTGACACTCATCCTGTTTGGGTTGCTGTATACTTCTTCATAATCATCTGTCTCTTTGACACAATATACACAGCTTTCTCCTTAAATCGAACATCCCTCTACCCTGAAATGTTCCGAACTGATAAAGAAAGAGAAGAAGCAGGAGCAGGAAGAAGAATATTTATGGTACTTGGTCTAATTCTAGGAATGGGAGTACCAACATTATTTATTCCTACTCTAACTGAAAGCTCACAACAAAATATCTATAATTATTGGATTGCAGGAGCAGTCTTGGGAGTAATAGTTTTCGTAACTGCTTTTATTAATATAAAATGGGGAGTTAAAGAACCACCAGTTGAAGAACTTGAGAAGAAAGAACTTTATGGTGTTTTCCAGTCAATATGGTATACTCTTAAAAACTGGAAGTTTGTTGTGTTCATCTTATGTTCAATGATGAACTGGTATGTATTTGCACTTTTCCCAATGATAATGCCAATATATTCAGAATTTGTTTTATTGGAATCTAGATCAATGCTAGTTGTCCTACTTCTACTTGTTGCCTTTCTAAGTTCAGCACCTGGTGTTGTATTCTGGTCCTTTGTTGATTCTAAAGTTGGTAGCAAGATGGGTTTCGTTCTATCACAAGCATACTGGTTAGCTGTTCTAATCCCACTGTTCTTCGTAACAAATTACTGGATTGCTTTAGTATTACTTGCTTTGAATGGTATCGGTTTAGCTGGTTCTCCTTACTTCATAGATCGAAATATATCTAATATCGCAGATGAAGATGAACAAAAAACAGGTCAAAGAAGGGAAGCATCATACTATGGTGTTCACGCATTAGTTATTAGGCTTTCAGCGATCTTTGCTGTTGTTTCAGTAAGTTCAGTTCTCACAAGATACGGATGGTCATTGTTTGAACCAGAAAATGTTTCTGTTGGATTAACTACTGGATTAAAAGCTCTCGTTTCATTCTTCCCAGCAACAGCTCTGGCTATTGGTATAGTGTTTCTGCTAATGTATCCTCTAAATAAGAAAAAGGTTGATGAATTACAAACTCTATATAAGAAAGAAATTAAACAAAACTAATCTTAAATAAATTAATCCAAAAGAAAGATATCTAATCTTTCTTTATTGTTTTTCTTGCTTGTAGAAATTCAGCTGCACTAATTGCAGCAATGGTTGCTAAACCAACAGAAGTGGTTATTTGCCTATTTAATGGATTCTTAATTTTGGATGTAACATCACCCGCAGCAAATACTCCAGGAACAGAAGTATTGCAATCATCATCAATCCTAACAAGATTATCTTCAAGCTCACAACCTAGAGCTTCAGCTAGTTCAGTGTTAGGTAATGCACCAATTTCTGCAAAAATACCATCAGCTTTTAAAGTGGTTCCATCATTAAAGACAATTTCTTCTACTGTATTTGTTCCCTTGATTTCAGTTACTTGTTTATTGTACAAGATCTCAATATTTTCTCTTTCTTCTGCTCTTTCAACATAAATTCGTTCGCATTTTAGATAGTCTGATCTTGAAGTCCAATAGATTTTCTTTGCTCCAACATCACTCAACGCAAGAGTTCCAGTAGCTGCTGCATCGCCACTACCAACAACAACAACTGTTTTTTCTTTAAAGAATGCTGCATCACAAGTAGCACAATAAGAAACACCACGACCTATGAACTCCTTTTCTCCTGGAACATCTAGTTCTCTATGTGTTCCCCCAGTAGCAATTATTAATGCTGTTACTATATAATTCCCCATATCGCTTTTAATTAGAAATCTATTATCTTCTGTTATTACAATTGTCGAAATTTCACCATAAATAATTTTTGTTCCAAATTTCTCAGCTTGAGTTCTCATCTTATCAGCTAAATCAATCCCTGAGATATTTTCAAAACCGGGATAATTTTCTATTTCTAAAGCTAATCCCATTTGTCCTCCATAATCTCTTCCTATACATGCAACAGAAATAGCTGCTCTTGAAGCATATAATGCAGCTGTAAATCCTGCTGGTCCATGCCCAACAATCCCAAGATCTAACTCTTGAATTTCATCACTTTCTTCTTCTTTATCTTCTTTAGGTGGTAATAATAACAAATCTTTCACCTCTACACTGTTTCTAATTGTTAAAAGTTTTATTTATATCTTATCCTAGTTCGAAAGAAAAGAAATTGTGTAATTTATCCATCAATTTTGATATCTAAGTTCTTTGCAACTTCTTTAAACAAGTCCGTAAACTCTAAATTGATGGAATAGACAAGTTCCAAGAAGTTCAGAATATCTATTGGATCTACGTCTGTTGTGTTAAATCCTTGCTCATAATCTGCTAATTTCTCAAACATCTTTTTTGTCAATGTTTTTCCAATCTTCACATATCTATCGTAGTACCCTCTTATATCTTCTGTTTTGATTTTAGGATTAATTTTTGGAGCAAGTTTTTCCATAGCTGTAAATGCATTCTTTACTTGTTCATATTCCTCGTATTCAACATTGAAGAACATAATTCGAGCCGTTCTCCCATAATAAGTGACATTGTGTCTTCCTTCCCGAAGTATAGCAACGGGTTTGATTAATCCTGCTTCTTCAAGTTTTTGAATATGGAAATAGAGATTGTGAAGACTTAAATCAAAATCCTTGATATCAAATTCTCGAGGTTTTGATTTTTTCAAATCTTGAATAGCTTGATATATCTCCTGAGTGTTCAATGCTCTGCGAATGATATTTTCTGCTTTTTTATCTGTTACTTGCTCTTGTATTCCCATCCCCAGAACTTTCATTATTAACTGCCTAGCAGAATGTGAATAAAAAGTTCTCTCTGAATCTTTTACAATCTTAAGTTCTGGTAGCTTTTCCCAAAAATCAAGAAGTATCTTTCTATCTCTAGGATCAAATTCTTTGCTCATTTTAACACACTATGTATTCCATATTATACAAACAATCTTTACTATTAAAATTATTCTAATTGTCATAATAAGTATTACTATTAAAAAAACTTTAACGGTCAAAAGATATTTAAATGTTTATGGGATTTGTTATCAAGATTGAGAAATCAAATACTCAAAAATTTAGGAAGGAATAAAAATGGATAAAGTAAAAATAACTGTTGTAAAGAAATTTACTCCAAAAGATATTATTGGTGAAGATTTCATTAAAGCGAACGGACAACCAATTAATGTATGCGGATTTCAAGAAAGCCAAGAATTCATTGTAGGTGAAAGAGGGAATATGCCTGAGGGGTTCTGTCATCATGCTTGGTATGGTTTGTACAAAAATGTCAGTGTCTTAAGATGCGGTGGGGGTTTCCCTGATTTCACTGGGCAAGATATGATCTATACTGCTTGTCCTGATGGTATTAGACCTGTTTGCTTTAAAGTAGAAAGAATAAAAGAATAGAATTCAAAAGGTGCTTTGTATGTATGTAGATACAGATATCAGTGAAATAGTGAGAGTTGTAAATCTCTATCTAGAAGGATTATATGAAAGAAAATTTGATTTACTTGAAGAAGCTTTTTGGAACGAAGCAAAAAACATAGGTGTAACTAATGAGAGTAAATTTTGGTTAAAATCAATGGGTTTCTGGAAAGAAAAGTGCAAAACTCCTCCCATACAATACTCTAAAGATGAGCGTGTATTTTCATTAGAAAATGTTGATGTATGGCATAATTCAGCTGTTGTAAAAGTGAAAATGATTATTAAACATCCAGAGCGATTATATGAATGCACAGATTATCTATCACTTCTCAAATCAGATGGTCAATGGAAAATCTACTGTAAGTTATGGTCAGCTAGGGATATTCCACTGAATAACTAGAATAACTCCTGCTTTCTATACTTTCTTTCTTGTTAGTTCCTTTTCCGAATAATAAGCAAGTACTGAAACAGCTATTAATGCCGATCCTAAAAGGAACAATACTACACAGACAATTGCGATATTCGTTGGAGAAAATTCCATCATTGAAAGATTTACTGACATCATGAATATATTATACGGTTGAAATTCTTCAAACATAAGAAAAGCGGAAATCAAAGTTATTACTAGAATAACAACTGCAGAGATTACGCCTGCAGATATTTGACTTTTGGCTATTGTTGATATCAAAATTCCTATACTCATGTAAGTGAATAAGGTTATTGCATAAACTATTAGAGATACAATGAAAGATTGAATATCTGGTAATCCTATAAAAGCCCAAGTACCAAAGAAGACTGCTATAGCTCCTGCAATTGTACTAATGAGCACTAGAAGATAGCGTACTGCTAGCTTAGTTAGAATAACTGATACAGGAGATATTGGTTTAGTTTGTATAAGCACCAAAGTGTTTTGTTCTCTTTCTCCTGCTATTGCATCAGCACATAGTATAACAGCTATTATAGAAACAATGCTGTTAGTGCTATCCATAAAACTTTGAATGGACATCTCTGGTGTAACTTCAGGTAAAAGACTTTCAAGAAAATCTGCTAGATATGGAAGAGCTAACAACAGTATAACAGTAAGAAAACCAAAAATAGCTAAACCAATAGATAAAGGTAGAATTTTCCTTCGAATATATTTCCATTCCTTAAACAAAAATGACTTACTCTGTGTTGAAAAAATCTCTCTCATGAAGCATCCACCAACCTAGTAAATATCTGATCTAAATCAGGAATATTTGGTCCAAAAGAAACAATTTCAAATTTCTCTAACATTTCCCCAACAAGTTGATTTGCTTTGCTAAAATCTTTAAGTCGAAAGATTATTCTTTCTCCTTGAATACTCACTTCTTGGACAAACTTATTCTTTTCAAGATAATCTTTGACTTCTTCGATGTTAATTTTAGATGTCACAAAAAAGGAGTCATCAGTCATCCTTGAAAGAATGCTATCAGGATTATCCTCGACAATTAGACTTCCATCATTTAAAACATAGATTTTCTCGCATAATCTCCATATATCTGATAAAATGTGACTGGAAAAAATCACTATATTTTCCTTAGCTAATCTTCGCATAATTTCACTTATGCGTTCTCTGTTTATAGGATCTAATCCTGAGAGACTCTCATCAAGTATAATAATGTCAGGTTCATGAAGGATAATGCTTGCTAAGAGAAGTAGTCTTCTTTGCCCTGTTGAAAGGTATTTTACTATTTTACTCGGAGGAAAATCAATACCGATATACTCAACAACATCTCTAACCTTATTGCTTCTAACATCCTTAGGAATACCTGACATTCCAGCCATTACATGCAGAAATTCTTTTGCTGAAAGTCTGTCGTACAAACCTGAATCTTCAGGTAAGAATCCTATTTTATTACGAATAGCTAGGTTTTTTGGTGATACTCTATCTCCATTTAGATGAATATCTCCTTCTGATGGTACTAATAAGCTGGAAATACATTTTAACAAAGTAGTTTTACCTGCACCATTAGGTCCAATTAAACCATATAGGCCAGGTTTATCGATTTGTATAGATACCTGTTTAAGGGCTTTAACATCATCGAAATTCTTACTTAAAGCTTCAACTTTAACCCCAATCTTCTTCATCTTCAGTCTTCTCTTTTGGCATTCTTCCAAATAACAAATATGATAACCATCCAAACATGCTAACTATCCAAATAACAGTTATCCATATATAATTAGTATTCTTTGGTCTCTTTTCCCAGCCTTTAATTAAATCAAGTGTTGCTAGTAATTTCATTCCTGAATCAAGTAAAACTACTGGAATAAGAATTAGAATTAATACCCACGTTTCCATAATATCCACTTTAGACTTATTAACAAGTAAAGAACAATTATAATAATAAATATTGATATTCAACATACTTCGCTATCAAGTTAGTAAAAAATTAAACCAGGTTAACTGAAAAGATTAGTAATTAATTTTGCTAATTTCAAGATACTAAACGGTTTCTGAATAAAAAGTGAAACTCCTAAATTACTTGCTTCTTCTCTGATTGTAGGATCTGCTGTCACAAACAAGATTTTGGATTTACTTGCTATTTTATTTTTACGTAATTCCTTTAATGTTTCAATACCGTTTTTTATTGGCATGCGATGATCCAGAATAATTACATCAGGATATGATTTCATCCTCTCAATATTCTCAATAGCTTGCTGACCATTTTGAGCGTTTCCTATTATTTGATGACCTTCTATAGTTAAACCTTCCTGGTAAAGGTATCTAATTGCTTCCTCATCATCAATAATAAATATAGAAACCATAATATTACCCTTCAGGAATTTGTACAATTACAACAGTTCCTTTTTTATGATCATCAGGAACTCTATTAGAAAATCTTATTTCACCATTGTAAGTATCAAGAATAACACTTGCTAAATACAATCCTAAACCAGATCCTTCTTGGAATCTGTGGTCACCTCTAGTTAAACGTTTGAAAAATCTGGGTTTTATATCATCAGGAATACCCATTCCGTAATCTGTAAATCTAATTTCAATCAGTTTTAATTCTTCAATCTCCACAGAAACACATTTAATATCAAGTTTAACATCTTGCTCTTCTGTATATTTCACTGCGTTGTTGATAACATTCTCAAAAACGTTCTGTAGAAGATCTCCGGCAATCACATTGACTTTTTTCTTTGGACATTCAAAAGTAACATCAATTTTTCGGGGATAGAACATTGTTTTCTGCAATTCAATTGCGTTTTCAAGAATAGGACGAAGAGGAAGAGTACGTTTTGCTTTTCTCTCCTTTTGAATTTTTGTTAACTGTTGCACTGTTTGAAGAATTCTTTCACTCCTTTCAACTACATTAATGCTTCTTGATAAGAACTCTTTGAATTTGTCTATGTTTTGGGTGTCCAAACCTTGATCTAATAATTCTAAATATCCATGAACTGAAGTATTGGCATTAAGGAAATCATGAGATAGTATGTCTAGTAAAATTGAAACATATTCTCTTTCCTCTTCTGATTCAATATAGAGAAAGTGATGTTCATAATTCATTGTAATTTGATTGGCAAAAGTCATGAAGAGATCAACATCTTGAGGAAGATAGAGATTATCAATTTCTGATCCTATCAAAATAAATCCTGCAGGTTGTTGATTAAGAAACATTGTAGCAAGTATCACACTTTGAGCGCTATCAAAGAAATGACTGCAATCTGTATCTATATATGAAACTATGTCTCCTTTCTTTGTAAGGTCTTCTAATATTTCTGTTGGTGAGAAGTTAAATCCAAACTCTCCTTTTTTTGCTAATATTTCACTATCTAGAAAAACCATTCCATGATCAGAATAGAAAATACCCAAGATATCGTCCAGAACCTTATTCCAGAAGGTTGACAAATCTTTATACCTTGAATAAAGAGCATATTTATTTAAAGTTGAAACAATAGCTGAAAGTTTTTTCATAGGTTCAATGTTTGCAAAAAAACCTACAGATGCCATAGGCTGACTATTTGAATCATAAAGAGTAGATCCAATGACTCTAAAAGTATTTGGACGACCTAATCTATCAATTAGAACCAACTCATAAGAGCTTGTAGGAGTTCCTTCTTTTCTATTCTCTATACTCTGATGATATGTTTCTTGTGAGACAGGGTGAAGAAAATCTGTTACAGATTTATCCTTTATTTCATCAAACGTATAACC
This sequence comes from Promethearchaeati archaeon, assembly GCA_013166775.1. Lineage (GTDB taxonomy): Archaea > Asgardarchaeota > Heimdallarchaeia > Heimdallarchaeales > Heimdallarchaeaceae > UBA460. The sequence goes on from JABLTJ010000023.1 coordinate 21,499, forward strand.
TAAAACTTCACAAAGCCGATCATTGATGTACATAGTATGATCATCTAGATCATCCACCCAAAAACCTAGCTCAGTATGATGAGTTAGAGCGTCTAAAAGAGCATTGACTAGTTCAGGAGATTGGTTAATTAAAGGTTCTGCGCTGATATTTGCACTGATTATTATTCTAGCTGGTTTTCCATTAAAGATGATGTTATCTCCAGTAACTTGAGTAAGCATAATAGAACCATCTTTATGTATAAAACGCATTGTAAAACGTCTTTCTGGCTCTCCCCCTTCCAAAAGAATTTTTTGTCTATCTTTAATTAGGATGATATCATCTTTGTGTACAAAATCTAGTATTTCCATTTTTTGGACATCTTCTAGAGAATAACCGAAAACATCAATGAATGTCTTATTACAATATACTATTTTGGTTAAATCCTGTACAATGATCATAGATAAAGGATTTGCATCGAAAAGAGCTTCGAATGAGGAAATTGAAGGTTTTTCAGACATTCATATAAAAATTCGTTAAAATATATTATAAAGAGTACGTAAGAGGCGAAAGAAAAAGAATCAAGGTTGAAAGAAATTTATCTCTTCCTTTTTCTTAGAATTTTGAATATACAAATTGCTGTCAAACTTAATGTTAAGCTAAGAACTGAATTGTATAATGTAAAAGTATTATCTGTATCATTGTTATTTCACTCAAAATCTTTCAAGTTATTATTTGTCTTTTACTATGTTAGAGTATGTAAAAATATCCAGCGGGATAGAGGTACTTCTTTAATCAATCTATATCCTCCTATTCCTTATTACAAAGGATGGGTGATATACTCGCTTAATCTGCTTATAATCATAACAAGATAATAAAAGTTCTCGAGAGAAAACTAAAATCAAAAGACTTTATGGATATATATTATGCTACATTTACTTTAGGTTTTTAAGTAACAGCAAACACATTGATTTACTAAAAAAATGTCTTTTAGGACTAGAGGAAATAGATTATAGTACGGAATCAAATTTTTCTAATAAATTATACTTGAGAGAAGATGCAATAAGAAAAGTGAAATCTACGCTTAAATTCTAGGACAGAGAGAGGAAAAAATAAGAAAAAGGGAAAAAAGTGTTTTTAAATTGGGGGAGCGATGAATTTATTGTCCATCAAACTCTGAGTTAAATCTCGAGCATACTTGATTTTTTCTTCAGCCATCTTAAAGAGTTCTTCTTCTTCCATAATGGTTCGAGCAACACCTTGTTCGATAGCTTTCATACCAACTTTGGTTGCTTCGAAGGGGAAAAGCTCCCATTCTGACATAGCTGGAATGATGTATTTGTCAGTTGTACCTTTCTTAATTGCTATATCAGCAATAGCTTGAGCAGCTGCAACACACATCTCATCAGTGATTGTAGTTGCATTGACATCTAAAGTACCTCTGAAAATACCTGGAAAACCAAGACTGTTATTGATTTGGTTATCAAAATCGCTACGACCTGTACCAACAACTCTAGCTCCAGCAGCTTTTGCTTTCCAAGGCCAAATTTCTGGGATCGGATTCGCACATGCAAATACAATACTATCTGATGCCATTTTTGAAACCCATTCTTGTTTGACCACATCCTCTGCAGATTTGGATGCTGAAATCATAACATCTGCTCCTTCCATAGCATTACCAAAGTCACCACTTAAACCTTCACCGTTTGTCTTCTGTGCTAAGTCATATTTGAAAGAATCATAGTCTTTTTGCTCAATGATATCTGGTCTATCTTTTGTAATGATTCCCTTGGAATCAGCCATGACTATGTTCTTTAGAGGAACACCTGCTGCTTCAAGTACGTAAGCAGTTCGAGTATTAGCTGCACCAACACCAAGCATAGCAACTTTAAGTTGATCGAGTTCTTTACCAACGTGATGAGCAGCTCCAATAACACCTCCAACAACTACAGAAGCTGTTCCTTGAGCATCGTCATGCCATACTGGTATAGTTATTTCAGGGTCGTTACGTAGTGTTTCAAGCACTGTATAACATTTTGGTTTAGAAATATCTTCTAAATTAATACCTCCTACTGAAGGTTGGAGAAGCTTTACAAAATTGATTATTTCTTCTGCTGATGGTCTTCTACCAGGATTTCCAATACTTAAGGCAAAAGCGTCTACACCTCCAAGGTATTTGAAGAGCAATGCTTTTCCTTCCATGACTGGTTGACCAGCTTCAGGTCCAATATCTCCTAAGCCTAAAACTCTAGTTCCATCAGAGACTACAGCTATTGTATTAGCTCGATTAGTCATTCTGAAGGATTCTGTAGGATTAGCAGCAATCTGTCTACAAGCCTCTGCGACACCTGGTGTATTCTGGATTAAGAGTCGCAACTCTTCAATTTACCACACAGCAAAAGCGTCGAAACCCCAGACACTCGCTTTTGGCACCGTTTGCATCTTTCCTTTGTAGAATGGATGCAACCTTACAGCATCAGCTGATGGCTTTTTAGCCTTTGCCAAAAGTTTATCTATTTCTTCTTTTGTTAATTCTTTTTCACTCATATTTTTCACCATAACGGTATGTGTTCCAATTTCCCACACACGAAATCATAATTAAAGTTTGACTTTTGTCAAATTTTTACCTGAAAAAATGAAAAAAGAAGAAAGTGAAAAATCAACAGATAAACCAATTAGAAAATACCCATTTTATCCAATCTTCAGGTTCACCGTTAGATGCTATTTTTATGTTGATTATTCAACTTGTTTTTGTACCTTTCCTCACAGTACTGATTGGGTGAGTATATTTAATTTAAGAACAGGCTCATTTGTCGAAAACTATTACTGGATTTTTATAATATTAGGAATTATAGCATTTGTTGGTACAGTAGTTATACTTAGATTCACAGTATTGAAGAAATAGAATAAAAACACACATCAAACTGAAATCCTTCTGAAAAATTGCAGTCTATGAATTAATTTATTAGTGTTCAATATTTTATACTCATGTCTAGTATGAAAGGAAAGCCTATTGTATTTACTAAAATTCCAAGGTATTCATTCTTTATCGTTCTTTTATGCTCATTTTCTTTACTAACAACTAGCAATAATGTTCTCTCGTTTCATCAAACCAACGAAGATTCTATAAGATTTCAAGCTGATTTATTCACCATCGAGTCTGATGCTGATTTCATTAGTTATGGTTTTCCTGGTTCAGGTAATGCATCCTATCCATATATTATTGAAAATTATACAATCTCTGGAAACTATCAATATGGTATTAATATTAGAAATACAACAAAGCATTTTATCATTAGAAACTGTACAATTTTAGTTGATAATGGGATCTTAGTGGATGATACAGCAAACGATACTGTTACTATTTTCAATAATACCTTAGGTAGTACTTACTCTGGTATAAGAGTGTATAACTCGAATGGATGCAATATTACTTCAAATCTCTGTATCGATACTGGTCTTTTTGGCATTGAGGTGAAAGAATGCTCTTCCTCTATTATAGATAATAATACTTGTACAGATGCTTCAGAGAGTAATATAGTTGTTACATCCTCCCCTCTGTCTAATGTGACAAATAACTATTGCAGTAATGCTCTGTCTTATGGTATGATTTTACAGCAGTGTAACGATGCTACTCTTATCAATAACACATTTCAAAATGATGGACTTGAAATACAGGAAGCTCATTCAAATTATCAGACATATACTGTACTAAACAATTCAGTAAATGGTAGACCTATAGGTTTTTTCATCAAAGAAGATAATATAGAAATAACCACTCCCCTCTATAGTCAGCTTTATGTTATATCTTGTACTAATTTTACGATACGCAATCAAGATTTCTTCTCAACTGATACTGCTTTATTTGTTTTTAATTGCAGTTCAATAGATATTAAAGATAATTCCTGGAACTACAATGACAAAGCATTCTTGATTGAGATTTGCACTGATGTATCCTTTGTTCAAAATACTGTTGCACTAAATGATGAAATAGGTTCTTTCAGTGTATTGAATTTGGAAATCCGAGACAATTACTTTTGGAAAAATAATGGTGAAGGGCTTCGAATTAAAAGTAGTTATGAAATCTTAATATTGAATAACACAATTGCCAACAACGTTTTTGGAATACGAATCCAGTCTTCAAGATCTCTGCACATTCAGAATAATGATATTATATATAACAGCTATTTTGGGATTGAATTTCATCTCTCAGAAATCAGTAATATAATCAACAATACAATCTCGTATAATGATGGTGCAGGTATAGATTTAGATAACACTCATGATTGTATAATAACTTACAATTATTTTGTTAACAATTTAGATTATGGTGTTGCTATTCATAGTGCTTCTACCATGAACTTCATCCACCATAACGCATTCATTAATAATAATCCGCTTGAAGATTCCCAAGCCTTGGATTCTGCTGTGTTGAATACATGGTTTGAAGAAGCAACACAGAAAGGAAATTACTGGTCTGATTGGGCTGGCTCATTTGCTTATGCTATAGATGGAGTTGTAAACTCTGCAGACTTATATCCCCTATCCGAATTACCAGTTTATGGTGAAGAAAATCCTGATATTCCAGAAGAACCTCCTTCTAATGATGGACCAAGAAAATACGCTTATTATGGATTTTTCGCAATGATTCCTTTTTATGGTACGATATATGCTTTTATCTTTAGAAAAAGAAGAATCAATAGGAACAGAAAGGTATAATAGCTCATTCAAAAAAACTATATTCATGAATTTGAAGAAGATTATACCTAAAATTGTTGGTTTGATTATTATCCTCTCAGGAGCCACTGTAGCAGGTTTTGCAATTGCTTTTGAACTAGCTGAAACTCCTGTTTTCTCTCTTCCTCTTCTCGATCTAGAAGTAGTTTCTGGTGTTCAAGTTTTTCATGATAATAGATCAACTCAACTGCATATAGGATTTGATTTTCGTTTAGAAAACAATACTAAGATATATGCTCCTATTGCAGGTATAATTACACAAGTCAAGAAACATCAGATGTCAAACGGATATTGGTTAATTGATGTCAATATCAAAATAAATGCTAAGTGGACAATGTTTATAGCTTTCGAACCTTGGACCACTGAAGAATCGGTAATCGATAATCAACTTCTTTTCATAACTGTAAGTAGAGGTGACAGTGTGGAATTAAACCAATCCTTAGGGATACTAACACCAGTTCCTGAATCTGAATTTCCTCATATTCACTGGACTATCACCAGTAATACATTCATGGGGAAAAAAGAACATGAATCCCCCTATGATTATTGTTCAATTGAAGCTCAAAATCAATTATGGGAACTATGTCAGAGTTTTGGTAAAATTCCAGAAGATTCTCTTTCTTTGCTTTAATAATCCAATTGAGTTATAACCATCTACTAAGAACATCATCTGCTCTTTGCATCAATTCTGTAAGTTTTTCTTTGTTTTCCTTATCTTCAGCTTCAGATGTATTTCTTTCGAACCAATTGCTTAAAATTCTCACTAATTCCTCTTCTAATTCGTGAATTATTCCATCTTTTATACTATCCATTGTAAATTCACCACTAATATCTGTATTTTATAGTGAGAAATCTCTTTTATTCTCATGTAATTCCCCCCTACTATACGGGTCTTATACTTTACTAGATAATAGCTTTTTCGCTATTTAAACCTCGAAAAAGTTAAAAAGGACCCAATACCATATCAAAGAAAAAATGTATGTGCTTGGTATGAATCAGAAACTAAAAAAAACCTTGAAAAAATTTGTAGTCTATAATCTCGTCATTTGGATAACTATAGGAATCTCGATACCTGCTATGGTAACTGGACCCGCACAATTTCGTTACTTTGATGAAGATTGGGATGATTTTAATTATTCTCCTGAATATAATGAAACAGAATGGAACATTCTTATTGATCCTCATTCACATACCTATTACTCAGATGGAAGTCTGAGTCCAAGACAAAACCTTCTCTGGCACATATCAATGGGTTTCAATGCAATAGTCTTAACTGATCATAATTCATTTGAAGGAATTGATGAAATTCGTGAAATAGCAAGAAATGAATTTAATGATACGATAAAAGTTTTGCCAGGCGTGGAATGGACTACCGCTAGAGTTCATTTGAACTTTATATTTCCTCCTGATTTAGATTTAGAGGAAATCGAAAGTGTTATCACTATTAAGGGGTATATCTCTAGACCAACTGATCAGGAAATTGAAGCCGCGATTAGTTCCGCTCATTCTTTAGGTGGATTAGTTTCTGTTAATCATTATTCTTCAAATAAACGACTAAGTAAAGAAACTCCAACAAGAGATCAGTTCTTAGATTGGGGTGTTGATTTCTTCGAAATAATTAATCAAGATAGATATTTTAGTGAAAATCATCAATTTTGTATAGATAATGGTTTAGGAATTGTAGCTTCAACCGATATGCATGAACCAGAACCAGTATATGCATGGACCACTCTTAATACTTCTGAATTCTCTGAGGAAGCAATTTTCGATAAGCTAGAAGCAGGAAGAACAGGGTACATTTATGATTCATTTGGTTCTCCATACGATGTAGAACATAAGTTAAACAAAGCTTACATTTTTCTCTATCCTTTAATCAAGATCGGAGAAATGTTCGAAGGTGCATATACTAGTGATGTATCAGGAGTACAACTAGGCATTTTGTTTGTTTATATTTATGGAATTTATCTCTTAATTGAAGGATGTAGATTTGTTATTCCAAAGATAAAATTACAGATAAAAAATAGAAAGGAAAAGAATTAACAGAATTTTAAGGATTAATCCCACTTTGGAGCAATTACTGGGAAGTCTCCAAATCTTTTTTCATATTTTATAGAATCTATGAGTTTGATATCCTCTTCATCTAAAACAAGATTCTGAGCTTCAAAATTATCTTTTAGATGACTCTCTGTAACGCTTTTTGGTATTGGAATTGCTCCTTTGTTTATTATCCAAGCTAAAGAAACATGTGCAGCTGTTGTTTTATGCTTCATTGCTATTTTCACAAGTTCAGGAACTTGGTTGATTCTTCCATGCATAAGGGGGAAGTATGCAATTAATTTTATATTATTATTGTTTAGATGCTTCAGAAGTTTTTTTTGTTGTAACCAAGGATGCATTTCAACTTGATTAACAATTATTTGTTTATCATATATTTTCAAAGCATCGTCTATATCTTTAATTGTAAAATTAGAAATCCCTAGATATCTGATTTTCCCTTCATCCACTAGTTCACTAAAAGCTTTCAAGATTTTTTCTTTCCTTTTCCTATAGGTTCGGAAAGGCCAATGTATATACATAATGTCAACATAATTTAGATTGAGTCTTTTCAAACTTCTCTCAGTACTCTTCTTTACTCTTCTATAAGTAAAATTGTGTATGAATACCTTAGAAGCTATTATAAGATCTTTTCTGGCTACACCACTTTCAGTTATCGCTTTTCCTACTACTCTCTCATTGAAATACAGCTGTGCTGTATCCAAGAAACGGTATCCCATTTGAATAGCTTTAACGAAAGCTTCCTTTGCCTTCTTTGTGTTACCTTGCATTGTTCCCAGACCAATCTTTGGTAGCTGAATTTCATCCATTTTTATCTTCCTTTTTATTGCTGTAAAGAAATAAACGATATTTAAACTATTATGAATTACAAATCAATTCGAAAATAATTTATGCTAATCCTTCTGCAAGAATCTCACCTATAGTATCTTTAGACAATCCAAAAAAAGTCATTATTTCATCCTTTACATGGATGAGTTCGTATAATTTAATCAAGTCTATCCTTCTCCCTAAATCATCTATTAACACAATCTCATATTTCCATGTTTTTTTTATCACTTTTGTTACTTCAATCCATTGTTTTTGTTCCTCGAAGATACGGGATAAGAGTTGTTTGAGAATTTCAAAGTCTGTAATTTTGTATCTAGCTAACTCTATTCTCTCACTCCCACTTTGAATGTAAATAGTAAAAATCATTTTCCAGATCATATTCTACACCAGAGTATCTCTAAATTATTATGCTAAAATTAGTTTAAAAAGGGAGGAAATCCACAAAATCACTAAAAATTTATTAATCTCAAGTAAGAATCCCTATTTTAGAGCTGATATTATGACTGATGATCGTCAATATACAAAAAAGCAATACACAGGTAATTGGTCTGCATTTGGAACAGCTGCAGTTTTTGCATTAATTGGTGTCCTAGGAATAGTTTTCTTTTATACAGATGCTGATTTCATAGGTTTAAGTGCTTGGGGATATTACATGTTCATCCCTGCATTCTTCATCCTACTTGGTGGAATTAGTGGTTTGCTTACAGATAGAAGATTAAAACGAGCAATGTTGGTAACTGCACAAGCTAAAGGAAACAGTAGTGTAAAACTTGAAGCCCTTTCAGTAGAAACTAACATTCGAACAAATGATATTCTTCGAATTCTTCTAGACTTAAGAAATGAAGGCTTTATCAAATATAGATATGATACTGCTTCAGGAGAAATAGTTTTTGGAGAGTCAGTTAGTTACCAACAAGCTCCTGAATTTACAGGCCCAATGACTACAAGACAAGCTTCTACTCAAGATTTGACTAGTTCTACTTACTGTCCTTACTGTGGTCACAAACCTCCTGTTGGAGCTCAGTTCTGTGAAAGCTGTGGTTCAAAACTAGTTTAGTTCTCCTTCTTTTTTTCTTTATATTGAATATAAATTCTTCTTCGCTTTCAGCTGTTTTGTTTTGTCTCTACATATTCCAACTTTGAATGAAAAAACTTTTGATTGTTAGATAGAGTATCCCATTATGATTGATTTCTCCAAACTAAGAATCTTTCTAGTTACAATCACATTACTTTTACTTCTAAACTTCAATTCAAGTTTAAACACAATGTCTTTCAATTGGCCTGTGAATAGTGATAATTTCTCCTCAAACTTAGAGTATCATACAACATCGCCAATCGAATATTTTAACGAATCAAAACATCCAAGATACAACTTAGTTGCACGATCTATTGATTTGATTGTTTCTCCAAATAAAGGTAGACCAGTTATAGCTGAGTTTAATGAAAACTTTACAGTACTAATTAATTCAGCTAATTTACCTGATAGCTGGGAGCTCTATTTAGTAAACACAGTGATTGAGATAGAGTTAGAAATCCTAGATCATTATAGTAGTGATGATGGTAGGGTTCTTACTGTTCAACCTTCATCAAATGTAGCTGGTCTTTATGATTTACAATTCAATAGTAGCACAGAAGATGATTATCAAACACATTCAGTCAAGATTGTAGAGCAGAAAGAATATCCTTTCAAGTTCATTCATTTATCCGATAGTCACTTCCCCTGCTATGGAGAAATTAACACAACAGATATAAATTTAAAATATATAAATACGATAAAAACCTTGGATTTAGATTTTGTTATCTTAACTGGAGATTTGATTGAAGGAGGACCTGCATGGTTATTTGTTAACCCTGTAGATGATATGCCTTTAGCAGCAGAGATACAACTAAGGCTCAGTCTCTGGGCTTTGGATCTTCTAGATTTACCGGTCTATATTATTGCAGGAAATCATGATTTAGACGATACACCAATATTATCAGATATTCCAAGGATTATTTGGAATAAATACCTAGGAGAAAATCCAATTATCCAATTCAATTATCTTGATTGGATGTATGTTGGTTATAGTGTTACTGATAGTGGTTTAAGTTCAGATAAGTACACTTCTGTTAAAGATCTCATAGATAGTGCTCATGGAAAAAATATTCCTACTGTAATGTTCTATCACTCTAATTATGCAAGTCAAGCTTCCAATATCAGAAAATTATACAGCATTGAAGTTATGTTGTATGGACATGAACATGATGAAAGATTGTATACAAAAGACAAAACCCTCTATCATTGTGAAGCTCCAATGTTTGAGAACAGCTCTTCGATATTCACTGTTCTGAATGGAACGAGTATGAGCTTAGATGAGACCGTATATGATTTTTCACTGTTACTCCAAGAAGCAGAAGAGACTAGTTTTCCTAGTTTACTAGTTCTTCTTATGTCTTCAATATTGGTTGCTTGTTTGTATCAAAAAAGAAAGAAGAAATCTTACTAATACTACTCATTTCTTTTTTCTATTCCTTTCTTTCTAGCTTTTGCAATAAACATTGAAATCACTATTAAGGAAATTGGAATGCATATAATTCCTGCTATACTAAAGGCTATTCTTATTAAGAAAAAATCTCTATCAGAAAACCACTTTCCTTTAGGGAAAGTAGGTATCGGAGGAATACTTATTTCAGAAAAATTAGCAATTGGATAGGGATCACTATTAAATGATTCGTACTCGTTTCCATCAACTAGGTAGTCTCCTTCATTTTGATAATCTGACCAATAATTCCCTTCATTTGATTGCTTATCAAACCAAGTGTTTCTCTTTCTAGTGCTTTCTCTAGCTTGGGAATAACCATAAGGAGGACCCTGAGAATGTCGTCCAAGCGGTGTGCCTTCAATATTATTATGTATGAAAATATTATGATGAATATAGCTTTGACGGACATAACCAGACAAATAGACACCATATTCTGTATTATTAATTAGCTTATTATACACAATAGCTACACCTGATACTATTTCGGTAGCTAGGTGTCCTGAGCGCTCTATCTGCATTTCAATCCCTATTCTATTATGTTTGATAGTATTATTATAAACAACAAAAAAATCACCACCAGGGAGACTTAATCCACTTCTTATGTTCTTTGTACAATTATTATTTAATATTCTGCAAAAGTCAGAGAATCCAATTCGTATCCCATCTCCAGTTTCCCATATTTCGTTAAAATCTCCTTGCTCTGAATATCCATTGAAATAACAAATATTACTAGTGAAATTTACAAAGGAACAAAGAAATGTCGAGATACCATAAGTATTATTAAAACAGTTGTTTCTATCAATGAGTGAATTCTCTACATATTCTAAATGAATACCATCTCCATCATTATGTGAGCAATTGTTTTTTTGAACAATCATATCTTCAGCCCAAAATAATGCGATCCCATAACCTCCACCAACACAAACATTATTTCTTATTTCTGCATCAGCAATATCATCTAGAAAAATTCCATAACCATCCCTTCCTAATTTAGTAATATTGAGAAAATTATCGTGTATTAAGTATTTTCCATCCATTAAATCTTCTATGTAAATTCCAAATTGCTTTGATTCAATAGAGCAATTACGGATAGTACAACTTTTTGTTGTATCTGAAATATATATTCCTCCCTTTACTTGTGTTTCTATTATTAAATCTTCTATAATATAAAGTAGGACAACTTCAAGACACAGCCTATACCTATACTGGGGCAGATATAGTAGTCAATGACTATAATATTCATATAGATAATTATGTTACAATAGTTATAATTGATGATGGTCTTAAAGGTAAAGAATGGAAAGCGTTGGAGCAAAATCCAGAAGCTAATGTAGACATAATTGGTTTTGTAACAAAAACTTCAAGTGGTTCTATAAAATATATTACGAATCCAGATGATTCTTATTTAAACCAACAACTCTCATGGGGTCATGGATTTGCAGTTATATCAGCATTGGCTGCAGTTGCAAGAGATGTGAAAGTAATTTTTATGGACATAGATATGGGAGCTGACCCATATGGATTTGAAAAAGGAGAATACCTAATGTGGTGGTGGATTTATACTTACCAAGCATCAAAGGACATTGACATTGTTTCTTGGTCACAGTCAACAGATATACATTTTGCATATCCAGGAAGTCAAACTCAACAGTTGTGGAGTCTTTTGATTAACAAAGGTGTAATAATGCTTGCTTCAGCAGGTAATCTTGGAACTTATAAAAATCTTAATGTTACTACCGAGGTAGAATGGAAATACCCTCAATATTATACTGCTTGGTATGCTATTGGATCAATCGATCATGAAACTCGTTCAGGAGACAATTCAAATAAGAACCATAGAACATATTATTCATCTTGGTATGAATCCTATACCTCAGGAAATCACATTGTTAATTGGCTTGAACCTGGACATGGGGTACCTGTGTTAACAGATCCTAAGCAAGTCGGTTCAATTTTTAAAGGAACTTGGGTATATGGAAACGGAACTAGTATTAGTGCTCCTTATTTAGCTGCGATAATTGCACTAATAATCACTGGATATCATAATGGTATTGGTTCTTCTACTGATCCCTCTGTGCAAAAAGTGATAGAGATTTTACTATATGCTAGTTCAAGGAGCACATTTTACCAACTAACGGGCTATGGTTATGTAGATGCGTATATAGCGTATGGAAAAGCGTATATGGAGGGGAGATTGGCAGCTTAAAAGTTATAAGTTCTTGTACATATATATAATTAAGACTCACTGACTAGAAAATACAAGAAGGAGGAGAAAAATACATGTTTAAACAACTGGAAAAATTCTTGATTATAACAGTAATGATACAATTACTTATTCTTTCTAATGTGTTAGCAGTAACTGGCAATCAACCCGTTATTGCTTCGAGGGTTTCAGAGGTTAGTGAAATTTCAGTAATTACTGACTCAGGTTATAATATGCCTAGCACTACTTTTTTTGGTATTGAAACTGAAGTAGAGATATTAAATAGGGCTAAGGAAAATCAAACAGTAACTGAATCACCAGATTGTTATCCTAAAGTCCAAATCAATGCAATATTTGCTAATCAATCTTTGGAACTTGTACTAATAGGAATCTGCAATGATATGTCTATGACCTATTCCTATCCACCTGGAATCACTGTCGAATATGAGTCTCTGCTTTTTTATATGAACCAAAAAGGGTTAACCCAGCTACCAGATGGCAATTATACTCTCTGGAGACCTATTCTAGGAAAGCAATATATCACGATTATTACAGTGAATGCTGGAATTATAGAAATAATTTACCACAGTTTTTACTATAACCGTACTGAGGAGGTAAGCTCTGACACTCTACCTACTGATGAAACAAACTTCTCACTCACACTACCTATAGTTTGCATTTCCATTTTATTATTTGCTAGCACTGTTTATTCAAGGAGAAGATCAAGAATTTCTTAAAAAAGCTATGAATAGCTCTGAAAAGTTCTATACTTACACTCTTTTTTTTCTTTTCTTAATTCCTTTTTCTTTCTCCTGAAACTAAGTTTCTATTTTCCAATCTTTGGCACAAATAAATTCATACTTACAAATTCGACATTTCTGTGAATAGAAGTTGCTTTTTGCACAAATACGAATTTTGGTCTTTTCTTTCCATTCTAGCTGATTGAAAGCTTTCTCTCCTGCAGAAAGTTGATCCTTCTTTTTCTGGATCTGTTTGGCAGTCATGATTATTCAAATACAGGTTAAGCAAGTAGCTTAAAAAATCTTACCACATAAAAATAAATTTGTGTGGTAAGACAGCTGTGAGTTTGAAATTTTCCAGTAAGTATTATTTAATTAATAATCGATACCGAACATACCGAACACATACCGAACATTCGGTATTTTCATATCTATTTCATAGTTATAACCTTTCTAATTAATGATTAATGTATACCGAATAACCGAATATAGAATAAGTATATAGAAAATTATAATGATTAAACAGTATTATTATTAAAAAAATAATAAAAAGGCTTAAAGCTTTAGAATCTTTTAGTTTTAATTTATGTGTGATATTATAACACATTTACTTTCTAAAAAGGTAGGTTTTCCAGTGGTTAAACAGGTGTTTAACAAACTCTAGTCTTTTTAAAAGGATAATTTCGACTGGACAAGTATTAGTTTATTATTCTAGAAGGATCTTTGAGTGTTCAAACAATATGCACAGGTGGTTTTTGTTGTTTTGGCTTATAATATGGGGAGATAAGCGTTTTAGAGAGGTATAATTCAAGAAGGTAAGGTTATTAGAAGGGGTTCATTACAGAAGATCCAACCTGTGTTTCCAGTGGAAGAAAAATAAAAAGATTGTAATTTTGTTTATTTAGGAATAGCAATTTTGAATGAAGTTATTTCTTTTTCTTTTTCCAAACAAATTCCCCAATCATGAGCATCAATTAGCTTCTTGACGATTGTTAACCCATGAAGTTCACCTATTTCCTTTGTTGAAAACTTTGTTTCAAACGCTTCTTTAACAATCTTATGATCAATTTTTTCTCCGTCATTTTGGATATATATTATTAAAGCCTCGTTAGTTTCTTCATGAAAAACTTCAATCTTAGTGGGTTTTCCATGCTTCACTGCATTCTCTAAAAGATTCTTTACAATTTGTGAAAGTTTCTTCATATCTGCTTCAATATGCGGTAGATCATCGTGCGTAAAAGTAATTTCACTCGGAATAGCTAAATCTGCACAATCTTCAAACAATTTATTTAAATCAACATCATCTGATTTTTCTATTACTCTACCAGCTTCCGCTAATTCAATTGAGCGATCAAGTAAATCTCTCATATAGACTAGCTGTTTGTTTATTGTGTCAACATAAGTAGAATCATATTTTACCTCTATTAAATCAATAAATCCTTCAATTGCGGATAAACTGTTTCTTATATCATGAGCCATAAGATGAGCAAAATCACTTAATTCATCTTTCTGTTGAATTATCTCATTTTCATGTTTTTTTCTATCCGATATGTCCATTAGCGAGGTGATAAAATCAGTTGTTCCAAGTATCTTGCTTACTGAAATAAGAATATCAATTATTCTACCACTTTTAGCAATCAATCTTGTCTCATACTGAGAAGGAGCAGAGGTTGGATCAATTATTCTTCTCCTATTATATTCCAATAATCGTTCTAGCTCATTAGGATGAACGAATTCAGTCCATTTTCTTTTTCCTTCAATTTCTTCTTTCGAATAGCCTGATAATGATTCCATCTTTGAATTGATTATCTTCACCTTAGTATTTTCATCAAAAATGAGATTAGCAGTTCCTGTTGTTTCGAATAGATTTCTATATAGATCTTCAGATTTCTTCAATTCATACTCTATTTCTTTAAGTTTGGAAATGTCTGTAACTGAAACTATGATTTTTTTAGTTCCTGGAATCACATCAACAAAAAGAACCACATCCAATATACTACCTTCTTTAGTAACAAATCTGGTCTCGTACTGATTTGGTACTTGTGTAGAATCAAGCATTCTTATTCTATGTATTTCTTTAACTCTTTCTAGCTCTTCTTCTGAGATGAGTAATGTCCAACTTAGTTTTCCTTCTATCTCCTCCTTTGAATATCCTGATAGAACTTCCATCTTAGAATTAATTAGTTCTATTATTGTATTTTCATTAGCTATGGCATTTGCAGATCCAGTAGCTTCAAATATTGTTCTATAAAGAATCTCTGATTTTTTGATTTCTTCTTCAGCTTTTTTCATCTCTGAAATTTCCATTATCGATGCTATTATATCTGTTGTTCCTGGAATGGATTTTATGTTTACAAGAACGTCAATTAAGTTTCCTTGCTTATTCTTGACTTTTGTTTCATATTGTGCTGGAACTGCTTTTGGATCCTGAGCTCTTATTCTTTGATATTCTCTCAATCTTGGAAGTTCTTCGTTTGCTATCATATTATACCATTTCTTTTCTTCAAGTTCATCTTTTTCATAACCTAATAAATCAGTAATTTTTGAGTTTACTAATTTTATAGTTCCATCTGCGGAAGAAATTGCATTAGCTGTTCCAACTGCTTCAAAGATCGTTTTATATAGATTTTCTGATTTTCTTAATTCTTTTGTTGCTAGTACTCTTTCAGAAACATCTCTGACTATTGAGAGCATCATTTTTCTTTCCTCTAATTCAAAAACCTGTGAACTAATTTCAACTGGAATTTCTTTACCATCTTTAGATACATGTGTAGCATCAAATGTAAGATTCTCTTTTTCAAGGATCTCTTTCATGATGTCTGACATTTTTAGTAATATTTCAGGAGAAGATATGTTCCTTGGTCCCATTGATAAGAATTCTTCTCTAGTATAACCAAGCATTTTGCTAGCTATGTCATTAACTTCAATGAAATTACTTGGCAATCCTGAATCTGATATACTGTATAAGTAAATAGCATCATTTGCATTTTGAAATAATAATCTGAATTTTTCTTCTCTTTCAATTATTTCTTTTTCTATTTTCTTTTGCTCTGTTATATCATATAAAGTTCCTTGAACTAGACTTGGTTTTCCTTCTTTATCACAGATATTTTGTACACGTTGCTGAATCCATCTGACCTCCCCATCTTTTCTAATTATTCTATATTCCATTGTGTCGCTAAAATTTGGTGTATTGTCTAATTCATAGCTTATAGCTTGAGGAAGGTGTAAATCCTCTGGGTGAATAATCTTATTCCATGTTATACCATTTTCAACAAAATCTTTCTCCGTATATCCTGTGATTTCTTTTACCGCTCCATGGAAGAATTGAGCTTTAAAGTCAACAGTACCTCTAAATGCAATCCCATCAAAGCTTTGAACAAAGCTTCTATATTTTTCTTCGCTTTCTTTAAGAGCTTCTTCTGCTTCTTTTCTCTCAGAAATATCCCTGAAAATGGACAAAACCAAGTCTTCACCTTTGATTTTGACGATATGAGAACTAGCCTCTGTTGGAATAAGTTTTCCAGTTTTACTTATCAATATTCTTTCAAAGGTTGCATATCCTTTCAATTTCATCTCTTCACGAACTTCAGGAATTACTTGTGTTTCTTCCCAAACTTTATCAGAATCTATTCTGTTTGTAGAAATTGAAGTCAATTCCTCTTTATCATATTCTAGTAGTTCACAAGCTCTTTCGTTCGCATCAACTATGAAACTTTTTTGTAAACCCGAAGCTAATTTATGAACCAAAATAATATCATTTGCTCTATCGAAAAGTAATCGATATTTTTCTTCACTCTCTATAATTTCAAGTTCATCTTTCTTTCTTTGTGTTATATCTCTCCCCACTTCCATCAAAGCAACAGGTTTTCCTTCATTATCAAGAATAATAGAAGAGCTTAACTCTGCAGGAAAACTGCTCCCATCCTTTCGAAGTAATGTATACTCTCTACTTCCATTTTGAGGGGAAGTATAAGGATTATTTAAGCTATCTATAATCTTATCTTGATCCTCCATCGATGTGAATTCCTTAATATTTGCTCCAATTAGCTCCTCTGCTTTCTCCACTCCATGCATTTTAGCTGCTCGTTCATTCGCTAGAATGATATTTCCATTCAAATCAGCAAGGATAATTGAATCTGGAGATGTATCTATTAATTTTCTATATCTTTCCTCACTCTCTTGTAATGCCTTTTGCATCTCTCTGCGTTCTGTTACATCCTCTGCAGAACCTAAAAGCTGGATGATTTTTCCTTCCTCATCTTTTATAGCTATATTTCTAAAAGCTAAAGTTCTTTCTTTTCCTTTTTTAGTTTCAATTTTTATTTCTATATATTCAGTTGGCTTTGTTATTCCTGCCATAACTTGTTGAAAATTAAATTTAAGCTCATCACGTATATTTTCTGGGTAAATCACATCAAACCAATTCTTACCTAGAAGATCTTCTTCAGAATACCCCAAAATCTTTGTTAATTTTTTGTTAATGAAAGCTGTTGTCTCATCAGAATTAATTATCGAAAAAATCACTCCAGCATTATCTAAATATTGCTGGATTCTTTCCTTCTCATTTTGTAATTCAATCTGACTTTTCTTTAACGCCATTAACGCTTTTTCTCTCTCTGTTATATCTAAAGAAATTCCTCCAACATATCTTTTTTCTCCCTTGATAGTTATTGGGAATTTATAAGATTGGAAAATAAGATCTTCATCTCCTGATTTCCGATCTATTCTAGTCGAAATCTGTGTTCCTTTCTCTAAAATCTCTTGATCCTCTTTTATTTCCCGTTCTGCTTCTTCAGGAGGAAGAAATTCTCCTACAGATTTTCCAATAAATTCTTCCTTTGCAAAATCTTTAGATAAAAATGCACTCACATGTACATAACGACTATCTTTGTCTTTAATATAAGCAACACTTGGTATTTGCTCCATATATGATGAAAGAAGCTCTTCTCTTTCTGTTAATTCTTCCTTTGCTTTTTCTAATTCAGTAATATCAATTCCAACTCCCCCAATTAATGAAGGTTTATCTTTTCTTTTTATGGGGAATTTGTATGTTTGAAAGATTCTGTCTAGTCCATCTCTCTGTACTGTAGTTTCTGTAATGATAGTTCTATCTTCCTTAATAATTGTCTGATTCTCAAAATCTTTATCTTCTGCCACGCCCGATGGGAAAAGCTCTTGTGAAATTTTCCCTTTTACATCATCAGCTCCATATTTCTCTTTCATAAACCTATTAATGTAAATTACTTTTCCCTCTTTATCTTTAATAAAAGCTATAGCTGGTAAATTATCCATAAACAAAGAAAATTTCTCTTCACTCTCTTGAAGTGCTTCTTCTGCTTGTTGTTGTTCTGTAATATCTATGCTTACTCCACCAACTAAAGTACTTTTACCTTCTCTTTTAATGGGAAATTTATACGTTCGGAAAATTCTTCTTTCATCATTTATTATTCTCTCTCCTAGATAAACTTGAGGTCCTTGGGACAATGTCAATCTATCTTCTTCTTTGGCGATTATTCCTACTTCGGTTCCAAAGATATCTTCAGCTGTCTTCCCAGTTGAAAGCTCTAATCCATATTGTTTTGTTGTAAACTCATTTGAGAAGACAATAGATCCATCTTCATCTTTCATAAATGCTGCTGCTGGAAGATTTTGCATGAATAAGGAAAATTTCTCTTCAGTTTCCTTTAATGCTTTTGATGCATGTTTGTGTTCGGCGATTGTCCTAATGTGATGAATTAGCACAGTATATTGACTTCTTGTGTCAACTCCTTTCTTAATATAATAATCTGCACCAAGATTCAGAGCTTCTATTACTACCTCTTCCCTGCTTCTTCCAGTAAAGATTATGAATGGGATGTCATAATTTTTCTTTTTGAGTTGACTTAGAATATCTAAACCATCCATTTCAGGCATTAAATAGTCACAAAGAATAACATCATAATGCTTATCCTCTAGTCTTTTGAAGATTTCTTGAGGTTTGGAAAGGTGTTCAAAAATAATTTCTCCTCCAGTAGCATTTTCTACGTATTCCTTTGTCAAAAAGAGAAAATCTTCTTCATCATCTACGTGTAAAACAAATATTTTTTCTTGATTATTAAGAGTAGGTGAATTCTCCATTATTAAATCCCTTTTCCAGTGAATCAATATCTAACTCTATAAGAAAAAATATGCTATACTCATATAAATTACTTATTATGGGGAGTCTGCAATTTTACCGATTTCAAGAGCTATTAGCAAAATTTCTTATAATTAGGAGTACAATATTATATCAACAAAAGAAGAGGAAATCACTGTCTGTTGATTTTGAGGAATACTTTGGTAAGGAAATTACTCTCAGAGGTAGAATATCAGATTATTGCTGAAAAATGGGAATGTTTAGAGAAGTGAAGACAAGAAGGTGTTCAAGTGCTCGATGAAGATAACATTAATCGTCTTATTGAAAGTTTGAAGGATGAAGATTCACATCTAAGGATTTTTACTATTAATTCAATTGTTGATAATAAAGATAGAAAAGAAGCAATCCCAATTTTAATTAAACTTCTTTATGACAATGAATCATCTGTAAGAAGCCGTGCTGCTTGGGCATTAGGTAAAATTGGTTCTCTAAAAGCGATGAGTGAATTATTAGAACTGATAAACGATCAAAGCAAAGAAGTAAGAAAGAGTGTAATAAGAGCCTTAGGGGATATTCTAGCATTCGATGCTATACCTGAAATAGTTAAAGCTCTTGAAGATGAAAATTGGGAAGTTAGAGCAGAAACTGCTGTAGTACTTGAGTACTTTGGCTGGGTGCCTTCAAATAGAAACGAGGAGATTTTAAACCTCATTAGCAAAGAAAAGTGGGAAGAATTACTAAAACTAGAAAATCTTGAAATCCAACAAATATTAGTTTTTCTAAAAGATAATGATAAAGATATTAGAGCCAAATCCGCATGGGTATTAGGTGAAATAAAAGCATCAAAATCTATTCAACCATTATTTGATTCATTTATGATAGATATAAATCAAGAAGTGAAAGAGAGTTCAGCTAAAGCTTTAAGTAAAATTGGAGGAAAGGAAGTGGTTGAGTTACTAGTTGTTGCTCTCCATGATCAAGATTGGTATATACGAAAAACAGCAGCTTCAGCTTTAGGTAATCTTCAAGATTCTTCATCAATAGAACCACTAAAGAGACTTCTAAATGATGATAATACTTTTGTTAAAAAAACAGCAGAAGAAGCTCTGAAGAAATTTCAAGAGTGAAAGAGCCACGAACTGAAATTATTTTGTAGAGATATATTTAAAATATCATATTATTCTGTTAAAAAGATATTATAACGATATTAACACATGATGGTGAATATGGAATGACAGATTTAAGAGAGAAACTAAAGATTCCAGCAGAGAATTTAGAAGCAATTCAAAAATTCCTTCTGGATGAAAATAATCCATTTACTAATGATCTTCTTCAACTCGTTGAAAAGTATGGAGGAGTAACTGAGATAAATAAGAAAAGTCTAGAAGCTCGAAAACTTGAGACAATTTATGAAAAATTATCAGAAGTAAATCCCAGTTATATTGATGATTTGGAGTGGTTAATTAAACAAAGGGATAAAGAAGCATTCATTAGTGAATCAGAATACAGAAGAAAGATTCTTGGAAACTCAGTAGATAGAATGACTTTTGATGATTCATTTGCAGTTACATTAGAGCTCTCTGCATGTCAATATTTTCCATTTCTTATTAAAGGTGCTGAGAAAATTATAGAACAAAGAGATCTCCTACCAGGAAGAATCATTAGAGTAAGAAATATGAGTGAACAAGAAAAGGATGGTGATTTACTCGCAATGACTGCTGCAGTAGATATTATAGGTGCAACTATAGTTGAAACATTAGACACAAAAGGCACTTCAGCTGGACCAGACGGAATGCCGGTTAATGTTCACCTTGGTGGACCTGCAACCATCACTGGATATTTTGGAGGAGTTGGGCAACCTAACGAATTTGCATTAAAGTGGGTGGATGAGTTCCTTTATTATTATACTAATTATGGAGTAAATGAAGTTCTCAATATAAATCCTGGAACTGTGATTCTAGGGTATCTTCTCTATAAATTGGGAATAGACAATAAATTCAAAATCTCTGTATTTATGGGTAATGACAATCCTTATTCAGTTCTATGGACCTTAATGACTGCAAAACTCTTTGCTCGAGAAGATGGTACTTCTCCTTTAATAGGATTCAATCTATCGAACGCTGTAAATAATTGGACAATTGAGATGAGCTCTAAAATCAGAAATAATTTTGGTTTTGAAGAAGTAGTTAGGTTAGAACATCATATAATCGAAACATGGAAATCAATTGTTCGCCAACCTTATGATCGTACAGAAGAACTTGTTGAAATTGCACCAAAAGTTAAGAATATTAGTGCAAAACATGAAGGTGGACCTGTAGCCATAGACCAAACTCGAGAACACCCTTCAGATATCTTAGATTACTTTAAAACAAAAGACCAGATTACAGAAGAAGGCTTATGGGATCATCTACTTCAGAATTACTTCGATAGACAAACAGCTGTTAATGATACAGCTAAAGCTCTTACAGAAAAAGGCTTATCATTTATAGCAGCTAAAAATCTTCACCATAGATAAATAAATTAGGTGAATACATGAAAGAAATGGCAAATGGGATGCATCGCATTCTTGGTGAAGGTGCATTTGAATATTTAGCCAAAGCTCAAGCTTTAGAACGTGAAGGGAAGCAAGTACTTCATTTCGAAATTGGACAACCTGATTTTCCTACTCCTGAACACATCAAAGAATCAGCTTATGATTCCATAAGGGATAATTTTACTGGTTACGTTGCTGCAACAGGTATTCTGGAACTAAAGGAAGCAATTCAAGAAGAGATAGACTATACTAGAGGTTTCACTCCTGATTTAGATCAAATACTAATACTTCCAGGAGCTAAACCAGGAATCTTCTTTACCATGTTAGGTTTGGTTAACCCAGGTGAAGAGATAATTTATCCTGATCCTGGTTTTCCTACTTATGGTTCTGTAGTTAAATATCTGAATGCTGGAGATGTTCCTATAGCTTTGAAGGAAGAAAACGAATTCAGGTTAAATCCAGAAGATATAGAGAGTAAAATCACTTCAAAAACTAAGTTGATAATCCTAAATAGTCCTCAAAATCCTACCGGTTCAGTTATGACACAAAGGGAAATTGATAGAATCGCTGAATTAGCTGAAAAACATGAAATTTACATTTTGTCTGATGAGATATATTCGAAAATGCTATATGATGCAGAATTTAACTCACCTTCGGTGAGAGATGAATCAAAGGAAAGAACGATAATCTTAGATGGTTTTTCTAAATCCTATTCAATGACTGGTTGGCGATTGGGTTATTTAGTGGGACCTAAACCTGTTATAGAAAAAATGGGTTTACTCATGATTAATGCTCTCTCCTGTACAACCTCCTTTGTGCAAAAAGCAGGAATTACAGCTTTAAAAGGAGATCAAGAACCACTTTTTGAGATGATGAGACAATTTAGAATAAGACGTGATGCGATTGTTAAGGGACTCAATAGTATTCCTAATTTCTCGTGTCTAACACCTGAAGGAGCATTCTATACTTTTCCAAATATTAAGAAAACAGATATGACCTCTAGAGATGTGGCAGATCATCTTCTCTATGAAGCAGGAGTGTGTTGTCTCCCAGGTTCTTCCTTTGGTCCAAGTGGTGAAGGATATATTAGATTTAGTTATGCTACTTCAGTTGAAATCATAAATGAAGCAGTACAGAAAATAAAGGAATCCTTTTCCTAATTTCATTTTCTTAGCGTGTATATGTTTCCATTATTGTTGAAAGTAAAATAAAAAGTAGTTCTATTGATTCATAACTTGAGATTATTGCAGTAAAATTATTTCCATGAACAGATATTTGATCAATAAATGCTTCCTGTTCACTAATAACTTCATCAATTAGAGTTTCTTCTAAAATCCTTTCTGCAAATTTAGGATCATCCGAACTAACCATATATGTTTGCGAAAACAATTTCTTTGTTGAAAACATCCTCTCCTCCAATTCTACAATTTCTCTTTTTCGAATGCTAAGATAAGCAGGAAATTCAAACTTAAGCTCTGCACTAACTTGGTACAGATTTTCTCTTTCCATTAATAGAGAAATTCTTTGATAAGAATCAAATTTATGATCTACTGGAAAAGAAAATACAAATCTAGGAAATGTTCCTTTTGTAATTTCGATTCTGATTGCTCCCATATTTGTCAGTGTGTTAGAGATCTTAGCTGCAAGTGGATCTTCTTCTATTTCCTCAAATCCATATTTCTCATGGTATCTCTCTTCAGCTGATTTGATGTGCTTTTGTGCACCTATTCTTCTAATTTCTAAAATAAGCATGAAAATAAACAATACAGTAAGGCCTCCTAATACTGCAATAGGAATAATAAATGCTTGCTGATAATTGTATACACTATAGTCTATGATGAACCTTGAAGCTGTAACCACACACCATAAAATTGCTAATATAAAGCTAACTAATACATTCGTGGGTTGTTTAATGACCCTTCTGCCAATGAACCACCATCTCATTTTCTTCATATTAGAATAGTAATACTGTTTTTTATACTTTTAGAAAAACTCAGAAATCTGTCATTCATTAAATTTTTAAACAATCTAGATAATTATCTTCAGTAAATCAAATTAAGGCGAATAAAATGGAATTTAAAATTGCTTTTATTGGTTTTGGAGTTGTAGGGCAAGGTTTAGCAGAAATATTCGTTGAACAAGAAGCTTTTCTGAAAGAAAAATATAACTTCAATTTCAAAGTAGTAGCCATTTCCGACACTGTGAAGGGTTCAGTTTACGATGAAAATGGTTTAGATTTAAAGAATCTCCTTGAACTTGTAAAGTCAACAGGAAAAATCGATAGTTATCAAGAAGGAATCAAAGGCTGGGATAGCTTAAAGACTATTACAGATACAAATGCTAATCTTATTTTAGAAGTAGCTTGGACTGATCTTAAAACAGGAGAACCTGCAATGACACATGTTAAAACAGCTTTGAAAAACAAAAAACATGTAGTTATGACAAACAAAGGGCCAATTGCTTTAGCTGTAAGAGAGTTATTAGAAATAGCGAAGGAAAATAATGTGGAGATGAGATATGAAGGGACAGTATTGAGTGGTACTCCTGCTTTAAATCTTGGTCTTTACAATCTTGCTGGATCAGGAATAACTGAAGCTAGAGGAATTGTCAATGGTACAACAAATTATATTCTGACTGAAATGGAAAAGGGACTAAGTTATGAAGATGCTTTGAAACAAGCTCAAGAATTAGGTTATGCTGAAGCTGATCCCACAGCAGATGTAGAAGGTTATGATGCTTTAGGAAAAATAGTGATTTTAGCTAATACTGTTATGGGTGCAAGTCTGCACAAAGACGAACCTCCATGTGAGGGGATAACAAAGATTACAGCTGAAGATATTGTAAAAGCTAAAGATGAAGGTTTTCGATGGAAGTTAATTGCTGGAGCTGAAATCAAGGATGATGGTTCGGTTGAAGCTTATGTTAAACCTGAAAAAATTCCTCTCGATCATCCATTAGCTAATATAATGGGTCCTACAAATGCACTAACTTATACAACTAAATATCTTGGTGATGTAACTATAGTTGGTCCTGGAGCAGGAAGAGCTCCAACGGGTTTTGCACTCTTAACCGACATTCTCGATATTAATCGACTTCTTTCAAAGAGCTGATATAAATGGGTTATATGCACAAGTACCTTGATGTAGACCTCTCCTCTGGAAAAATTCATGAAAAGAAATTGGATCAAAAATTAGGAGAGAAATATATAGGTGGAAAAGGTTTAGGTGCAAGAATACTCTATGAGGAATTAAAACCGAATATAGATCCCCTAAATCCTAAAAATATAATTCTCTTTATGACAGGACCTCTTACTGGAACTTCAGTTGTTACATCCGGTAGATGGTGTATAGTGACAAAATCACCTCATACAGGTATCTATCTAGATAGTCAAATTGGTGGTAAATTTGGTCATCGTCTTAAAAGAGCTGGTTATGATTATCTTCTCGTCAGAGGGAAAGCTGAATCTCCCAGTTACATAAACGTTCATTCGGAAGGGTCTGAAATACTCTCAGCTTCTGAATACTGGGGAAAAGGGACATTCGAAACAGAAGAAAAACTTAAAGCTAAGCATCCTAAATCTGAAGTAGCGTCAATAGGTCCTGCAGGAGAAAATCTTGTCACATATGCAAATGTAATGACTGATAAATCTCATATGGCCGGAAGAGGAGGTTCAGGTGCAGTAATGGGCTCAAAAAATCTTAAAGCTATTGTAGCTGGAGGAGCCTGCAAAATCGATGCTGTGAATGAAAATTTCAAGGAACTGACTAGAGTTTTTAGAACTAAAGTTCAAAACGATGATGGTGTGAAAAATAGAAACAGAATAGGCACAATGATGTGGGTAAATATGTCCAATCATGGTGGATTTTTACCTACAAGAAATTACCAAAGTGGTGTTTTTGAGGAAGCTGATTCTATCTCAGGTGAAACTATGCTGGAAAATTATACTTATACAAATAGGGCATGTTATGGTTGTCTGATTGCTTGTGGTAAAGCTAACAAATTTGAAACAGGAAAATATGCAGGTTTAGATGTTGATGGTCCAGAATATGAAACAACAGCTTTACTAGGATCAAATTGCGGTCTTACTGATTTGGTTGCAATTGCAAAAGCAAGTCAGATATGTGATGATTTAGGGATTGATACAATTACCTCAGGTGCAACTATTAGTTTCGCTATGGAATGTGTAGAAAAAGGTTATTTAGAGCAGAAAGATGTTGATAATCTAGTTTTTGGGAATGATGATGCAGTTCTTCAAATGCTAGAGCTAATAGCAAAGAAAGAAGGTATTGGAAATTTGTTTGCAGAAGGCAGTAAATCAGCTGCTCTAAAAATAGGTCATGATTCTTCAGATTTTGCAATTCAAGTTAAAGGTAATGAACTTGCAGGTGTTGAGCCAAGAGGTTCTTGGGGGATGGCTTTAGCTTATTCCACTTCAGATAGAGGAGCATGTCATCAGAGATGTTGGACACCCTCAGCTGAATTAAGAGGGGATTTACCAAGATTTTCATTTGATGGAGTACCTGAATTTGTTAAAGAATCACAAGATGAAAGAGCTGCTTGTTTTTCTTTAGTATTATGTGATTTCTTACCTTTCAATGTTCCAGAAATGGTTGAAATGCTAAACGCTGCAACAGGTTTCTCATACACTCCTGAAAGTTATCTAACTGCTGGGGAAAGAATTTGGAATCAGACTCGGTTATTCAATACAAGAGAAGGGATAACTGCAAAAGATGATGTACTACCCAAAAGATTTTACAAAGAAAAGATGCCAGAAGGACCTGCTAAAAACCAAATAATATCATCCGAGAAACTGGAAAAAGCTAAACAAATTTACTATGAATTGAGAGGATGGGATTCAAACGGAATTCCAAATAATGACACAATAAACAAACTCGAGATTTAAATCAAAATTTGAATTTTAAAAAATGGAAAAATGGAAAGATATATTCCTTTCCTCTATTACCTTATTAAAGACCATCTTATTACTTTTGCATGTAATATTGCTAGCCTGTTAGATATGTGAAGTGATGCTGGGAGTAGTGCTAGTCCTGCAATGAAAGCGACTATAGTAAGAACAATACCAACTCCTTGAGGAGCCCATGAAAATGCTTCTGTAAACCATACAGGATTTCCAACGATTGCCCAGTTTATTAGTGCAACAAAAGGTGATGCTATTAATGCTAAAGCTGTCGAAATTAGGGATATCATAAGTGAGAACACAAATGTTCCAAAGGGTAAAGCAATGAAGAGACTATAAAACAAAGCTGTAGCAATTCTTCTATCTTTTAATGCGTTAAACGCTTTTGTAAAGAATCCTCCTTCCACATGTGGTTTATATACCACTGGCATTTCCACTCCAACTAGGACTTTGGTCAAGAATCCTATACCATACATCAATCTTGGAAGACTCCACAGAAAAATGTAAAGTAAGAAGAATCCTACTATTGTAAATATTAATCCCAAAGATACTGATCCAACAGTCACTGCCCAAATAAAGTAAAATAAAGATAATGGGAATAGGAGGAAGAGATATAGTAAATTAGAGTAAGTTCTTGGACGTATTAAAACTTCAAAGAATGAAACATCAAGAATACTGTCATCAATTTTGTTGTATGTCATACATAGATTTGTTCTTGGACTTATATAAATAATTAGAATTAATGTACACTCTCGATTTTTTTAACGTATTGGAATTCCAAAAATAGTATTATGAGAATATTAATAAAAGATATTTTCAATTCTGTTTGTTCAGAACAAGAATTCTGTTGATTTATTATGAGTGACGATAGTTCCGCTTTAAGTACTGGCAAAAGAGATAGAACATTCGCTCTTATTATTATATCTGTCTCCTCTTTCATCTCAGCATTCAGTGGTTCTGCTTTCACCCTTGCAGCCCCCACAATGGCAAAAGAACTATCTATCAATACAACAGAATTAAGCTGGATAGTAACTATCTATGTTCTTGCTACAGCTATGTTACAAATCCCTTTTGGAAAAATCTCTGATAATTATGGTAGAAAAAAAGTTTATTTTACTGGCACCATAATCTTTTCTTCTGCTGCTCTTATTTTGGGTTTTATGAATTCAGCTACTTCGATTATCATAATGAGATTTGTTCAAGGAGTTGGAGGAGCACTTATCTTTGCAACTGGAACTGCAATTTTAACTTCAGTTTTTCCTCCTGAGAAAAAGGGCCTAGCTTTTGGAATTAATATTGGATCAGTTTATACAGGATTAACCATTGGTCCTTCATTAGGGGGTTTTATGACAGAATTCTTTGGATGGAGAAGCATTTTCTTTAGCATAGTTCCTTTTGGATTTGTTATTGCGATACTCGTAGGTTTCGTTCTTAAAGGAGAGTGGAAAGCTGGTGTTAAGGAGAAATTTGACTGGATAGGTTCTCTGATCTACATAGCAACCTTGTTCATGCTTTTATATGGATTCAGATCTCTTCCAAAGAACTACGGTTTTGGATTAATTGGCGCTTCAATTGTAACCCTCGTTATTTTCATACTCTGGGAATGGAAAATAGATTATCCTATCCTTCAGTTTAGATTATTCCAAAATAATAATTTCTTTACATTTGCTAATCTTGCTGCTTTCACATACTATACTGCAACTGCTGCTACGACTTTTATTCTAAGTTTATACCTACAAAACATAATTGGTTATTCTGCATTGTATGCAGGACTAATTCTCCTAGCTAGACCTGTATTTCAAGCAGTTTTATCACCAATTGGAGGAAAACTTTCAGATACAGTAGAGCATCGTATCATTACAACACTTGGTGTAGCTTTTGGATTAATAGGATTAGTTTTGCTAATTTTTCTAAATTCAAGTTCCTCTCTCTCATTAATTATACTAAGTTTAATTTTCGGAGGAATAGGATTTGGTTTATTCTCCTCTCCAAACGCAAATTCAATAATGAGTGCTGTCTCCAGAGAAAATTATGGGGTTGCATCAGCACTAGTTGGAACAATGAGAACAGTGGGACAAACTATAAGTCTGGGTTTAGTAACTTTACTATTTGCAGTTATTCTAGGAAATACTGAGACTGAAGCTGTAAACTATGAACCCTTATTCTTGAGAAGCTCACAAATAGCGTTCATTATCTTTGTTGTAGTATGCGTAATTAGTCTTGTCTTCTCTTACTTGAGAGGAAAGAACAATTATTTTGAAATAACAAATATCAATGAATAGTTTTCTCCGTTGGTTAAGAAAATACTAAACTGGAGGTTCTAATTTAAATCTTTTCTGAAGATGCTTCTTGACCTCTCCCCATGAAGATGGAAATTTTTTCACCTCTTTTAAGGTTAGAAATAAGAGACCAGTAAGGAGTCTACCACCAGCAGCAATTCCTAGTGTTATTTTCACCGCAGTTAGCAAAGGATACCATTTATCAAACATTTCTGTTAAGTATCCTCCAGCTAATGAACCTAAGAACATGAAAATACCTACTAGCATACTGTGAATACCAAAATAAACACCACCTTCTCTTGGAGGAACAATATCTAGAAGATATGCTTGGATACTAGGAGATCCAATAAAAATAACCCCTGCTAGTGTGAAATGAATAATATAAAGATGCCAAATCTTAGAAGCGAAAATATATGCAAATGGAAAGAGTGCTAAAGCTAATCTGTTAAAAGCAATAAGTTTGGTTCGTCCGAATCTATCACTTAGTTTAGCTCCAAACCTAATCACTAGAATTGTCATGACACTAAAAGAAATTGATAAAATTGCAATCTGAAGAGCATTTACTTCCAAAATAGACACCTGAAATATACTAAATAATGGCCATGAAAAAGAGAAGAAGATTGCATGAATCATTGAGATAAGTGTAAATTTTGCGAATGGTTTGTTTGAGAAGGTTATCTTAAAACTCTCTTTCAGTGAATGTGTAATTGGTTGCTCTCCTAATGACTTATTCCTAAGGGGTTCTTCGATTTTTCTAAAAGGCAATATACCTACGATAGAGATTAATACACCTATTGCAATTGGAATAAGGATGAATCTTTGGTAGATCTCTGCCCTCTGTTCTATCTCAAAACCCTTATCATTGAATACTATTGTTAGGATAATCCCTGTTATGATAGTAGCAACTGCACTCCCAATTGCGTCAAACCAAAAAATCCTTCCAGTTAATTTGGCTCTTACTTCTCCAGGAAATAACTCATTTTGTAGGGCTGTGAAAGCTGGAATACCTAAACTTGCTAGTAGATTTACTAAGGCAACAATAAGAACTATTACCCAAGGATCAATTATCCAGTAGAGAATAACATATGGAATGCCCCAGGTAAGTGTTGATATAACTACAAAAGGAATTCTTCTTTTAGCCATATCTGATAATCTTCCAAAAATAGGACCTAAGAAAGTTGAGAGCAGGTTTGATATGCTTTGAATCCATCCTAGAATTCCAGCTGAAGCTCCCATTGTTATAGCTATCATAGAAACAAAAGGTTGAACCAATCCTCTTGATGTACTTGTAGCTATTGTCCGTGAATAAAGAGCTCTCTCTTCTTTCTTTTTTATTGAATTGGACATATCTGGTTCTGTGGGTGTATCTATTGTCATTGAATGATGTTGAAGAAAAACTGTTATTGAAAAGTTTTCTGTTAGAATTTAATCTTAAGTAATTCTAATGTTTCTTCATCCTTTTCAGTTTTCATGAGTCTCTCTAAAGCATAGTTAACATCTTCATTGTCAAGTTGAATTAATTTTTTTACTATTTCTCTTCTAATTTCCTTGTTAGTTTCATTTTGGATATGTGTTGAGAGAACAAAAGTGATTTCAGGATTTTCAGCTTTCTGTAAGATGTAATAAAGAAGAAGTTTTCTCATCTCTGTATTTGGTTTTGATTTTAGAAGGGATAAAAATGCGTACATAACTTCTTCATCATTTATCAAATCACTAAGAGTCCTAATAATCCATAATTTTACTCTATTGGAAACTTCTCCAAATTTAAGTTTTCGAATAAGAATATCGCGGACATCTACATCATGAATAATACTTCTTAGTGCCCAGACTGACCAAAGACGAACTTGTTGAGAGCTGTCACTAAGAGTCTGAAGAATCGTTCTTTTAACTTCCTCTTCAGAAATAAGATCAGCTAAAAGCGAAACTGCTTTAGTTCTGCAGAGTTGATATTTATCCTCTAGAGCAATGTCGATCAAGATTGTTGTAATTTCAGCATAAGTAGAGAACTCCCCAATAAGGTCTAAAATTTGAGCTCTTTCCTTATTTTCTTTAGTTATTTGTAGTTTAGAACTAAGCTCATTCATTCGTTCTAATCTTTCTTTTTCTGATTTCTCTAATTTTTTTACTTCTAAATCCATAATATGCTCAAAAGCTGGATCTTCTTCCTTTGAATTATCTGAGGAGTTATCTTCTTCACTCATACGATCGATATAGTTTAGTCAGCGTTATTAAAAAATCTTTCATTTTAAAATCAAAATAAATGTAGAAGAGCTTAAAAAATAGTTATCTTATCTGATAATATAATGGCTCATAAAATTGAAAGCGAAATTACTGGTCCATTAAAGACTAATTGCTACTTACTCTATGATATTCAAGAGAAGGAAGCTGCGCTTATAGATGTTGCAGGATCAATCCCTAAATTAAACAAAATAATTGATAAAATGGATTTGTCTTTAAAATATCTTTTCTGCACTCATTTACACTTTGATCATGTTCTAGGTCTAGAAGAAGTTAGAAACAAATACCCAGAAGCTCTTCTAGCGTTCAACTCCAGAGAGCTCGAAGTTATGGAAAATTTAGGCAACTTCGCAAGATTATTTGAATTTGATCCTTCATCAATTGGAAAACAGGATGTTAACATTGAAAATCAAGTATTTAATATTGGAAAAATCGAATTAAAGACTCTCTTAACTCCTGGGCATACACCAGGTAGTATCTGTTACTTCTTTGATAAATTTCTGTTCTCAGGAGATGTATTATTCAAACGAGGAATAGGACGTACTGATTTTTATGGTGGTTCATTTGAAGAAATTAAGAGTTCAATATTAAACCTGTATAAATTTCCTGATGATACAATTGTTTTTCCTGGTCATGGAGAACCTACAGATATAGGATCCGAGAAACGAGAAAATCCATTTGTAAATCAAGAAAGTATCTACTGAATTAGATTTGATTTTTCTTCTAGTTTCTTTTTAATATCTAAAAAATCTGAAAAAATAATAAGTCTGGAATCACCTTCTAACTCCTTAGCTAAATCCTCGTTCTCCTTTGCAAATATTATATCTGCAAGGCTTCTAGCTGGGAAGATGTCTGATAAGCCATCACCTATATAGATTATTTTGTAAC
>JABLTJ010000024.1 GCA_013166775.1 Promethearchaeati archaeon
ATGGTATTCCCATAAAGGTACACAAATCATTTCCTGTTCCAAAAGGTAGTACTCCAAAAGCTACACTTTTTCTCTTCTGTTCAGGAAAAGACATTATTCCATTTATAGCTTCATTAACCACTCCATCACCACTTGCAACAATGATTCTATTAAAACCATCATCGATTGCTTTTTTTGTTAGCTCCTGTCCTTGAGCTCTTCTTTCAGTAAAGACAACATCATAATCGATGCCGCTCTGTTTTATTACAGGTTCAGCTTTTTCCCATCTTTTAAGGCAAAGACCACCCCCTGCATTAGGATTAACTATAAACTTCCACTTATCTGACATAATGAAGAATGAATAGATTACTTACAATTAAATGTTTTGAGTTTTCTCGGGAAATTTTAAAGTAGTTTGAGATAATTCCAAGCTTCGACTTCTAATTTATGTACATTCTTTATTTTCTTTCTGCAATTTTGGAATATATAGTTTGAATTTTCTAATTCAAATTCAGATTTCTTTTGCATATTTTTCTCTGCCTACCAGAGGTATCAGAAAGAGAATAGGAATTATCCCGAATAAGTAGATACTTGCAGTAACCAAAAAATTCAGTTTGAAATTGTAAGGAGGAATATCACCAACTAGATAACCTCCGATAACTGCTGAAAAGTTCCAGAAGAAACCCCAGGCGAACGCTTCTAAAGAATTCCATTTTCCTCTATGTTTTTTGGGAACAATATCCATCAAAATGCTTCTGCTTAGAGGTTGAGCTGCATTCATTAAAGATCCTCTTGCGATGAAAATTGGAATAAGTATATAGATAGGTGGATAGAAAGCTATACCAAATAAGCACAAAGTAGCAATTAGTTGAGCAACGAATATAATGACGGCTCTTCCTCTCTTTAAAGAGAATTTCTGAGCAACTAAACTTGATAATCCAGTAAAGATTGAAGTCATCCCCATAATTACTTGAACCCAAACTGGACTTAACGCATACAATTCCTCATCTAGAAAGAAAATCGTAAAGAATTTTATAGTCATTCCTGCTCCAAAACCAATGATAACGTTAGAACCAACTAGAAGAATAGGAATAAGTTTCTTTGCCTGCGATTGTGACAACCTAGAAGTAAATCCATTCTTGTTAGTTTGTTCAATATGAGCTGTTTCTTCTTCTATAGATTCACTAATTGAACCAAGACTCCTTTTGTCACTAAAGAAGAACATTATTCCAACAGATAGCAAAGTTATAGCAATCCCTACAATAATGACTTTCTTTAGAATATCAAGCTCCCAATCATCTCCAAAAACCACGAAAAGAATCACATTGATGAACGGTCCAATTGCCATTGCTACTTGTCGAGCTAGATGCAGCCAGGAGTAAATTTTCGATCTTCTACCAGATTCTACAGAATCTGCTAATATAGATTCTAGAGAAGGTCTTGTTAAAGCTTGGAATATTCCCCAAGCTGCTAGCGCTATAAAGATGTAGACTAAACCCTTCCCAAATAGGATAAATCCTAAACCCATTATACCAATAAGACCTGCAACTTTGAGAAGTTTGTCTCTCCCAAATCTATCTGCCAAAATTCCTGCGGGAAAAACAAAAACTGTCATTGCAATCCCACTTGCAGCAGAAGTCCAGCCAAGTAAAGTATTTGATTTTCCAGAGAAGAAGAAAATGTACGCTGACAGAACATTTCCCATCCAAATACCTCTCCCAAAAGATTGGAAAATAGAGAAAAGGAAAGCTAGTTTTACATTGA
The DNA here is from genome assembly GCA_013166775.1 of Promethearchaeati archaeon. GTDB lineage: Archaea > Asgardarchaeota > Heimdallarchaeia > Heimdallarchaeales > Heimdallarchaeaceae > UBA460. The sequence continues at coordinate 1,744 of JABLTJ010000024.1, forward strand.
AATTCATAGATTTCAGTGTATCTTTAGATGAAACATTTTCCAATTTAAAAATCTCCCGAGTATATTAAACCTTTCTACACAAAACTAAATGAGTGTCATTTAAGTTTTTACTTAAACGGCAAAAACAAGTAAGTCAAAATAATGCTTTTTTTTAATATTCTAAATCTTCTTTAAATAATTCCAAGCTTCTGATTCTAGTTCATAAGCTAATCGGATATTTTTCTGGAGTCTGAGGATAAAGGGTTCAAAGTTACTAGCTTCTTTAATAGCATCTTCCTTCACACTTAACCATTTCTCATCAATTTCTCTTAGTTTCTTCTGATAATGCACTTTAGAATCTTCTTGAACTCTATTAGATTCATCAATTGTAGATCGGGTAGCTTTTAAAGCTGGTAATTCATCAGGTAAAAGAAATAATGCTACTTTATCCCAAGTTTCAGCAGCTTGTTTGTATAAATCAGTTGCTTTGAATAGATTGTCATCTTGAATAAACTCCTGAGCTTCTTCAAGAAAAGAAGTATACATATTTCTTCCTAGTGCCCCTCCTGTTCCTCCAGTTGCATTGTAGATATAGGTCATATATAATGTGAGTATCATTTTTTCAGGTGGAAATTGCATCCATGTTGTTCCTATCATTTTTTCGAATTTTAATATCCCTTTCAATCCCAAGTTAGTAATTGGTGGTTCCATCATCACTTCAGCATTCTCTCGAATAGCTTTCTTTATGCTATCCTTTAAATCAAAACTCTTCATTGGGGGATTAATAACTACTTTTTTGTTTTTTGATGCAAATGGAGGATAAGTCGAGGAATGAGCATCCATAAATTGATCAATTGTCAATGTATTAGGTTGAAGGAATCTATCTGACACATAGATGGTATTTTCATTTTCATCAATCCCATAAACTACAAATGTATGCCCTCCAAAATGCCCTGCTGATTCATTAGGATAGGGGGCATCATCTCTGAAGAAATACGGAAGAAAAGCCATATCTACAAATGGAATGAATGGTTTTTCATCTTTCAGAATTTCTTTCACTTGAGTGAAGGAAGTTTTGCGAGAAGTAGTTTGCATCACTAATTCAGCTGAACCACCAAGATTCCTTAAAGATGTCTCAAACAAGTTTATATTTTTACCATTTAATCCTCCGACAAATGGATAAGACATTTGTTTCATATCCCAATAAATGAATCCTATTCCAGAAGCAATTCCCATTATCATTTCTTCTGTAAGGTTAATTCCATAGTAATTCAGTATCTTTCTTACAGAACTTAATTGGCAATTTTTCCCTTCCATATGTTCAAAATCTTCGATTATTATTCTCTCTTTCATTTACTCACCTTTCAGAAAATCACGATTAGATTGAAGTTCGTCTATGAAATGTTTAATCCAATTCATTTCAGCGTCGACTATTTCAAGAGGACGTTCAAACAATGCGATCTTTCGGTAATTTTCCAGTTCCGCTTTTGAGTTCTTAAGAAGCTCTTGAAGTTTATCCAATCGTTTTTGAGAAGAGAAGAGATATTTTTCCAGACATTCTATGGCTTCCTTTGGATCAAGTAAATGTATATATGCTATACCAAGCTCAAATGGAGATTTCTGTTTGTAATTTTGAGATAGTAGTGCTGCAATTTTTTCTTTTAGTACTTTCCTTCCAGTTCTAGTTATTGAATAGATTATTCGGTTACGCCCTCTAACTAACTTTCCCTTGCTTCTGACATAGTCTTCATCTTCCAATCTTTTTAGTACATAATAAATGGAAGAGAAACCAATTTCAGTCCAATCTCTCATATTTCTTTCTTCAATAATTTTTTCAATTTCATAACCATATAACGCATCGTCAAAAAGCAATCCAAGTATTGCCGTTTCCCTATCAGTTATAGTCATTTTATTCTACAAATAGAATATTCTTAATTTAGAATATATAAATTTATTTTTAGTCGTTACGCAATATTATGTTACCTTAATGATAATGCTTTAAATAATAGATTGACATAGAAACAAAGGTGTATTTCATGCGTAAGAGGGTTATTTTTTCTATATGGATTTCACTATTCATAATTAGCATTATACCCTTAACACTGTCCATGGTTCCTTATGCTAGAGATGTTTATGTTCATGCTTTAATATTGGTTTTTCCCATAATTGGAGTATTGATTGGTTTATTTACATTATTAAAAGTAAAAGATAGAGAGAGAAGAAATGTAATCATTATTATTCTAGTGTCAATTGCTCTTCTTCTAGGTTATGAAATTGCACAGGAATTCTTCTCAGGACCAACTGAAAGCTTGTTTTATGGTAACTGGGTACTTCTCTTGATAAGCGCATACTTTCCTTTCTTATTATTTGGCATAAGAAGAATAGTAAGAGATTTAAAATTTGTTACAAGAGCAGCTGTAATTATTGGGATAGGAGTTACAGGTATCACAACAGTTGTAGTAGCGCCAATAGTATCTTATTTCTTTAAGAGCATTGGTGCATTAGGAACATCAGTTGATGTAAGAGTGTTTTTAGTAATAATGATTGTGGATTTCATCTCATTTTTTGTTCTAAACCTCCTACTCATATTATACATTCAACAGAAATATGGTTATTACTGGATACTATTTGTTATAGGCTTTGGAATTTTTATCTTTCGTGATTTAGCTTCTGCATATTCATTAATGCTCGAAACTTCATATCCTGAATCAGTTATTAACGTGCTTAACTTGATTTTTTATTCAACAATGGTAGTAGGCTTAATTACTCTTTTAGATCCAGAATTTGATCTTCGACCGATTAAAGATTTAGATATAGAGAGACAGTTCTATAAGGATAGATACGAGGAATTACAAACACTCTCAAAGGATCTTATAACAGTGACTGAATTATGGTTTCATGATCTGAAAAACGACATGAGTGTAATTAATAATGCAAAAGAATTCTATGATGAAACTACAGATAACAAATATTTTACGATGATAATGAATCGCATAAAACTCATTGAAGAGAGATTATTAATATTTGAATCTCCCTCGAATATTCTTGATTCCCTAAAGATTCAATCCACACCAATTGACATTATTGAAGGAGTCTATAAAGCATATGAAAATGTCACAGTCAAATTACCAGACAGTAACATTAATGTTAAAGCTAACAAGTTACTCTTTCCAATTATTCTGAACATCGTACATAATGCGTTTCAACATGCAAGTAAAGAGATAGATGTCTCTATTGAAGTATTCGAAGGAATAGAGAAAGTTATAATAGAAATAAAAGATAATGGCAAAGGCATTCCAGATGATATAAAAGAGAAGATTTTTCTCAAAAACTTTTCATTAAGTGAAGAAGAATCTTCAGGTTTGGGATTATACTTGGCAAGGTTAACAATAAACAGCTATGGTGGAAAACTAACTGTTACCGACAACGATCCAAATGGCACTATATTCAGATTAGAATTACAGAAAATTGTTACTGGAGAAAAGAATTAATCAGGCCAAACCCGTTTCTCTAATTTTGTATCACACTTCCTACAAACCTTCTTTTCAGTTTGAGGATAACCGTACTTATCTTTCTCTGTTATATTTTTAATTGCTTGACTGCAGGTGAAATCCAGTTTACAGTAAGGGCAGTGAAAATAAGAATTTTCTCTCTTTTTAGTTGGTGATAATATAGGTCTAGGACAGAAAGAGGCTTTTATTACCTTCTTACAATCACACCGTAAATGGCTTCCTACAACAGTCACAAGGTTTTTTGAATCTAGTATAATAAAAAACTTTAGTTAAAGAAAGAAAAAGGAGAGAGGATTATGCTTGTATATTTATAACCAATGGAGCAAATTGCTGAGCAACGAAATTTAGAGATATTCCAAAGTAAATTGGAGTAGCTAATACTTCGACTGAAAGAGAAATTACACCACCAGAAGCTATTGTTGATATATCAGCAGTTTCGAAAACCAAAACAAATACTAAATCTTGCGACTCTCCTAGTTTTATAGTAATTTGTTGTGGATCCCCATAGACAGATCCACCTTTTTTTACAGTAATATCCAATCTCACTGATTTGGGAAAATAGCCAAGTTTAGGTGTCGATAATGTTGTAGTAATTGTAGCTGATTCATTGTTATTAGCAACATCAAAAGCTGGAGTACCTATTACAAACTCACTTGATTTTGCTTCAAAGTCCTTATAACTTATATAAACATCTACTCCTATAACTATTACCGCAGCTATTATGAGTAGAAAAAAAATCAGAAATACTTTTGTTCTTGTTTTCATAGATAAGAAATGAACTATTAAGATTTAAATATTATTAAATGGAAATTGATGATTTTTATCTAAAAGAATAAATAAAGTTTTTTTACTACTAGTGAATTGAAATATATATGACACAAAAGTTCTGCATTATGACTGATTCAGGAGCAGATTTCAGCTTAGAATATCAAAAGGAACATGATTTAGTTCTTATTCCTACCAGAATCATGATCAATGACGTGGAATTCATTGATAGAGAAAACATCACAAGAGAAGAAATAATTGATAAAATGATTAATGATAAAGCTAAAACATCTACATCTGTAGCTCCACCAGCTGAGTTTCACAGAATAATTAGCGAATCACTCGAGAAGTATGAAAAAGTACTTTACATAGCAATAAGTTCGAAAATGTCTGCTACTTATCAGAATGCGATTCTGACAGCAAAACGAATAGATCCTGATCGTTTTTTTGCTTTCGATACACAATCTGTTTCATGGGGAATGTCGTTATTAATAGATCATGCTATTCTTAGAAGAGATCAAGGTATAGCTCTTGAGCAAGTTATTAATGAGTTAAATAAGATGATAAAAAGCTTAAAGCTTTACTTTATAGTTGACACACTAGAATATCTACGTCGAGGTGGAAGAATTGGTGCTGCGAAGAGTATGCTAGGAAAACTCATAGGAGCTAAACCCATCTTAACAATAGAAGATGGTGAAATCAAACCGGAAGATACAGTTAGGAGTATTGATGCTGGAATTGAGTTTTTTGAGAGTAAGTTGAAAGAATTCTCAAAAAAATATACAAATTATGCTTTTGCTACTATCTTTGGAATTGAGACTCAAATGTTTAAGGAATTCGCAGAGAATTTAGCTAACAAATATAAACCACTTAAATTCTTCTATGAACCTATTGGAGCAAACATTATTAGTCATGCAGGACCATTTTTGTTTGGTATTGGTATCATAGAAATTCCTGATGATGCTCTAATGTCCTACAAATGATTTTCAAACACAAATGAAATCCATCGCATCTTTTTTATTTTTTTATTGTAGAGAGCGACAAATTCGTTATGAGAAAATTACTAAAATTTTTATAGAAGTCACATGCTTTTCCATCCATTCTGAAGATAAAAATACATATTTGGATAGATTGCTATGGTTAGAAAATTAACAAAGACTATCATTCAAATGTCTGTTGTACTTGTTTGTATAATTGCTTTATTTATCGCTTTTTCAATTCCTTTTGGTATAATTCCTCCTTTAGGAAGATTTCTTTTCCCAGGAGGAGGTTTATGGGACATACCTGAAGATGTAGTTTCTAAAGATACTATTACAGTAACAAGTCTTTCAGCGGATGTAACAGTTTTTCGTGATGAATGGGGAATACCCCACATCTATGGAGAATCAGAAAAAGATATATTGTTTGCTTTAGGATATGTTCAAGCTCAAGATAGACTTTTTCAAATGGACATGGCTAGAAGAGTAACTAGAGGACTATTATCAGAAGTAATTGGTGAAGATGCAATGGATGTAGACAAGTTCAGTTTGAATAAGCTGAAAGAATATTGGGCTCAGCAGACTTTAGATGAATTGAAAGCTAGTCAAGATCCTATAGATCAGATAATTTACCAAGAGATAGTTGCTTATTCTGAAGGTGTAAATTATTATATCACAAATATGAAATTTCTACCTTTGGAGTATCTTTTCTTGAATTTCAAACCTAGAATCTGGGAACCAATAGATACTTTAAGTTTCATTAAATATATGTCAGAAGATTTAAGTTGGTCATATGAGGATTTTACCAACCTTAAGATATATGATTCTCTAGGATTGGATGCATATCTGGAATTGTTTGACTTACCGTATCAAATTCCCGTAACAGTTGATTATGGTGAGTATAATTCCTCTTTATCTCCACTAGCAGCTTTCCGAGATCATAAAGAAATCACTCAAATTCAGAAGAGCATAATTCATGACTTGACAGATTTATTTTCTTCTTTCATCACTGATATAGAAAAAATTCCTGGTGAAAAGAGATTAATGGAAGAAAAAGAATTCGTTGGATCTAATAATTGGGTTATTGGTGAAAACAAATCTGAATCTTCTCTTCCAATACTCTGCAATGATATGCATTTAGGGCATGATTTACCTGGTATTTGGTATGAAGCACATTTAGTTAATATAGATCCTTTATCAGATTTTAATGTATATGGATTTTTCTTGGCAGGAGTACCTTTCCCAATAGTAGGACATAATCAGTATATAGGATGGGGAATGACAAATACCGGATTTGATGTAATAGATTGGTACTATTACAAAGGTATTAATGAATCTCATTATTGGTACAAAGGAAAAGAAACAGCTTATACATTTATCGAGTATGAGGTACCTGTAAAGAATCAAGATTCGGTCTTATTTAATGTCAAGAATACAGTCCATGGTCCTGTAATGACAGATTTTGTAGAATCGACAAGTCGTTCAGGTCGTGAATATGATGTTATTGCCTGCAAATGGATTGCTCATAATGTATCTTATGAATCAAGAGCTATTTATGGATGGATACATGCAAAAAACAGAGATGATTTCGATGAAGCTTCTAGATATTTCCACACTCCAGCTCAGAACATTGTATATGCTGATATTCATGGACACATAGGAATTCGTCCTACTGGTAAAGTTCCTATAAGAGATGATAGTAATATTCCCTCTTGGCATTTTGGTAATGGTACCTTACCCTATAATGGTTCAGCAGGAAATGGAGAATGGATTGATTACGTACCTTTTGATTTCTTGCCCAACACAGAAAATCCTGACCAGAACTTCCTAGTTTCAGCTAACCAAATCAGTGCTGGACCAGATTATCCTTATCATTTACAACATCCCTTAGAGATAAACAGAGGTTATAGAGCTAGAAGAATTAACAATCTGATAGCTTCAGAAGAAGATTTCACAGTTGAAGATATGAAATCTATTCAATTGGATGTTTACTCCCTTAAAGCAGGAAATTTCACTCCCTATTTAGTTGATGTAGTCAATTCAATTAGTAATAGAGATACCATCCAGCAATCAGCTTTAGATTTTTTACTTGATTGGGATTTTGTTATGGATAAGGAAGAAGCAACTCCTACAATATTTTATCTTTGGATAGAAATATTCCAAGAAGAAACTTTCAATGATGAAATGAATGATAAAGATTGTCCAAGGATTCCAAGTCATACCATACTAGAAATATTAACTAAAACAAATGAATCTTCAATCTGGTTCGATAATATCAATACTCCTCATATAGAACTAAGGGACGAGATAATTCTTCGTTCCTTTAACATGGCATTAAACGGTTTAAAAGACTATTTTGAGACTGATGATGTTTCACAGTGGAAGTGGGGAGACATTAATACAAAATACATTCCACATCTTACAGGTCTGTCAGCTTTAGCCTACGGACCAGTTGGAGTAGATGGGACAGAGGACACAGTAAATCCTGTTTATAGAAAAGATATCTGGAGAAACAATGAGGTTGAGTTATCTCTTGGTAGTGGTGGAGCATCTGAAAGAATGATTGTGGATTTCAATAATCTGAATAATTCATTATCAGTTATACCTTCAGGAGAAAGGGGAATAACTATCTCAAAACATTATGTAGATCAACTGGAGATGTATCTTAGAGGAGAGTATCATGTGCAGTATTTCTCAGCGGATACAGTAGAAAAATTCCAAGAAAAATGGATAGAATCACGGATATACTTCAAAGCAGGAGGAAATTAAAATGAATGTAAAAGAGACATTTTCGCAAGTACTTTCATTCCTTGATAAGAGAGCATCGTATATGGGATTTATATTCTGCTTTGTCTTTGCCTTAATCTTCGTTTTTACACCCCTCTGGCAGCTTTCAATTCTGGCAAGTTTCATTGGAGGATTGTTCTACAAGAAAATGAACAAAGGAGCACTTATAGGTTCTGTAGGTGTCGCTTTAGCTTGGGCAATTTATATCGTAATTGAGATATCGTCTACTAATGTATCCACCCTTTTTGACCAAGTTGGTGGAATCATAATAGGCTTAACAGGATTTGGATGGATTTTCATTCTGGTTCTAATCCTTCTAGGTGCTATTTTTGGTTCTTTAGGTGGTTCTTTTGGAAGTGGAATAAGGATTCTATTTGAAATTAAACAAGGAAAAACAAGCGAATAGATTCTTGTTTTTTCTTTTTCATTCTTTTTCTTTTGCACAAGAGATAAAAATTGCGGGTTTACTTTACATTTGTGACAGCTGAAACTTCAATCACAGATAATAAGATAAATTTAGAAATGAAGAGATTAAATCAGATTCTAACCCTCCTTTTGAATGAAGCAAAGAGTAGCACAGTAGATAAGAGAGATCAAACCTTGGAATGGAGCATAAATCACATGTTTTCTTGCTCACAATTAGCTAAATTACTTGCTCATAAGAGAGGATTGGATATGGAATTAAGTGGAATTGCAGGTGCTATTCATGATATAGCAATCATTAGAACAGGGATTTTCAAGGATCATGGTCCAGCAGGTGCCCCGATGGTTAGAGAGATATTGGAAGCTTATAATGTTAATTACGGAGCAAAAAAAGGTGAATTGAAAGAAGAAGAAATAGAACTGATTGTTGAAGCAACTCACCAACATACAGATAAGAAGAATTATACAGATCACAAATTCATAGAACTCATCAAAGATGCTGATTCCCTAGACAGATTCCTTCATAGTAAGGATACTTATGCTTTCTATTCTGTGAGATGTAGAAATTCTCTAAAAGATTTAAATATTGATTTTGATGAATTCAAGTAAATTTTTGTTCAATGCTTACTCTTAAATCATGAATCACAAAGAGTCTTAGATAGAATATTATTTTCTAAAAATTTCTACTATTAAGTAGGTGTTAAAATGTCAAAAGATGTAAAACGAAGAAAATATTGGATTAATCCTCATGTTCATTGTGGATGTGATTGTGGTAAAGATGTTAAAGAAGACCATGATGAAGGATGTGCTGATAAAGAAGATGCTTATAGATTGATCTATGAGTTACCAGGTGTCAAGAAAGAGAATATTTCAATAAAAGTAGTTAAGAACGGTGTTCGTATGAATGCTGTTAGAGATGCTTTCGTTGAATATGTGAACGAATATCCATTTCTGATGGACGCAGACACTAAAGGAACAACCGCATCATATGAAGAAGGATTATTGATTGTAAACGTGCCTATAATTGGCGACGATCCATTCAAGAAGATTGATTCAATTAAAATTAACTAAGTAAGTGAATAAAGATTATTTATCATAACTTAAAGTCTTTATGAATACTTTCTTTTTTTTTATTATTGTAATCACTAGTTTTGTTCTGAGTTTTTTTAAAGCTCACTTTTTTTTCAAAGTAGAAGGAAAATCTAAATCTCCCGTCGGTAGTACAGCTGTTTCGATAGGCAATTCTTCCGTTTCTCCACCTATACTAATTCCTTTATCCTTTAGAAGAGCCCAACCAAAATACATGAATGGTATTCCTGAATTAAACTCAATCAAACTGTTGAAGAGTAAAACATCAAGCAAATTGCCCACAGGTCTTATACCTGCTGCAAACAATGTTATTTCCATAGCAAAATGTACTAGAACACCAACTAGAAATAAATAACCCAGTTTTTTCCAAGTCAGATCTTTGAATGGTTCCCAGATGAATTTTAAAACAATCAAAAGAAGATATCCACCAACAGCCATTCCAATTTGTAACCACCTGCCTCTAGTCATTTGTCTAACAATGTGGATAGTAGTATCACTCATAGGCAAAACTCTTGGTAATAATCCTATTGCAAACCAACCTGTGTAAAGTAAAATGGTCCAATAAAGCATTTTTCTCCAACTTTTAGCGCTAAACATGACAGCAGCATAGCTAAATTCAATCATTCCATAAGTGAATGAAAAATAGATGAGGAAAGTTAAAGGCGTAAATCCATCTGGAAGAGAATATATTATTCTTGTAGGTGGATCATGAACAGTATACCACAAAACGTAATCAAAAAGGAAAACTACTACTGCTCCAAAGAATCCGAAAAGCCACTGTAGAATATATTTTTTCTTAATAAGAATCATCATCCAAATCAAACAGAAAATAAGATCAAGAATGATAAATTCTACACCAAATATTCGAGTAACATCATGAACCATTAAAGCAATTATGAAATTCAGTTTGTTATAAGTTTTATTTATAACGAAGTACTTACATGAGATTGTTAATTAGAAAATCTGCCCAAGAAGCTGGTAAAAATTCAAGTATTCTTCTTTGTTGATTATTCTTTACTCTGTATCTTATCTTTGGTTTTCTCTTATGAATTATTTTGTAAATTTTCTTAGCAATAAAAATAGGATCAGAATATTTCTCTTTTTCAAGAACAGGAATCAATCGACTAAAGATATCTTGAAAATCTGCGCTTTCAGAATACTTCTGATAGACTGCTTTAGTAACCTCAATGAAACCGGTACTCATTGCTCCAGGCTGAATAATTACTACTTTTATTCCAAAGTTTACTAGTTCTCTTCTCAATGAATCTGAAAAAGCTTCTATTGCATATTTACTCATAGAATAAGGACCATTGAAAGGAAAAGATATACGAGCAACTTCAGAGCTTAAATTAATTATTTTACTTCCTTTATTTTTTAATAAGGAATAGAATGCTTGAGTAACTCTAGCATATCCTAAAACATTGATATCCATAATACGTTCAATTTCTTCGATATCTATTTCAACTAGAGGTCCTCCCACAAATATTCCTGCATTATTTACTAATACATCTAAACCATCGCAAAACGATTCAACTTTCTTTAGAGCTTCATTTATGCTATCTGAACTTCTTACATCCATTAGAACCGGAAGGATGTTCTTTCTTTTATTATATTTTTTAAGCCCTTCTGCTATGAAATCTGTAGCGATAACTGTTTCTCCCCTCTCAGCTAGATATTCTGTTATTGCTTGACCAATACCTGAAGCTGCACCAGTCACTAAAACTGTCTTATTTTCCTTCTTCATAGGAACACCGATTGAAGATATTCAAATTGAGACTAACTTATAAAACTAATGGAAATAGAAGACGTAGTCTATTTTTTGAAATCATCAATCCATATTTGCATAGGTGAATCCCCTCGATTTGCCCAGCTATAATATGGTATAGCGGTTAAAGTATTGAAACCAAAATCCTTTGCTCTGATTGATATTATGCCATTTAGAAGATCATCTTGTTCTATCTTAAAAGGTTGATCTAGATTGATTTCAGCTGAAGGTATGTTATGTGTTGGGTTATCTATACCTTCAAAACAATAAACTAATGGCCCTCTTGTCAGCGCGATTTTTGATCTGTTGTTCTTTACTTTTGGATGAGAAATTTGTTGTTTGACTCTAACAGGGAAATAAATTTCAATTTTGTTATTTACTTTCCAGCTCTTCTGAATTGTAATGTAATAGGAATCGTAGGGAGAATAACCTGAAGCTGTCCGAACCTTCTCATTATTAGGTTCTTCGACTTCTATTTTTTCACCATTAACGATGATTTCACAATCTCTTGTCCAACTTGGTATTCGAAGATAAAGTGTAAATCTATATTTTTCTTTGTTCACAATATTTATACGAATATTACCTTCCCAAGGTAATTCCGAATTCATAGTAATCTGAACTGGTTTGTTAGCTTTTCTTCCCATTTTTAATTCCAATTCGCTTCCAATGTATTGATGTATCCATACTTCATTTACTTTAGAAGTGTAGATGAATTTACCAAGCTGAGCTAAGGTTCTTGAAATGTTTGATGGACAGCATGCTGTTTTATACCATTCTTGTCTTTTAACTCCTCCTCTCGATTCCAGTGGATTCGAATAAGCATATGATTTTCCATCTAGAGACATTCCAGGTAAAACTGCGTTATATAACTGCCATTCAATTAAATCAGCATACTTGGAATCTCCTGTACTGAGTAACATTTCCCAATTCCAAAAAACTGAACTTATTGCAGCACATGTTTCATTGTAACTGAGTAAGTTATCTAGCTCGTAATCGTTTCCAAAACCTTCCAATATTGCTCGAGCACCAATACCTCCAGTTAGATACATCTTTTTCTGCACCATATTATCCCACATCATTTCCAAGGTAGCAAGTAAAGTTGCATCTCCTGTTTCTTGATAAAGCAATGCCGCTGCTGTTGCATAATATCCAAACCTAACACTATGGCCTACAGGTTTTTTCATTTTTCTTATAGGCTTTTGATTTTGTAAATTTTGTCCGGATAGAGCTGAAAGTATGTATTTCAGATTTAAACTTGATTTTCCATGGTATTCCAAACCATTTAGTAAACGAACTCCTTCCAAGCTATTATCAGAGTAATATAATCTTCTTCTTTTTGTTACCTTCTTTTCTCTGATTGAATAGGATAGATACTCTCGTAGTAATTGGAAAGGATGAAACAGATTTCTCCCTCGTTTCTCGATAAAATTTGATGCAAGAATGAGATAAGCTTCATTTTTGGTTTTTCGAAACAACTTAATCAAGGCAATCTCAATTTCCTGATGACCTGGTATTTTTCTCGAATTTGATTCGTTAAAGACTTTCACAAGAAGATCAGCAGTTTTAATAGCGATATTCAAATATTTCTTTCTACCAGAAATATCATGGTGAGCTATCCCGGCTTCTATAAGATGTCCTAAGGAATACAATTCGTGTTCTATGAGAAGATTTTTCCATCTTTTCTTAGGAAAATTAAACTGATTGTAAGTAAATAAATATCCATCTTTTGTTTGAGTTTTTTCAATCAAAGAGATATATTCTTTTAAAATATCTTCAAGATTCTTATCTTTGAAGTTCACTAAAATTCTAGCAGCTGCTTCAGACCATTTATGTGCGTCTGAATCCCAATAAACTAAACCTTCCCTGAATCCATCTTCTTTTTCAGTTAGAATGCGAAAATTATCTATACATTTCGTCTCTTCTAGCATAGCCCATTGATGAAATATGGCAGTAGATGCATTAGTTTCCAATTTCGGAGTCCAGAAATTATCTTTTATCTTAACTTTGGAAATAGAGATTTTTTGAAACTTAACAGATTTAGGAATGTGGGAATTCACAAATAAAAGGAGAAAATAAGACTATAAGAAGTTTTTTTCTCTTCTAGTTGATAAAGTAGAAAAAGGATTATTTCTTTTTAGGCATAAATCTGCCGTTTACTTCTGTTCTTTTTGAAGCGTCATCATAGTTTTCTTTTGCCTGTTCTCTTACTTCTTCCCATGTTTCATCAGAATGACACGTCCATCTAAGATGAGTTGAAGCGGGTTTACCACACCAAGGACAAAAGAGATTATCTAGCATTTCTATGATTTTTGAATGTGCTTGGAGATTTCTTCTATGTCTTCCTCTTTCTTCTATAATGGGTTTAGCTAAGATTTCTGCTGATTTCTTCTTACCCACAGCAACAGCTTTCTTTACTGCATCAATCTCATCTTTGGGGATTTCTATACTATAGCCATCTTTTGCATCTCCAAGAACCTCAACAGGAATTCCTTGTGTAAGAATAGCATCTCTTTCAACGTCAGGAATTTTCTTAATCTGGGATACAAACTTACTTGCCTGATCCTTACCCATATCTAATTCTACGATTTTTGCATAAATACTCTTTTGTAAATTAGGATCTGCTATGGTAGAAAGTCGGGATAAGACTCTCTCAGGAATACGGTCTTCAACAGATTTTCCTAGTTCTTTTTGAATTATTTCAGGTTCAACAGAAGCGGCTTCCAACCACAGTCGAACAGTGTTTGGTTTAATGTGTATCTTACTACAAATTTCATCAATTTTTTCTTCTGTTGGGATTAGAGACAGATTTCTGGATTTTTTGCGTTGAATGCTATTAATAATATTTGCTAAACTCTTAGGACTTTGAATGATACCTTCAGCTCTAAAGATTTCAAGAACACCTCTTCCCTTTTCGATCATGTATAAATCTTTTCTATGAATATTCTCTATAAGAGATTCGATTCTTTGTCTACTATCATCAATATCTTTTATAATTGCATATATTTTTTTCATTCCAACAAATTGAGCAGCTCTCCAACGTCTTTCACCAGCAATAATCTGATATGTATCATCCCCTGTAGATCGAATTAGAATTGGATTGAGAAGATCAAATTCTTTTATTGATTCAGCAAGCTCTTCTAACTCTTCCTTATCAAAAGTCTCTCTTGGTTGGAAAGGACTTGGACTAATTTTATTTATTGGAATATGAACTATCTCCATCTATATCACCCTTGCTCTTTTATTAATTCAAAAGCAATTTGCTTCCAATCAACTTGAACAATTTCCCATTTATCGTCATCTGCGTTTATGCTGAGCAATTTTGCACTATCTCCGTCTCCAGATTTAACTACTTGTTTCATCTGAGAAATTGCTTCTGCTCTATTAATGAATACCCACTTATCTTGGCCTGCGTCAAGAACATAGAATTTATTGTTTTCAAGTTTCAATTATAACACCTTGTTAAGTTAAGTTTTAGTGGAATTTTACCGTGTTTGGTACAATTTTACAATTTCCTTTTCTCTTAAAAAGGAATTGTATTACTCTTATGAGTTCTATGCTATTACCTTTTTTGTCGGGAGTTTCTTTAATACTTTTTCTATCCGAACAAATTTTGCAAAAATGTGTAGAGTTTATTTTTTCACAAATTTCTTAGAAGCTTTAGCTAATATTCTATCACAATAAGATGAAATTAGGTTTATAAATAAGTGAAATTAGGTCAGATTGTGACAAGCAATTTTGCAATAGTAGTTGATTCTACTTCGGATTTACCAGAGGAATTATTAAATAAATATAATATTACTGTAGTTCCTGCTTGGGTTGTTATTGGAGACAAAGAATTACGTGATAGAATAGACATAAAAAGAGAAGAGTTTCTACATGAATTAACTCATTCGGAAGAAAAAATAACCACAACACAACCACGACCTTTAGATTTTCTTAAAGCTTATGAAGAAATTCTAAAGAAGTACGAAAAAATACTTTTCTTAGGTGTTAGTAATAAACTCTCTGCTACTAATCAGAATGCTGTAATAGCAGCCAAACAAGCAGGGAAAGAAAAGATTGTGTGTATAGATACATTGTCTGTAACTCTTGGAGCAGGAAACTTAGCACTTCACGCTGCCTTACGTAGAGAGCAAGGAATGGAACTTGAAAAGGTTGTGGAAGAGATCAAGGAATTAATTGAGTACGTAGGATTATATTTCCTTGTAGGAACCCTTGATTATCTCCATAAAGGTGGAAGAATAGGTAAAGCTAAGCATTTACTTGGTACCTTGTTAAATACTAAACCTTTACTCTTTTTAAACCAAGAAGGAGAAATAGATTCATTTAAATCAGTTAGAGGAATCGAAGCAGGTTTTGAAGAAATGACAGAGTTAGTAATCCAATATGCCCATAAACACAAGAACTTCGTATTGGGAATAGCCTACGGAGAAGATAATCCAGTGTTTGAGGAATTGGGATTAAAATTGAAAGAAAAGACAAATCCTTTAATCTATTCCAAAGCTCTGTTAGGACCAGGTGTTCTTACTCATGTAGGACCTAAAGTAGAAGCAGTTATCTTCATGAAAATACCTGATTCGATGGTTGATGCCTACAAGTAGAATAAATAAGAAAAAAGAAGTTTAGTCGTAAGCAACTAGTTTAACTTCTCTAGTGCTGGGATTAAACTCAACGACTTCTATTTCTTCCATAGCAAGTAGCGAAGGTTTTATACTAACAGCAGTAGTGTTACAGATATCTGATAAATCGTCTATAGATAAATTGTTTGGAAAAGCATTTACAAGTGCCAAATAGATTTTTCCTTGATCAGTTGAATTTAGTAGCCTTCGAATACTCTCATTTTGAGCCATTACAGGTTCTTCTTTAGTCTTAAACTCATCATAAGCTTTTTCTGTTGCTTCCAGAGAATTCTTAAGTTCATCTTCAAGAGTTTTAGCTTGATCATATTTAGTCTGGAGAGATTCTAATTCTGATTCAAGTTTAGCAAGTCTAGATATGGATTCAGAGAATTGCTCTTTCAGATTCGTGATTGTTTTCTCTTTCTCTTTTAGGACAATATTCTTCTCCTTAACTTCAGAGCGAAGATCTTCCATCACTTTATCTTTCTCTTCTATTTTTTCCATTTCCTCAGAAAGATCTTGTTGAAAAGTGTTGAAATCATCAATTGATTGTTGTAATTTCTTACCATGTTCTTCAAAAGCATTCTCAAATCTCTGACCTATAGCCTGAACTTCAATTTTCAAACTTTTAATAGCATTATCAAGATCTACAGAGGTTTTATCTATTTTATCAAGTTTGGTATCTTTATGTTTCTTCTCATCATTCATGAATTTCTCAATAGTTTGAATCTTCTTGTTAATGTTCTTTATATCAAGAACGAGTTCTTCGATAGATTTCTTCTTAGCCATAAAATCACCAATGGATTTACAATTAATACCTTAAAGAAGGGATATTTTAAAGATTGCTGATATGGGAAAAAGAGTTTTTGGTTTAGTTTTATCAGAAAGAAAGTTTATAGGTGTTTCTACATATAATTTCTTGAGTCTGTGGTCTAAGGTTTAATTATGAGAAGAAAGAAAATTGTCTGTGCAATTATAATAGTTGCATTATTTAGTACAAGTTTAATTCAAGCTCAATCGATAAATCAATCTGGTCCTTTCTTCACTCTCACTATACTAGTTACTTCAGGAAAAGCTTTTGATTATGGAGTGTATATTGTCAAGTATCTAAAGGACATAAATATTGATGCAAGAATTAAGGTTTGGAACTACGATTGTAATATTCCTAATTCCTACCCAAAAATCAATAAGGATTGGGATTTAGCTGTTTGTTCTTATAAAGGAGGAGGAAAATCTCCTGATATGAGAGATTTATTTACTGAAAATGGATCTCAAAATATTTTCAATCTGAATTCAAAAATACCTTATCAGAATGAAAGTGAATATATGCAAAATAAAGCAGCATCAACTTTTGATCTTGATGAGAGACAGCAATTGTATTATGATTGGCAACAACTTGTAATGTCAAACATAGTACCAGTTTTACCACTATTTTCACCTAGATTATATACTTCTATATGGTCAAACACCGAAAGCTATGAGATGAGATGGGGATTAAGTGATAGTTCACCCTATATGAGTTTTAACGGTCTACATGAAGGGCAAGAGAATCTAAATGAATTTAATGTTGCATACAATGAGATAGAAAAACATGGTCCAAGCTCCATAGATAACCAATTTAATTTCTTGTTTTGGGAATTAATCTCAGAACCGATAATTCAGTGGTCTCCCGATAATGCTCCACTAAAAACTGGTTTAATATTTGATTGGGAAGAGGTAGGTAATTCTCATCACAAATTCTATATGCGAGATAATATTGTATGGAATCCGTCTTTTAATATCTCTGACAGAGATTCTACATCTGAACCCTTAGTTATAGAAACATCACCTGATGATTGGGAAGTCACCGATCCCGGTATCCTAATTTCAGGGCTAAAATCTGGACAAGTAAGCAATGGAATGAATCAGTTAGTAACGGCAAAAGATGCAGTTTTTACTCTTTTAGCAACTGCTCATCCATTAATATCTGAAAAAGCTGAAAACTATAAATGGTTAAAAGATTGTTATGTTGATCCTTCAGATCCATTTGCTTTCCATGTATTTGTGGATGAAAATCCGGAAACTATATTAATTGAACCTATGGTTGATTTCTTTTCATATCTTGATTTAGGAATTTTACCTGAATTTTTCCTCAATTCTACTGATGATACAGTTACATTAACCAGTGGAGGGATAGAATGTGTTGGATTGAATGAGACAATAAGGGATACAATGCAATGGAATAGTTATGAAATTAGTCCTTTTGGTTGTGGTAAGTTTATGCTGGACTATTTTAGTATTATACCTCAAACTGTTGTATCATGGAGCCCATTTTGGTTTGGAGTAGGTGCTATTGATGGAACAACGGGTATGACACCATTTGTGGAAAAGGTTAACATTTATGATTATCCAGATGAAGAAGAAAGAATAGAGATTTTCAAAACTGGAAAATTGGATCTCATTAGTGTTACTAGTTATCCACATGAAAGGAGAATTATGCAGCAGGATTATCGATTTGAGTTTCAAACAGAAATTCAGAACATTTTGAATTTGATAGCATTTAATTTAGAAAGTGAATCTATTGGTGGTTCTAGCAATTATGAGAGAATAATAGGAACAGATGGAGAGAATAGTACTGAAGCTTGTGCTGTTAGGAAAGCTATCTGTTATGCAATAGACCGTGAAGAAATAAATCAGGTGTTTCATGATGGGGAATATACCTTGTGCCACAACCCAATGTATCTCTACACAGCTTACTATTATTATGATGATGTTATCAAGTACTATCATGATCTTGATGCAGCTTGGGAGTGGATGGAAGCTGCAGGATACAAAGTAGATCTTACTAATATTTATCCATCAGTAATAATAGCTGTTTTTTGTTTAATTAGTATTTCAAAAATAGTTTACAAAAAGAAAATTAGAAAGGAAAAGAAGAAAAGCTAATAATTATATGGACCAGAAAGAAGAAGCTTCCTGGTTATAGCTTTATCTTTTTCCAATCTTATTTGTTTGAAAGTACTTAGTTTAGTATTCATTTTTTTGGTTTTAAACATCATTCTTTTCTCCTCGCTTTTTTCTTTATTCTTTTATAATGAACCTCTGAACATTAGGAATTTTGCTACTGCTTGGTTCTTACTTGCTCTAACTTGTTCTTGGATTGTAGATCGATTGTATACTCTGTGTTCAGGTGATAAACCGCCTTCAGTAGCATCGGAAGTTACTATTTCAGCAACTTGATCAAATATTTTGTTCAAATCTTTTTTTAAGACACTCTCACATTCATAATTATCCAAAACATTATCAAATGCCTGAATGATTTTGATTTTCTGAATTGTACTTGCTACCATTTTTTTCACCACTATTCTCATTTTTCTCTGAGTTACAACACATTTCTCTCTGTCATATATAAACATTTCTCTGATTGCGAGAAAATCGATAATATTTAAGATTATCATGATTAGAGCACGATTTAGAGGATGCGTAGAATAGAGAAAAAAGGACTAATAACAGCAATTTTCCCCCACTAAGAGAAACATTAATAAGGGACGGAGAAAATATCTTTATGGATAAAATGTGTGGAAAAGATGAGTACGAAAGAATATCAAGACGTGATAACATATACACAAGAAGTTGTTGAAGTACTAAAGGAAAAAGAATTAACTTCACTTTTTGAAGATCCAAATTATTCTCCAATATTGATAGCATTGAGAGAAGGACCAATGACGATAAGTGAGCTTGTTCCAAGATATAACCAAATTGTTGCTCAAGATGTAGCTAACAAGAATCTACCAGCTAAAGAAACAATTGCAGAGATTGAGAGGTTAGAGAGGAAAGATAAAACACTTTATCGTTATGTAAAATTTTTAGTAGAAAAGGGAGTAGTAGCAGAAGCAGGAAAAAGAGTCAAAATGGGACAAACAGCAACAGAAACGTTATTCTGTCGTTCAGCTAAAATCTTCTTTACTGCAGATAAAATAAAGGATTGGGGAACATATCCAACCTATAAAAAAATGCTCCCAAAGATTGCAAAAATGCTAAGTCTGGCTATGGGTATACCAGATATCTCTCTGGATTGTCTAACAGAGATAATGAACAAGATTAACAGATGCTATGACGTAGAAGCATTAGAGATATTTCAAAAATATAGTGAAGAAGTAGCAGAATTAGTCAAGGACAGCTCTTTTGAGGAAACGGATTGGATGTTAGATAACTTAAGCACTTTGCTTTTAATAATGAGAGGAACACAATTCGAGAAAGAACTGAGAGAATGTTGTAAGTGTTGATTAAAAACTCAAAAATAGTTAAAGAACACCTGTTATCTTCTTTTTATTATCTCCTCTCTAGGGGAATACTTATTTTACGAAAATCTTAAATATACCTTTTACCAAAGAGTATATTTAGAATATACTTGTTGATTTTGATGAAGCTCAGAAAAAAACTAGAAAAGGGAAAGAAATCGCAACCCAAAATTAAAAGGATCTTTTTGAGAAAACTTTCAATAGAACTGATAAAAAGAGGAATTTCAAACAAAGAAATAAAATCCACGTTAAATGAAGTTGCATTAAGTTTAGATGAATTCATATTAGAAACTAAACCAAACGATGTGGGGGAATTAGAACAGAGTTTTGGTAGTGTTGAACAGTTTTGTGAAAACAACATGCTAGTTCTATCCAATGAAGGAGTTCTTGGACAAGTTATTAGTTCAATATTTATAATCCTCAGCTTATTAGCAGTCCCTGCCTTAGGATTAGTAGGTTTTGCTCTTTATCCATATCGATGGATTATAACAGGTTCAAGAGAGCAGCTCTATGGTGTATCATTTGCTAATTTAGGCTCAGGTTTCATAGGTACTCTTTTTGGTTTGAATATGTGTTTATGGCTAATCTACCAATACTATAAGGATAGATTTTCACATTATGATTTTAGAGAAAAAATCAAATTCATCATCTTGGGATTATATTGGTTCATAGTCTGTATTTGGCTAATCGAAGCACTTCTACCTTATACACTATTTCCTGAATTGATTGCAGATATATGGACTGAAGGTTTGAAATATCCAGTAATAGAAGGAGCTATTAAATGGTTTTTGACTGGTGTTTTTCTTATAGTAACAGCAACAATCTACACAAGAAGAATATTCAAGATAAAGTCAAAAGAAAAACTAAAAGATTCAAAGAATTTTTGGATAGATGATTTGAAAGTAATCTTTATTTTCTTTATCTTGACAGGATTCATACTACCAAATCCAGGTATGGGAATATTAATTCTAATTATAGGATTGGGGATGCTACTCTTCTCCAAAATAAATGGAGAAACATGGATTTGGGGAATATTAGCTTTATTAACACAAGTATTTGTTATAGGTCAAAATGTGGAGACGTATATGCATGGAGATAATCCTCAGATAGTTTTTGGAATAAAAACGATCTTTGGATTTAATTTTGAGGGAGATTTCTGGAGGAGCACTGGTATCGCAATTGGTTTGTTTGTCATATGGACAATAATTTGCATAATATTGATAAGGAAGAGAAAAGAGAGGATTTTTCCTAGATTTAGAAACCCCAAAAGAAGTAATTTAGTAAAAACCTGTATTCTGCTGATAGTAATCATCTTTGCTACACTAGGTTCTCAACCTCAATATACTAAAATTAGGTCAGTATTCGATAGTTATAGAGAACCTGCTCCAATGAGTGATATTCTAGTTGTAGATATAAATTATAGTATAAAAACGAGAGGAACTATTTATCTCTCATTCTATTCGTACATTAACAGCTGGGATTTAGACAGATATGCACAAGGGATAGATCTGAAAGGGAATTGGACTATAACATGGACTAGTCTTGATTTCAGAACCTTTTACATGACAGTAATTGCTTATGAAGGAAATTTTACAGATGAACCAGCAGAACTAATTTCGGTGAACAATACAAGAGCGGGTATTAGGTACAAGATAGATCTGGCATATTTTGTTATTGAAGCTGAAAATCCAGGATATATAGAGATCCATTATGAACTCGATGTAAGAACAATAATTTACCTTCGACCTGTATTGGATATCCTGATTGTTTCGAAAGTATCATGGTTTCCAACCTGGATAGAAATAATTGTTGTAACAATTACTGTTCTCTCCCTCTTCTTGACTTGGGAAAAGAAAAAACTATTAAAACCTACGAATAACCCAAAAGAAGAAGCGAAGTGATTTAATGGAAGATGAGCATGAAGAAGTTCTGTTAAAGAAATGGAGAGCACAAATTTCTAGAGGATTGCTAGAGTATTTCGTGCTCATTCTTCTACAAAAAGAACGGTATGGATGGGATATACTTCAACTAGTTCGATCAATGTTACCTTCGACTGAACCACCTTTAGCAGACGGAACAATATATAATATACTAACAAGATTGAAAGAGAGAAAATTAGTAGCAGTAAGAAACGAAACTGTAGAAGGAAGAATGAGGAGATACTTCAGTCTAACAAAAGAAGGAGAAGAACTCCTAACATTGATGCTTGACGACTGGCAACAGATAATTATCTCAATTTCTGAAGCTGAAGATATCAGCAGAGAAGATTGAAACTAAACCACATTTATAAGTGTGTAAACATACTTTTCTATTTGAGGGAAATGATAAGGAAAGTCTGGTGGAAAACACTATTAGTATTTGTAATTATAATTAGTTCTCAGAATCATTTCACCCAGAATTCTTATGCTAAGAAACCAGATTTTTTCTTTGATCTTTTTTTTGAAATTTCTTATCTTGAGAATGCTGAAAAAACAGCTAGTTATGTTATTGATGATTTAAAAAATATAGGGATAAATGCATCATTTGGATCGTTTGATTACTTGTTTTTCTGCGGGCCACCAAAAATACCAACAGGAAATTTAAATTGTTTATATGACATATCAATAGGAAATATATTTCGTACTCCCTACTACTACTTTGATGATGATGGTTACTGGTCTCAGTATGGTTGTTACAAAAATGATTTCCCTTATAACGTCTCATACATGAATGAAAGTATGGAAATGATAGAAGAGTTTCAAACTATAACTAATATTAATACTCAAATCTCAAAATACAAAGAATGGCAGGACTTTACTCAAGATAAAATCTTATTGGTACTTCCTCTTTTTGATCTTCATAGATATGCATTCGCTTGGAACAATTTGAAAGGTTTTGATTATAATTGGGGGATTAGTGATTCTCTTCCCTACATGTTTTTTGAAGGCTTGCATGAAAACCAGAATTCAGTTGAGGAATTGAATTTATATAAGGAAATTAGTCATTCTGGAATAGTTAATCCAATAACGGAGTATTTCTTTGAAGATAAGATAAATACGTTCTTTATGGAACCATTATTGAAATTAACACCAGATATGATTCCAACTAAGAGGGGTTTGATAAAAGATTGGGAATTTGTGGATGAGAATCATATTAAATTCTATATGCGAGATGGTATTTTTTGGAGTCCTTCTTACAACATTACAAATTATGATGGAAAATCAGGTAGTCCCACTCTTATGGCAGGATTAAAAAACAATGAGACTAGCATTGGATCAAACCAAAAAATAACAGCTTATGATGCAGTTTTCACACTACTCAAACATTCTAATACTAAAGTAGAGGGATATAATAAATTTCTACCATATGTAAGAGAATTGTATGTTGATCCAGAAGATAATCTAACATTTCATATGAAAACTGATTTCAACAATATTCCAGTAGAAAATAAACCTTACAATTTACTCTGGGAAGATTTACAAGTATTTTGTTTACCGGAATTCTTTCTAAATTCAACGAATACAACAATAACCCATAGCTCCGGAGGTATTAGAACGTGGGGACTTTATGATGGCATTTGGAGTACACCACAATGGGATTCATACAGAATTTCTCCTTTTGGATGTGGAAAATACAATATTAATCATAGTATACCCTATGAAAGAATTGTTTTGGAGAAAAATCCAAGTTGGCATGGAATAGGTGCAATTGATGGTAATACACGGGAAATAATAATAAACAAAGTTAGATTCCTTTACAAACCAGAAATGGAAGCATTTGAAAACGGGAAGATAGATATCATCACTGCTTTTTCCTATGATTATACTAAGAGTAAACTAAAGAATTATTGCTCAGATTCTGATTTCCACTGCTATACCAAAACTTCAGGATATCAACAGGTGATAGTCTTTAATCTTTACAACGAATACATAGGAGGGGATAAAAATTTCGAATTTCTAGTAGCAGTTGGTAAAGAAGATTATACTAAAGGTCTAGCAGTGAGGAAAGCAATAGCATATGCAATTAACAGAGAAAGAATAAATGAAGAAATCTTTAACAGTACATATTCTATTTCTCAAAGTCTAATTTCTCAAAAATACAGTTCATGGAGATCTAAGAACATGGTTTATAATTATAATTTAACAGCTGCATGGGAGTGGATGGAAGCAGCAGGATATCATAAAGATAGCTTAAGAGCTAGTATGTATAGAACAATATTCTCACCAATAATAATTCTAATTTTTGTTATCACACTAAAATCTGTAAAAAAGAACAAAAGAAGGAGAGAGATACATGTATAGAATTTTGAGAAAATTGTCGATTTTATTAGTATTGATTTCGTTGCTGATACTTCCAAGTACACTATCCTTTCAAAGCAAACAACATATAGATCGTTCATCTAATTATCACAAAAAAAGCCTAGAATCCATAGAGTTTCAGAATTCTCTTCCATTATTAAATTTAATTCCGCAAAATCCAATATTCATTGATTCTGACGAAGATTTCGTACATTACAATTTCCCTGGAAATGGTTCTGAAGACGAACCATATATCATTGAGAATTTCGTGATAAATTCAACAATAAAAGATTATGGAATTATTATAAAATCTACGTCAAAATTCTTTGCAATTCGCAATTGCTTTATTGGAAAATGTTTCGAAGCTTGTATTAAGATTGATAATGTTAAAGCAGGAACTGCATCTATAATAAACAATATTTGTAAAGGATTTTTCATGATTGATAATCTTACGTCACAAAATCATGGTATATTCGTAAATAATTCACCAAATTCAACTTTAATACAAAATAGATGTAATAGTAACTCAAGATATGGTATCTATGTTTTATCTTCCCCAAATAGTACTATAAATGAATGCTTTACAGATAACGACGATCTGGGAGGAATACTTCTAGAAGAATCTAACAATTCTATTATAAAAAACTCAATAAGTGGAAAAGGAATCAAAGTCGAAAGATCAATTAGTTGCTTAATAATCAATAATACCTGCACAGAATATGGGTATGGAATTCAGATAAGTAATTCTGATTTTTGTGAATTGCTGAACAATATTATAATGAAGACTTACGATTTTGGTATCCGACTCAGCAAAGCAAGATTTAGTAAAATTAGAAACAATATATGTAACAGGAGTGGTTCTGGTATATATTTAGCTGATTCAGAAAATACCACTATTGAGGAAAATTATCTACTTAATGGAGTACATGGAGTAGTAATTCAAGAATCAATGAATACAACGATATTAGATAATAGATTTAGAAGTAGTGGAATAAACTTTGAAAAATCGACAAAAGAAGTATTTGAAACTACGGAATTAGATAATAATTCAGTAGAAGTAAGTGAGGATGGGATCTGGAAGAATAAAGAAATTGTTTTGATTAAGAATATGGAAAATCAAATTTTTCCAGAATCGGATTATGGTCAAATTATCCTGTTCAACTGTTCTAAGGTATATATCAAAAATTTTGAATTTTCTAGTTATGGATTATTTGAACTAGAGTTTTTTCTGTGCAAAAACATAGATTTTACTGGAAATATAGTTAAGGGAAAAATAAAGTTGGATAATGTTACTGAAAGCAGAATTAATTCAAACACTATTAATAAACTAAAAATAGAGAATTGTTATAATATCATAATTGAAGCTAATAAGATTCTCAGGACAGAGCTGTATAAATCTGCACGGATTACAGTTCAGAATAACTCTGATATTTCTGAATCGCAAGAAAATGAAGCATTTACTTGGTTGTTTATTTCAAATTGTCAAGAGCTGAATATTACTAGCAATACATGTCAAAAGGTAGATTGCGCAATCTTTGCACGACATTCATTATCTTTAAACATAAGAAACAACAGTTTTTCAGAAAATTATGGAAGAAAAGGTTTTATTGATGATAAATTATATTTTGAATGGTTTTTGTTTGGTGGTTCAATTGAATTATTTAACTGTACTAAAACCTTGGTTGAGGATAATAATCTATCAAGAGGAAATAAAGGAGTTAGCTTATTCCTGTGTTATGATTTCCATCTAAGAAATAATTTTGTTGAGGATTATGGGAAAGGAGTTCATCTTTATCACTCTGAAACTAATTATATCACAGATAACCAGTTTCTGAAAAACAGGATGAGCATTGATGTAGATCGCTCTGATTTCACACAAATTAGTAATAACACGTTTAGTGAAAATTCTTATGGAATGTATTTGCACGATTCAGATAGTAATGTTATAATTCACAATAAAATATTAAGAAATGAATATGGAATTGCCCTCATGGAAGAATGTTGCAACAATCTTATTCAATATAACATTATAGAAGAAAATGAACTAGGTATTTACTTACATACAGAAACTAAGGAAAATATTATACATCACAATTATTTTATCAATAATACCCAGCAAGCAGAAGATGATAGTGGGAAGAATATTTGGTATGAAGAAAGTACGGAAGAAGGGAACTATTGGTCAGATCACAATAAAAAGAAACCATATGAAATAGCAGGAGATGGTGAAGCTGTCGATCCTTATCCACTGAATGAGTATTTTGAAAGAATAACAAGAGTGAATTACTCTATGAACGTTTTTTCATTCTTTATTCTGATAAGTATAATTCTTAGAAGAAGAAGAACAAAAAAAAGAAAAAAGAATAATATGATAGTGAGAGATAGAAATTTTCACTGAAAAAGCAAAGTGATAAAAGCAATGTACAGATAGGTTATTATCATGCAAAAAAAGCATTCAATCAGTTTAGCAATTATAAGTCTTTTATTAGTGAATTTTTTTGTGAATTTTCCGAAACAATCCTTAAGTGCAGAAGATCATGTTAGTGTTCGAATTATTGATGCAGATTATCCACCTAAGATGAGAGTATATGATGAAGATAATTATACTCGATTTGGTATAACATTAGATTATCAGATTGAGAATCCTACTCAAGAATCAATTAAAATCACTTACATATGTGCACCTTTTCCCTTTCCTCGATTGAATATAAATCTACTAAATCAATCCCTTAAAGTTGAGCAATTATATATTATTGAGTTGATTGCTGGGGAACGTTTCATATCCTCAGGAATAAGAAATGATAGTCAAGCTTTTGCCTTTGAAATATTTGGTTATACAAATATGAGTCTTCCTCAAGGAACTTATGAATTATGGCTTGATTATACGAATTGTAGTTATGTTTCTGTACCAGTTAAAACGGATAAATTAATTATAGATGTTACTGAAACCAGTGTAACTTATTATTTTGATTATAATAATGAAGCAAGAATAGTTTATCCTCAACAACTAATCAATGGTGCAAATTTCCTATTTGTACCAACTATATTGGCTTTAATAATAGTCTATAAGGTTAAGCGAAAAAAAGAAGGTACTAGTAAATAAACGAGTAAAATTTTTCGAAAAAAAAAAGAAGAAAATAATAAGGTTATCTTGATAGATTAAAGGAAAGAACCGCGATGAAGAACGTATTGTCCCATCGCTTGTTCTCTCTCTTCGCGGAGTATTTTTTTGAGTTGGTATTCTTTGAACTTAAGCTGTCCTTCACATTTGTTATTATTGTAATCACATTCTTGGAATAATTCAGACATTTGGTTTAGGATTCGTAGGAAATCTTGCTCTTCAACTATCTCAAGTTCCTTTAAATTCTTCAGATTCTTATATGATTGAAGTAACATATTTTTCTGTTCTAATCTTGTAACCATTTTACTTACCTACTTTTCTTATCTTGGGCCTTTTTATAATAGGTTGCTCACATGTAGTGGTCACAAATTGTGACCCAAAGAATGAAAGAAGAAGGATAGCAGAAAGAAAATTGGGGGTGGTCTTAATCATCGACCTGAATACAACACTAATTTTCTAATTGCTAAAGCTCTTTCCTTTGCAAGCTCTTTTCTGATTTGAAGTTTTTTTTCGAAATTGGGTTTCATTTTTAGTTCCTCCGTAATAAAAAAAAATGAAGGTTAAAGGAATGAACCTCGGTGCAAGACGACTAAACCTCTTGCTCGATCTCTTTCTTTCTTAAGCTGTTTCCACAACTTGTAGTTAAGGTAATCCTGATTTTCTTCAACCGACACGTGTTCATACATGTTCTCGGCGAGTTGAGTGACTAACTGAGATAAGTTCTCTTCTTCAACGAACTTATAGTTAAACAACTGCTTCACAGCATCAAACTGCTTCACTATATCTTTCTTTTCTGCTATACTTGCTGCCAATTTTATACACCAATTCTCATTCGGTAAAACGATGTTTCTCATCGTCCGAGAATTATTTCCCACAGGCATATATAAATATTTTTATTCGTAAGAATTTAAACAAAATTTATAAAACGGTTCTGTCGAGGTCTCAGAACGTAAAGGAACAAGGGTGAGAAAGAATTATCAAGCTACAGAGCGTTTAAGGGAAAAATAAAGGCTAATTTGGGAAATTATTAAGTTTAAAGGCTTGAAATCACTGTTCGGTTTTCTTATCTTTTTCCTTTTCCTCATCTATTTTCTCTTTGAGAACCTCAGCCATGTCAACTACTTTGTCATAGAAAGCTTCATACTTCATATCCTCAGTGTAGATAATACTTTTCTCCTCAAGTAAGTATTGACTAATCTCATCTTGAACTAATTCGAAGAGCTCAATGAATTCAATTATCTGATTTCTAAGATATCTATCTTCACCCTCCATATCGTCAGCGACAACATCAAGAACTTCTTTCGCACCATAGAAATCATCTGTTCCAGAAATCATTTTCCACCCAATTGTAACGAACACATGCATCACTCCCCTTTTGGTATAATTCAATCCATCTTTGTAAATATAGAAAAGAATGCTTGTCATACATTCACTTTTTTCCACATACTCCACTATCAATTCTGTTATCATCATCTGGATAGACTCTTCTTTATCCTTCATGAAAACCGCAAGAGCAGACATAATGTCATCATTTTTTGAGTATCTATAATTATGAGCAACATCGATCAATCTCTCAAGTAACACTTGTGCTTTTCCGCTTTCAAAATATCCTTTCTCTAACAATTCTTCCAGAAACAGCATGCTTCCTTCAAATCTAAAAATATCATAAAATGCATCCTTTATTTCTTCTAGTCTATTTGTTCTTTCTACTCTTTTTTTATCTATCCAATGTAGTTCATAGAATTCATCAGGCATGCTGAGAGCTTTTGGTTTAATATTATCAATATAGTTTCGGATCCTATAATAGTCTTCTTCTATATTATCCATATAGTCCCTAATCATATCATAGTCTTCTTTAACATGTGCATACAAATCGAAGAAATAGTAAGGTACAAGGCTTTCAACTTTTTTCTGTTTGAAGTATTTGACTAATTCTTCCTTGTATTTGACAATGTCATGTTTCTTTTCTTCGATGAACTCTACCAGTTCTACAATGCTCATTTCTTCAAAATCTTCACAAGTTAATTCTGTCATTTTTTGAACCTTTTCCATTATTTATTCTCATAAGAGAAAATAAGATTTTTGCTTATTTTCAATAATCTTAAGTAACTTTCATAGAGAACTCCACTGAAAGTATTCACCATTAAGAAAGAAAAATTGGAGTTATGCTCCAATTATACTGAACACATTTGGAATCAACCAATCCGCTATTTTCGCTTTCATCCTTGCATCCGCTTGTGGTCCTACAAACCATCTTAATCCTTCTATTGTTATTTGCCCCATTTTGTCTTCCAATTCTGAAGAATATCCTTGCAAAGTCCAATGTTCATTTGCCCATACAGTTTCTGTTGTACCATTCTTGTATTTAATCACAGCTATTGGATTTCGTTAATTTCGATTTTAGTTTTATTTTCATCACAAAAAAACAAAGATATTCTTATAACCTAAGAATGATAGAATTTTTTTTGAGATGTCACTGTCATTTTCATGGAAACTTTTATTAATACGTGAGAATTAATATATTTGAAAACAGATGACGGACTTAGAATTTAGGGATGTAATTAATTACCAAGAAGAGGGGGTCATGGTAATCAAGGATCCCAAACTTACAAAAATGGTCAAAGACGATAATTATTATTCTGTGCTTTGGGCTCTGAGAGGGGGACCTCTTACTGTTAAAGAAATCAGTAAAAAGTACAAACAATTTGTTATTCTTAAAGTAGAAAAGATGGGCTTAGAAGGAGAAAAACGGGAAAAAAAGATAGAAGAATGTTGTCGTTCTGAGAAGACTATTTATCGCTATCTCAAAGATCTCCTAGAAGCTGGACTAGTTGCAAAAGCTGGTCAACGAGTTATCTTAGGAAAAAC
Source organism: Promethearchaeati archaeon (assembly GCA_013166775.1). Taxonomy (GTDB): domain Archaea; phylum Asgardarchaeota; class Heimdallarchaeia; order Heimdallarchaeales; family Heimdallarchaeaceae; genus UBA460. The sequence goes on from JABLTJ010000024.1 coordinate 32,206, forward strand.
CATAACTGAAAATCTCTTCAGTCGAACTGCAAGAATCTACTTGGTAGAAGAAACTAAAGAAGGTTGGTGGAAGAGTGATGAAAGTAGAAATGTTTTAGAGCGTGCATCTAGAATACTAAGCTTGGTGAAACACATTCCTCCTCCCTCTTTAGATTGTCTTGCTGAGATAATGGATGAACTTCATAGAGCGAATAATGCTGTAATTGTGAAATGGATGGATGAACACTATGAGGATGTTTCACGAATCTTCCTCGAAGGTTCCTTCAATGAAAATGATAAAGTTCTAGCTGTGCTCAAAACTATTAGTTTGCTTTTGAATTTCGATGATTATGCAAAGAAAGCAGAAGGATGTTTAAAGATACCAAAATGAGGTGTCTTTCTCACTCATTTTTTATTATTTTTAGAAAGGAATTACTTGAAACCTACATTCTTCTTTTATGACAAAATACCATTTTTAGTCGCACAGGAAAATGTGTTTATTTTTCTCACACAGTGAGAATATAAGTTTAGAAAGACAGATAACTTTATAAACTTTTGTCAAAATTATAGTACAGAGTGTTTTATATGGGGAAACAAGAATTTCAAGATATTGTGACTTTTGAACAAAAAGGTGTAGAAGTAATCAAAGACAAAAAATTGATAGATGTTTTTTATGATGAAGGTTATTCTCCTGTGCTTTGGGCATTAAGAGATCAACCTTTAACTGTTAAAGAGATTTTAAAAAAGTATAACCAATACGTTGTACTTAATGTGGCAAAAATGGAGTTATCTGCAAAGGATAAAAAAGAAAAAACCGTAGCTACACAACGTTCTGAAAAAACTATCTACAGATACTTGAAAGATCTTGAAAATTTGGGATTAGTAGCTAAAGCAGGTCAAAGAGTAGTTATAGGCAAAACAGCAACAGAGAATCTCTTCTGTAGAACAGCAAGAATATTTTTGCTTGAAGATGTAAAAGTAGGTTGGTGGGAATGTGAAGAGAGTGAAGTTATTCTAGATAGAGTATCAAGAATCATAGGAATAGATAACAAAGGAAAACCACCTGAAGTAGAATGCTTATCCAAACTCATGAATAAAGTTGAAAAACTTGAATCCGGAGATGTTTTTAGATTACTTGATGAACATTACGAAGAAGTTTCAAAAATCATTCTTGAGGGTACTTTTAAAGAAAATAATATGTTACTTAAAGCTTTACGGACTATAGCATTTTTGAAAAATGCAGATAAATACGTTGATGAGCTAAAAGATTGTATAGGGTAGATTTATTTTCTTTTTTTCAAGGTTAATTTTCTCACCAAATGAGACATACATCTTATTTTTGAATATATTTATCTCGCAAAATGTAAAGACTTTTAAATGATTTATAACACTTATTAATTAAGAAATTAATTAAAATGTGAAATAAATGCAATTTAGAGATATTATTACCGTTGAACAACAACCTGTTTTGATAATTGGAAACGAAGATACAATTGAATATAAAGATGTAAAAACTGGCGAAAAAAAATCGGTTTTTACATCTAATCTCCTCATCGATCCTCTTTACAGTCCGATTTTGACTGCATTAAAGAAAGGACCTTTAACAGTTAGAGAGTTAGAGATAGAATATAAGAAACTTGCCAATGAACCTAAATCAGATAAAACCCTTTATCGTTATTTGAAATTCTTAGAAAAAGCAGGTTTAGTCACTCCAGCAGGTCAAAGAGTAACTGTTGGTAAGACTGCTACTGAAGCTCTCTATGCAAGAACAGCGAAATTGTTCTTCTCTTCATTTGCAGCAAATGATCTCTGGGAATGTTCATTCTGTAATACAGTTTTAGGAAAAGTTGCAGAAATTTTGAGTCTGAGAGAGGATATGCCTAAACAAGACACAGAATGTGTGAAGAACTTGATGACTTCTGTAGATGGTTATATATTCAATGAATTATCGGATTTTTACAGCAAGCACTTTGAAGAAATAGCTGAAATTACTAAAGATAGCAACTCTTATGAGATGAGTAGAATTACTGATGTTCTTGGAACAATTTTATTACTCAATCAGCCTAAATCTTTTGAAAAACCACTTGAAGAATGCTTAAAAGCTTAGTTTAAGCTTTTTTCGTCTAGGTTAAATATATATAGTAGTTTTTTCTAGCCTTTTTGATGACAAAAGTAGCCTATCATCTGCTCTGTGATTGTAAAGATGCAGTGAACGCCTATTCTTGTCCAGTAGGTATCTTAAAACCTACAACACTAAATCAATACGATTATTATCGCTGTAATTATTGCAACTATGACTACATTTGTGACCATTCTATTAAGATTGAGTTTACTTATGATGATAAAGGCCTTCCAGAGCAGAATACAATTGTTTGTAGTCGCTGTGGAACTCAAGTTGAAGTTTATACATGGCCTATGGACAGTGAATCTATAGATAACGTCTATGTAAGTCGTTATGTAAGTATCTACAAACGCAACTACTAATTCTATGTAAGGCAAACTAAGAGGAAGGGATCTGTGTTTCCTCAACAATCACTTTTGTTTTTGATTTCTTTCTCTTATTTAGTCTACTAAATGTCACTAAAACTGCTGACAATACTAAATAATACCCCACATACGTAATCAATTCAAGCCACGTTGGTTTGTCTTGATAGCCAAATAATGCGCGTAAGAATAATCCTAGTTCATTTGTCTTATCATTTAACACTCCACTAGTATCCCAGACCACTTGTTGAAAGAAATGATTCTCCGAACCAAACCAGCCTAATTCTTGTAATTCATGAATACCATGAGCTAGCATTCCTGCTGCGAATATCAGAAGAATAATACTTGTAATATTAAAGAAAATCTTCAAGTTGATCCTTTTACCACTTAAGAAAATTAATAGAGCGATTATCACAGCAATAACTATTCCAAAAAGACCAGACCAGAGTATCGCTATTGGAGCTTCACCTGAAGATTCTATTCCTGCTAGAAAAATCACAGTTTCGATGCCTTCACGAAAAACAGAGATGAATGCTAAACTTATTATTCCTAATCTTTGCTGACTTCTGATTGATTTTTCGATTTTCGATTCTAGTTTTTCTTGAATATCTCTTCCTGTTCTTCTCATCCAGACAATCATCCATGAAAGGAGGATTGCAGCGAAAATCATTGAAAAACCTTCTATTATCTCTTCGTATTGTTCAAATCCACCTAAAAGATAATTGAAAGCAAAAGCAGCACCAATCGAAACAATTATTCCAATTGCTGTACCTATCCAGATATCTTTCCTTAATTTTCTTTGTTCGATCTTAATCACATAAACTAGCAAAATGCCTACAATTAATGCAGCTTCTATTGTTTCTCTAAGAGTTATTAGAAAGCTTACAACACTGAACATAACAAGTCTCCCAAAAGATATTCTGTTTTAACGAGAGCACGAAAGATTGTTATAAATACTTGGATTTACCAAAAATTAAGATAATCTATTTAACTGGCATTTACTTCCAGTAACTTTTATCAATGACTAGGTAATTTTCTATTTGTTATTAAAATGAAGAAGCAAGTAAAATATGAAATAAAAAAATTTTCGCCAATAAGACAAATTCTTTCCGATTTCAACGATGAAGCAGCAAGCATGCCTCATGTATTAGGTTTGCTTGAGATTGATGTAACAGATGCACGAAGAATTATCAAGGAAGTCCAAGAACGAGAAGGACTCAAACTTTCTTTTACAGGTTGGATAGCTAAATGTATAGGAGATGCAGTAAAAGAAAATAAGAGACTCAATTCTTTTCTCAAAGGCAGATCGAAGATAATTATTTTTGAGAATGTTGATATTAGCATAATGATTGAGATAAAAAACGAAAAGGGTCAGGAAATTCCTTATAACCATATAATTAGAAAAATTGAAACAAAAAATATTAGAGAGATTACAGAGGAGATTCGTTCAGTTCAGAATAGAAAAATAGAAGGAAAAGATCAAGTACGTGGAAGATCATCCATTGCTCTTAAGATATATAGTTTTGTTCCTAAATTTATACGAAGGATGATTATGAAAATATTGTTAAGAAATCCATTTTATATTCAAAAGACTGCTGGTACAGTTGGACTAACAACTGTTGGAATGTTTATTAAGAAAGTTGGTGGTTGGGCTATACCTTATGCTATTAAAACATTAAGTGTAGCTGTTGCGGGTATTAAAGAAAAACCAGCTATTGTTGATGATAAAATAGAAAAACGAGACATTGCTAATGTAACTTTCTTAGTAGATCACAATTTAGTAGATGGAGCACCCTCTACAAGGTTTATTGCAAGAGTTGTGGATTTAATGGAAAGCGCTTATGGTTTGGAAGAATTTGTTTAAACTAGCTATTAAACACTGGTGGAATCTCCATGTACAATTTTAAATTACGGTCCTGGATGTTTAGCAGCTTCTGCAATAGTTCTGTTTCTGCTTTATTTCTTTGGTTTGCTTTTAGTTATAAAATCAATACCATACATAAAGAAGTAGATAAATCTAAGAAAAAATAAATAAAGCAAATAATTAGATTTACTTAATGTATTCACAGCTTGTATCCCTTGTACAAAACTCTGAATATCTCTTCTCTCGATCCCCCATGTTTTGTGATAACATCAGAGATTATTGCTGATAATAATTGAATCTCCTTTGCATTAAACCCATTCTCATCCAAATTATCTTGAAATTTTCGCATGGCAGTAAATTTATTGATTCCAGGATCTATTCTATCCTTGTAAAACTCTTTAATTTCATCTAGTAGATAACTCATGGATTTTCACTACAAAATATTAATCTAGAATTTAAAACATATAGTTAGAGGAAAGAAAAAGAATGAGTACTAAGTAGTTGGTTTTGCTACAATATTTTTGAACCAATCTGGCATAATATATCCTAGATACCCAAGTCCTAATCCTATTGCTGCTAAAGTAAAACCGATGTAGTATAATGGTGAGTACCCTAGTTCAAATGCTGTAACATTTGCTACTAAGATTGTATCCCCAGCTAATGTTACAAACATTAATATCATACATACACCAAAAGTTCCTATTAAATGGAAACCAACCTTAGGTAGTCTATCTGTGTTTAGAACACCTTCTCTTATTCCAAAATAAGCCAATAGTCCGTAACTGAGTATAGATACTATTCCATAATAATAGAGAATATATGTTGATTCTCTTAATTTACCAAAACTTGGATCAGCTACCCATTCGTTAATTTTTGGAATAATCAAACCTATTACTACCCCATTAAACAAACTGAAGGGAAGAATGAATTCAGTTCCTTTGTGAAAGAAAACAGAGTCTATGAATGCTATCACAAAGCAATTTGCTATAGCTAGAAAGACATAGCTCAATAATGTGCATACATCTGTAAAACTCTTATCTAAATAATCAATATTTATTATTAAAAATCCTAACCATCTTCCTATTGTATCTACTATCAGTGCAACAGAGAAGAACGTGAAAGTTAATCCTAAATACATGACAGGTTTCTTTTTTCTTTCCACGTATTTCTTCCATAAAAAGAAAGTTATTAAAGCCAAAGCTACCACGACTAGGAATTCATAAATCACTGCTGAAATTGGAATTTTATTTCTCCATAACATAGCCATATTTATCACCACAAAGAATCAGAAGCTATTTTTGTTGCTTTTCTTTTGGATAATTCTTTTTCTCCTTTTAATATCATAGAAGTAATGAGTTTTCTTATGTCTTTTAATTGTGCATCGGTTAGCAGATTATAATCAGATAAATCATCGTACTTTTCATCTAATTCTTCTAGTATTCCTGCTGTAATTTCATGCATTAAATCTCTTTCTTCAGTTTCTGTAGATTCTCTAACTAGAGCTACTGCGAATTCATCTTCTAATTCTATGAAAATTTCGAACTTCTTTGTATCTATTAATTTCGGAACACCAACATCTATTTCTTGCATCGCTGTCTGAATTGCTGATAATATTCCACTAAAAAGAGCTACCTCACCAAATTCTTCATCTTTAGCTTTTTTTCCAACTGCAATTATCGGTAATCCATTTCTAGACATGATATAGACAGCTTGAATCATCCATGAAGAAGATTGTTTACTTGCATTTAAATGTGACGCTAATTTGTGTAGAAAGCGAAATTATGGCTCTTTTTGTATTCATCTCAGAATCATAAAATAGATTCGGGATTTAAACAGTACATCTTGTTCTCGAAACTAACTTACGAATTTTAAAGCAAAGTATATTAAGGAATAATTTCTTTCTTCTCTTCAATGGGTCGGATTTTAAAGGAGAGAAAAGCATTACTCACATCTATACTCATCTTAAGTATCATCATATCATTTTCTCTTGGTTTAACTACGTATGCAGAAGATCCAGAAGATCCAGAAGATCCAGAAGATCCAGAAGACGAAGGTGATGATGATGGTGAAGATTTTGCCAAGGACCTAGCTTATGTTTCAATAGGTTTGTTTGCTGCAAGTGGGTTGACGATTGTAATATATTTTACAAACAAATATTCTAGAAGATTACTCAAGGGAGATGGAAATCAAGAGGCTAGAAATTGGATAAGTAAAAACTATATTAAAATTCGAAAACCGCTGAATTATATCCATTATTTAGTAGGTTTTGGAGCACTGACGGTTCTTTTTATTCATGGGATATACCTTTCTACCAAAGATGAGACTTTGGTTGCTATAGGATGGGTAACAGCTGCTGCCTATACATTTTATGTAATCTCTGGTCTTATAATTTGGTTGAAAATCAAACCCTTTTGGAATTTTAAAAAAGCAATGAAAATCTTGAATAAAATCCATCAAAGTGTTATCATGTTTTCCAGTATTGTAATTATCCACATCTTACATCTCATTTTAGCTGATTAATACATATTTTTTATGAAATAAAAGAAAGTCTATTTTAATAAATTTTTGGCAAAAGTAAAAACTTATATTCTACTTAAACACATTCTAAGTCATGTCAACAACGATTACAGCAACACCAAAACCAACAGAATCTAAGTGGATATTCACTGGATACTGGGACGCACTCATAGGTGGATTCATACTAATAATACAAGGATTCTTGGCATTCTTTTCTCAATTATCTGGAGGACTTGGAGTCTTTGGAGGAATGTCATTTTTCGCATTAACTGAAGTCTGGTGGCTCAGTGCTCTCCTTTCTTTACTACTTGGTATTTTAGTTCTTTTCTTAATATGGAAATGGCTATTAGATAAAATAGGAATGAAACCTTTAATTAAAGACACTATGTGGTTAGGAATTATTCTTCTAATTATTGGTCTAATAACTGGAGGTACTGGAGGAGTCCTTGTATTTATTGGTGGGATTTTCTATCTTTTGAGTCTGTCAAAATAGAATTATAACACAACCTTTCCTTTTTTTTCTTAAATTTTTATTGTTTCATAAATCTTTATCACTACTTAAACACAGTTAAAAAAAAAATTTATTAAGTATGAAAACAATCCTATTTCATGTCAACCAAACTTCAAGCATGTTGGACAAGTGTAGGATATATTGATTCTCTCATTGGAGGATTTGTTCTTCTTGTACAGGGAATTCTAACTATCGTAGGACAAGGAAGCAATAATCTAGAAATTTATTTTGGTAGTTTGTCATTCTTAACTTATATCGAAGCGTGGATAAGTGGTCTAGTGATGATTCTTATTGGTTTTTTGGTATTAATCCTTGTGTGGGAATGGCTTCAACAAAGATTAAAAACAGGCTCTTTAGATAATTGGATTATTCTTGGAATACTTCTGATCATCTTAGGAATTGTCTCAGGAGGAGTAGGTGGAATATTTGTTCTTGTTGGAGGTATTTGTTATTTAATCGGTGGAATTAAATAACAATTCTTTTTTACTTCGTAAAGAAAAAGAGATTTGTAATCTTTCATTACATAATTTCTCTCCTTTTTGGTAGGTTTAAGCCCTAATAATTGATATCGCTTCTTTTCCAGGAATGTTTAGAAGGAATACTAGACATAAAAGAGAATCAGTAAAATTTAATTGAGACTTTTCTGTTTTTTGTAAAGTTGAAAACTCTCCCACACATTTTTGTACAGCATAAAATCAGTATTCAATCTTTATGTGGATTGGTTCGAAACCAAATTCAGACTGGTGGAACAGATAGTGGATACCTATCTCTAACAAATCCACCACCATCAAGAATATAGTCATCTAATCCATCCCAATCTGACCAATAATTACCTTCTTCCAAAAGAATATCATACCAGAAGTTTCTAAGGTCAGGATAAGGGCTATCAAAACATTGAGCATTTTTATCAAGTGCATTATCTATGAATGAATTGTGATGTATAATATAATAGAGCTGATCACTTATGAAAATTGCATAACCTATATTTTCTTCAAAATGATTGTAAGTTATCTTGAAAGAATCGCATTTTCTTGAAGTAGTTATAGCTTTTATGATGTTATAATTGATAGTGTTTCCAATTATATTACAATCGTTAGCATATTCAAAGAATAATCCAAGATAATTGGAATTTATCATATTATTTTCTATTGAAATGTGGTTTGATCTAGTGAAAGATAATCCTTGGAGATTATTACTGATAGTATTATTGATAATAATATTATCATGACTTCTTTCAAAATAGATTCCACATTTTAAATTGAAATTACATGTATTATTGATAATTTGAATGTTTTTGGTTTCTACAATATATAACCCATTAGATGCGTTATCTAAATTTTGATTCTGAATTATCACGTTCTTGCACAAAACTATTATTAATTGACCATACGTTGGTTCATTGATAGTAAGATTCTCTTCGTAAACAAATAATCCTATTTCCTGATCATTTACAAAATTGTTTTTTAAGGAATAAGTATCATAGAGTGGAAAATATCGTTCATCTATAGTCAAACCATTAGAAATAAAATTATTGTTAGTTAATGAACTATAAGGAGAATTAATTAGTAGAAATCCTTCCTTATTTATCTTGAATAAATTGTCAATGAAATTTGAAGATAATGCACTTTCTGCCGTTATACCTATTTTATTTGAAGTAAAATTATTGTTTCCTATATCAAGTGCTTCAGTGTTGTAAAGTTCTAAACCAATTGTGCTATTAAAACATGAGTTATACTGAAAATTGCATAGTTGAGAGGATTCAATCTTTGTACATGATCCTATTATATCAAAATAGCTGTCTTCTTCTAGACTATTAGAAAAATCATTTTTCATGATTGAATTGTTAGATGATAAATAGATCTTTATGCCATAAGAAAAATCAGTAAAAATATTCTCTTCGATTATAATATCATTTGTTTTAATCAAATTAATACCTATTTCAGATGTAAATGTATTATTCTCAATAAGAGCGCTTCCAGGAGCTATTTTATAAATAAAAATCCCAACATTTTCTCTGTTCTCAAGAATACAATTCCTAATGGTAAAAAATTTTGTTGTAAATCTTATATGAATAATGAACTGTTTTTCAGAGTTGAAATGAATATTTTCAATTAAATATGGGGATTCTTTTGTTCCTTTACCTTTGAAATCATAAGCTCTAAAATCCTGATCACAATCTATGAAAATATCAGCGATTTCTGCTTTTGGTTTAATTAAGCTTTCACTCAGAAATATAAGACCAATTGTTGTTGATACCACTAAAACGCTGATTAAAAAGTAATCAAAGATCTTTCTATTTAAGAACAAGGCATTTGTCATCTTTCCTTCCTCCTTTTTTTAAAGTAAAAAGTTATACTGATTATAGAGAAGGTTAAAAGAGCTGTTGTGAAGAGATAAGATGCTTCTTGAACACCAGGATGATCATATTCATCTAAAGGATCAGTTCCTAAGAAAACTTCTTCTCCATCAAAATACCCATCTTCATCTGTGTCGTTTTTCAAAGGATTCGTATAATAATTATTTATCTCTTCTCTGTCAGTTAAATCATCATGATCCGTATCACTAGTTTGATGACTTGTTCCGTAGAAAGTGATTTCTTTATAATCATCTAACATATCACCATCAAGATCTCTATAAGGAAATGGATCCTGGGAATATGATTGGCCATCAAGAAAATAACCTCCTCTTCCACTCCAATCTTCCCAATAATTTCCTTCTAATTTGATTATATCAAACCAGCTGTTATTATAGCCGTTATCAGAGGATTGTGGCCATGCATAATAGGGAGCAGCATGATATATTTTACAATTATTTATTACAAAGAAGTTATGATGAATATTATTATTATTTGAGTTATTATTCAGAAAGATTCCATGTAATCTACTCCAATAAATCATATTGTAACTGATTATACAGTTATCAGATTCAACTAATTTTATCCCATAATATATTGAAGTGTTACAGTGATTATTTTGAATTGTAATGCTGTTAGTTCTGTTAATCACCATAGCATTGTTACAATTGTAGATTGTATTATTGTGGATAAAACCTGTTTCCTCACCTATTTTCGAAATTTGAATGCCCGTTTTAAGATTATTAATGAAACAATTACGAATTACAAAATACTTTGTAGTATTTTCTATGAAAATTCCAGGAAGATCTACTTCATTTTCTATTTCTAAGTTTTCAATAATATATGGATTCGAATCCATTCCAAGACCTTGGAAACCATAAGTAATGAAATCTTCATCTTGTGTTATAGCTATAGGAAAAGAGAAAGTCATCAAATTTGATGTTTCAATGTTGTTCTCTTCTAGTATGGATGTGTTAAAAGTCGTACATCCAATGATAGTAAGTAATAATATAATAATTAGAGAAAGAGGTTTTTTTCGTAATTTCGTCCACATAAGTGAATAAAATGCTTGCACACTTATAAGATTAATAGAAATATTCAAATCCTTTCTTTCTCAGCTTTTCTTTAGTCATAAATAAAGATTTTATCTACAAACTGACTCAATGTAATTCTAGATGATGTATCTAAGGATTGATTTTCCAACTCCACGGATTTTAGGATGTCCCACACTTGAGATGTTTGTTGAACAAGAGATGAAAATTCTTTTAGTTTTTTGATACCATTATATGATTTACCAATAAATGCATAGCAGATAACGATTGTATCTAGCTGTTTTAGAAGATATGTAAAATCTTGATGAACCAATCTTTCTATTTTACTTTCTGATGTTTCCTCAACCTCTCTTGAAGCAATCTTCTTGGAAAATTGATTTATTATATCTTTGTTAATTTCAGTTTTGAATTGCTCCACAAAAAGTATAGAACCTGCTTGATTTGAAATAACAAAAAAGCATGGATCTTCTTCTTCTACTATTGAATCTCCTACTAAAATCCCTTTTCGTTTTATCATTTCCTCTAAAGCAGATTCAATATGAGTCAGACCCATAATCTCAGCAATTGCAGGCAACCGTTGAGTGAAATTTTCCCAATCTTCGAGTTTCTCCAATAATAAATCATGCTCATTTGAAATCTTCAAAGCTAAGAGTTCAATTCCTTTTTCTTCAGCAAGAGATTGAGCATCATCAAACAAAGCCCTTGCTTTAGAAACATCTAATTCAAGCAATGCAATTTGGGCTTGGAATCTATAAGATTGAATGAGAAGAGGATAAGTTAGCTCAGAAACACTGATTTCTTGTAGTTTTTCAATGAGTAGATTTAGTTCATTAAGGAGAGAATCATTATTTGATATTTTTAATTCAGCTATATAACACTCACATAAATTCAAAATAGTTACTATTCGATAATTGAAATCCAAACTTTCTTTTGAGAGAATATTTTGGAGTATTGTTGTTGCATCTCTAATTTTGGAAATTTCCTTATTTGCTTTTAGATAAAGTGCATGAGAAAGCTGAAATACTATTTGTACTTTTTCAAAAGAAACTCTTTCTGAATAGTTTTGGAATTTTTCTAAGTAATTTTTCGCTTCTTTCAATTCTTTCATTTCTATATAATTTGATATAATGCCAAAATACTCTATATCCAATCCCACATCTGGTCCTTTTTCAAATCCAATTTGTAATGATCTTAGAAAATGGTTTAACGAGATACGATTGTCACCCTTCATTTGAAAAACTTCAGCTACGTTACATAGGTTCGTTCGTAGCCCTACAGTATCTTCAGGATATTCTTTTTCACAAGTGTTCAAGCTTATTAAAAATTGATCTAACGCACCTTCTAAATCACCTTTGTTAAGTAAAATTCTCCCTAAATGATTTCTAGCCCAAGTTAAAATTACTTTACTATCGCTTCTATTTCTGAAGAAATTAATATTTTCTTCCAGGAACTTATGTGCTCTATTAAGTTCTCCTTTTAAGATAAATAGATTAACAAGTGCGTTTAATATCCCACGATATCTTCGTTCAGTTTCTATTTCCTTTGCAATTGCAAGGGCTTCATACAGAATAGATAACGCTTTATCATAATCTAACTCTAATTGATAGATTTGTGCTATATTATGAAGCGTAATTACTTGCATAGCTTTGTTTCCAGATTCTTTGTAAAAATTCAAGCTGATTTCGAAATGCTTGGTTGCAATCTCAGGTTCATTCTTCATACTCAATGCAATTCCATAACTGTGATGAATCCCTTCTGTAATGCTTTTGTAGCCAATTTCTTTTCCAATTTGCTTTGCTTTATCAAGATATTGTATACCAAGATCAGGATTGGTAAACGCATAAAATTCTCCTAAAAAACCAATGGAATCTGCTAACACTTCTTTGAACTGATTTCTTTCAGATATTTCTATTGCTTTTTCTATTTGTTTCAATGATTCTACTGTATTGCCCGTATTTACTAAGAATTTAGCCATTTGACGTAAAGCTAGTGCTTTTCCATACTCATAGTTATAATCATCACATAAGCTAAGAACATGTTTTGTGAGTGTATATTCTCCCTCTGAATCTCCATGGAGATTCCTTATTATAAGAGCTTTTTGTAGCAATATCAATACTTCTCTTTGAGCTATATCAGAGTACAAATCAGTTTTTATTTTGTCTATAATTTCATTTGCATCTTCATTTAGTTTAAATGCTTCTTTATGTTTACCTAAAAATCGGATGTTGCTTGTTTTAAGATAGAGAAGATCAAGTTTATGGATTTCAGTTCCAAATTCAAAAACATCTTCCCAAATTTCTTCCAGAATGCCGATTGCATGATGGTGTTGACTGAGATAAGTAAGGGCCCTACACTTTAGAATTTGGTAAGTGAAACCTAACTGTTTTGAGAGATTGGTGGAAGTTAATACATTTTTGATTCTTTCTAAAACTAAGAGACTTTCTCCTTTGTTCAGAAGTTCTTCTAGTTCATAAGGAGATTCAGTTTTGGAATTTTTCATTCATAAATTCTCCTGAAACAAGAAAATATGATCAATTTATTTTTAATACTTTTCTAGTTTATACACTTTTTGTTCATTTACATTTAGAAGAGAAAAAAAGCTAAGTTGCTGTTTCTTGAGTATCAGATTCCTTTAAAACCTCCTTTTCTGGAATCTTAATTTCTTTTGGAGTAGTCAAAACAATTTTTTCAATTTGTTTTTCTTTTATTCCAAGTTTCTGAAGAGTCTTAGTATACTCATCAGATAAGAAGAACTTCTTTAAAATTGCCCAATTAGTAGTTACAATCACAGGTAATCTATCTATACCAGTAGCACAGTCATGTTCATCATCTGCTAGATTTTCCTTCTTATCAATCTCTCCACATAACAAACAAATCTTCCGTCTTGCAGATCTATCATAGAGTTTATCCACTGTCTGACTATAGAGGATGAATCCTGTGCTGATTGAGGATTCTAGAAGATCGATTGCTAATCTTTTAGCTCTATAGCGTATTTGCTTCTTTTCAGAATCTTTCACATCTGGCAATAGAATTCAACTCTCTTTTACTAGCTTATTATGTGCAATATTCCAACTAAATGAGATTATATAAAGTTTTGTTCCTAACTCAGAATTGCTTCTTTTTGCAGTCATACTATCTTGCTTTTTATTTCAATTTTCACAGCTAATTTACTTCAATTCGAGAAAAAAGGCAGATATTAACAAACCTACAATAAGAACAGAGACCATATTACTGCAAAATGAGGTAATAATTTCCTCATTATTAAATTATATATATTGTTGCAATTAGCAGTAATATAAAAAAGGTAGGTGATATAATGATAAATAAAAAAAAGAACAGATATAACTGGCTTTGGATATTGTTTCTTTTAGTTTCAATATGTATGGGATACTTATTAACAAATGTTCAAGCAGAAAACATTGACATTAAGACTCCAAATCTTCAACTAACAACACATGAAGAGATATCTATAGAATCTGACCAAGATTTTATTGATTTGGGTTTTTCTGGTGATGGTACTGAATTGAATCCATATCTTATAGAAAATCTTGAGATTAAAGTTTCTGGAATTGTTGATGCTATTCTAATTAAGAACACTACAAAATATTTTACTATTCAGAATTGTGTGATATCCGGTGGTCAAATTGGTATTGCTTTGGAAGATATAGAATCTGGAACTGCAAAGATTATAAACAACAATTGCTCTAAAAATGCCCTGTATGGTATATCTTTAGTTAACGTTTCAGACGTTACTATAGAAGGTTCAACAACAAATAATAATGGGAATACAGGTATTCGGATAAGAGATTGCACAAATCTAGTCATTAATGGAACACTTTGTGACAGCCCATATGGAACAGGGATTTTGGCTTTTGATTCAATAAATCTTGATATTACTGAAAACAATATCAGCTCATGTTTGATGAATGGAATTACATTCCAGAATGTTACTGATGCTACAATTCACAGAAATATAGTCGAAGGTGCTTGGTATAATGCAGTGGAATTCAATCCTAGTTCTTCTGAAAACAAAGTTCATCATAACGACTTTATAGACAATCATCTTGGGGAAGATTCACAAGGATATGATCTAAATGGAAACAATCTTTGGTATGATGAAGGATTGCAAAAAGGAAATTATTGGAGTAACTATGACGGAGAAGGAACTTACAGGATAGATGGTAGTGATGTTTATGATCTTTACCCTCTTCTAGAAAGAGTATTCAAAGATGATGATGGAGAAGATGGAGAGGAAGGAGATAATGGTACCACGGATGAATCATATTTCGCGTTACTTTCCTCTATTATCAGTATTCTTTCGCTAGTAATTATCTATTATAGATTTAGGAAAAGAATCTAACTTCTTCTTCCTTTCCTTTTTTCACCTTTTTTCATCAAAAATTCTTATAAGTATTCTAAATTCCGTCAAGTACGTAGATTATGAATCATATAACCTTCGCTTTCGCTTCAAATGGTACAAACCCAGAAACTTTCATTCTAGTTGAAAGTATTCGCAAATTTGCAGGAATATTTTCTGAATCACCAATTTGGTTAATAACAACAAAAGCAGAGGAAGAAATCCCAATAAGGTGTAGAGCCCAATTGAAAATGTATGATGTGAAAATCATTCATTTTGAGCTAGATTCTGAAATCTTACAGTTCCCTTTTACAGAGAGTACTTTTGCCGCGTCTACCGCAGAATCATTTGCGATAGGAAAAACAAAATTCTTAGTTTGGTTAGGAACTAATTCATTAATAATTAATGAACCACGAGAATTTCTTTTAAAAACGGAGAAGAATCTAGGTTGTAGACCTGTTCACCACACACTTATCGGTTCGTTATATTACCAACCAATTGATGAGTTTTGGGAATTAATATACAGTAAATGTGAAGTTCCTGAAGAAAGGATTTTCCCCATGCAAACTCATGTAGACGGAAATGTTCTGCGACCATATTTTAACTCGGGATTCTTAATCGTAAGACCAGAAAGAAAATTTTTAGATACTTGGTGGAAAAGATATAAGGAAATATACAAAGATCCTGATTTCAAAAAGTTTTATGATAGAAATAGTTTATATGTAACATTTATACACCAAGCTGTTTTATCAGCAGAAATTCTCTCCAATTTCAAAAAGGAAGAACTTGAAATTTTACCTTTTAATTATTGCTATCCTATCAATCTATATGAGGAAAGTTTACCAGAATTCAGACCACAAAATACAAATGAGTTGATTACAGCAAGATACTATTTAGAAAAATTATTGAAACAAGAAGGATTTAAACAAATCCCATTTCATGAGCCATTTAAGAGTTGGTTTAAAAAGAAACTCGAATTTATTAAAGAAGAGAAATTCTTTAGATAGAGTGAAAATAATTGAATTTCTGTTATTCTAGCACACACTCAATTTTTTGTTTAAGCAAATAACTTAAATATATTCATTTAATAATCGTACTTTATGACATCAAATGAAGAAATTTCGGTTTTAGATGATGGTTCAACATCACCAATTAGCTTTAGATATTTAAGAAAATTCAATCTAACTATGGCAATTTTGCATTTTGTGCAAGGTATTGCTATGATAATACTAGGTTTTGTGCAACCAACACTCAAAGCATTTGAGATACCTGTATGGACAATGTACAATGATTTTGTAGAAGTTGCTCCAGGTACAGTAATTCCACAAACAGTTTCTGAGCAATTGGGAATTTTCAAATATGTTGGTCCAACAGTAGGATCATTCTTACTATTATCTGCAATTGCACACGCTTTAATTGCAGGACCTTTATTTGGATACTATGTCAAGAATTTGAAAAAGAAGATGAATCCAATTCGTTGGTTCGAATATGCATTATCTAGTTCAATTATGGTTTCTTTTATTGCTTTACTTTTTGGAGTAAGAGAAGTATGGGTATTAGTACTCATCTTCGGGGCAAATGCTCTAATGAATCTATTTGGACACGTAATGGAAGTTCATAATCAGACAACAGAAAAGACGAACTGGTTAGCATACATCTATGGTTGGATTGCAGGTATGCTACCTTGGTTAGTAATATCATTCTACTTTGGTAGAGCTGCTTCTGATGCAGAAGGAATGCCTTGGTTTGTACCAGTTATTTACGTAATTCAGTTCTTGCTGTTCATGTCCTTTGCATTCAATATGCTGTTACAATACAAACAAGTAGGAAAATGGAAAGATTATCTTTATGGTGAAAGAGTATATCAGATTCTAAGTCTAGTTGCTAAAACTCTACTTGCATGGTTAGTATTTGCAGGAGCTCTTCAACCAGGATAAAAATTCCCTTTTTTTTCTTTTTCTTTTATATTATTTTCTAAATAATAATATTTAAACAGAAGTGTTCATAAGTGTTTAAACTTCTAAAGAAAAAGGTTGAAAAGATATGTATATTGATACGCATTTACATTTAGATGAACCTTGGTTGACAGATGAAAAACTACGTCAGAAAACGATTCAGGATATTACAGAAAATAAAATTGTCACATGGGCTCAAGCTTGCGATCTATCTGGATATCAGAAAATAATTGAATGGTCAAAAATGTCAGAATACATTTTTCCTTCTTTTGGAATTTTACCTTGGTATGCTAATGAATGGATGGATAAATTGGACGAAGTAGCTCGATATTGTGAAGATGCTATAATGTTTGGAGAAATAGGATTAGATGAAGGAAGTAGCAGAAATACAGCAAGTAAAAAAGAACAGGAAGCGTTATTTGAAGTATTTCTTGAAGTAGCCGAGAAAAACAACATGATAATGAATTGTCACTTTCGGGGAGGATTAGAGGAGAGAGGTTTGGAACTCTTGAATAGTTATGAGATAAAGAAAGGTATATTTCATCATTATTCAGGTCCACCGAAAATGATTGAGAAGATAAACGATAATGGACATTATATCTCCTATGGTTCCTCAAAATATGTTAATATCTCAAAAGCATTGAAGGGATATCTAGCAAAAAGAGTTCCCAAAGTTAATGATGATTTCTTGATAATAGAGATTGATGTGCTTCATCGAGAAGAAGATTATAAACCTCCTTCTGCTGTAATTCCAAAGATTCTTGAAGTGTTAGCGGAAGCAAAAAAAACAACTTCTGAAGAAATCGAAACTATGAATCAAAGAAATGTTCTAAGAATGATAGGTGATGATCCAAAACTAAAGGAAATGAGGGATTTGCTAAGTTAAGAAAGTTAATCTCCCTCTTTTTTCTACGATCCTCCAGATAACATTGTTGCTAAAATAATTTTTGTGGTCTGTTTTCTAATTGTTTCTAATTGTTCTCTTACTTCATGCAGAGGTTTCTTTTTCTCAAGTTTGGAAATTAATTCATCTATTTCATTATACAAGAATTCTTGATAAGCAAGTAGAAGGGTACCAAATTCTAGATCAGTTAGAACAGTTAAAACTAGATTCTCATACCCACCTCTAGCCATTTTATTTTCTAGCTGAATCCCATGGATAAATCCTAACATCGATTCATTTGGTAGGGTTATAGATCCTATTCTTCTTCCTTTTATTGTTTTCTCAAAACCTAATGAGGAAAATGCATGATCTCCTACTTGTAGCACAAAATTCTCAACCTCGAGAGCTAATCGATTACTATAATCATATTGTAATGAATGTTCTACTACTAGAGGGATAGCTCCTCTTTTCTGGTCGAATATACTTAATACTACCCCTTGACAGAGTTCTGTTAGTCTCATTGTTATGTCTTGTTCAGGAATTTTGTCT
Organism: Promethearchaeati archaeon; assembly: GCA_013166775.1. Taxonomy (GTDB): domain Archaea; phylum Asgardarchaeota; class Heimdallarchaeia; order Heimdallarchaeales; family Heimdallarchaeaceae; genus UBA460. The sequence goes on from JABLTJ010000024.1 coordinate 50,710, forward strand.
AAATAAACTTCAAATGGCTTTTTCCTTGTTAATCTATAAACTACAATAGAAGATATTACAGCTAGAAGAACAACCGATCCGATGATAGTATACAATAACCAGCTTTCGATTCCAGGAGGTGGAATTGAGATAACAACATCTCCTAGTTCAAAAGAAGTAACATCTAGTTTCTGATTTCCTTCGAAAGTAGCTTTTAATACAATTTGCTCTATATCTCCAGTCATTGTGAAAGTGACAGACGCTATTCCATTGGAATCAGTTGTATCGTTTAATAATTCTACAGTATCATATTCACTAAACGCAGCATATACATTCAAGGGAACATCAATGTAGTAAATATAAATGAAGAAAGTAATTTGAACATTATCTACAGGAGTACCATTTTGATAGGTTAAGGTTCCAATTATTTCGACTGCTGAACCTTCAATAATTTCATAACTAGAAGGTTCTAAAGTTAAAATTAGTGGGAGTGGTTTTATCTCGAACTCGAAAATTACTGTATCATTAGTTTCTCCAAAATAATATGTGGATTCAACTCTTATCTGAAGTATGTAGTTACCTTTTCCAGAATAAAAATCTGGAGTACATCCGAAAGCATAAATAAAACTCCCTAAATCTTGAAATTCAACCGATATGTTATTTAGATAAATATCAGTAATTTTTAAATCATTTTCTAATTCATCTATGAGATTTACTTCAACAGTTAAATTTTCCCCATAATAAACATCTTTATCACTATCAACTATGTCCAAACTTCCTTCTTTTCGATCTATTAATAGATTAACGACTATTGAATGAATATTGAAACCATTTCTTGAAAATTCAAAGTTAAGAGAGGTTGATCCTATATTTGTTGCACATATAATAAACTCATAAGTTTGATTGTCTATTGTGTTATTAATTATTAATAATCCTAGATTATTATTCAAACTATCATTGTGCCAGATTATATCAGAAAATGATTTGTCATCCACTTTATCATAAATCTTTAATTTGAAAATAAATTCATCCTTATATATTAGCTGGTGGGTTTGATCCAATAGATTAGTAGGGTCCACTACATCTATCTCAAGATCATCAATGATAAATGTAAATTGAAGAACAATTTGATTTGGTGAAATAAATTCTCCTGTATCATCATATGCAATAATTGTTAGGTTATGTTGTCCATCATCTGTGGGTGCTTGAATTATCCATGTTGTTTCATTAATTGGTCTATCTCCTTCTTCAGACCAAATATAGATTACAGAACTCCAATCGCTACTTATATTTGTACACCATATTTGTGTATCTCCTTTAACAGTATACTCTTCAATGGTGTTAATATAGTTCCATTCTTCATTATCTTCATTGTATAGCAAAACATCAAAAACAGGAGGATTTTTGTCAACAATAAAATCAAATGTATAGGTATGGTTGTTTCCAACAATATCTTCTGCAAATATAGATAGTTGTGCAACACTTCCATTTGGATAAAGATTGATAATCGTTCCATAAAAACTAATATCAAATTCTCCATTGCTATCGTAAGTAATAGGAGCATATCCAGGAAACACATCCCAGGAGTATTCTACTTTCTTTAAAGTATTGATTGATAAGTCCTGTGCTTGGAATTCTAGTACTGTATCATTATTTATTTTAGAATTAACAAATGGAAAATTCAGTGTAGTTGAAGGTTCTAAACTATCAATGGTTAGTATGATTGTGATCAAATTCGTGTTTCCCAAAGAATCTGTAGAATTTATATACAAAGTTGAAGATCCATCTGCGAAATTGAGAATGAAACTATTACTGAAACTTGTATAGAGTGATCCTCCCCATGAGAATGTACTATTGATTAATGGATCATTATCCAAAATAGCAACAGAAACGTTTGAACTACCTGGGACATATAAAACACCTGTCTTTTGAACTAAACCTTCAACATCAGTAATTTCTATTGACGGAAATGTAGTATCAATATGAAAAATGTAAGATTCAAATGCGAAGTTCCCAGCAATATCAAAAACATACAACGTCAAAGTATAAGTTCCATCAATAAGTCCTAAAAGAGCAAATTCATATGGATTATACAAAGTTTGATTTGTATCTCCATCAAGAGAAAATAATACATATAAATCCTCAGATAATGTAAAATTATCATCGAAAGCGAAATCAAATATTTCAGTATCTAGAAACCGTTTATTATCGTAACTGTCTTTACTTGTGAGAATTGTCGGTGATTCTTGATCTAATGTAAAAACAAACGTATAAATGTGTTCTTCATCAAAAGTGTCAAAAGTTATTATTGTTAGAGTATGAACTCCTAAAGGTGAATTAGGTAGAACATTACTTTCATTAAGTGTGAGTATTGAATTAAAGTAATAAGCATCAATTATACCATCTTTTTCAGGTTCAGTATTCCAATAGAATTTTATTATACCATTAATACCGAAAATAGTTATTTCAACTGGATTATTACCTTGGTAAAAGGAATCATTATTCACGTTTCTTAGCTCAACGAAATGAGAACTTATATCCGTAGTAAAGTTAAATTTTGAACTTATTGAGTTACCGATTGTATCGTTAGCAGATACGTATAGCCAGTGCTCTCCAGCTGATTCAGGTAGGTAGGTACGATAAATACTTCCTATAAAGGGGGTCCAAGATAAATTATCTATAGTATCCCATTTATAGTATACTTGATCCACTCCTGCATAATCTGTTATATTCACATCT